>CANIZL010000026.1 GCA_947471985.1 Verrucomicrobiota bacterium | reverse complement strand
TGGACGGTCGAAGCGGGCGCCTTCGTACGACGGAGCAGTTCCGTTCGGTCGGTGTCGGAGAGAACGATGGGGAGCTTTGGACGAGCCATTCCGGAGATTGGCACGAAAAGGTGTTGTTAGTAAAGTTATTTGTGAAACACTACACTAGCGTCATAAAAGTTCTTCGTGGATTAAAGCCGGGATTCTCGGGCCGGGACGAAAATGGGTCAGCGGTGCGGGGGAAGGAAGAAAGTGGGAATGACGCCGACTAAAAAGTCAGCGGTACATGGGAGAGCGGTACGTGCTGTCAGCGGGAGATGGGGGCGAGGCGGTGGAGGTGGAGGCGGGGTTCTTTGGCGGTGCGGGATTCCGCCAAATCTAGCTTAAAGACCGCGGCCCAGTCGTTCACGGCTTCGGGGTCCACCAGGACTTGGTCCACCGTCCAACTTAGCTTGTCGTCGGCGATCTTTATATACGTGTGGCGGGCATTTCGGGCTTCGGGGTCCAGGGAGACTCGGGCGTGGCCGGTTTCGTAGGTGTCGATGGCCGCTTCCAGGCGGGCGGGGGTCCAGGGTTGGGCGTCGGCATCGAGCGGAGTGGCGAGGACCGCGAGGGCGGCGTCCCAGTCGCCGTCGGTCCAGGCGCGCAGGAAGGTGAAGATCTGCGTCCGGATGGCGGCGGTGAATTCCCGGGTGTTGCGGGTGATGTCCAGGGCGGCTTCCTCCGCGCCCGGGGGACGGACCTCGGGGGCCTCCGTCTTGGATTGATATTCGGGATTTCGCAGGCGCTCCCATTCGTCCAGGAGGCTGGAGTCGACCTGGCGAATCATGGTGCCGAGGTAGAGTTCCATTTCCTGCACGGCATCGGTCTTGGCCGCGGCCGGGACGGTTTGCTTGAGGACCTTATAGACGCCGTTGAGGTGGCGCAGCAGGACACCTTCCACGCGCTGGAGTTCGTAAAGTTTGACGTAGTCCGAGAAAGAACGGAATTCCTCGAACATTTCCCGGGCGATGGATTTTAACCGGATGTTCTCGACGCCGATCCACGGATGCTTCTCGGCCCAGGCGTTGAAGGTGGCGTAGAAGAATTCCGGTTTGGGCTTGGGATGCTCGAGCTTTTCCAACTCGGCCATGCGGTCGTCGTATTCCATCCCCTGGGCCTTGAGTTCGGCAATCTTCTGGCCTTTCAGGCGATCGAGTTGGCGGCGGAGGATGACGTCGGGGTCTTCGAGGATGCCTTCGATCAGGGTGATGAGATCAAAGGCGTACTCCGGGGCTTCGGGATTGAGCGTGGGGAGGGTGTCGAGGAGGAACAGGGACAACGCCTGGTCGAGCGAGAAATTATCGGGCAACGCGAGATTGAGCCGGAGTTTGGTCGGCGTGGCACCTGGCGTGGTCGGGGAGGTTGGGGTGATGAGCGCGGCGGGCGTAGCTGCTGGGGCGAGGATTTCTGTCGATGCCGAGGCGGAGGACACGGCAGGAGTCGCGGCGTTGTCGGGGCCGGTGAGTTCGGCCGGCGCGGTGGGGACTTTGCGGCCGGGGATTTCGATGATCTGCCTGTCCACCAGCGTGCGGAAGAGCTGCCAGGCACGGCGGGTGTGCTGGCGTTTGGCCTTGTCGCCGTCGTGGCAGTCGCGGATGAGGTTGCGCATCGCGGTGCAGCCGTCGCCCGGTCGACCGAGCACGTTCAGCAGCATCGCGTGCGTGATCTGGAATCGGGACGTGAGCCGCTCCGGCGGCGCGGTCATCAAGCGCGTGAAGGTTTGCTGATCCCAATTGACGAAGTTCCGGTCGGGGGGCTGGCGTTTGGTGAACTTCTTGCCGTCGCGCTTGGATTTCTCCTCCAGCTTGCGGTTTTCCACCACGTGCTCCGGAGCCTGGGCGATGACCCAGCCGACGTTGTCGTAGCCCTTGCGGCCGGCGCGGCCGGAGATTTGATGGAAGTCGCGTGCGGCCAGCAGGCCGGTTTTTTGGCCGTCGAATTTGCAGAGCCGGGTGAAGACCACCGAGCGGATCGGCACATTGATGCCCACGCCAAGGGTATCCGTGCCGCAGATGACGGGGAGCAGGCCGCGCTGCGCGAGTTGCTCGACGAGGATGCGGTACTTGGGGAGCAATCCGGCGTGATGCACGCCGATGCCAGCGCGGAGCCAGCGCTTGATTTCGGGGCCGTACGGACTGGAGAACTTGAACCCTTCCAGCGCGGTGGCGAGCGCCGCCTTGGCCTCCTTCGAAGCCACGTTCAGGCTGGTGAAATCCTGCGCGCTTTCGGCGGCCTCGTTCTGGGAGAAGTGGACCACGTAGATCGGTCCCTTGTCCGCGGCGAGCAGGCCTTCCACGGTTTGGGCGAGCGACGTTTCCGAGTAGGAGAACTCCAGCGGCACCGGGCGTTTCACCGACGAGATCGTCGTGGTGGGTCGCCCGTTGAGTCGGGTGAGGGCGGTCTCGAAGAACGCGGTGTCGCCCAGGGTGGCCGACATCAGCAGAAAGCGGGTCTGCGGCAACGTGAGCAGCGGGATCTGCCATGCGGCCCCGCGATCGCGATCCGAATAGTAATGGAACTCGTCCATGACGACGTCATCCACCTTGGCGGCGGGACCGTCGCGCAGGGCGATGTTGGCGAGGATCTCCGCGGTGCAGCAGAGGATGGGGGCGTCGCGATTGATGGTGGCGTCGCCGGTGCTCAGGCCCACGTTTTCGGCACCGAATTCGCGGCACAAGGCGAGCCACTTTTCGTTCACCAACGCCTTGATGGGGCAGGTGTACACGGAGCGCCGGCCCTGGGCGACGGATTTGAAATGGAGGGCGGAGGCGACGAGGGATTTTCCGGAGCCGGTGGGGGTGTTGAGGATGACGTTTTTCTCGGAATACAGTTCGAGAATGGCCTCTTCCTGGGCGGGATAGAGTTCGAGGCCGCGACCGGTGGCGAAATCCAGGAAACTGCCCAGCAAGGCATCGTTGCTGAGGCTTTCCGCGCGGACGAGTTGATGATAGAGCGTGTTGGCCACGGTGACGTCCAGTTGGGGTAGAGGGAGCGGACGGGCAAGGCAATCTCATCGTTTACACGGGACCGAAAGAATCGACCGTGCCGGTGTTTCCATGCCTATTTCCCGTCGCAAAGCCATCATGTCCTCCACGCTGTTGGGATCCGTCCTGCCCCTGGCCGCCGCCGGTTCGGCGCGGATGAAACGCGCCGCCGCTCCCCTCGCGCCCGCGGATCTCGCGGAGTTTATCAGCGTCACGGACTTCGAGAACGCGGCCCAGGCCCGGCTGTCGCCGATGTCGCGCGCTCTGGTCGCGGGCGGCGCGGCGGATGAAATCACGGTGCGGTGGAATCGGGAAGCCTATGACCAACTCCGGCTGCGCAATCGGGTGCTGGTGGATGTGTCGAAGATCGACACACGCTTGAACCTGTTGGGCGCGGATCTGCCCCATCCGATCCTGATCGCGCCCACGGCGTATCATCGGATGATTCATCCCGAGGGCGAGGTGGAGACGGCCCGTGGGGCGGAGCAATCGGGCTCGCTGTTTGTGGTCAGCAGTGCGTCGAACACGCGGATCGGTCCCATTGCGGCGGCGACCCGGCAGCCGCTGTGGTTTCAGATGTACGTGCAGTCGGATCGGGGTTTTGTGAAGGAAGTGGTGGCCGAGGTGGAAAAGGCGGGGTGCCGTGCGTTGGTGGTGACGGTGGATGCCCCGGTGGTGGGGCCGCGCTATCGGCAGATCCGGGCGAAGTTCAAGCTCACGCCGGGTCTGGAGCTGCCCTACATGCAGGACATTAACAAAGGCCGCGACTCGGTGTTGCGCGGTGGCAACACGCGGATGACGTGGGACGAAATTGACTGGCTCCGCTCGATCACCCGGTTGCCGGTGTTGCTGAAGGGCATTTTGGATCCCGACGACGCGGCGCGGGCGGCGGAACGGGCAGTGGCGGGCATCATTGTCTCGAATCACGGCGGCCGGATGCTGGACACGGCGCAGGCCAGTTTGATCGCGCTGCGGGCGGTGACGGCCCGGGTGGATCGGCGCACGCCGGTCCTGGTGGACGGTGGGATCCGGCGCGGGACGGATATCCTGAAGGCGCTCGCCTGTGGTGCGTCGGCGGTGCTGATTGGGCGGCCGGTGCTGCAGGGGTTGGCAGTGGCGGGCTCGGCGGGCGTGGCTCGCGTGGTGGCGTTGCTGCACGATGAGCTGGAACAGGCCATGGCCCTGACGGGACGGACGCAACTGTCGGCCATTGACCGGTCGGTTTTGTGGGAGTGAGCCGGGAAACCCGCGGTTCGGCGCGCCGTTGTGAACAACTGGAGCAAAAGCCCGGGCTTGGGGGCCATTCGGGGCCGTTTGGGGCCAGGGAAAGGCGCACGCGGCGGTCGGGACGGCCTTGGCGGGGGCGATCTTGGTTAAATCCCTAAGCCTTCGTTTCCTTCGAACCCTGCGGTAAAAGCCGCTCGTTTCTGCTGCGGGAGGGCCGGGAAATCAGGTTCCGACGGGGGACGGCTACGGGAATTTCTGAGGCGCGTTTCGGAGCCCTTTTGCGAACAACCTTGCGACCAAAACGGCAAAATTTTTTGTTGCACATTCGAACACCCCAAAGAGGCCCGAAAAACCGGGGCTTTTTGGGCTGTGAATAACCTGGGTATAACCCGGGAGAAGTTTCACTCGGCTCCGGCCGGGGAGTCCCCTAGAAACTGTGCCGCTATCCCAATTGGTGAGCGCGACGTGCTGGATCGGGTAGTTCCTTTACGGGTGAGTAAAAAATTGGTAAATAGCTTATTAATATGCACTTAGGTAAAAGTTTTCGGCCGGAGCGGGCGGGAAAAATGGGGCTTTCGGGCCGGATCTGCCGGGTGCAGGGGGCGCTAAACCCCGGTCGGAGCGAGGGTTACAGCCAGGTGACAAATCGAGGTGAATAAACCTTGAGTTCTCTTCTCCGATGCCGACTTCTTCCCCGTCCATGTCTTCCCTCAATGCCGATGCCATTTGGAGCGCTGCCCGCGAGACGCTGCGCGGCATGCTCAAGCCGGAGCTTTTCGCGCTCTGGTTTGCCCCGCTCCGGGCCCGGGCCGCGGCCAACGACCGGTTGACCTTGGAGGTTTCCGACGAGTTCTGCGAGGTGTGGTTGCGGGACAACTATCTGGACGTGCTCCGTTCCGTGGTGAGCCGGGCGGCGATCCGGCCCATGCACATCGATTTTGTGGTCAGTGAAGTCAGCACGGCCCCGGTGTTGTCGGCGCCGGTGCTGGCCGAGGAGGTGGCGGAGACCGCCAGTGCCGCCCGGGACAAGGAAAAGGCGAAGGAAGAGGCTCCGTTCAATCCGCAAAACACCTTTGCGACCTTCGTTGTCGGCAACAACAACCAGTTTGCCCACAGCGCCGCGCTCGCGGTGGCCCAGAATCCCGGCAAGGCCTTCAATCCGTTGTTTGTCTTCGGCGGCGTGGGTCTGGGCAAGACGCACTTGCTGCACGCGATTGGCCACCATGTGCTGGCGGCGAAGAAGAACCCCAAGGTCGCGTATCTGAGCTGCGAACGCTTCACCAACGAGTTCATCGAGGGGTTGCAGAACAATTCGCTGACCAAGTTCCGCAAGAAGTACCGGCAGTTGGACCTGCTGTTGCTGGACGATATCCAGTTCCTGTCGGGCAAGGAGCGGATCCAGGAGGAGTTTTTCCATACCTTCAACGCGCTGCATGAGTCGCGGAAACAGATCG
The DNA here is from genome assembly GCA_947471985.1 of Verrucomicrobiota bacterium. Taxonomy (GTDB): domain Bacteria; phylum Verrucomicrobiota; class Verrucomicrobiia; order Limisphaerales; family UBA9464; genus CANIZL01. The sequence continues at coordinate 57,718 of CANIZL010000026.1, read as the reverse complement.
TGCTGTGCTGCGACCGGCCGGCGAGCGAGATTCAGGGGCTCGAACAACGGTTGATCTCCCGCTTCGAGTGGGGGCAGACGGCGGACATCCAGCCGCCCGATGTCGAGACGCGGATCGCGATTCTGCGCAACAAGGAAGCGGCGTTTGGCGTGAAGCTGCCCGATGAGATCATCGGCTTCCTCGCGCAGCGGATCCGTACGAACATCCGCCGGTTGGAAGGCGCCTACACCCGCGTGGCCGCGTTTGCCCAGCTCACCGGCAAGTTGGTCACCTTGGAAACCGTCGAGCAGTTGCTCCGGGAAATTCTCCAGGAAGAGGGCAAGCAGGTGGTGACGATTGATTTCATCCAGAAAAAGGTCGCCGAACATTACGACATCCGGATGCAGGACATGACCAGCAAACGGCGTCCGGAAAACATCGCGTTTCCGCGTCAGGTCGCCATGTACCTGTCCCGGCAGTTGACCGAATCGAGCCTGGCCGCCATTGGCGAGGCGTTCGGGGGCCGGGATCACGGCACGGTCCTGCATGCGTGCCGGCAGGTGAAGGACCGCATGGAAGTGGATTCCACGGTGCGGCAGACGGTGGGATTCCTGGAAAAGCAACTGCAGCGCTGATCGCGATCGGTGAAACCGATGGCGACCGTTGATCGCCCGCGTCCCTTCCCCTGTGGCGCGGGCTTTTTTGCGCCGCAAAGCTTCGTTTTGGTGGTGGCGGTTTCCGGGTAGGTTGGGTGATCGATGGATCCCGCACCCTCCCCGCCGCGGCTGGCCTTCCGGTGTGAACTCGCCGGAAGGGAGTTCCTGGATTTTGCCGAGGTGCGCCTCACCCCGGAGACGTCGGGGTGTGAGTTGCGACACGGGGCCGACGCCGGCCGTGAACGCTCGGAGCTGCTGGTTCTGACCGTTGGTGACCTGCGTGAACTGGCCCAGACGACGGTCACCGGGGCTTTTCGACCGATCAAGACCGCGCCCAATCTGCGGCGCGGTTGGTGGTGTCGGGCGGCCACGGAGGCCGAGTTGGAGGAAGCGCTGGATGCGTTGTATCCCGGAGCATTGACCGATTGGTGGGCGGCCGGGGAGAATCCGGCACCGGTGCAGCACTTTCGCGAGTTCACGGGGCGACAAACCGGGATGTACCGGGGCATCCGGGAGCTGTCGGATGCCGACGCTGCGGCGGTCATTCGGGCTGGGTGTGCGGTTCAATTTTGTCTGCGCCGCCGCGTGTGGTCGGTGGCGGGCCTGGCTCCGGACGCACCGGATGCGGGCAAGAGTGTCATTCCGTGTCTGGAACCGTGTCCGGTGTTGTTGGAATTCGCCCGGCAGGGGCGCCGCCTGCAAGTGGACGCGGCGATGACCGTGGCGCTGGCGCCCGGGGAGATCGCCACGCTACTGCACGCCTTGGACCGCGCCGGGGATCCGTCGACGATGACGTCGACGGTTCGCGAAGGGGACTTGTCACAGCCCGCCAACCCCCGCCGAATCCGGTTGCTTCGCGACCGACTTCAGGGCCTACTTCCGGTCAGTTCGTCCGTCGATGCCAAAGAATAACCTCGCGAGCATGAAGCCCTTGAATCTCTCCGCCCTGTGTCTGGGTGTCGCCCTTCTCCTTCCTTTTGCCTCCCGGGCGGCGGAGGATGCTCCGACGAAGCCGGCGGCGACGGCGCCCGCGCCCGCGAAAAACGTGCTGCCGGATTCACCGGATGAAGCATGGGCGATGGTGCAGAAATCGCTGCGGCCCCCGGCCCCGCCGTCCGATTGGAATGAACGGGCGCCGACGCCGGCGGAGCAGGAGGCTTACCGCAAAGTGGTGGCGACGGCGGCCGGAGTGAGTGCGGATCAGGCGCGGGAGTTCCAGAAGCGTTTTCCGACCCACGCGCAGGCGGCGAGTGCGAAGACGCTGGAGCGGCAGGCTTTGGCGGCGGCGGTCCAACTTGGGGACGAATCCCGGCGGGCTGCCTTGGAGGCCGCGGGTGGTGCGCCCAAAGCGGAGGCTCCGCCGGCAACCACGGAATTCGACAAAAAGGTGCAGGCGGTCATTCAGGAGGTGCGGGAGAAGGCGGGGGATGATCCCACGTTGCTGGCGAAGACGCTGATCCCCCGGCTGCGTGACCTGAAGAAGGAGTTTCCGGATCGCCCGGAACTCGACAATCTGCTGCTGCAATGCGCCCAATTGATGGAGGGAACTCCCGAAGCGTTGGCCATTATTAAGGAAATCGAGGCGTCCAAGACGGATCCCCAGATCAAGCAGATGGCCGCCACGATGCGCAAGAAGGCGGAGTCGGTGGGAAAGCCGGTCAGTCTGGCGTTTACCGCGGTGGATGGCCGGAAGGTGGACGTGCTCGATTTGAAGGGAAAGGTGGTCCTGATTGATTTCTGGGCGACGTGGTGTGGTCCGTGCGTGCAGGAGCTGCCGAACGTCAAGCGTGCCTACGAGCAACTGCACCCGCAGGGCTTCGAGATCGTGGGGATCAGCTTTGATCAGGACGAGGACAAGCTGAAGAGCTTTGTGAGCAAGAAGGAGATGCCGTGGGTGCAATACTTCGACGGCAAGGGCTGGGGCAACAAGTACGCCCAGGAGTTTGGCATCAGCAGCATTCCGGCGATGTGGCTGCTGGATAAGAAGGGCGTCCTGCGGTATCCCTCGGCTCGCGGCCCGGCATTGGAGGCTAGGATCCGGGAGCTGCTGGCGGAAAAGTAACCGCGGCAGCGGGTGGAATTCTTACCTGCAAAACCCGGATTCCGTTGCTCAGAAGGCAACAAAGGAAACCCGACTAACCCAACTTTCGGAACGGGACCGAATTTTCGATTGTTTTCGGGTCGACCGGAAACTTGAAGTGGGTTTTTGCTGGGGGGGCGTCCACGCCATACGGGAAAGTCGTGGGTAGTGCCGACCCACGACAGCGCCGCCTTCGATCCTCAATCAGGCCAAAAGACCCCCACGCCGCCAAGGCGTAACTTTAAACCCGGCACGCCATCCAGGGTTGCGCGAACCGCTCAAATTTTGAACCTGCCCCCATAGTCGCCCGGCCCGACTGGGGAGCCTGCCCCCCAGTTCGCCGGCGCCGATTAGGGAACCTGGGACCCCATCGAACGCCCACTCACACAGGGCGGAATTTTGAACCTGGCACGCCATTCGGGGTGGGCGCGCAGGGCAAATACTGAACCTGGCACGGAGTATTTACGGCCCGATTAGGGAGCCTGCCCCCTTAATTCGGTCGCACTTCACCTGGGGCGGAGCGGTGGGGACCGAAGACGCCATCTCCCGGGCGCCAATGCCGGCGGAATGGGGGGCGGGGCATGCTAATTTGGACGGGGGCGTGGCCGCGAGACCAGAGGCCCAGGTTCCCAACCCTATTTCCCGTAGTTTTTGGCCAAATAGTCCAGCAAGGGATCGATCTTTTCCGCGTTGAGCGGTGCGCCGAATTTTTGCTGCATCTTGGTCACGATCGTCTTCCACTGGTCCCGCGACAGGGGCGGTTGCGTGGTGACGTAATCGACCGAGTGGCACAGGACGCAGCTCGTGGTGGCCACTTCCACCCCGGCGCCTTCCTTCAAGCGGGGCTCGGCCGTTGGCAGTGTCCACTCGTCCTCGGCCTTCACGCCGGAACCGGCGGTTGTGAGAAGCAGGAGGGAGGCCGTTAAAAAAGCGTTTTTCATGGCGGAATCAGGCGACATTGACCCGGACGGTTTCGACGACGTTGCGCATGTAGCCCGACGGATTCCACAAGGGATCCAGGGGTTGGGACTGGCCCAGGCGGTTGGTGGCGCGGACGCGCAGGGAATACTGATTGGCGCTGCCCGGGGTGAAGGGCAGGGTCCATTCGCGGAACGAATACTTGCCCAAATCCGTGCCCAACTCAGCGGCACGCCAGGTCCGGCCGCCGTCCTCGGAGACCACGACCTCCCGGATCCCGTAGCCCCCGTCAAACGCGATGCCGCGCAGGGTGATCCGTTCGCCCCGCCGCACAGTGGCGCCGTCGGCCAGGCTGGTCAGGAACGAGCGCACGTTGAAGCGGGTGATGGGAATGGTGTGTTTGGCCTTGGTACCGGGCTCGATGGCGGCACAGGCATCGTCGGGAATCCGATATGCCGGGTCCATCCAGAAGCCCTTGAAGGTGTCGTCCATCACGGTGATTTCGTTCAGGTGCTTCACCCAATACGTGCCGTAATAACCCGGGACCACGAGCCGCAGCGGAAAACCATTCAACCAGGGCAGTGGCTCGCCGTTCATCTCGTAGGCCAGCAAGAGGTCGGGTTCCTGGGCCAGTTCGACGTCGATCGCCTTGACGAAATCGGGTGTGGCGGGCAGCAGCGGGCGATCCAGTCCGTTGAGCAACACCTGCTTGGCGGTGGCGTTGAGGCCGGCCTTGGCGAGGACGTCTTTGAGGCGGACGCCCTTCCAGCGGGCATTGCCCATGGCACCGTTGCCCGATTGCCCGCCGGGCACGCGGGGCTCGAAGAATCCACGGCTGTTGCCGGAGCATTGATTCACGGCCACGACTTCCACCGATTCGAATCCGGATTGGAGTTCGGGTACCGACAGGGTTAGCGGGGTTTTGACGGCCCCCTTGACGGTCAGGCGGAAGGTATCGGGGGTGAGTAGTTCCTTTTTCGGCGGGGAACCCGAAAGATGATAGCGGACGAAGAACGCGTCGTTGGGGGTCAGGACGCCCTCATTGAAGACGCCGAAGGGGGTTTCCAACTGGGGCGGTCGGGTGGTAAGGCGGAGGAGCGGCCGTTTCTGCGGGTACTTGACCAAGGGCCGTTCGCCGTTGCCGAAGGGCATTTGGATCGTGGACTCCGCGGCGGCGGTGGCGGTGGCGGCCAGAGCGGACCAACCCGAGGCGAGCAAGGCCCCGTGCTGGAGGAATCGCCGCCGGGGCATGGGGGGCAGAAAGGGCTTCACGATTTTCAACAAGCACCACAGAAAAGTCTGTCGACCCCCAAGTCAAACGCCGGGGAGTCAATTCACGCACCGTGGTTGAATAGTTCGGGTTTTGGCGTGGCGGTCCGAAGTCAATGATGGGAAGGCCGAGAGGTTTTGGGTGGGGTAGTCCTTTCGTTTTGGAACCGGACGCACGGGCCGGACGAACGCCAAAATCCCCAGTGGGCAGGCGTTCCCGTGCCTCGTAGGCCGTGGTTGTGGTCGGGCGCTTAAATCCACAGCGGCAGAGGACTTCCGCAGTCCACGACGCTTCGCGACGGCTGACGCGATGGGTGGATTCGCAGGGGGGGCACGATCTAGGGGGCTTTTGGGGGAGTGGCCGGACGAAGGGAAGGCCCTTGACACCCGATTGCCCCGTCCCAGTCTTACCAAAATATCGGTGTCACCAAAGGACGTCCTTTCTCGCCAATCCGTATCATGAACTTCAAAACCTCCACGCTCATTTCGCTTTTGTCACTCTCGGCCGTCGGCGGGTTGTTCGCCCCGGCAGGGGCGGCGCAACCGGAAACCATGGATATCCGGAATGCCAAGGACCATGTCTCCGACGGACGTGGGGTCGTGGGGCATCGCCGGGCCGAGGATGGCAGCCCCCGGGCGGCGGGCCCGACGGGGCAGGCGTCCACTGTGATCACCTATCACAACGGACCAGTGATGCTCAATACAGTGAACGTTTACGTCATTTGGTACGGGAACTGGGCGGGCAACACGGCGACGACGATCATTCCTGATTTTCTCAATAATCTGGGGGGCTCACCCTATTGGAACATCAATACCACGTACTACAACGGCGCTGGTACCCATCTGGCCAACTCGGTGGCTTTCCTGGGTTCCACCACGGACAATTATTCGCTGGGCAAAAACCTGAGTGACGCGAATATCCGGACAGTTGTCTCCAGTGCGATCACCAGCGGCCGATTGCCCAAGGATGCGGCGGGAATTTACCTGGTCCTCACCGCGGCAGACGTCACGGCCAAGTCCGGTTTTTGCACCCGCTATTGTGGGTGGCACACCTACTCCACGATCAGCAGCACGACCATCAAGTATGCGTTCGTCGGCAATGCCGCGCGCTGTCTCAACTCCTGCGCGGCGCAATCCGTGGGTCCCAACGGTAATGCGGGTGCCGACGCCATGATTTCCGTGATCGCCCACGAATTGGAAGAGGCGGCCACCGATCCCCAACTCAATGCCTGGTATGATGGCAGTGGCGCGGAAAATGCCGACAAGTGCTCCTGGAGCTTCGGCACCAGCTACACGGCGCCCAACGGCGCCAAAGCCAACATGAAGCTGGGAACCCGCGATTACTACGTTCAGCAGAATTGGGTCAACTCGGGCTCCGGCTACTGCGCGTTGAAGTACTGAGCGACGATTAAGAATTCGACCTTCGATCAACGGCGGGCCAAGCGGCCCGCCGTTTGTCGTTTCTGACGAGGGGCTCGCGGGGCCGATCGGGGACTTCGGGGACTCAGTTCCCGGGCATGGCGGCCAGGACTTCGTCCAACGACTTCTTGAGCTCGTCCAGGTTCTCGCCGCCCAGTTGCAAATGGGCGGCGCGGAAGAAATTCCCATCCTCCGAGACCGTACCAATCAGGAAGGCCGGCGTGCCGCTGATGCCCATCCGGGCGGCATCGGCCGTTACCCGTGCCAGAGCGTCCACATAGCGCGGGTTGCTCAGGCAGACGTTGAATTTTTCGAGATCCAGGCCGAGGGATTTCGCCAGCACGACCGGCTCCTGCTCGGCCGGCAAGCGCGACTGGGCGGTGAACAAGAGGTCATGCATTTCCCAGAATTTCCCCTGTTCGCCGGCGCACCGTGCGGTTCGTGATTTCAGCAGCGATTCGGGTGATCCCGGGGCGGGCAGGTCGCGAAAGTAATAGCGGATCCGTCCCGGTTGGATGTAGTCGCGAGCCAGTTGTGGATAGATCTCAAGGGCGAACTTCGCGCAGTGCGAGCAATCGAAGTCCGAGTATTCCACGATGGCCACCCGGGCGCGCGGTGAGCCGCGAAACAATTCCCGGTAGACGTTGAGGCTGATGTTGCTGGCCGGCGGTGGCTTCGCTCCGACCTCGGTGCGGCCTTCCCGTTCCTCCTTCGCGGTGAGCAGGGTCTTGAGTTCCTGCACCTCTTTGAGCAGCCGGAGTTGGCCTTCGCGGAGTTCGTTAATCTGCTCCTGCAAAGCCGCCGGGATGGGCGGTTCCTTGGGTGCGCCTTTGGGTGCTTCCGGCTCGGCTGCGTGACCGGACGTCGCCCCCAGCAGCAGACCACCCAACAACCCGGTCAATGCGGCGGAGCCGGCTCGGAATCTCATCCGTGCAACGTGGGAATGCGTCGTCCGACTGTCAATCGCTGGGCCGGTTCGGTGGTGGATCTCACCGGGCCTGGGCTGGCTATTTGCCGCCGCTATCCCGGTACCACGCCAGCGTTCGGGCGAGGCCGGTGGACCAATCCACCAGAGGCTGATATCCGAGCGCGTCCCGGGCGGCGGTGATGTCGGCGCAGGAATCCAGGACGTCTCCGGGTCGCGGCGGGGCGAAGGTCGGGCGAAGGTTTTGACCGGTGAGGGCATTCAGATCGGCCACCAATTGAAGCAGGTTGATCGATTGCCCGCAGGCGAGATTGAAAACCCGACCCACGACCCGCTCGGGTGCGGTCAGGGCGGCGCGGAGGAGTCCGTCGACGACATTGTCGATGTAGGTGAAATCCCGGGACTGTCGGCCGTCGCCAAAGATCACCGGGGCTTCGCCGCGGAGCATCCCGGTGCAGAAGCGGGCGATCACGCCCGCGTAGGGCGAATCAAAAGCCTGGCGGGGACCGAAGACGTTAAAAAAACGGGTACTGACGAACGGGATGCCGTGGTGGTGCGCGGCGAGCCGGCCGTATTGTTCGGCGGCGTATTTCTGCAGCGCGTACGGAGACAGCGGCTGGGGTGGAAGCGCCTCGTGCTTCAGGCCGGTGGATTGATCGCCATAGACACTGGAGGAACCGGCAAAGACCAAACGCTTCACCGGGTGAGACCGGCAAACGTCGAGCAAGGTGACGGTGGCCGTCAGATTGGCGGCATGACTGGGCAGCGGCGCTTCAATGGAACGGGGGACGCTGGGCAGGGCGGCGAGGTGGAAAACGTAGTCGCAACCAGCGAGGCACTGACGCAGCAGGGCGGCATCTCCTGCATCGCCGGTAATGCATTCGACCGGGCCGCACGCCCGAGCTGCCGCCAGGTTTTCCTCGCGGCCGAGCGAGAAATCATCGAGCACCCGGACGCTGCCTCCACGACCGAGCCAGGCAGCGGCCAGATGTGAGCCAATGAATCCCGCACCGCCCGTAATGAGCGCCTTCATGTCGTGACCTTCATGCCTTGAAATAGCAGTCGGCGGCGACGGGGTAATTCGCAAAGGCATTTCGGGTATCGACCACCAGCGCGGCGCTCCGGGCCACCAATCCGTAATCCAGCGCCCGGTGGTGGGTGACCAGCAAAACCAGATCGTGGGCCGCCACCACCGCTTCGGTCAGTTCCACCCGGCGTCGTCCGGCGAACTCGGCATGCTCGCGGCTGGGGCGGATGACGGGAATGTGCGGGTCATGGAACGTCACCTCGGCACCCGCCGCCGCGAGCAACTTCCAAAGCGCGTACGCCGGGCTTTCCCGATCGTCGTCCACATCGGGTTTGTAGGCGATGCCGAGCAGGAGAATTTTTGCGCCGTGCAAGGTGCGGCCGCGGGTGGCCAGGGCCTCCTGACAACGCCGGATGACGTAGGCCGGCATGGCGGTGTTGATCTCGCCGGCGAGTTGGATGAAGCGGGTTTCCTGACCGTACTCCCGTGCCTTCCAGGTGAGATAAAACGGATCGATCGGAATGCAGTGCCCGCCCAGGCCGGGACCGGGGTAGAAGGGCAGGAAGCCGAAAGGTTTGGTTTTGGCGGCGGCGAGGACGTCCCAGATGTCGATGCCCATCGCGGTGTAAACGACCTTGAGTTCATTGACCATCGCGATGTTCACGGCGCGGAAGATGTTCTCCGTGAGTTTCACCGCTTCGGCCACCCGGCAATCCGCCACGGGCACCAGGGTGCGGATCACCCGGCCGTAGAGTTCCAAGGCCCGATCCCGACAGGCCGGGGTTAACCCGCCGACCACCTTGGGAATTTCCGCCACGCGCGATTGGGGATTGCCGGGATCCTCGCGTTCGGGGGAATAAGCGAGATGGAAATCCCGGCCGGCTTGCAATCCCGAACCGGCCTCCAAGACGCCGCGCAATTCCGTGTCGGTGGTCCCGGGATAGGTGGTGGATTCCAGGACCACCAGTTGGCCGGTTCGCAGGTGCGGCGCGAGCGTGCGGCCGGTATTCAGGATGTAGCTCAGGTCCGGCCGACGTTCGGTGTCGCCCTCGGCGGCTTCCTGCAAGGGCGTGGGAACGCAGATGATGACCGCCTGGCAGTCGGCCACCCCCGAAAAGTCGGTGGACGACCGCAGGTTCCCGGCGGTCACCGCGGCGCTAACTCGGGCACTGGGGAGATGGAGAATGTAGGATTCGCCGCGGCTGAGGCGGTCGACCTTGCCGGTGTCCACGTCCAGGCCGAGGACCGGCACGCCAGCCTCCGCGAAATGCAGCGCCAGGGGCAGGCCGACGTAGCCCAGACCGACGATGGCAACGGGGCGCGGATCGTTCATGAATCAAGGGTGCCGGTTTGTCCCAGCGCGTGGAGACGGGCGTAATAGCCACCGCGCGCGAGCAGTTCGCTGTGCCGTCCCACCTCCATGATTCGGCCTTCGTTCAAGACGACGATGCGATCGGCGTTCTGAATGGTGCTGAGCCGGTGGGCCACGCAGAACGTGGTGCGACCGCGCCGAAGTTCCTCCAACGCCGCCTGCACGGCCCGTTCGGTCTCCGTGTCCAGCGCGCTGGTAGCCTCGTCGAGAATGAGAATCGGCGCGTTGCGGACCAGCGCCCGGGCGAGCGCCAGACGTTGTCGCTGGCCGCCCGACAGACTGGAACCACGTTCGCCCACCGAACTTTCGTAGCCCTCCGGCTTTTCCCGGATGAAACCTTCCGCCTGGGCGATGCGCGATGCGCGCTCCAATTCCGCGTCCGTCGCCCCGGGTCGCCCCAGGCGCAGGTTTTCGCGGATCGACTCGTTGAACAGGATGGTGTCCTGCGAAACCACCGCCATTTGCGCCCGCAATTCGAGGGGGTTGAACTCCCGGAGATCAATGCCGCCCAGGCGGACGGTGCCCTGGGAGGGGTCATAAAACCGGAGCAGCAGATTGGTGAGCGTGGTCTTGCCCGAACCGGTCGTGCCGACCAGCGCGATCAACTCGCCCGGTTGCACGGTCAGCGAGATATCGGTGAGCACCGGCTGGTCCCCGTAGGCGAAGTGAACGTGATCGAACTCAATCACACCGCCGCCGGACGGCACCGGGCGCGGTTGGGCGGGCGAAGTGATTTTGGATTGGGCGCCCAGCACCATTTCCAAGCGATCCAGGGCCACGTTGCCCTGTTCGATCTGCGCCCAGACCCGGCTGATGTTTTTCAGCGGTTGGTACAGGAGGAACAAGCTGCCAATAAAGGAAAAGAAATCGCCGGAGCTCATTACTTTCCCGGTGCGTTGGCCGAGCCACGCGATGTAGCCGAAGAGCAGAGCCACGCCCACCGCGCCGCTGAATTCAATGAGGGGGCCGGGAATTTCACTGTTGCGGAGGAGCCGCATGAGCTGGCTGGCGATCCGGCGGGAGGTTTCAGCGAAGCGGGCCGTGGCGGCTTCCTGCAAATTATACGCCTGGATGACCCGCTGGCCGGTGAAGTTCTCCTGCATCACGTCGACCAATTCCGCGGTGTGCCCTTGGGCTGCCCGCGACGCGCGACGGACTTTTCGGCCGAAGATCACGATCGGCACGAGGCACAACGGAAACACCAGCAACGCCACCCCGGTCAGCTCCGCCTGTTCCCACAACAGATAGATAACCAGGAAGAAAATTGTCAGCGGATCGCGCACCAGATTGGTGATCGACGTCGCCATCACCACTTGCAGGGCGGCGACATCATTGGAGAGCCGGGAAATCAAATCGCCGGTTCGCGCGGTCCCAAAGAAGTCGAGGGACAAGGATTGCAGATGTCGGAATAGTTTCACCCGCAGGTCGTGCAGGCAAAAGGTGGCGACCCAACTGAAGCTGTAGGTGCTGAGGTAGGCACCGAGACCGCGCAAGCCCATGGAAAGCGGGATCGATCCGACAAGCAGCCAGAACCCGGTGGAATTGGCGGTGGGCTTGAATTGAATCAGCCATTCCTGCAGGGCCTGCCGCAACTGGGGGCTCAAAAAGCCCAGTGCTTTGAGCGAAGCGGAAGTGGTGTCCTTGCCCTCGACGGGGAACAGCGTGTCGCACACGATTTTGACGGCCAACACCATCGCCAGATTACCCACGGCGAAGACGAGCCCGCATAGCAGCCCCGCGAGCAGGCGGCCCCGGTACGGGTGCATCAGCGGCCAGAGGCGGCGATAGAGGGAACTCACGCGATGGAAGACACTAACCGGCGGGGAGGAAAATCGTTCAGGGATTTCGGCGAACGTCGAACCGCTTTTCATCGGCCACCCCGAGTTCGAGCAGTTCGCAGTTCCGATAGAGCTCGGTCTTGAACGGTTTTTCGCCGTCAACAGGCGAGCGTTCGCGGGCGGACGCCAGCTCGCGCAAGGCCAGGACGTCGAGGGCCACCGGGTCCGTGCTGACCCAAAGTTCGTTCAGCGCCACCGCGTAGTGCAGTTGGGAACGTTCTTCGCCGCGGTATTGGCAAACCAGCGCGTCGGTGAAGCAAATGGCAAATTTTGGGTAAATTTCGTCGAGCGCGCAGATCTCCGGCAACGCCTCGGCCAGGCGATCACTCGAATCTTCGAAGCGGAGGGTGTTGTCCACAGTGCCGAGACCCAGATTGGCAATGTGCCCGTGCACGCCCAGATGATTGTGATTCAGCAAGGGAGCCACCGTGATGATGCGGGTGATTTCCTGGGTCAGCAGCCGGCTGACGTGCGATTTGCGGCCCAGGCGGCCGCCCGTGCCGGTCGGCGGCTCGGTCTGACCAAATTCCAAATCTCCGTAAACCAATTTGCCGGGGACGGGCGATTCGTAGGCCTTGGTGGCATCCCATCCGGCGGTATCCAGGCCGATGCACCGCACGCCGAGTTCCTCGGCCAGACGGGTGAAGCCGGAGTCGGCCAGATCGGCCTTCCGGCGGTCCCAGATGACGATCTGGCGGGCCGGGTGCCCGGAGGCGATCAAGGATTCCAGCAGTGCCCGCACAAGGGCGGGGCGGGTGCCGGCCACCGGACCGGGCGCGCTGGTGACCTTGAATCCGACGACGTCTTTGGGACTCAGCCAGGCATGCCAGGCGGCGGCGGAATTAGTTCCGGCGTGGGCCCGGAGGGCTGCCTCTACGAGCGCTGGCATTGCGGGAGCCTGCGGCGCGAAAGCGACGGTGGCGTCCGCCTGGCGGGTAATGGTGATCGGGGCGCGGTTGGTCGTGCTTGCCTCCGAGCGTGCCGGAGGCAGCGGAGCTTCACCGAACCCAGCGAGTTGGGTCGCCCACCAAAATAGTAACCATCGCCGCATGCCGATCGCCCAAACAAGCAGTTCCGGAGCGATTAGCCAGAGTGGGAAGCAATTAATGCAAGACCCAAAGTCCTGGATAGGGTTTCGGATTAGGCTCATCCCGTTGGACACAACGGGTTAAGCGGTCCGTTTTTGCTGCGATTTTCTTTCAAGAACTCGTTGACGCCTACGGGTATCCATGACAATTGTTGGCTGAAGAGAGTCAGCGCACATCAAAAATTTATGAAAAAACTTCTAATTCCAGCCCTTGCCATCGCGGCTCTGGGTTCCGCCAATTTGGCTTTCGGTGCGTCGTTCATCAACGCTTCCAATGCCGCCAACACCTCCGGTCCTTGGACCTACGGCGTCCAGTTCGAAGTTCCCGCGGGCGGTTACTTCGTGATCTCCGATATCCAAGTGTTTGATGTCCAGGCTGGCAACACGCTGCGCGTTGGTCTCTGGGCGAATGGCGCCGCCAATGGTTATGGTATTGCGCTTTACTCCACCACCGTCTCCAGCACGGGCGCGGGCGCGGCGATCGGCTCCAACGGTTACGTGAGCCTCAACTCTGGCTCGATCTTCCTGCCGGCCGGCGGTTATACGCTGGGCGCGAGCGGCTTCAACGTGGCGAATTCCTTGGCGGACAGCACGGTGATGCCCGCGGCCGGTACGGCCACGGTCCAGCACCCCGGCGACTTCGTTGCTGGTAGCATCACGGATTTCGTCGCCATCAACACCGACCCGACCTTCTTCAACCCGGTCAACATCGGCTTGAACCTGCCCGAAGGTAATCCCCGGTGGAAGTCGGTTAACTTCAGCTACACCCCGGTTCCGGAACCCGAAACCTACGCCATGGTCGCCGGTGCGGCGCTCGTTGGCTTCGGTCTCTGGCGCCGTCGTCAGGCGAAGTAAGTGTTGGAGCGCAACTCTTGAGCGCGGCCCTTGCGGCCGCGCTTTTTGTTTTCCCCCAACATGTCCGATCGCCCGATCCGCGCTCCCTATCAGCCCAGGGTTCTGGTGGTTCCGTCGTCGTGCCTGGCCCGGAATCGTACGGTGGGCGGCGGGGAACGTTATGCTTTGGAATATGCGCGGGCCTTGTCCGCGCTGGTTCCCACCACGCACGCGCTGTTCGATATCGGTGACAGCGAGTCCCGCGAAGAGGCGCTGATTCACCACACATTTTCCCTCAAAAGCACCCAGTATCGACTTCATTTCCCGCTCACAGCAGCGAGCCGCAGAAGCCTCCGGGATTTCGATATCCTACATCTGATGTGCTTTCCCACGCCGGTCAGCGACGCCTTGATGTTGCTGGCCCGGTGGCGGGGACAAAAAATCGTGCTGACGGATGTCGGTGGATTGAATCCCTGTTACAGCACCTATCTGGAGCGGGTACACCCGCGTTTATCGCTGGCCCGGTGGGCACATGGATTGGCGAATCTTTCCAACTATGCCAGCACCTTTTTTGCGGATTGGCGCCAGCCCCAGACCGTGCTTTATGGTGGTGCCGCAACCCGGGTGGTTGGAGCCCCTCAGCCTCCGGGCGGGTACGCTCTGTTCGTTGGTCGCTTGTTTCCGCACAAAGGCGTCCTGCAGATCATCCAAGCCATCCCGCCCGGCATCCCGTTGCATGTCGTCGGACGCCCGTATGATGCGGGATACTTCCGCGACCTCCAGGCGGCCGCCGTCGGCAAGGACGTCACCTTTTTGACGGATGCGGATGATGCCACGGTGCAAAGGGAGTACGGAGCAGCGTCCGTGGTGTTGCAGCCGTCGATTCCCACATGTACCGGAGCGCTCGACAAGTCGGAACTCCTGGGCTTGGTGACGCTGGAAGCCATGGCCTCGGCCAAGCCGGTAATCGTTACGGCCATCACGAGTCTGCCGGAATTGGTGGTGGATGGCGAAACGGGTTTTGTCGTTCCGCCCCATGATTTGCCGGCCTTGCGGGATCGGATTGTCGGTCTGGTGTGCGATCCGGAATTGAGCCGACGGATGGGGGCCGCAGCGGCGCGCCACGTGCGTGCGAAGTTCAGCTGGGAGGAGACGGCGCGGCGCGGCCTGGCCCTGTACCAACGCGTTCTGCCTCCATCGACGTTCGGGAATTAGGGGGGCGCGGCGGCAGAGACCCGCGCGATCCATCAAGGTCGTCCTCAGCGCGCCTTTTCTGCCGGCCCCGGGGACCTTTGGTTTTCCAGCGTCCGAATGGCCGATCCCAGGCGGTGGCTGAATTCCACCGCGCCGGCCGGCCCTAGATGCAGGGGGTCGGCGAAGAGTTCGTCGGGAACCCAGTCGCCAGCGGAAATCACAACCGCATGGTATTGCGCCAACAGCGGAAGCAAATAGTCGTTGTAGTTGCGCCAGGCATCGCTGTCATAGGTCCGGTCACGGTGCCGCCGAGTCATGGGCATCTCGACCACATAGATTCTGACCCCGTGTCCGTCGGCTTCCCGGAACAAGGCGTCGACTGCCGGAGTGATCGGGCGTCGTTGCGCTTGAGCCCCCCGGCATTTTTCCTGGAAATCCTCGGGTGTGGAGGTCTCCAGATACCGGAAATCCTCTGCTCGACCAAAATGATTGGAATCGCTTCTCGGCAGACCCAGATCCCCGAACCAGCGCCGTTGCCGTTCTACCTTGGCCCAGATGCTTCCCCGCTCCACAAATACGGGCAGGCGGGCCAGCCACGGAAAAAACCGCTCCGACCATCCATTCGTAAAAAGGTATCCGGCGGCCACGTCGGGTTCGTAGATCAGGGAAATGGACCGGTTGGCGAACACTTCCGACAAAGGCCCCCGGCCATCATCGGTGAGTTGAAAATCAAAGTAGCCGTAAACGATTCTTTGACTGTGGGGTTGGTACCGGAGGATTTGTCGTCCGACGAGATAATGCTCCACCGGCCCCGTCGAACCGAGACCGGCATTAAAGGCGCGAATGTTGGAACCGTCCTGCGACCATCCCCGGGAGAATTCGCCCGGATTGAATCCGGCTTCGACCAGGGAATTGCCGATGGCGGCCAGTTCGGTGTCCGGCGCGGATCGAATGGCCCGCAGCAATTTCCGCGGCAATGATCCTCGAGAGAGTTGGTGCACCAGCAGGTTGAAGAGCAGGAAAAGTCCGGCCAGTACCACCAGGGAACCCAGGAATCGGCGCGCGGTCATCATGGCTCAGAAGTCGATATAGATGAACTTGGACGCCTGTCTGCAGAAGAGCGTGATCAGGCCCACCAACGCCATCCACCATACGGCCAGCAGGACCCAACCACCGGGGCCATTGAAGGAACGGGGGACGGCATCGGTCGCTCCCCCCAGGAACTCCAGCCAGTGTTTTAATCGCAAGAGCCAGTTCATGGTCACCCCAGAAATAATCGTTTGTAGAAGAGCAGGGCTGTGGGCAGGTCCATGGTGAACCAGGCCCAGCCCAGCGTGACCACCGTCATCGTCAGCCCCCAATTAATCCAGCGGACGGGCGTCGACGGAACACAATCACCGCGAAGCCCCGTCCACCAACGATGCACGCACAGGGCGGCGCCGTGCCAGAGTCCCCAAACCACGAAGTTCAATCCGGCGCCGTGCCACAGACCACTCACCAGAAAGGTGGCCAGTACATTGAAATAAATCCGCCCGGTCGCCACGCGGGAGCCGCCGAGGGGGATGAAGACGTAATCGGTAAGCCAGCGGGTCAACGACATATGCCAATGACGCCAGAACGACGTGATGTCTTCGCGGGCGTAGGGCCAGTCAAAGTTCTCCTTCACCTTCATTCCGAAAAGCCGGGCCGAGCCGATCGCGATGTCGGAATAGGCGGAGAAATCAAAATAGATCTTTACGGCATAGGCCAGCAGCCAGAAGGGCAGGATCCAACGTTCCGCCCGCGCTATATCGGTGGCGTTGAGATGCTGGGTGAGGGAGGTCATGCAATCCGCCACCACGAACTTCTTCGCCAATCCCGCCAGGATGCGGGTGCAGCCGCGTTCGAAATCATTCGCCCAATCGCGGGTCGGGCTCCGCAGGGTGGGGAGGAAATCCTGATACCGTTTGATGGGTCCGGCGACCATCGTCGGGAAAAACAGAATGAACGCGAGATACTCCCAAAAGCCACCCGCTTCCGTCCGGTTTTCCCGGCGATCGCGCGCATAGTGAATGAATTCAAAGGTGAAGAACGAGATTCCCAGGGGCAGGAACGCACCGGTCCAACGCCAGGATGTGCCGGGGCCGGCCACCAACCCGGCGGTAAAGTTCCAGTACTTGAAGACAAAGAGAATGACCAGCGCCTGTACGATGCCGAGCAGACACAGCGCGGATCCGGGGCGGTAAAACCGACTTACCAGAGCTTCCCAGAGAAAGAGTCCCAGACAAAAGGCGCCCGCGACGCCGCCCACAGTCGTCAGGGAAAAATAGATAAAGAACGCCGCTCCGAAGAGGGATATTACGGGCGCCCGAAAACTCGGGGCCACGCCGCGGAAAAGCAGGGCGGCGGGCAGCAGGAAGAGCAGGAAATAGGAAAAGGTGTCAAAAATCATCCGTGCCGGGCTTGAATTGGGCGATGACGGTGGGCGAAACTCCGGTGCACGGAATGGCTCCGAGACACCGGTGCGGCGTGGCCGCGCCGGTGCCCCGGGAAATTGCAGCAATGACCCCGGCACAGCCCGGGGCCGTATGGAGGGTTCCTCCCCGGCCTGACATCCATAAGCGGCGATTCAGCCGGTGAAGGCACCCGTGATCGGCGCGCTTAGCCCAACTTGGCGAGCGCGGCCTTTACCAATTCGAAGTTCGGCAGGTCCTTCGGGGTCGCTGTTTGTTCGGCGTAGTGCACCACGCCGTCCTTGCCGATCACAAACGCGGCGCGGGCCGAGGTGTCACCCACTCCGGCGAGCATCGGGAACAACACCCCGTACGCCTTGGTCACTTCCTTGTTCAGGTCGCTGACCAACTTGATGGTGATCTTGTGCTGGTTCGCCCAGGCTTCCTGTGCGAACGGGCTGTCGACGCTGATACCGATCACTTCCGCGCCGAGTCCGGCATATTGGCCGAGTCCGGCGGTGATGTCGCAAAATTCCTGAGTGCAGACGCCGGTGAAGGCCAGCGGGAAGAACAGGAGCACCGTGTTTTTGGATCCGAAATTGGCGGAGAGCTTTACGTCCGCGAGACCGGACGCGCTCTTGGATTTCAGGGTGAAGTCAGGGGCTGAGGAGCCGACGGCAATAGGCATGCGAATTTGTATGTTGAATTGTTACGAGCGGAAAACCGCGTGGAAGCTTCGACCGGATGGGCCAAAGTGTCAAAGTCCGGCTTTTTGACGTCGGACCGGCGGTCGGAATGCCCCGCGGCCCCGGGGGCCATGGGCGGCGCGATCGGGACAGTTTTCCCTGGCCCGACTGCCCGCGGTCGCTTCGTTGTCGGCATGTCAGTCTCGCTCGCCCAGGTGATCGCTCACGCGGATCGACTCCTGAAGCCCGACCAGTTCACGGACTACCCCGGAGCGGTCAACGGGTTGCAAATGGAGAACCGGGGCTCCGTGACGCGCCTTGCCGCGGCGGTCGATGCCTCCGCGGCCGTGTTGCAAAAGGTGGTGGCCACGGGGGCGGATCTCCTGCTGGTGCATCACGGCCTGTTTTGGTCACCGACCACTCCGTGGACTGGGGCGCGGGTCCGGCAATTGCGTCTTTTGGTGGAGCGGAACCTGGCCGTGTATTCCATGCACCTGCCGCTCGACGGGCATCCGCGCCTGGGCAACGCCGCCCAGCTGGCGCGGGCGTTGGGATTTCGCGCCTTGAAGCCCTTTTTCCGGGATCCCCAACACCCCGGGCCGGCCATTGGCTGCCAGACCACTCTGGCCCGTCCGCTGGCCCGCGAAGAACTCCAGCAGCGACTGGAGCAGGTCTTGCAGCGTCCGGTGACCCTGCTCGCCGGCGGTGGAGCGTCGTGCCGTCGCATTGGCATCTGCACCGGGGGTGCGGGTTCGCAACTGGCGCTCGCCCGGCGGGAGGGCGTCGATACGTTCATCACCGGCGAGGGGCCCCATTGGAGTCATGCCTTGGCGGAGGATCTGGGATTGAACGCCTTTTACGGTGGGCACTACGCCACGGAGACCTTCGGGGTGAAAGCCCTCGCGAAAACGCTGGCGGATAAGTTCGGGTTGCCGTGGGAATTTATCGACCACCCGTCGGGTTTGTAAGGCGCGGTGGGCGTGCCCGGGCTCCCGGCCGCCCAACCACCCCGGTGGCCGACGTCTTACGGGCGCGGCAGCGAATCCGGGACCACGGACGCCGGGGCATCCCCCGGCAGCACATGCCAGGTGCGGATCTCGTCGAGGCCCAGCGAGATCAGGGTTTCGCGGTCGCGAAACGCCAGCGAGGTGACGCCGCGCCGATGTCCCCGCAACGCGCCCACCGAGCGCTGGGATGGCAGATCCCACAGATGGATGGTGCCGTCGATGCCGCCGGTGAGCAGTTGGGTGCCGTCGGGAGTAAAAGCCACCGACAGCACGCCGGCGCCCGGGACGGGCAAGTCGGCGAGCAGGGCTCCCGTGGCGGAATCCCACACGCGGGCGCCGCCCTGGGCGCAGCCGCTGGCCAATTGCCGTCCGTCCGGGGAAAATCCCAGCGCCGGCACCTGTCCCGGGTGACCGGCCAGCGTGCGGGACGGGCCGCCCTCAAGGTCCCAGAGCTGGATATGGCCGGCGCTGTCGGCGCCCACGAGCGTGCGCTCGTCCGGCGAAAAGCAAAGAATCTCCGGGGGGCCGTCAAAATGGTGACGCCGGGTGCCGTCGGCCACGTTCCATACGTGGATCTGGTTGGTTTCCCCGGGGCGAAAAAAGAGGGCGGACCCGGTGCCCACCGCCACCCAGCGGCCGCCGGGAGAAAACCGCGTGGTGGCGATTCCGGTGGGCGGACCTCCGATCAATTCCCGGCGGGGACCGCCGTTGCCGTGCGTGAGGTGCAGGGTGCCGTTGCGCTGATAGTTCGCGAGCGTGTCTGTGGTCGGGCAATAGCTGCGGGCCCGGAGGTTGGCCGCATTCTGTTCGGGGAAGCGTTTCGGGGCCGCGGCGGGCTCCGTTGATCCGAGGGTCCAATCCATTTCGGCGGAACAACTCCACCAGTGCCGGGTACCGGGGAGGAGTTCCGCCCAGACATGTCCGTCGGGCAACGGTTGGACGGCCATGACGGTTTGGCTGGGCTCGCGACCCCAGGTCCGCACCAAGCCACTGCCGTCCAACGTATGGATCGCCGTTCCATCCTCGGTGGCCACCAGGCCGCCCACCTCGCCGCCGGCGCCCCGAAGTCGCGTCAGCTCCCGGCCATCCTGGGTTGACCAGAACCGCAGCGTGCCGTCCCGGCTCGCGGTCACTACTTCCTCGTCGCCACGAAAAAATTCCGCACTCGATACGACGTCGCCGTGCCCCGTGAACGTGGTCAGGAGCCGCCCCTCGGCCACCGACCACAGTCGGGCCGTTTTGTCGGCGCCGGTCGTGAGCAATCGGCGGCCGTCCGCCGAGAACCGCAGGCCGTAGATCACGAGAACCCAGCCGGGTTCCAGCCGATGCCCTTCCAGCCGGTGCCGGAGTCCGTTGGTTTGCAGATCCCACACCGCGATGGAGGCATCGTCCAGGGCCACGGCGAGCCAATGTCCGTCCGGGGAAAGGGCGGTGTTGGGCAGGCGCCGGGAGGGCGGCAATTCCAGTTCCCGGCGCACCGCACCGTCCGGCAAGGCTCGTTCCACAAAGCGTTGATGCACCTTCAGGTCCGCCAGACGCACCTCCACCAGCCAGAGCGGACCCGTCGGTGTTGGACCCAACTCCATCGCCCCCACGCCACCGGGCACGGTAAAGCGCGCGATTTCCTGGCCATCGCCGGTCCGGGACACGCGGATCAAGGTATTCGAACGCGCCATATCATGGGCCGCCACGGCGAGGCGTTCGCGGTCGGCGGAGGCGGCCAGGAGTTGCAGAATATTCGTTCCCGGCCGCAGCGGCTCCGGCTCGCCCGGTCGGAAGTCGGGCAGTGCGAGATTTTGCAACTGGCCATCCGTGCGGGCCAGCAGCAGCCGCGACGGCTCCTTCAAACGGATGAAATCGGACACGTGCACGGGTAGTCGGACCCGCCGCACTTCATCGCTCCGGGTGGCCCCGCGGAGGAAATACCATTCCCAACCGCGCAGATCGGGCCGCGGGGATTCCGTGGACTTCGGGGGAATCTGCCGGCGCAACAGTTCCTCGGCGCGACCGAGATCATTCGCGTCGCTCGCTTCGAAGGCCCGCTGGAGATCGTTGGCGTAAAGTTCCCGCCGCGCCTCGCGTTCGCTGTTCTCGGCGCGCTGCCGGGCTTGTCGCGAGACATCCCGTTCCCGCGCGATTCGCACGGCCGCCACCGAGGACCCGACGGCCAACGCCACCAAGAGACACACGATGATGGACGACAACAGGGCGATGACTGGATGGCGGCGGCACCATTTCCGGGCGCGCAGGACCGGACCGGCGGGGCGGGCGTGCAGGGGTTCGTGGCGGAGGAAGCGCCCGAGTTCGTCGGCCACTTCCTGCGGGGTCGCGTAGCGTTGGGCCGGGCGTTTCTCGAGGCACTTGAGGCAGATCGTCTCCAGTTCCTCGGGCACCCCGGAGCGCAGGATGCGCGGCCGTACCGGATCGCTTTCGATGACTGCCCGCAGGGTGTCGGCGACGGACTCACCGCGAAACGGCGGGCGATCCGTCAGCAGAAAATAAAGGATCGCTCCCAGTCCAAAGACGTCGGTGCGCGGGCCCGGGTCGCCGAAGCGGGCCGATGCCTGTTCCGGGGCGAGGTAATTGGGCGAGCCGGCCCCCGCTCCGGGATCGGTCCGCTGGACGTCGCCGACGCGGCGGGCCAGACCGAAATCGGTAATCTGCGGCCAGCCCCGGTCGTCGATGAGCACGTTCGCGGGTTTCAGATCGTGATGCCAAACACCCTTGGCATGCGCGTATGCGATCGCCTCCGCCATGATCCGGGTCAGCGTCGCCACCTCCTCGGCGCTGAGGATGCGGTCGCGACTGAAGTGGGCGAGGTTGACCCCGGCCACGTACTCCATGGAGAAGTAGAGTCGCCCCTGTTCGCGACCGGCCTCGTAGATGCCGACGATATGGGCGTGATCGAGGCGGGCGGCGGCGGCGGCCTCCTGACGGAGCATTTCCTCGCCCAAGGGCCCCGCGAACACTCCCTGGTGATGCAGCATCTTGATCGCGCACAGGCGATCCAGGCCCGCCTGCCGCGCCTTGAAGATGACGCCCATGCCGCCGCGACCGATCTCCTCCAGCAATTCGTAATCTCCGAAAGGATGGGGCAGTCGGGGAATGAAGGCATCTGCCGGTGTCGGGACCTCACTCACAGTCCGCAGTATGCCGCAACCGTCGGGGGCGTCCAGCCTACGGGCCCGGGGTCCGCCCCAGCAGCGGCCGCAGGAAGCGTCCCGTGTACGATTCCGGCGTGGCGGCCACCTGTTCCGGCGTGCCGGCGGCGACGATGCGTCCGCCGCCGGAGCCGCCCTCGGGTCCGAGGTCCAGCACCCAGTCCGCCGTTTTGATCACGTCCAGATTGTGTTCGATCACCACCAGCGTGTTGCCCGATTCCCGCAACTTGAACAGCACTTCCAGCAACTTGGCCACGTCCGCGAAATGCAGGCCCGTGGTGGGTTCATCCAGAATGTAGAGCACGCGCCCCGATTGGCGGCGCGACAACTCGGCGGCCAGCTTCAATCGCTGCGCCTCGCCGCCGGAGAGCGTGGTTCCCGATTGGCCCAATTGCAGATACCCCAGCCCCACTTCCGCCAGCGTTTGGACCACTTCGTGGAGCTTCGGCACCGCGCGGAAAAACGACACCGCCTCATCCACCGTGAGATTCAGCACGTCGGCGATGTTGAGACCCTTGTAGGTGATCTCCAGCGTCTCGCGATTGTACCGCTTGCCGGCGCAGGTCTCGCAGGTCACGAAGACCGGCGGAAGGAAATGCATTTCGATGCGGATCAATCCGTCGCCCTCGCACTTCTCGCAACGGCCGCCCTTCACATTAAAACTGAAGCGACCGGCGTCGTAGCCGCGCACCCGCGCGCTGGGCAGGGAGGAAAACAGATCGCGGATCTCATTGAACATGCCGGTGTACGTCGCCGGATTGGAGCGCGGCGTGCGGCCGATCGGCGTCTGATCCACCACCACGCATTTCTCCAGCCGTTCGATCCCCCGGATTTCCCGGTGTGCTCCCGGCCGTTCCTTGGAACCGTACCACTGGCGAAAGATGGAACGTCGCAGGATGTCGTCGATCAAGGTGCTCTTGCCGCTGCCGCTCACGCCGGTAACGCACGTGAGCGTACCCAGCGGAATGCGCGCATCGACGTTGCGCAGATTGTTTTCGGTGGCTCCGAGGATTTCGAGCCAGCCCTTGTCCTCGCGCGGCTTTATCCGCTGGCGCGGCACGGGGATTTCCAAGGCGCCCGAGAGATAGCGGCCGGTCACGGACTGGGGATGGGCGAGGACTTCGGCCACCGTGCCCTGGGCCACGATTTCGCCGCCGCGCACACCGGCGCCGGGGCCCATATCGATGAGATGATCCGCGGCCCGGATCGTATCCTCATCGTGTTCCACGACGATGACGGTGTTCCCGAGATCCCGCAGACGTTTGAGGGTGATCAGCAGCCGTTCGTTGTCGCGCTGATGCAGGCCGATGCTGGGCTCGTCGAGAATATAGAGCACGCCCATCAGGCCGCCGCCGAGCTGACTGGCCAGGCGGATGCGCTGGGCTTCGCCACCCGAGAGCGTGCCGGATTCGCGATCGAGCGAGAGGTATCCCAGACCCACCTCGCGCAGGAAACCCAGACGCGCCTGGATCTCGCGCAAAATTTCGCCGGCGATCTTCCGCTCGAATTCGGTGAGCGCGAGTTGCGCGAGAAAATCCCCGGCCGCGGCAATGGTCAGGCGACAGAAGTCGGCGATGGATCGGCCGGGAACCTTGTTCCGGGGATCGCGGGAGGTACGGATCATTTCCCCGCCGAGCGTGATGGCGAGTATCTCCGGTTTGAGGCGGCTGCCGGCGCAGACGTCGCAGGGCTGGAGGGTCATGCAGGCCTTCAGCCGATTCCGGGTCAGTTCACTTTCACTGGTCTCGTACATCCGCTGCAAATTCGGGATGATGCCTTCAAATGGTCCCGCTTGAGCGCCCTGACCCGCCGGCGCACCGGCATGCAGGAAACGCAGATCCACGGTTTCCTCGCCGGTCCCGTGCAGCAGCTTTTCCCGGAATGTCGCGGGGAGATCCTTCCAAGGCCGATCCATCGGCGCGGCGTAACGTTCCGCCAGCGCCTTCAATAGCCCCTGATAATACGCCGACATGGCCTTTCCACCGAGGCGTTGAAACGGTTGCACGGCGCCGTCCTGCAGGGACTTGGTTTCGTCCGGCACGACCAGTGCGGGGTCGATCACCAGTTTTTGACCCAGTCCCAGACACGCGGGGCAGGCGCCCTTGGGGGAATTGAAGGAAAAATGTTGAGGCGTCGGCGTGTCGAAGGAGCGGCCCGTGGCCGGCGAATACATGCGGTTGGAATGCAGTGTTTCGCTCCAGGGCAGGGCCGCGGAGCCGGGTGCGCCCGGCTCCGCCGGGGATTGATGCAGGCATACCAGCCGGCCGTTTCCCCGTTTCAGAGCGGTCTCTACCGAGTCGACCAGCCGGGGACGCAACCCGGCGGCGATGACCAGCCGATCCACGATCGCATCGATGGAATGATTCGCCCGGGGTTCGAGCCGCAGCGGTTTTCCGGCCACCAGTTCGACGATCTGCCCGTCGACCCGCGCCCGGACGAATCCCTCGCGGGCCAGCCGTTCCAGCACGTCGCGAAATTCCCCCCGTTGATCCTCCACCACCGGCGCCAGCAGCATCAGCCGGCTTCGCTCGGGCAGGACGAGCAGTTTGTCGACGATGTCGCCGGTGGTCTGGTGGGTCATCGGCGTGCCCGTTTCGGGATCGTGGGCGTGGCCGATGTGGGCGTAGAGCAGGCGGAGAAAATCGTAGATCTCCGTGGTGGTGGCGATGGTGGAGCGGGGATTCGCGCCGCTGCTGCGTTGTTCGATGGCGATGGCGGGGGACAGGCCCTCGATGCGATCCACATCGGGCTTCTCGAGTTGATCGAGAAACTGCCGGGCATAGACGGAGAGGGATTCCACGTACTTGCGCTGGCCCTCGGCGAAGAGTGTGTCGAAGGCGAGGGACGATTTCCCGGAACCACTCGGACCGGTGATCACGACGAGTCGGTCGCGCGGAATCTCCAGCGACAGGTTCTTCAGATTGTGTTGCCGGGCCCCGATGACCCGGATGCAAGACGGCGACGCCACGCGTGCAATGGAACACACCCGGGGAAGGCTGTCAGGGAGGATGCGGCCCGGACTGGGTGAGCCGTCGGGCCGGGAGCGGTGCTGAAAATTGCAGTTTACCGCCTGCGTGATTCTGGCTAATGATAGCGGCGAAGTTCAATCGCCCTGACGAGGAATTCCCATGAATAACTACGATTCCATTGATTACCCAATCGCCGCCGAATCCGAGCCGGATGAACGGGCAAAATTTATCTCCCGCACGTACGCCCATGTCGCCGGCGCGATCCTGGGTTTTGCCGCGCTGGAATGGCTGTTGCTGAATTCTTCCGTGGCCCCGGCAATGATGAGTGTGCTGGGCGCGGGGCGGCTGGGTTGGGCCGTGGTGCTTTTCTCCTTCATGGGCGTGAGCTGGGTGGCTCGTTGGATGGCCGACAACCACGCGTCGACGGGGATGCAATACGGCGGGCTGGTGCTTTATACCGTGGCGGAGGCGGTCATCTTCCTGCCGATCCTTTTCATCGCCACGCGCATGGCGCAGGCGGACGTGGTGCCGATCGCCGCCGCCATTACCGGCGCGCTGTTCCTCGGGCTCACGGTGGTGGCCTTTACGACCAAGAAGGATTTCAGCTTCCTGGGTGCCGTTTTGAAAGTCGGCGGCATGGTGGCCATGGGGGTGATGGTGGCCAGCCTGATCTTCGGCTTCAACCTAGGCGTCCTCTTCGCCGGCATCATGGTGGTGTTTGCCGCGGGCAGCATCCTCTATGATACGTCGAACATCATGCACCGGTACAGCACCCGGCAGCACGTCGCGGCGTCGCTGTCGCTGTTTGCGTCGGTCATGCTGTTGTTCTGGTATGTGCTGCGCATCGTGATGAGCCGGCGCAATTAGTCCGCCCGGACCGGTCCGCCGTCCTCCCCGCTCCGGCCGGAGTTTACGCCGGCGGAGCGGTGGGGCGACGGCGATGATTGGCCGGTCGCGGAACGGGAGAGACCCAGGCCTGCCCACCGAAGATGGCTGCCACCCCGCGGACTTGTCCCCGTTGTGGGGGTGTCATTTCCGGTACCCGACCGGAGGCGCTCTGTCCGGTATGCCTGCTGGAATCGGCGTTGGGCGATGCACTGCCCGAGGAGCCCTTGAAGTCCGGGAGCGGGGCGACGGAATGGAACGGCCAACGCCTGCCCGAACCTCCCGCACAGCTCCGCTATTTCGGCGACTATGAACTGGTCGGCGAACTCGCCCGGGGCGGCATGGGAATCGTTTACCTGGCCCGGCAAACGTCCCTGGATCGATTGGTGGCGGTAAAACTCCTGCTGTACGGCGAGTTCTCCTCCCCGGCTTTCGTGGAACGCTTCCGCACGGAGGCGGCGGCGGCGGCCCGTTTGCAGCATCCGGGGATTGTGGGGATCTTCGAAATCGGGGAGCACGAAGGTCACCACTTCTTCTCGATGGAATATGTGGCCGGGGAGAATCTGGCCCAGCGGGTGAATCGACAACCGCCACCACCGCGTGAGGCCGCGGCCTGGTTGTCGGAAGTGGCCGAAGCGGTGCACTTCGCCCACACCCACGGCATCCTGCATCGTGATCTCAAACCGGCGAATGTACTCGTGGATCGCACCGGCCGGGCCCGGGTCACGGATTTCGGTCTCGCCAAACGACTGGATCGGAAATCGGAGATCACGAGCACGGGGGAGGTCCTGGGATCCCCCTGCTTCATGGCGCCCGAGCAGGTGTTGGGGGACACGGACCGCGTGGGTGTGCCGGCGGATGTTTATGGCTTGGGCGCGATTCTGTATCACGCGTTGACGGGCCGCCCGCCGCTGCAGGCGTCCACGGTGCCGGCCACCTTGAACCTGGTGGTCCGACAGGAACCACTTTCGCCGCGGATTTTGAATCCCTCGGTGCCGCGCGATCTCGAGACGATCTGTCTCAAATGTCTCGCGAAGGCCCCCGGGCAGCGATATCCGGATGCCGCGGCCCTGCAGGAGGATTTGCAGCGTTTTTTACGGGACGAGCCGATTCACGCCCGCCCCGCCGGACTCCCGGAACGCGCCTGGCGCTGGGCCCGGCGACGCCCGGCGGCGGCGGGATTGGTGGCGGCGGCCGCCTTGTTGATGGCCACACTGATCGGCGCGGGATTTTTGTACGGACGACAAAAGGAGCAAGCCCGGGTGAAGGAAAACCGGTTGCGGGCGGAATCGGAACGACAGCGGTACGCGATGAGCATCAACCTCGCGGAACGGGCCCGCACCGAAGGGGATTTTGCACAGGCGGACCGGTTGCTGGCCGGAGTTGTCCCGCGCCCGGGCGATGCGGATCTGCGCGGCTGGGAGTGGTATCACTTGCAGCACGAGCTGCGGGGCCAGGAGGAACGCATTGTGTGGTCGAGCACGAATGCGATCCAGGCGCTCGCGGCGTCGGCGTCGGGCGATCGCCTGGCGGTGCTGTTGCCGCAGGAACTGCGAGTGATTGCCGTTTCGAACGGGGTGACGCTGAAGGTCTGGCCGGTGGCCAACGAAGGCACCGGGAGCCGCATGCTGGCTTTTTCGCCGGATGGATCGGGAATTGTGTTGGGCACGTTGTCGGGTGCGGTGCTTTACCAAGGCCAGCAGCCCCCACGCAGCCTGCTGACCGAACCGGCCAACATACTGGCGTTCTCACCCGATGGAACGCGGCTGGCTTTTTCGTCGGTGAATTGGGAAATCAGCATGGATGCCCCGGTGGCGGTGGGTGTTTTGCAACTGGCCACGGAACGGGTGCTGCATCGTCTGGAAACGAATGGAGGGCCGGGGCTTCAGTGGACCCGGCCGGCGTCCGGGGGCGATGAGACCCTCTGGGTTTTGGGATCGCGAGGTCAGTTGAACCAATGGATTCCGGGACAGGTGCCGGGCCCGGTTTGGAGGCGGACCCATTTCACGGATTTCGCCGCGTTCTCTCCAGATCACCAACGGGTTTGGCTCGATGACATCCGTGGCTATTTCGAGGGCTATGCTCTTGCGGAGGCATTGGTGTCGACGACGAATCCGGTTGAGCCGCTCTACCGGCTACCGTGGTCGGTCACGCGGCCCGCGTTGGCATTTACTGCAGACGGCACTCGAATGGCGATCAAGCATGGGGCGGATCGCCGGGTGGCGGTCTGTGATGCGGTCTCCGGGGAAGTGCTGGCCCGATATCCGGGGCACCGCGGGGAGTTGACCGGTTTGGCATTTCTGGGGGACGCGCACTCCTTGGTAAGCGCCAGTCAGGACGGCACGATCCGACTGTGGGATACCCGAAAACCGCCGGGCAATTTCCGGATTACGAATGATTTGGCGCGGTTTAACATTCCTGCCCCGGTCTTTTCCAAGGACTCCCGCCATGTGGCCCTCCCCTCCGAGTACTCCCGGAGGAGCAATAATTTCTGTGTTGTCTCCTTACCTTCGAAAACCGTGAAGTATGTGGCGGACGGGCTTCCCTTTGGGATTGTTAACTCGAATTCCCAAGTCCTGTATTGGATGGAATCCGGGGATTTGGGTCGATTGGAACTGCAAACTGGGAAAACCTCTCCGCTCGAACTCCCCGGGGAAAAACACCACTACGATTGGGATCGGATTACCCCGGATGAGCGGTTTTTGGTTAGCAAAACATCGGAAAAACGGTGGGCGTTGATTGATTTAGAAAGCTCCAGCGTAGGTTATCCATTTTGCACAAATGCGTCGTTTTTTACATTTACTAAAGATAGTTCACGAATTGCATTTATGTCTGCCCTTGGTGTTTGTACCTGGCGGATGGGTGACAAAATGCCAACTCCACTGGTGGTGCGCGATTCAACCGCAATGGCGTTTTCACCGGACGGCCATACCTTGGCAGTCGGGGATATTTCTGGTTCAATTACCTTGATTGATGTTGATTCCAAAAATATTAACGCTGAATTAATAGGACACGGAGGAGAGGTGGTGGCACTCGCTTATTCTCCAGACGGCAAGACAATAGTCTCAGGAGCTGAGGATAGAAGTCTGAGAATTTGGAATGCTAATACCGGCTTCTTGTTACTGACCAGAGAGATGCTTCAAAACGTACACTGGATCAGTTTCTCCCCAGACGGCCGGTGCCTCGTCATCGGGTGGGATGGCGCGTACGAATTTCTAGAAGCCGAATTAATCGCGGTACGGAACCAGCGAGAAAACCAGATCCCTGAAGCCCAGCCTCGCTGAATTGTTATAATCAATTCAACGAGGTTAGTAGTGCAAGGCCTACTTGGAGCTGACCTTTTTAGCCGCGACCTTCTTGGCGGCGGGCTTCTTAGCCGCGACCTTCTTAGTGGCGGGCTTTACGACTGCCGCTTTTTTGGGTGCGACTTTTGTTTTGGCCGTCTTTTTGGCAACCTCGGCCTTTTGTTTTTTAGCGGCTTTCGCTATGGGAGACCGGCTGGTTGATTGGAGGTCTTTGAATTTGCCTTCGTTGTTTCTCACTCCAGAGAGCTTTTTTTCGGCGGTTTTGCGGAGGGGGGTGCGTTTTGCGGTGGCCATAGGTATTTGTTTTGGTTTCTGTCTGCGGGTAAGGAAAGCAATTACTTCAGCGGCTTGGGTTGAGCGGCTTCATACTCCGCCGCGGTCACCGGCTTCGCCTGGTGACGAAAGACGTAAACACCGTGCTTGTTGCCCACCAAGAGGTCCGGACGCCCGTCCCCATTGTAATCCTGCGCCATGATCTCCGTGCCCGTGCCGCTGTTGTCATCCACCAGGTGCGGAATGAAATCCACACTGTGGTCCGGGCCCACCTTCAGCTGGAACCAGTACACCACCGGGGCGGCATTCGGCTCCGGATCACCCGCAGGTCCGTGCGCCCAGAAGCGCTTGCCCGTCACGATGTCCTTCAGGCCGTCGCCATCCATGTCGACCAAATCAATTGCATGCAGCTGGCTGAAGTGCACTCCGTAACGGTTTTCCGTGGCCTCCTTGTTCATGATGGAGTGCTCCCGGAATTTGATCTCCGTGCCCTCCCGATACTGTTCATACCAGGACAAACCGTAGCCGTGCGCCGCCTGACTCGTGATCACGTCGTTCAAGCCGTCGCGATTGACATCGTAGGCGTACATTTGCGCGCCGCCGGTGCCGAAGGTCCAGGCGTGCCGGACCCAGACCGGATCCCCCGCCAGCGACTTCGGTTGCTGCCACCAGCCGTCTTTTTCCAACAGATCCATCCGTCCGTCGCCATCCACGTCGCCCACGCCCAGGCCGTGCGTGAATTTGTGCAGGTTCAGGTTCGGGGTGACGGCATGCCATTTGAACAGCGCCGTCGGGTTCTTCGGATCGTACTCGGCATACCCAAAGGAGCCACGGCTGGCGCAGACGATGTCCGGCCGGCCATCGCCATTGATGTCCGCGAAGCGCGGGGATTCGTCGTCGGTGACTTCGAGGGCCACGTGGCGCTTCCAATTATTGTTGGCGGCGACGTCGCGGCCGGGGTTTTCAAACCACCAGGAGTTTTCGCCGGGAAAGCCGAGGATCAGGATGTCCGCCCAGCCGTCCCCGTTGAAGTCGTGGCTGTAGGCGAAGAAATTGGCGGAGTATTCGTTCTCATCACCCAGCTTGCCCTTGAATCCGGGGAAGGTGACCTCCTTACCGTTCTTGTGGCTCTTGGAAGTGCGGCTGGCATCGGAGTAGGCGTGCCGGACGGTGAAGGACGGGCCCTCGTACCAGAACGGACCCGACACGACGTCCATCTTGCCGTCATGATTGATGTCGGCAAAGCACGCCCCTTCGCTCCAAAATTCATGCGAGAGCGTGATTTTTTCGAACGTGTGCAGTATGGGCGTGACGGTCTTGGCAGAGTGCGAAGGCGTGGAAGTGCAGGCGGAGAGCGCACCCAGCAAGGTGCCGAGGGAAAGCCAGTGTGATGCACGGCGGGAGATCATGTGCTCATTGTGACGCCACGGCCGCCCCAGCGGTCAAGTGGCGATTGCGAAAAAATGCGTCAATCACCGACGCAATGGAGTGTCTTCATGGACGTCATCGACGCGGTTTGTGAATGGAAGATGTCGCCGAGGTGTGTGGTCTCATTAGATGTTTTCCGCTGCTCTCCGCTGTCCGGCGTGGGTGCCGGAGTCAGCGCGGGTGGATTGCATTAGCAGGGCTCCTGCGTTGACGCTGGGCGTGCTTTCCGCCAGCGTGCGTTTGATGTCTCCGGTGATCGAAGCTTTGTTGGTCCTGCAGGACCGCGACCGTCGTCTTCTCCGTCTCCGATCCGAAATCGAAGCTGTGCCTGCCCAGCGACGGTTGCTGGAGGAGCGGGCAGCGCGCACCGCAGCTGAATTCGATACCGTCCGGCATCGCTCCCAGCAGATTGAGAGTGATCGCAAAAAGCTCGAGCTGGAAGTGGACACCCTGAAGCAACGCATCAGCAAGGTGGGCGCCGAACAACAGCAGACGCGGAGCAACGATCAGTATAAGGCCTTCCAGCATCAGATTGAAACGAGCCAGGGTGAGATCCGCCGACTGGAGGATCAGCAACTGGGTTTGATGGAACAGGCGGAGGCGGCGGCCCGGGATGTGGCCGTGGCGCAAAAAGTGGCCGCCGAGCAGAAGGCGGAGAGCACGAAGCATCTCGCGGAGTTGGTCGTGCGCGAGGCGAATCTCCGACAGGAGCTTACGGTCGTGGAGGCGGACCGGGTGGTGCAGGCGGCGAAGGTGGAACCCGCTGCACTGAGCAAGTACCAGTCGGTCGCCCGCAAGCGCGGGGACAGCACTCTGGTGGGTGTTCCGAAGGGTGTCTGCGGTGGTTGCCACATGCAGCTGCCCCAGCACATTTTTCTTACCGCCAAGGCGCAGAAGGATATCCCGACCTGCCCCAACTGCACCCGGCTCCTGTATTTCTCCAGCGAAATGGATTGAGGCCGACGGCGGCGCATTGCCGGCCGTCGCACGGTTGCTCGTCCGTCTGAACCCTTACGGAAGAATCGCCGGATCGAAGAGTTTGTGCTCCGGATCGCGAATCCGGTTTCCCGCGGCATCGATCAGCATCGGGGTCACCAGGACCAGACGTTGGCGCACTACCGACCCCGAGCTGCGACTGGTGAAGAGGCGTCCGACGAGGGGAATATCCGAGAGATACGGTACCCGGTCGACCATCTGGACGGTGTTGGTAATCGCCGGCAACTGCAGGACCAGCGTCTGACCATCCCGTAGCCGGGCGATTCCTTGCGCTGAATTCGTTCGGATCAGCGGCTTCGGGTTGGGCGCTTCTTCATAGCCCAGGAATTCCACCACCTGTCCCGAGGCGGTGACGCGCATCAGCGTGGGCTGTTGAGGATCGGAGACCACCAGAAGCTCCACGGACGGACCGGTCGCGATTTGCTGGGTGAGGGTGACGGGTCCGGCGGCGGAGTTGGACTGGCCGATCACGACGGTTTTGGTGTCACCGACGAAAATTTGCGCGGCACGGTCCGAGAGGGTCGTGACCTTGGGCGTCGATAGGATTTCGATATCCGGAAAAGCTTCCAATTGCTGGATCAACTCGGCCGTGGCGGCGGCGGTCAAGCGGACCTGCGGTGCCGCCGGGTGGGGGCTGCCATTGGTTGTTTTCGGAGTTTCCCAATCGAGATTCAAGCGGGTCACGCTGTCGATACCGCCCTCCACAAAACGGCATTCGAGCGTGATCTGCGCGGGTTGCTGGTTGAGGCGTTGGAGGGTTCGCTCCAAGCGAGCTTGATCCGCCGCGGAGGCGCGGACGAAGAGTATGGCGGTATTGGTGTTGATGAAGGCAGCGGGAAAATCCGCCAAAGCCGGCCCATCGGGGACGCTCAAGGGAATGTTCAGTCCGAGCCGGCGGAGGAAGCGCTTGAATTGGGTCTGCACCACGTCCTGTCCCGCGGGAATGGGCTCGTTGGATGCCTCGTTCAAGAGTCGCACCAAGGCGACGGCGTCCAGCCGGTACGTGCGGGTCACGAGCGTGCCGGGTGCGGCCGGCAGAGCGGGCGGGGCCGAGGGGGACGTCGCCGCCGAACCCGGCGGGTCGGGCGCGACCAGGGGCTGGAGGATCTCGTTCAGCATGTCCAGCGCGGCCGGGGTGTGGCGAACAAAAAGTCGTCCGCTGTCCTCGTAGAACAAGGCCGGATTTGCGCCCTGCTGGGACAGGGTCGGGTTTTCCGTGGCCCGCTGGGGATCCTGGGCGGGTGGGTCCGGAACGATGACCGGAAATTCAATTCCCTTCTGCTGGAAGAAGCGGCGGAGAGTGAGGCCGGGGTGTTCCGCGGCGGTCAGGCTTTCCGGGAGCACTCCGGCAAGCTTCGTCGCCACGAGCTGCGGATCGAGCTGGTAGAGGCGCGTATGGAGGGGGGTGGTCGGGGTCGGGGTGGCTTCCGCCGGACGCGGTTTGGTTGCGGTCGGTTTGGTGGGATTGGTCGGGGCCGTGACGGGCGCTGCCGCAGCGGCCTCAGTGCGCGGATCGAAGCCCATCGGCACGGCGCCGGCGGCGGCCAACAGAATAATCATCCAGCCGCCCCAACCGAGTCGCGCGGTCCGCGGCAACGGTTGTTCCAACAGGCGTCGCACCCGACGTTCCAACCGGGAGGGCGATTCCAGAATGCCGACGAAGTTCAGGGTGAGCGCGGGGCGGACGAGACAGTGCCGGGCCATTGCCACGAGCGTGGCGGGGTAGTCGCTGGTTTCCGGATTGGTCGACAGCATCACGGCTTCATCGACCGCGGTCTCGCGCAATTGCCGGATGCGGGCGTGGGTCCACCACACGAGTGGATTCCACCACCAGACGAGTTGGGTCAACACCTGCAGGGCATTGGCCCACAGGTCACGCCGTTGCAGATGAATCAACTCATGCAGGAAGACGGTGCGCCACGCGGCGGGGGACAGCTGCAGGGTGGCGGGGACGACGATCACCGGGCGCCACAGTCCGCAGAGGGCGGGGCTGTGCGGGGTCCGGCTCCAGCGCAGTTCGGGCGGGTGGCGCAGTCCCACGTCCTGGGCGGCGGTACGGAGCAGCGCCTGAAGTTCCGCGGGCGCGGGCCCGGCCGAGCGCAGCAGTTGGGCCACGCGCCGCTGTCCCCGCCAGATCCAACCAGCGAACACGCTCGCGCCGCCGAGCCACGTCAACAACAGCAGCGCGTGGAAGGTCAGGGGCGGGGGGCCGGACGCCTGGAACGGAATCCCGGCGACGGGCAGTGACGATTCGGGGCGCGGTTCCGAGAAGGTCACCTGCCACGCGGCCGGTGCGGGCTCCACCCGTGGCGGAGTCAGGCGGGGTCCCAGCCAATACGCGACGCTCGTGGGCGACAACAGCCCGGGCGGCAGGAGTAGACGCAGCACGATGAGCATCCAAAGGCCGTACCGCAGTGCGGCGCGCACGCGATGCCGGGCCCAGCCATCGACGAGCAGGAGTGCGATCGTGAGGAGGAGCACTTGCAGGGAAATCTGCAGCGCGCCGAGGAGCGCTGCGTGACCCCAGGCATTCAGTGCGGTGAGCAGGAGGTGGGACATGGGATGCGGGGCGCGCTAAGCGGTGGGCGGTTTGTTGGAGCGCGGTTTCGCGGTCCGGCGTTTGGCGGCGATCAGGGCCTCCAGTTGATCAAGCTGCTGGCTCGAAACCTTCTCGGAGTCCAGCAGGCATTGCACCAGCGGCGTCAGGGCGCCGTCGAAGGCGTGTTTCAACGCGTAGCGCAATTCACCGAGCTGTGCCTGCTCGCGGGTCACCACGGCCCGATAGAGCGTCAGGTTGCGTAACTTCTCTGCCGTCAGCAGTCCCTTGCCGACCATCCGATCCAGCAGTGTTCGCACCGTGGAATAACTCCAGGCCCGGGTCTGGGCGAGGTGCTCCTGGACGGTGGGGGCGGGACAGGGTTCCAATTCCCAGACGGCCTTGATAAGATCCCATTCCGCTTCGGTCAGCTCGGGTGGTGTGGTCATGTGTTACTTCTGTAATCGTGTCTTTACAGTTGTAAAAAGTCAACGGGAAAATAAAGAGAGGGAATGGCACGCGGAGGCGCGGAGGCGCGGAGAAGAGGGTGCTATGGGGAGCGGGAAGACGAAAGGAGGGTTCGCGCTCGCGGACGCGGCGGTGGCGAACGAGGGCTCAGAGCGGCCGCGTTTGCGGCCATTCGAGTTCGAAGCCCTGGCTGCGCAGGCGTTGTTGAAAGTCGGCCAGTTGACGGGCTTCCTTTCGCACCTGTCGCGGCAGAATCTTTCGCTCCCGACAGAAGGCCACCAACGCGCCCACAGCTTCACCGATGTTCCATTCCACCGGGTGCAGTCGGTAACAGCCGTTCGTGACGTGCGTTACACCCAGGTTCTTGGCGGCGGGCAGAAGATTCTCCATCCGACGGGGCAGCAGGGCGCCGAGCGGGATCTGAAAGGGCAGGGAGGAAAGATCGACGTAATTGCGTCCCGACGTGCTGGGATGCAGATCGATGCGATAGGCGCCGACGCCCACCGAATCCGGAAACGTTTCCGCCTTCACCGTTTCCTCCGGCTGGCCCGTGAGACGCTGGCGCGCTTCGGTGCCGACATGGTTTTCGGTGACGGTGAATTCCGCGCGGATCCGCCGCGCCTCGCGGATATAAACCTGCTTGGCCAGTCCATCGGAACTGCCGACGACATCCGGTCGCAGGCGCAATCCCTTCCACCCCGTGCCGCCGTCGGGCCGCGGCGCCTCCGTCTGCATCCAGTAAACCAGCGACAGGCTCAACTGGCGGGCGCGCTGTTCGTGCTGCTTTCGCTGCGCTTCGGTGACTCCCGGACCGACCAGCGGCCCCAACCAATAATCATTCTGCGGCCAATTGACGCAGGTCACCGCGCTGCGGTAGGTGCCCGGTGCAAATTGACCGGGGTCGGCGATGCGCCGGTACGTCCAGAGATTGCGCCCTTCGGCCTTTTCCGTGGGATCGCAGATCAGTCCGCGCGGCGTCAGGGTGGCCGGGTCGGGGGCGGCCCAAGCCAGCAGACGTCCCTCAGGTCCGCCGGCATAGGCCGGCTGCATCCGGGGCGCGTAGTCGCGCCAAAACGCGTATTCCGCGGGGCGCGCGAGGGTGTGGTCCTCACCGGGCAGATAATCCAGGGCGAAGCAGGCGGTGATGCCTTGTTGGTCCAGGGGATCGGCCTTTTCCGGCGCGTGTTCTTCCTGGGTCTCGGCGCGCGCTTCCGCGCCGGTGACAAATTCGGTGCCCGTCAGCGGCAGCAGATCCCCGAGTTCCGTGGCGTCGGCAAAATACGGCGCGTTCAGGGTGATCAGGCGGCCGGAGCGCAGGTCCCGAACCGTGACGGCCTGGACGCGATCTCCTTCGTGCTGGGCAGCGGTGGGGACGCATTCCAGGAGCACGCGCAATTGCCCGGCGGCCAGATACGGCGCGAGCATTTGTTCGAGCACGGCGCGGGCGACGCGCGGTTCATGACAGAGACGGGAGACCCAGCCATTACCGGGATTTAATCGGGGATTGGCCCGAGCCGCCGCGGTGAGGGGAAAATGCTCGCGATAGTAGGCGCGGACGCCGTCGCGGAAGGTCCGGTAGGAGCGGGTGCACCCGTGGCTTTCGATCCAGGGATGTTCATCGGGCGGCACCGCCTGACTGGAAACCTGTCCGCCGAGCCAATCGGTCTCCTCCGTGAGGATGACCTGCAGTCCGGCCCGGCAGGCCGCGAGGGCGGCGGCGACGCCGCCAAAACCGCCGCCGATAATGACGAGATCCGCGGTCAGTTCCCGCGCGGTGTCGAGCGACTGCGCCCGGAGCCGCTGCGTCCAGCCCGTCCACGCCAGACCCGCCATCCCCAACGAAACGTCCCGACAGAACGCGCGGCGCTTCATTTCATTTAACGAAGACGTTGCCGAAGAGGATCGGGACACCACCCGGTCGGAGTCCGAGACGGAACGGTCCGGTGGGTACGCTCACCGTGCCGGCCGCGGCGCCGTTCAACACCAGATCCACGGTGGTTCCGCGCCGCCGCAGGTGCAGACGATTCCAGCCGTCGGCGCGCGCGGCGGACAACGGCGGCAGGGGAATCGGGTTGGGTTCGTCCCCGAAGCGCAAGGCCAGCGGGGGAATTCGTTCCGAGGTCTTCCCGTCCCAGCGCCAGTCGAAGAACCACTCCTCCGGATTAAGGGAATCGTTCGCCCAGAGAATCGCTCCCGGCGCGGCAGTGGTGGTGCTGCGCAGATTCCAGTCGGCATTGGTCCACACGCCCGGCTGATCCTTGGGCAGCGTCCAGCCGCGGAATCCGCGGCCGTCGTAGAGACTCCGCCAGGCCTCGGCGGGCGGGGCCGATTGCTCCGCGGTGGCGCCGGTGGAGGGCAGTTCCTGAATTCGCAGATTGCGCCAATCGACCGTGCCGCCCTCGGATTCCAGGCCGATGAATCCCTTGCGCCAATTGCAGTTCGTGCCGCCGGAAACCTCCGCGCCATTGACCGACAGACGCAACACGCCGTTGGTGGCCACGACGCGGTAATGATTCCACTCGGGCGACGGATGGCTGCGCTTCTCCTTGGGAAAACTGCGATCCCCCTTGCTCGGCGAAAACGGTTTCATGGAGGAACCGTGGATGGGAAAGACATCGCCGTGGGTGGTGAACCAATCGGATTGGCCGTAGCCATGATCCAGCACCTGGACTTCCACTGCGCGCAGAAAGGGCTGACCCGGAGCGGGCAGGGGGGAGGCCCAAATGAAGACCCCGGCGTTTCCGGCCGGAACCAGGTGACGCCAATCGAGTTCGAGGATGAAATTCTCGTATTGCCGCGTGGTGCGCAGCGCGCCGGTGGGTACGCCGTCGCAATGAATCATGCCGTCGCGCACCACGAAGGTTTCGGGGGCGCAGTTGACGTTGACCCAGCCGCTGAGATCCCGGCCGTTGAAGAGCGGGACAAACTCTTCCGCACCGGCGCCCGCGAGAGGCGCGGCGGCGAGCAGGGAGCCGAGCAGGGCGAACCCCGAGCCGAGGCGACGCAAAAGGGAATTCATCCGCGGAGCGTGGCGGCACCGCGTAGTTTTGGAAAGGGCGGAGGCGGCCGCGGGCCTACTCGTTGACCAGGCCGATCTGGCCGGTCTGGGGATTGTACGTGAAGCGTTTTCCGCGCGGCGCGGCTGGGACGGACTGCAGATAGTGCTGGGACACCAGTTCGTCGAAACCCGTGGGCAGGCGATCCTCGATGGCTTGGAATTGCCGGATGGCGGCCTCGATCTCGACGGTGGAGATCACCTTGGTGGTGTGCTGCTTCGCCTTGCCCTGCGCGGCGATATAATCGATGGGCGCGGTGAGCGGACTATTGCCGCCGGCGTTGGCGGGTTTGGCCGCCGGCTTGGAATCACACCCGGAAAGCGCGAACCCGAGGGCGGCCAGAGCCAGAAACCGAGGGGAAATGTGCACGCCGAAAGATATCCATCCCCCGGCCGTCGTCATCTTCAGAGTTTATCGATTCACCCCCTGCCGTTTTCGGAAGAAATGCGGAAGCCCAAAGGTCCGGAATACGGCGCGAGCCCTCCGGGCGCGGAGCCGATGACGAAGTATTCGCTCTTCCCCGCGTTGCAAGGGTGGCCAACGGAACGTGCCCGCCTATTCTCCTCCATCGGATCAAGCCAATGACGTCGCCCTTGAAAATCAATGCCCGGATGCAGGATTCAGCACGACTCCGGCGGATCCTTGCGGGCACGCTCCTGGTCCTGGGATTGATTTCGCCAGCCTGTGCGGAGGTGATCCTCCCCGCCTTGACGACCAGCCAACTGGATCCGGCGCTCAAAGGCCAGGTGCTGATCGAGGAGTTGAACTGCGTCGCCT
Source organism: Verrucomicrobiota bacterium (assembly GCA_947471985.1). Lineage (GTDB taxonomy): Bacteria > Verrucomicrobiota > Verrucomicrobiia > Limisphaerales > UBA9464 > CANIZL01. The sequence continues at coordinate 19,141 of CANIZL010000026.1, read as the reverse complement.
GCCATCGGGGCGACGCCTCTCTGGTCGCGCGATCCAAGAAGGCGCCGCGACTCGCGGACCTCGGCGCGCGGGTGAATCCGAAGTATCTGGCCGCCTTTCTCCACGATCCGCAGGGAACCAAACCGGGCACCACGATGCCGGACATGCCGACCTCGCTCACCAGCGCAGACCGGCAACCGGTGGCGCTGGCTCTCACGCATTTTCTGCTATCGGTGAAAACAAATGACTTTTCCCTGCAGCCACCCGACGCGGTGGCGGCGCAGCAGGGTCAGCGACTGTTTCACTCCCGCGGCTGCGCGGCGTGTCACTCCCCGCGGGATGCCCGCGGACAAGAATTGCTTCCGAAGACCTCCGTGCCGTTGGGGGCGTTGGAGGGGAAATACAGCTTCAAGAGTCTGACGGCGTTTCTGCGCCAACCGCTGCTCCATCGGCCGTCGGGTCGTATGCCGGATCTGCGTCTGGCCGGAGCCGAGGTGGAGCGCATCGCCCACTACCTATTGCAGGACACGCGGGTTCCCGGGCCGCTGGCCTATACCCTGTATCGCGGCCAGGTGTGGGAGGGGTTGTCCAGCGAACACGTGCGGGCGGAACGGGCGGGAATCGTGGCGGACTTTTCCTTATCCAGCCTGGGGAAGGTCGAGCACCACACAGCGATTCGATACGAGGGCTGGATGAATCTCACCAACGGCGGACGCTATACGTTCTTCCTCAAAATGAACGGCGGTTCGCTGTCGATCGACGGTAAGGACCTCGTCCGACAGGATCCCAGTGATCGGCGCGGACCCAAGGAACTGGAAGGCGGGGCGGATCTGGCCGCCGGTTGGCGACGGGTGCAGGTCACTTATTTTCACACGGGGTATGATCCGGAATTCTCCCTGGAAATGGCCGGGCCCGGCGGAGTGCGGCAGCGGATACCGTCGTCGATGCTGTCGATTTCGCCCGAACCCATTCCGGTGTTGGAACCGTTCGTCGTGAAGCCGGAACTCGCGGCGCGGGGGCGGGAGCATTTCGGCAAGCTGGGTTGCGCGAATTGCCATGACGATCTCGCGGTACCTGCGGCGCCCGCCACGGCGTTGGCGAAGTTGGATTCCGCACGGGGTTGTTTGAGTGGAACTCCCGGGCCGTGGCCGCGCTTCGATCTGTCGACCGAGCAACGCGATTGGATCGCCCGCGCTTTGCCCTGGGCCGAACAGCTTCAGCTCGACGCCCGTCAACAGGTCGACAAGACGCTCGTCACCTTCAACTGCATCGCCTGTCACGAGCGCGCCGGTCTTGGGGGCATCGCCCCGGAACGGAAGGGGCTCTTCACCGGAACCCAGCCGTCCCTTGGGGATCAGGGCCTTCTGCCCCCGCCGCTGTCGCACGTGGGCGCCAAGTTGAAGTCGGAAGCGATCGCCGCGGTGCTGCTCCGCGGGCAACGTCCGCGCGGCTATGTGGAAACCAGCATGCCCCAGTTTGGCGAGGCCAACGTCGGCGAACTCGTGAAATTGTTCGGCCAGGTGGACCACCTGGAGGCGGTGGAGTTTCCCGCAGTGGCCAACCTTCAGGAATCCCGGAATGCCGGCCACGAGATGATCGGCACCGCCGGGTTGGGCTGTATTCTCTGCCATGAATTCAACGGGCAGCGATCTGGCGAAGTCGGGGCCCTCGATCTCGTGACGGTGGCCGAACGACTCCAGAAGAATTGGTTCCATCTCTACCTCCGGCAGCCGGCGCGCTTTCACCCGAATGTGATCATGCCCAGCTATTGGCCGGACGGTGAATCCGTCCGCCCCAACATTCTCGGCGGCAATACCGCGCAACAAATTGAGGCGCTCTGGATTTATCTGGCCGACGGCGGCCGCGCCCGGAAACCGCTCGGACTATCGCGTCAAGCCAATGAACTCCGGGTCGGCGATCTGACCGAGATTTGTCGGGGTCGGAGCCCGGTGGGTTACCGCGGCATTGGCGTGGGTTATCCGGAGCGCATCCATTTGATTTTCGACGCCGAGGAAATGGCGCTGCGCCAACTCTGGAAGGGCGAATTCGCAAACGTGGATCTGGGCTCCTTTCATCCGCGCGGCACCGATACCGTTCCGTTTCCTCCGGGCATTCCGTTTCATCGCCTGAAATCGCTGGAGGACAGCTGGCCGTATAAGGGCCGGAACAATTATCCCTTTCCGCAGGATCATGGATACCAGTTCCGCGGGTATCATCTCGACGCCCAGCGTCGTCCCACGTTCCGCTATCAGTATGGCGACATCGCCGTGAAGGATTATTTCGAAGACGTGCGCGATCCTGACGGCCGGGCCTATTTCCGGCGGACGCTGCGCTTCGAGTCCGCCGCGGAACCATTGCCTTTTTACTTCCGTGCGGCCGCGGGCAAGTCCGTTCGGGCGCACACGGATCGCCACTTCGAGATCGAACGACTTCACGTGCGCATCACGAGTGACCACCCGGGAATCGTCCGCGATGGCAATCCCGCCGAAGTCTTGCTTCCTCTGAAACTGTCCGCCGGCCACACCACCCTCACCCTCGAATACCAATGGTAAGCAAATCGAACTGGCGGGGACTCGCGGCCCTGACCCTGACCCTGACGCTCACTTCGCGCGTGTACGGTGACGAGGATCTCGGGGCCATGTGGGGTACGGCTGCTGAAGAGGCGAAATACTATCCCATCGTCAATCTCCCGATTCCCCTCGGCGTGCCGATGCGTCCCGGCGGGCTGGAGATCCTTCCGGACGGACGACTCGCGGTGGGCACCCGACGGGGCGACATCTATTTGATTCGGGGCGCCTGGGATTCCCCGCCGAATCCCGAGTACCACCTGTTTGCCAGCGGCCAGGATGAAATCTTCTCGCTCGCCTGGAAGGACGGGGCCCTGACGACCACCACCTGGGGTGAAGTCACCCGTATCTCCGATGCCGATGGCGATGGCGTGGCGGATCGTTACGACACCTTGACCAGCAACTGGGGCTACGCCGAGGGGCACGAGTTCGCCTTTGCTTCGAAGCACGATCCGGCTGGCAACATCTGGGTCGCCCTGGGCCTGAGCGGTTCCTACGAATCGCACAATCTCTTTCGGGGCTGGGCGGTGAAGGTCACGCCGGAGGGCAAAATGATTCCGGTGTGCAGTGGACTCCGGAGTCCGGGCGGCGTGGGTCCCAATGCCGAAGGGGTGATGTTTGCCATCGAAAGTCAGGGCCCGTGGAACGGCTGTTGTTCGCTCAAGCACCTCAAGGAAGGCGGATTCCTGGGCCATCCCGCGAGCTATAACTGGTATCCGTTCGTCCCTGGCATGAAGGCCCCCGCCCTCGAGCCCAACAGCAATTCCCGCATGGGGATCGAGAAAAAGCGCGTGAAGGAACTGGTGCCACCCGCGGTGAAGTTTCCGTACATCAAGATGGGACGCTCCATTTCCGGCTTTCGGGTGAATCGCACCGGCGGCAAATTCGGTCCGTTCGAAAACCAGATTTTTCTGGGCGACTACAGCCTCAGCCTGATTATGCGGGCGACCACCGAGCAGATTAACGGCGTGTGGCAGGGCGCCTGTTATCCGTTTCGCGAGGGTCTCTCCACCGGGATTATGAACGTGGAGTTTTCGCCCCGCGGACAACTGATCGCCGGCGGCTTTACCACCAGCAGCCAATGGCCGGTGCGGGGAACCGAACCCTTTGCCCTGCAGCGAATCGATTGGAGTGGTGTCGTGCCCTTCGAAACCCAGGAGATCAATATCCGGAAGGACGGCTTCCGCATCACGTTCACGCAGCCAGTTGACCCGAAAATCGCGGCGCAGCCGGAGACTTACGCGATCACCACCTACACCCACGTGTACGATGCCGGCTACGGCAGCCCTGAAGTCGACCCGACGACCGCTCACGTGACTTCGGCCGTGCCCGCGCCGGACGGCCTTTCGGTGGAGGTGCATTTGGAGAAGATCGTGGAAGATCACATCCACGATTTTGACCTCTCCCGCGTGCGATCCCGGGGAGGTCGCCGCCTGGTTCACTCGAAGGCGTACTACACCGTGAACGAGATCCCGAAGGATTGACCCTCGGATTCGCCTCCGGAGAAAAGTGTCTCACGGAGCGCACTCGCCGCGCCCGTGCGCGCGTTCCGAATCGGGGGAACCGTCCGCGGGAGGTTACGGCGTGACGGAATTGCTGACGCCGATGCTGCCAAACTTGCTGCTGACCGCCCGTCCGCCTTCATTGGCCGCAACCGTTCGGACGAAGCTGTCGGTGATCAATTTGGTGTAACGTTCCAGGGTGCTGAAGGGGCTGAGGGGCACGTAGACGACGTCGCGCGCTTCCAGTCGAACGTCCCGGGCGCGGCCCGTGACAATGGCTTTGAAGTCCACCACGGCGATCTTGGGCTCGGCGAGGGAACCACGCACAATGGCGACGTGGGAGAGATAGGCCTGCGGTGCGGTGCCGAGCGCCTTCGCGATCGCCGTGGTCAGGGTCATATTGTCCACATATCCGACCGGCCGCGGGCTCCGGACGGCCCCCAGCACATAAACCTCGGAGGAGAGGGCGGAGGGGAGGTAGATGAAGTCGTCCGGCTCGAGGTACAAATTCTGCGACGTGTCGCCACCGCGCAGCAGTCTCTGGAAATTCACCGGAACCATCTCGCCTTTACGAACGAGGAAGCTGTGATTGAGATCGGCGAGTTCCTCGGTGGTGCCGCTAAAGCGCGAGGTGAAGAGTCCGCCCGCATTGGCGATGGCCTCAATGAGGGTCATGGGGCCGCGGAGCGGATACACCCCGGATTTGTTGAGTCGCCCCAGCACCCAGACCCGTTTGCTTTCCACGGCGGCGAGGGAGATCGACACTTTGGGGTGGGCGTAGAACTGGGCCAACTCCCGCTCCACGAGCTGAGTCGTTTCCTCCAGGGTGGATCCCCAAACATCCAGCCCGGGCAGGAGGTCGAAGTAAATCTTTCCGTCGGGACAGACAAAGGTCGCAGTTCGGGTGCCCGTACGTCCGAGAATTTCCAACTCCAGCTTATCCCCCGGACCGAGTCGAAAGGCTTCCGTCGAGGGCTTGAGCCATTCCGGCTTTAACTGGTTGGTGGTGGCCGTCGTGAACAGATTGCTGCTGAGGTTGTCGGGCGGGGGATTCGGATTGGGCCGCGGGTTGAACTTCACGACGCCCGGTGGGCCGCCCAGGGCGCGGGCCAGGAGGCCGAGGCTAAAGGCCAGGAGCAAGCAGCGCGTTGCAAATAAGCGGACCGGAATGTTCACGGGAGATGGCTATTTGAGCTGCGGAACGAGCGGCTGTTGGATCAGGGGACCGATGTTACCGCCGGTCCAGACCGTCACCATCGTGGTGATGAAAGCGGTTGCGGCCATGTCGGCGAGGTCTTCGACCCGGGTCCACGGATGGTCCGAAACATACACGACGTCGCGCGGTTCCAGTCGGAAATCGGAGCGCTTACCCGCCAGAATATCCGCCATATTGACGATGAACCGCTGCGGATCCTCCAGCCCGCCGCGCACCACGAGCACCCGCTGCTTATAGGCCCGTTCCGTAAAACCACCGCCCAAGGTCACGACACTGAGGACGCTGGCGTCCATCGACAATCCCTGGGCCCCCGGTGATTTCACCGACCCCAGAACATAAATCTCGTTGGCTGAGGAGGAGGGAAAATAGATGTAATCCTCCGGCTCGAGCAGAATGTTCTGGGAGAGGTCGCCGTAGCGGAACAATTTTTCGAAATCGACGGCGACGCGCTGCTGATTGCGAATGAGAAAACTGCGCGGCAAATCCGCCAGTTCCACGGTGTTGAGTTGAAAGATGCCCGTTTCCAACCCGCCCGCCTGCGCCACGGCCTCGATGATGGTCATGGGTCGTTCCAGCGCGATGGCGCCCTTGTTGACCACCTTGCCCAGAACGTAAAACTTTTTACTGCGAAACTCGCCCGGGGTCACGATGATCCGCGGATTGCGATAGTATTTCGCCATTTCCGCGGTGACCAACTCGCGTAACTCATCGATCGTCAAACCGCTAGCCAGGATGCCCTGGGCCTGCAGATAACTCAACCGCCCGTCCGGTCCGATGAGGACTCCAAAGCGTGAGAGTTCGGGGCGACCGTAGAAGGCAAAGCCCACCACATCATTCGGGCCCAACGTATAGCGCTTCTGCCAGGCGCCCTTGGTCTTCGCGTTCGAACCGGCAAAGACCAGTGGTGCCTCGGGCTTCGGCATCACGGGGATGACCGATTCCTGCGCGACCAAGGTCCCGCCCGGGGCCAGGATTCCAACGAGTCGGGCCGCCACGACCCCTCGACCAAGCCGGTTCCAGAAGGATTTCATAACCAGGGGAACAATTTTATTTCGCGATTGAGCACCGCTCCGGCGAAGTGGCAGCCGGCATGGCGATACGATTGCAGGGCTTTGCCCGACTCGCGCCCGCGCGCCATTCCGTTGCCGGCCAGCCAGATGAGCTGCGGCATTTCCTCGGCGAACAAGAGCGTCTCGGGTTGGTCCGCCGCGGTGAGTTCCACGAGCAAAACCAATCCTTCCATATGACTCCAGGCTTTGACGGCCGATTGCCATTGGCTGAGGCGGGTGGTATTCCAGCACTCATCGGTCGGCGCGATGAGCCATTGGAGATGCCCCGGGGAAACGGCCACAATCGAGGGATTGGCCAGCGCCTCGTCGAGGGGCCGGGAGATGCCATTGAGTGGTGCGCGATTCGTCACCACAATGACGGCCTCATTGCGGTGACTTGCGGCCCGGCCCAGCAGCTCCACCCAAGTCGAACAGCCTTCGCCGCTGGACGCGGAGATAAAGCCGCAGGTGAGTTGACGGCGCGGCCCCGTGGTCAGTTTGGCCTGAAGCGCCAACCAGGTGCGAAAGGCCCAGTTCGACTGCGCCACTGCATCGAGCGCATCGAGGTTGGGCAGGGTCGCCAGCAAGGGCATTCGGGTGATGCGTTTCAAATCCGCCACCGTTTTGATGCGATCATCCACCGACTCCACGAGGCACACCACGGCGGCGGCGAGAAGCAAGCCGATGACCCCGCCCGCGAGGGTGAGCATGAACAGTTTATTGCTGCGACCGGCGACATCCACCTCCTCCAGCTTGGCCTCAAAGAAGCGGTAGTAGCCGAAGGCGTTTTCTTCGTAGAGCTGAGCCTCGCGCTGCCGACTGGCCAACAGGGATTGGGCGGTTTCGAGGGATTGCTGGCGCGCCTTGATCCGGACCAGTTGCATTCCCTTTTCCGGCAAGCCCCGCAACTTTTCATCCACCTCCGCCCGCACGGTCTTGAGTTTTTCGAGTTGCAGGGCGGCGACTGACTTCTGGGTCTTAAGATTCAACAGCTCCGCATAAAAGGTGGCGGCGAGACCGCTCTCGCCCTGGCGCGGTGGCGCGATGGGCTTGCTTTCGCCCGCCTTCAGTTTTGCCTCCAGCTCGGCGACGGTCGCTTTCTGTTCCTCAACGAGCGGATTGGCCAGCGTGTATTGCTGCAGAAGTTCCGCCAACTTCTCGCGGGCCACCTGCAACTTTTCGGCCAGCGGATTATTCAGGGTGAGTTCCCGTTCGAGGGCGGCGATCTTCAAGTCGGCGGTTTCGAAATCAATGCGCGTGGTCTCATACCGCATGTCCAGTTCCCCGAGGCTGCGCAGGTAGGCATCGGTTTCCTTGTCGACGTTGATGAGCCCGGCCTGCCGCGAAAAGTCGAGCACCTCCCGATTCACGGCGCGCAGGTCGTCCTCCGCCTTGGTGAGTTGTCGTTTCAACAGACGGTTTATCTCCCCGGCCTCCTGGGACTGCATCTCGCGGGTGAGCCGCACGACTTCATTGCCAAAGGCGTTTAGTACCCGAACGGCGGTCTGGGCACTGCGCCGCGAAGCGAAGCTGACGCTGATCAAATCGGTATTGCGCTCGGGCGTGATGGTCAGTCCGCTGGCGATCGCGCGGGCGGGCAATTGGGCCCGTTCCGACACGCGCTGCAGTACCGCCGGGGATTTCATGAAGCTTACCAGTGTGGGTACGGAAAGCTGTCGGGGTTTGAACGCCTCGCCGAGTTCCGAAGCCCGGAAGGAGCCGGAGGATTCCTGCCGCATGAGTTGCGCCGCAGCCTTGTATTCCGCCGTGAACTTGAAGTAACCGGCCGCGCCCGCCAGTACCGCGAACGTCGCGCCCGCCAGCAGGAGGATGGGCCAGCGCCGCAACAGCGCTGCCAGCAGCCGCCAGGGGTCAAAAGGCAGCATCGGGCCCGCCTTCGGCGGCGGCGAGCCGGCGGGCCCCTCCGCCGTCGGCGAGGTGCGGGCGTCGCGCGGCTCCGCTGCGGAAGGATTATCGGCGGGGGTGTTCACGGCGCGTCAAGAGTCTGCAACCACCGTCGATCCATCGGTGCCGGCATGCAACTGGTCCCGCAGGTGCATTGCAGACAATATGCACGAGGGCTCCATGGGCCGGCGGATATAACCGAAACACTCGGTTGTAGCTTATTCATTTTCAATGCTTTGCGACCAATTGATGCTCACCGTGTCGCCGGCTTTCGCAGCTCCTGTGCCATCCGCTCTGTGCGGCGAAAATACCGGGACGGATTCTCCGGAATTCGGGAACCGCCCGATGCAATTCACCGGACAACTCACCGGTTCCGTGCTTTGCGGGCCAGCCCGGAGCGATACACTGACAGCACCTGCGCCGCATTGGTCCCCCAATCAAAGCGCCGGGCGTTTACGTGGCCGGCGGTCCGGAACTGATCGCGCCACGCCTCGCTCGAGGCCATCCGCTGCAAACCCGCGGCGATACTGGCGATGTCTTCCGGTTCAATTTTGTCCGCCGCCTCCGCCACGACCTCGGCCAACGCCCCGCGGGTGGAGCTCAGCACTGGACAACCACAAGCCATCGCCTCGATCGGAGGGAGACCAAATCCTTCGAAAAGGGACGGATAAACCATCGTGTCGGCGGCTCGGTAAAGTGTGGGCAGGGTGGCATCGTCGACAAAGCCCAGGAACCGGATGTCCTGCGCAAAAGGCGATTTCGCCGCGGCCTCGCGGATGACCTCGGCGCCATGCCAGTCGCTGCCGCCGAGCGCGAGCAGCCAATCCGATGGGGTTGCCGCCTTGAAGCGGTTGAAGGCTTCAATGAGTCGGACGTGGTTTTTCCCGGGGTGCTCCAACCGCGAGATAAAGAGGAAGAATGGCGCCCGCAAATTCCAACGACTCGCCGCCTCGGACTTCGCCTGCGCGCGATCCCCCGGCTGGAAGCGCTCGTGGTCAATGCCGTTGGGGATGATCGTCTGACGTTGTGTGGGGATGCCGAAGAAACGCTGCACGTCCTGGGCGGTATTGGTGCTGATGGCGATGATTTCGTCCTGGCGCCGGGCGAGATGTTTCACTACGACCCGGCCGTAGAACATGCGGGCGGCGTCGTACTTGGCCCGGACGTGAAAAGGCGCGAGATCGTGAATGGTGGCCACCAGCGCACAGGAACTGCGCGACACGAGCCGCCGATAGCTGGGCACGTGCAGCACGTCGATGTGCCGTTGCCGCAGCAAGCCCGGCAGAACGGTGTGATGCCAGAGGATGTTTTTCAGCGCCGGACGGTAACGTTCCGCCACGGTCACGATCTCGGCGCGTCCCTGGGCAAAGGCGAAGAGCGGCAGATCCTGCTCCAGCACGAACAACACCAATTGGTGGTCCCCCGGCTGTTGCAGCAGCGCCCGGACGAGGGCGAGAACATATTGCCCAACTCCGGATTTGCCGCGCTGGATGACCGAGGTGGAAATGGCGATGCGCATGGCTTAGCTGAGGAGAAAGTTTTCCATGCGCAGGATGCGCAGGACGTTGAGGACCGCCGGTTGCGGCTGGATGAATTTGAGTTGGATGCCGCGCAAGCGGGCCTCCTTGCGGACCCGCACCATCAAGCGCACGCCCGTGCTATCGATGAAGCGGACACCCGCGAGGTCAATGTTCACAGCCGCGTCCGGGCCCCTGGTGCCATCAAAGTACGCCCGGGTCCGCTGCCAAACCTCGTCTTCGTTGGCGGCGATGATATCCCCCTGCCAGGTCAGCGAATCCTCGGGCCCGGCCAGGTTAACGGTCGAAACGACATTCTGCTCGGCCAAACGCTCGCTGAGCAGAGATCGGCCGGTGTTGAGATCCTTGGCCGCGGGGAAAAACTCCGTGAGACGCATCAAGGCCAGTGCGTTGGACACCGCTTTCGTGGGGGCCACCAGCACCAGTTGACGATTGGCCGCCCGCAGTTGTTTCTGCAAGCGCACGAACAACCCCACCCCGGTGCTGTCGATAAATCCGACCTGCGAAACATCCAGGAGCAGATGGGTTGCGCTGGTGGCGAGGCGCGTCCAGAGATCCGCGTGCCGGGTGACGGACGCCGCGTCAATTCGCTCGGCGAACCGAACCACTTCAAACCCGTCGCCATGCGTGGTGGGAGCAGGGATTTCGCTGACCGGGCGGGTCTGGCTGTGATGGCCCCGGAGTTGCCAGGCCTGGACGAGAATCGCCCAGGCAAAGACCCAAAGGTCGGTGAAGTAGCGACGGAAGAGCCGGCGCGGTTCCTGGAGCAGCCGGAAGATCCATTCGAGTCCCGAGCGCTGCATCCAGAGCGGGGCGCGGCGGACCGAGCCCGCCAGAAAATCAATCGTCGCCCCGACTCCGATGCTGACCGGCACGCCGGCGTGCCGGAATTGCATGTTGATCCATTTCTCCTGTTTTGGGCAGCCGAAGGCCACCAGCAGGATGTCAGGTCGCGCGGCGCGAACGCGCTGTAGGATGTCCTCATGGTCCATTTCGAGCAGCGGCCGGAAGGGAGGCGAGTAGGCGCCGACAAGTTCGAGTTTGGGATGCTGCACCTTCACCCTTTCCGCCGCCCGAGCCACGCTTTCGTTCGTGCCGCCGAGAAAGAAAACCCGCCAGCCCCGCCGTTCCGACTCCGCCAACAGCGCGGGAACCAGATCGGAACCCGTCACCCGTTCGGGCAGGGCATTCCCCAGAAACTTGGACGCCCAGACCAGGGGCATTCCGTCGCACAGCACCAGGTCGGCATCCGCCAGGATACGGCGCAGCTCCACATCGCCGAGCGCCTGCACGACGAAATCGACATTGGCCGTGGCGGCGTAATGGGGTCGTCCCGAGGCGATCATCTGCCCAATGATCCGCAAAGTCTCCTCCGAGGTGACTTTATCAAACGGCACACCCAGCATCGCGATGGGTGTGGGCGCATCGAAAGCCGGCCGAGGCTTCATCGCGTCCCGTGCGGTAGGAGCATTCATCGTAAAGTGGGGCGAGGGTTCAAGGAGTGGAGGCGGTGGGGTGGTCGAGCAGGTTCTGCCACCACGAAAGGGTCGTGGTACTTTCGATCTCGCCGTCGCGGCGGAGTCGTACCGTGGCCCGGTACCCCCCGCGGGCTTCAACGTACTCTCCCCGCCACTGGGTGACTCCATTGATGGCGATCGCGATGTCGCTCTCGCCGCCGGTTCCGGCGAGGGTTAGATGAACCGATTCGCGGTTACTCACGTCGTGAAAAACTTGGGACTGTCGACACGCACTGACCATCAACTCTGCGATGGGCCTGCCGGTTTCGTTATAGACCACGACGCGTGAGGCCTGCGAATCGAAGATCGCATATCCCGCGGCGGCCGTCAGCACCAGGCCCATCCCCAGGGGCCACTGGACCCGCCGCAACTTCCACCAGTCAGTTCTGAAACCGCTTCGCATAGTAGTCGCTGAGCTGTTGGCCGAGCATCGGCCAGGAGAGTCGGTGGTGAACCGTCTTCATCCCTTCGTCGTGCAAACGGGCGCGCAGGGACGGATCACCGAGGGCGCGGGCGGTTTCCTGAACAAAAGTTTCCGGCGTGTCGGCCAGCAGGAGGTCGTCGCCGTGGCGCAGGCCAAGGCCTTGTGCCCCGATCGATGTCGAGATGACCGGCGTGCCCATGGCCATGCTTTCGGGGATTTTCAATCGTGTACCGCCGCCGATGCGGAGCGGCACGATCTGCAACCAGGCCTGGCGATAGAATGGGCGCACGTCGGGCACGCCGCCGGTCACCGTGACGCCCGGGCGTTGGGCGTATGCCTGGACTTCCGCCACCGGTGCCTTGCCCACGATAAGCACGCGCAGATCGGGAACCCGCTGCCGCAGGGAATCATGGATTCCGGCGAAAAACCACCGCAGGGCATCGACATTGGGCGCGTAATCCATCGCTCCGCAGAACAGCACCGTCGGCTCCGTCGCCCGCGGTCCCATCGATGCGCTCGGCACGAAATAGTCCAGATCCACCCCGTTGGTGATGACCTGCACGGGAACATCCCGGCTGATGCGCTGGCGGATGAACGTTTCGTCATCCGGTCCGCAAACCACCTCCACGGCGGTGCGCCGGGCGATCCGTCGTTCGAAGCGTTTGAGCTTCGTGATGTTTTCCCAATCCAATACGGACTGGCGGAGGCCCGTGGACATGGCCTCGCGTTGGGCGAGCTGGAATTGCAAGTCCACCCGGCTGCGGTCGATCGCCAGCGGCAGGTGGCTGAGTTGGTTGAAGAAATACTGGGCCATCACGATGTCGCAGACATGCACGAGGTCATATTGCTGTCCCTGGGTGAAGCGTTGAATCGCCTCGGCGACGTTGGGTTGAAGCCAGTGCCGGATGGTGGTTGGCAGCGGATTCAGCAAGCGATCCGGGAACAGGCGCGCCCACTTCGGATGCTCAAAGCGCACGAACTCCACCCGGCGGCAAAACTCGGCAAACACCGGCTTTTGGTCCATCCGTTCACCCGCCTCGCTGAGGGCGAGCAGATCCACGTCGTGATCCTTGGCGAGTGCGCGCAGCAGATGGAACGTGCGTTGGTAGGTGCCGCGATCCACCGGGAACGGAATGTAGGGGTAGACGACGAGGAGGCGCATGATCAGTTGAAGCGATGCCAGAGTTGTTCGTAGGCGGCGACCCATCCGGCGAAGTCGGTGGCCCGGGTATGGAGTTCACGCTGCACGCCTTCGAGCCGCGTGGCGTCGGAGGGTGCCGGCTCGTCCCATAAGAGAAGACACAGCGCGTGAAAGAGGCGCTGACGGGGATACCGCCCCCCCGAAGGGGCCAACGCGGCGACGGGGCCGAAGTTTCGGGCGTTGACGAGCCGATTGCGGAGCGCGGAGGTCTCGGGGCATTTATCAACGGCGCTCCGCGCGTAGTCGCGAGGACTGGGAAAGACGGTTCCGAGGCGACGATTCTCCAGCCATAACCAGAGTTGTCGCGCCAAAGCGCTCAGCTCCGTGTGTCGTTGTGCCAGCTCCACTCGATCCGCCGTGCAGCGGCAGGGATGCAATTTAAACGCCACCCCGGCCGCGTGATGACGAACGACGTCATCCCGCCACGGCGGGTTGTCGAAATTCGACCCTTGCAGGAGGCGCTGATGGCGGTCCCGGCAGCTCCAGTCGTACTGGCCCAACGCGGTCAGCAGCACGTCTCCCAGTGCCAGTTGAATCTTCGCCAGATTGCGGCCCACGAAATCCGCCTCGTCCGCCCCAAAGTCATCGCGGCGCAAACGTTCGGCGCTGAACAGCAGGCCGGAGCAACGGTTCATCAGCAGTCGGGTGGCCTCGTGCAAGGGAATGTCACCGGCCGCGCGATGGTGTTCGCAGCCCGCCAGCAAGGTGTCGTCCCCCATCAGCCAGCGGTGTCCGGTCACCAGATCATAATAGAACATGGAAGGCGCCGCGTGCCGAAGCTTGTCGAGCGTGAGCACCTTGAACTCAACTTCCAGTCCGGCGGCCGGTGACAGTCGGTGACCCAGCTCCTGCAGCGCGGCGCGATACCTTCGCTCGGCGAGAACTGCGTTCCCCCGGACGAAAACATAGAATTCCAGATCATTGTACGGCTGATCGCCCGCGGTGGTGCGCAAGACTCCGCCTTCGCCGCGACCGTAGCCGCCACCGAGGAGCAAGCCGTCCAGTTGCGACGCCGGGACAAGGGCGCGGACGCCCTCGCGGACCTGGGTGCAGACGGAGTCCAAATGCCGTTCCAGTTCGGCACTGCCATCCAGCGTAAATCGATTCCCCATAACCATCTTCATGGGCATTGCGGACGCAATGCGTTCATTTCCCTCGACTAGAATGCCCCGCTCCGGCGCTACGAGCCTTTCCCTCGAATATCGGGGTATTTCCGCGCTTTTCGTTACCGATTCATTCAACACTAAAATCCATCTCGCTGGAAGCGTGCCAGTTTGGAGATGCACTGGGACGCGAGCCCCGGCCGTCTCGCGCGGTGACCGTTAGGCTGCGGAAAACGCGCCGCGAGCGGATTCCAGTAGGTACTGTTCCATCTGATCGGTGATGATCGGCTCGGCGTAGCGGGCTCGCACCTCGCTGTGCCCCGTCACCGCCATCCGCGCCCGGGCCGCCGGATCGGCATCCAATTCCCCAATGCGTTGGGCCAGTTCCTCCGCATTACCCGCCGTATAGGTCAAGGCGTTGTCGCCGTGACGGAAGAGCTCCTTGCTGCCACCGGTCAGGGTGCCGATCACCGGCAAACCGCTGGCCATGGCTTCGAGGGGCGTGAGCGCAAAGGGTTCCTCCCATTCGGAGGTGAACACCAGCGCATCGTGGGCGCGATAAACGGCCGGCATTTCCGCGGCGCTCGCGGTGTGGAAAAATACCGGCAGTCGATGCTGTTCCACAAACGACTTCAGCATCGTCGTGTAGTCCACTTCACCCTTGCCGTAGATGTGCAGTTCGCCGCCGAATTTGGCTTGGACCGCCGCCATCGCCTTCAGCGCGGTCATCACGCCCTTGTCTTCCGAGAGTCGACCGACCCAGAGCAGTTTCCGCAGGGGGCGGGACGCAGGAATGGGTTCGCCGTGGAATTTGGTCGTGTCCACCGAGCAGTAGATGACGTCACCCTGCTGTACCGCGTAGCCCTTGGCGGCCGTCAGGTCCCGCAGTGCCCGGCTGCAAAAGTAGATGCGCGAGAAACGGATGGTGCTGACCGGATCGGTCGGTGCCAGCCGACTCCAACGCGTCCGGGCACCGGTTAACGTCCAGAAGGAACGGAGCAGCCGGACGGGGAGCGACGGATTCTCCCGATTCCACCAGTTGAGCCAGACGTCGGCGACCAGGCTGCGGGCGATCCAGTGATCCGAGACATCATACACCACGGGCACGCCCAGCGCCTGGAGGGTCAGGCAAAGCGACTTCGAAATCCCGCCCAGATTCCAAACGTGGACCACGTCGGGCTGGAAATCCGCGATCAGGTCCCGCAGGACGCGATTGTTGTGGAATTCCAGTGCCCGCAGTTTTCCGATGCCCAGCCACGGATGACCGAAAAATCCGTGAATCCGCAGGGTGCGCTCTACGCCGCTTTCAATGGCGCCTCCGGGCGCCGCTGTAACGCCATGATTGGACGTCAGGACTTGCACCGTGTGACCACGGCCGCGCAGGGCTTTGACTGCCATCTGGCAGCGCAGTTCGTACCCGCCGACGTAATGGGGCGGGAAGAGATTCGAGACGACGAGTATCTTCATCGAGAGTGCTGCTGTTCCTTCCACCCCTGGCGAAAGCCCGCCAGCTTGCCGTTGCGTTGACGCCAGCGGAGGAGCGCCGAGTGCGGCAACTCGCGCAATCGCCGCGAACGCACGCAAAATCGTACGTCGTGCCGCACATCGCTGAGCCAGCCCAGCGCCACGGTTTTCCACCAGCTGAAGTCTCCGGGCGCACCCTGCCACGCCTGACCGATGGCCCGGGCGTCGCCAAAGCTGCGCTTCTGGGCTTGGGCGGCAGTGTAGTTGTGCGAGTGCATCGCCACGGACTCCGGCACATATTCGACCTGATAGCCCTGGGCTTTGCACCAGCGGGTATATTCGTCGTCCTCGGCGTATTGGAGATCTTCGCGGAAGCCGCGCTGAGCCCAGACGTCCTTGCGCAATCCGCTGCTCACCATGCTGAAAAAGTGATCCCATTGGGCCGACTCGCGCTGCGGGCCGAAGCAGCGATCATAGTCGCACGCGAACACGGCCTCACAATCCGGGCGGGGAATCTGCCGGCCAAAGCACGCGGCGGTGCGGGGATTCTGCAGCGCGTTCACCAGCGGGCGCAGCCAGTTTCGACCCTGCGGCGTGGCGTCGGCGTTGAGGAAAATACCCAATTCGCTGCGGGCCAGGCGCATTCCGCGGTTCATTACCCGGCTGGGATTATATTCCTGGGGAGTGATTTGGACGAAGTGCGCGGGCTGGGCGGCGCGGATGAGTTCCGCCGATCCGTCGGTGGATCCGGAATCGATGACGATCAATTCCCAGTTCTGATATTCCTGTGCCTGCAGCGCGGGCAAGGTGCCCCGCAAGGCCCAGGCCTCGTTGTAGGATCGCAGGATGATGCTTACCAGGGGATCATTCATGCCGGCTGCCTCCTCAACAGCGGAATTTTGCCGGCGAACTTTCGGGTCAGGGACGCCCGTTCGCCCGGCTCCAGCGCCACCCGCCAGACGCCCACCAACGCGACCACCCCGGCCAGCGTTGCTTCGATAAACATTGCCGCGAGGGTGGAACCGCCCGGGGCGAGAACCACCAGTTTCAAGAGCCCGAGTACGACGATCATTGGCAAGCAGGAGGTCCACGAGGGAAGCACCGTCCGCTTGAACAAGTGCCATCCGCCCAGTTCGACATCGGCCGCCATCCAGGGCCAGAGGTGCACCCAGCCAAAATAGAGCGTGGGTAACAGGGAGCCGATGGCCACGGCGACGACACTGCGGAAGACGAGGACAAACGCGATGCTCAGCACCAGGTTGGCGGCGGCCTCCGCGAGTCCCAGCCACATCAAACGGCGTTCGTGACCGCACATCATGAAAATCCGCTTGGACACACTATGCGTCAGGATGGTGGTGTAGAACCACGCCAATAAAACCTGACCGACCTGATAGGTCTCCTGGGCGACGAGGCGGTCGCCTGTTAGCAGGCGGAGCAATTCCTCGAGGTAAAATGCGCAGAGCAGATAGAGCGGCGTGGCCAGCAGCACGCTCCAACGCAGGCTGTTCACGAGCAGGTCGCGCAAGGCGGTTCGATCACCGGCGGCGTGCAGATGGGCGGCCGCCGGGCTGAGGGTGTCCTGCACCTGCTTGGTAAACTGGCTGAACACCTCGGCAATCTTGGCGCCGGCCTGATACACCGCCACGGCCCCCACCGAGAGCGTGGTTCCCAGCACCAATTGATCACTTTTTCCGAGGACGATATTCGTGGCCGTGCCGAGATAGGCAAAGATCGAGAATTGCATGGTCTCGCGCATCAGGTCGAGGGAGAAGAGACGCGGGCGCAATCGCACCTCGGGCATCTGCTGCAACGCGAGAAACGCGGCGAGGAAATCCGGCGCGAGGGCAAAGAACAACGCGATGCCCATCACGGTCATAAAACTCCAGTGGAGCCAGACCGCGCAGGCGATGAGGATGAGCCGCAACACCATCGCGGCGGAGATGAGATTGTTGGCGAGACGAATCCGTTGTTGGCCGCGGAGAATCTCCGGGAAAATGCCCATGGGAAAGGCGAGGCCAATGCCGACGAAGAAAACCACCAGGATCCGGCGAAACTCCTCCGTGTGTTCCGGCGAAACCCCAAACCAGACCACGATGTGGGCCGAGCCCAAAAGAACGACCGTGCCAATGAAGGCGGCGACGCCCGTATAGAAAAATAGAATCGTACTCAGCACCCGGCTCAGCTTGTCCCACTCCTGTTTCACCGTGAGTTCGGCCACCCGTTTTTGCGCGGCGAAACCGAAACCGAAGTCGAGCAGGATGCCGTAGCCAAAAACGCTCCAGAGCAGCGACCAGAAACCGAACTGCTCCTTGCTGAGCCCCTGGTACAACATCCGAAACGTCAACAACCCCACCACCATGCCGATCACGGTGCGGAGGTAGTTGGAGACGGAGTTGCTCCAGATGTTGCGTTTGACCTGGGCGTAGCTCACACCTTGGCCCTCCCGTAGCGGCAGGCGGCCGTGAGTTCGGCCGCTTGATAAAGCCCTTCGAGTTGCTGGGCGATGCGACTCCAATCGTAGCGGGAACGGGCCTCCAGGCGGCCCGCCTCGCCCAATCGTCGCCGGAGTTCCGGCGTGGTGGCCACCACTTGCAATTGTTCGGCGAGATCCGCGGGAGTTCCTTCGCGGTCAGGATTCAGGAACAGTCCGTTCACCCCGTGATTTACGAGCGACTTAAGGCCACCGACGCGGTTCACAATGACCGGACGGCCGGCGCTCCACGCTTCCAAGACGACGATGCCGAAGGGCTCATGACGGGAAGGCAGGACGAATACGTCGCAGGCATGATAGGCGTTGACCAGATCGGGATGATCATTGCGCAGCCCGGGCAGGAGACGCACTGAATCGCCCAGATCATTCGCCGCGATGAACTCACGGAGTCCGGCAGCGTAACCTGGCTGGGTCTCCGGTCCCATGAGGACCAGCATGGCCCCGGGTTGCCGGGCGCGAAAGCGGAGAAACGCTTCGAGCAGCAATCGTTGGTTTTTTTGCTCGTCGATCCGGCCGACATTCAGCACGAGAAAGGCGTCCGCCGGCAGGTTGTGTTGGCGGCGGAAGCTCGCGCCATCGCCGGTCGCAAACTTTACGCAGTCGACCCCGTTGGGCAGATAGGTAATACGATCGTGCCGGAGTTGGGCCTTGGCCTTCTCCATTTCACTTTGGCCCACGCAGATGACCTGATCGGCATCGTCGAGGATGCGCCGCGAACCGAACAAAGCCCCGAACACCTTGCCCCACTCGGGCTTGTTCTCGATGGGCTTCAGCATCTGTTCCTGTTCGGCGACCGGTACATCGAAGACCCCGCCGTGGAGCGAGACAACAAACGGCTTCTTGCGCAGACGGGCGGCCGTGCGGACTTCGCCCCCGAGGCGCTTCAGGGCGTGGGCGTGAAACAACCGGACATCCGGTTCCAGGAGCAGTGATTTGAACAGCGAAAACGAAAGGAGATTCCCGCCCTTTTTGTCCATGGCAGCGCGGTCCGCGCGACTCAGTCCAAAAAAAGGATAACTATAGGGGAACCGCCGCACAACGGTGTCTGGCGCGTTAGCTAGACTAAATATTAAGATTGTGCGGAATAGCGCGAGGATGGCTACCGCGAGTGATACTCGATGAAAATGCGCGCTGAGGTGATTAAATTGAGATCATCGAATAAAAAATCGGCCGGCCGCTTCTTTA
>CANIZL010000025.1 GCA_947471985.1 Verrucomicrobiota bacterium | reverse complement strand
GAATCTGCGGCCACCAACGACACCAGGTGATCTGTCGTCAAAAATCGGGTGCGTCCGACGCGGAAATCAGACAACCCCGCACGGACGCACCTAAAAAATGCCGCCGCTCACCAAAGAGACCAAATCTATACCACCTTGCGAAACCGCTGCCGCACCCGCTTTTTCACTCGCCTACGGGATGACCGCCGTGGTACTGTGGGTCTTGGGATTGGTCGTGCCGAGAACGAACGCGACCGATGCAGGTCCGCATGCTTGAAGCGACGCACCTGCTGGCGGGTGCCGTGAAGAATCAGAAATCCTGTGACTGGAGTCAGCATATCTGGGAACTTTCTTGAAAGTTCTTAAAAACTTAACTCGCACCCGATCAATGGACATACACGGGCGGCACTCTGATTTCCAATTACGCCGCTCTCACCTGCGGTGTCAGGCAAGCAACCTCCGCCCGCGGACACTTGAATTACAGGGATTCACGCTGATGGAATTGATGGTGACGATTGGGATTATCACCATCCTGGCGGGAATTCTATTACCCGCGGTGAGCAAATCCAAAGCGTCAGCATTGGCAGTGCGATGCCAGAGCAACCTCAAGCAGTTCGGTGTTGCCATGCGCATGTACGTAGGCGATGCAAACTTTTACCCGTCTGCGTCAGGCGAGTCATTCCCCAACACCTGGCAGGGTCAATTGATGCCGTATGCTTCGTCAGGTAATCCCTCGCCAACGGTGGAGCGGTATAGTGTCTCCGCCCTTTTGCCGATTCCCGAACTGTTTCGGTGCTCGGAATATGGGCTTCGAGCACGCGAGCTTATCAAAGACATGGGCGGAAATGGAAGTAGTGCCGGTAGTCCGTTTACTTTAACCGTCAATGATCCGGTCCATAAAGGTGCTTACGGTTATAATGCTTGGGGGACTGGCGACATGTTTGGAAAACGCTATGGCATCACGGGATCCGACGGAGGTATGGTTTTTGACGGCGGGACCCCGCAAAATACACCAATTCTTGGACTGGGATTAGATTGCCGGGACCCATTGGTGGTTGCCCCGAGTGAAATGATTTCACTTGGATGCCTGCTTGGTTTTGACTCATGGGACCGTTTTCTTGGACCCACAGGCCCAAATCTTTTGGCGGAACAGCATCGTGGCAGGGGCAATGTCCTCGCGTGCGACGGACATGTGGAGGCTGCAAAACCGGCTAATTTGAACGGCCGCAACGATTCGGCCCGGCGCCGGTGGAATCGAGATTTCGAGGCCCATCCAGAATCGTGGCAGGATTGAGTCGAAGATATCGTTGCAAAAATCCAATTCCCAACCCGTTAACGACCGTATTTGTCGGTGGAGAACCCATTCACTCCAAAGTGGGATTCAGGGAGGCCAGACCTTCTATCGATTGGCTGGCAAAGCACCCGGCGCCGAATGTA
Source organism: Verrucomicrobiota bacterium (assembly GCA_947471985.1). GTDB lineage: Bacteria > Verrucomicrobiota > Verrucomicrobiia > Limisphaerales > UBA9464 > CANIZL01. The sequence continues at coordinate 62,075 of CANIZL010000025.1, read as the reverse complement.
ATGGTGGCCTTGCGCTTTGGAATGAAGGGGCCGGTTTCAATCTACCTTCGGTGGAGATGCCTTCGGGCTTCTGGAATCAAGGCCGTTGCGGGCCGGGAACGAGTTTGTTGGGGCGGGACCAAAGCACCCGGGCCACGAAGGTCGCGCCCTCGGCGCCCCGGGCTTTCGAGTCCGCCATGAACATTCCTTCGGAGACGGTCACCCAGGATTCGCCCGGCGTGATGGCCGCCGCACCGAAGTTTCCCAACTCGGCGCCGCGCTCCGGCACCAGGACCCGCTCCGTCGCCCGCCGAACTTGCAGCGTCACCGGATTCACCTGCGCCATAAAGAGCGGCGCCCGGTGCCGCACGATGTGATCGTTCTTGGCCCCGCGGCGGGTGTACACGAGGAAGAGCCCGTCACTGTGCGCCAGCCAGTGTTGCTGCGTGTTGTAACTCCCCAATTCCCCACCGGAATCAAAGGTCCACGGGCGGGGCTCCGAAAAATTCAACCCGTCGTCACCCACACTGACGTACCCGCGTTCGTCATTGCGCAGCGACAGATAATAACGCCCGCCAAAGGCCACCAGCGAGGGCTCATACAGGCCCCGGGCGATCTCCCGTCGCAGCACCGGACCATGGCGCAAATAGGTCAGCTTCCGGCCATCAAATCGGCATTCCGCCACGGTGGTGCCGTAGCGATCCTCAGCACTTTTCCCGATATAAAGCGGTACCAACAAATGGCCGTCGGGTTTCACCAGCCACTGCGAGCAGGCATTGCGGGCGAAGTTAAAGGACGCGTCTGCCGGTAGCTCGAGCAGTTGCCACGGTGTCCAGCGATGGGTCCCGGGATCATACACCGCGTAAACCGTTTGGTGGGCCCGCGGGACGTCCTCGAGTTGCTGCCCGGCCGGGCTGTAGCGCACCCGACAACCGATCGCCAGCGCGCGACCGGTCGGCGCATGATAGCCCGGGGTGACGTCCGCCACCGATACCGTCACCCCGTTGGCCTGCTGCTGCCAGTCCAGCTCCGGCGTGAGAATCGGTGCTTCCCACGGGCCATCCACACCGGTTCGCGTAAGGAAATACAATCCCGAGTAATAATCGGAAATCTTCAGGTGCCGCTGCACGGTCATGAGGATCGACGGCGGACGCTGATCGCGTCCCGGAATCGCCGTAACCCGCGGATGAAACCACAGGAAATCGCCGGCATCGTGCTTCATCACCGTCTCCAACTTCACGGTATAATCCAGCGCCGCATCGGGATTGGGCGTCGGCATTTGCGCGCCCACGGACTCCCGCCAACGCGCCAATTTCCGACTCAACTCCGCGACCTGCGCCGGATGGCTCGCCGCCACGTCGCGCGATTCTCCGGGATCGCGGCCGAGCTGATACAACTCATGACGCTGATCCTCGTAGAATTCGATCAACTTCCAATCGCCCGCCCGCACCGCGCCATACGGCGTCGCACCGCCCGGATGATAATGCGGATAATGCCAGTAGAGCGCGTCCCGCTGGAATTGTCCGCGTTGCCGGAGCACGGGAACCAGACTGCGACCATCAACAATCTGCCCGGGCGCCAAGGGTTCCCCGGCCATCTCCAGAATCGTGGCATATAAATCCGGCGTAATGACGGGCGTCCCGCTGCGGCTGCCGGGAGCGGTCATCCCGGGCCATTTCACCAGCAACGGCACCCGCACACCGCCTTCATAAACCGAGCCCTTGCCGTCGCGCAGCGGACGATTCGAGGTCGGCGCGGGCTGTCCCAGCGTCAGCCCGCCGTTATCCGACGTGAACACCACCACCGTGCGCTCCGATAGATGCAACTCGTCCAGCGTGCGCAGGATCCGACCCGTGCTGTCGTCGACACTTTCAATCAGGGCGGCATACGTGGCATTCTGATGGATCCCCCCGGCCCGGGCCTTTTTTCTATATTTCTCCACCACGTCCGGCTTCCCCATCAACGGCTGGTGTACCGCGTAATGGGGCAAATAGAGGAAAAACGACCGCTGCTGATTGGCCGTGATGAACCGCACCGCTTCCGCCGATTCCCGATCGGTCAGAAACTCGCCGGGCGGGCCGTCCGCGAGGGTGGGAATTTGGTACGGCGAAAAATAGCTCGGCGGCTGGCCGCGGTGATAACCCCCCAGATTCACGTCGAACCCATGTTTTTCCGGCGCGGACTCCGGTCCCCCAAGGTGCCATTTGCCGATGCTCGCGGTGGCGTAGCCGCGAGCCTTCAGCACTTCCGCCAGCGTGCGCTCTTCGCCGGGCAACTGCATCGTCCAGTCCGGCACCTTCAACCGGGCCCGGGGCGAAACGTGGCCCTCGATCCAATCGGTGACGTGCAGGCGCGCGGGATACTTGCCGGTCAGCAGCGACGCCCGCGTGGGCGAGCAAACCGTGCAGGCGGAATAGGCCTGGGTGAAGGTCATACCCTGCCGGGCGAGCCGATCAATATGGGGCGTCTCGTAAAACGAACTCCCCATACAACCCAGATCCGACCACCCCAGGTCATCGACGAGAATGACGATGAAGTTCCACGGCCGCTGGCCCGGAGACGCCGCGCGGGCGAGCACCGCGGTCAGCAGCCAAATCGCCACGAGGCGCGCGAGTTTCATAAGCCGAAGGATTGCGAATTTCGAAGCTGCCAAGAGTGCCTGGGGCGTACGGCAGAACCGCCACCAAATCAAACCGCATTCCTCTGCCTCCAGTCCGTGGGTGTGCGACAAAATTCTTCTGAGGGTAGGCAGGGTCACGCGGAGGCGCGGAGGCGCGGAGGCGCGGAGAGGGAAAAAGAACAATTTCCGGGGGATTCCTCCGCGTTCTCCGCGTTTCCGCGTGACCCAGTCCGTAGATCTTTTGGCGAGACCTCCTAAACATCAAACAATGTCAGATCGCGTCATTTTTCTTCAGTAGAAGATTTCCGTCTCACACCCCCCGTCCGTCGGACCCGCCGCGCGCCCATCCGGGCAGCGGATCCGAATCGCACCATGGCTACTTCCAAATCCAGTCGATCCACCAAGAACAGCCGCCCGCCCACTCAAACCAAGAACGCGGGCACGGCGATGCTCGCCCTGCTCCGCGGCATCAATGTCGGCGGAAACAAAAAGGTACCGATGGCCGAGCTACGCAGCGTGGCCACGACGCTGGGATTCACCGCAGTTCAAACGTACATCCAGAGCGGCAACCTGGTGTTTGGCACGACGCTGACGCCGGTGGCCGCCGAAGCCACGTTGGAACAGGCGATTCAAGCGCACTTCGGATTCCCAGTCCCGGTGGTCTGCCGAACCCTGACGCAATGGGAGCGCTACGCCCAAGGCAGCGCCTTCCCCGACGCCGAAACGGAACGCCCGAACCTCCTGCACCTGGGCCTGGCGAAATCGACCGCCATCCCGGGCGCCGCCGAAGCACTCGCCCGATACGCCACCGCGGGCGAACGTTTCCACCTGGAAGGCGACACCCTTTGGCTGGACTACGTCGCCGGAGTGGCCCGTTCCAAACTCACGCCCGTCGCCTTGGATCGCGCCTGGGGATCCATCGTCACTGCGCGCAACTGGAATACCGTGCAGGCCTTGCTCCCACTCCTGCGTGAGATTAGGTCGTAAGACAGTACCCGGAGGGTGTACCGGGCACGCGCTTCCTCCGACCGGGGCAACCCTTGCCCTTCCACCCGGAGCCCCCCAACTTGGCCCGCGTTACCACCAAAAACGCGAGGTCATAATCCCACGGCGGCCGGCTCCGGAGCCTTCCTACCTGAGCCGATAGAAGTCGGCTAATACGTGGAGTTTGCTCTCGACTGCAATCTTATGAATACAACGGAAATATTTCGACTGGCGGTGCGCCTATTGGGTTTGGTGTTCCTGTATCGCGGGCTGGAGACCTTCCCCACCGCCACCATTCACTTCATCAAGGCCTTTTTCGCGGGGGAAATGGCGGAGGTCCTGAACAGTTTGATCGTCGGCGCCTGGCCCCTGGCGGTGGCGTACTGGTTGCTCGCTGGCGCCCCGGGGTTGTTCAACCGGATCTTTCCCGCATCACCCAACGATCCGAAAGCGTAGGCCCAGGGCGGAACCGGGGAGGGCCGCACAGGATCTTCTAGCGCCAACGGCGCCCGTACCGCTGACTTTCGAGTCGGCGCGCCGGCCTCCCCCTCCCCTGTTCCCAACCGACCGGTGAACACGAAAAAGGCCGGGGCTTGCGCCCCGGCCAGTCGAATAAATCGCTGCTTTAGCCCTTAAGGAAGCGCGAGACGGTACAGTTTATGAATCGTGTTGGCCGGCGCCGTGGTGTCCAACCACAGATACGGCGACGACGGCAGCACCAGATTGGTCAAGGTCGTGAACGGCGCGTTGGTATTCAGCGACGGACGCGATTCAATGCGGTACGTCGCACCGGGCGTACCCTGAATCACCATGCCGAAGAACGCATTGGGCTCGGTGACGACCGGATTCGCCGGATTGACCTTCACCGTCGCCGGCGCGCTGGTCACGCTGCCGTCCGGTCCCGTGATGACGACGCTATACGCCGTGCCCGCCTGATCGAGCGTCAGGTTATAGAGCGTAAACGTGGCGCCGGTGGCCCCCAGAATGGGGGTGGTGCCGCGCAGCCATTGATACGCGAACGGCCCGGTGCCGGCGGGCGTGACGGCGAGCGTCACGCTGCCACCCAGCGCCGAAGTCTGGCTGGAGGGGGCCAACCGAACGCTGGGATAGGCCGGGACACGGTCCAAATGCAGCGCCTGAATCTGTCCACGTTCCACGAGTTCACCACCAATGGATTGGTGGCTTTGCACCGCGAAGAGCAGCCAGCCGGGGCCAAGGACTTCGCTGGCATCAATGATGCCGGAGCTTTCCTCGTCGCGCGTTTGGAAGGCACTGCCGCCCGTGGCGAAGAATTTGCGATCCGCCTCCGCCAGCATCGTGAGCTGGGTGGTGGCCGGGTCAAAGTGCCAGATCTTGGCCAACCGATCATTGTTACCGGGGTCTTCCTGGAGGACTATTCCGCCGTCGTTCGGCAGGATGCAGAGATTGTCCAACATCACCGGCTGCGTCGCGGAGAGGGCGTTGCCCGTGCCCGCCGGGCCTTCCAAAACCATCTCAATCGTTCCGCCCGCCAGGGGCTTCATCACGTCCGCAAAACAGAGACGCCACAAGCGGGTGGGATTGGTGACGTTCGTGCCCGACGCCCGTCCGGTGGTCGTGAAGTAGAAGTCGTTCGGATGCGAGGGATCCCACGCACCATCTTCCACCCGTTGAAAGGTGGTGGTGTTGGCCAGGCTGGCATTGTCCAGTTCCGTGCCGGTCATACCCGAAACGTCGCCGTACGGATGGAGCACAAAGTTGGCCAGCGTCTGACGGGTTCCCGAACCCAGAACGTTGGCCGTATCCTCGGCGCGAACAAACTTGCCGCCGGCATTCAGCACGCGAAGACCGTACAACAGACCGTTGTCGAGTCCCGCCTTGTGCATTTCGGAGCCCGTGGTCTGCTTCTGGCCGAGATAGACATAAACCTGGCTGTTGGTCAGCTCACTGTCGTCCAATCCCATGACCAGCGTGAGGTCCTGCGGCACCGGACAGGCCACCGCGTTTTCCCAGCTCATTTTGCCCAACCGGGGCAGTTCATAGCTTTGTCCCTTCTCCGGGCCGCTGGCGATGTGGGCGAAGGCGCGTCCATCGTAAAAACCGCGGAAGGCGCCGCCATCCTCTTCGCCGTTCAGGAACAGGCGGGTCTGGGTGCCCTTACCATTTTCGGGATTGTAATAGGCCGTCACGGAGGCCAGATCCGCGGAGCAGAAGCGGCTGAAATGATAATCCGTGGCGGGGTCAAACGGCCGGTATCCACCAGCGCCGTCCGCGAGGTGAACCCCATTGGTCCGCATGAGGTCCGCGCCGGAAATGACGCTGAGGTTGGTGGAGTTGAACAGCCAATCGCTGACGAACGCACCCTTCCCGCCGTGGGCCCGCGCGATACCGAGCGCGGCGTTGGTGGTGGCCGTGATGACACCCGTGGTCGCGTTGGTGGCGAAGGTGATCGTTCCCGCACCGCCCGGCAGATCACCGCCGCGCAGTTCGTGATTCATCAGCAACGTAAACGTCCCATTTCCGTTGTTGATGGCGCCCAAGCCATCCGGCACACCGACCATACGATAGTTCGCCTGGGCCGGGTGATTCGTCTCCCCCACCGTCAGCAGGGAATAGGCCGCGACGTGGAAGCCGCCGGCGCCTGCAGCCGCGGGAACCGGTTTATAATAGGGTTCGATATCCGTGGCCGCCGCGTTCAGGAGAGTCTGCTCCAGATGGACCGCAAGGATCTGCCCGTCCTCGACCAATTCACCCGGAATGCTGCGGTGCCCTTGAATGGTGAGCAGGACCCAACCCGGGCCCAGAATCTGGCTCGCGTCGATCACCCCCGAGCTCTCTTCGTCGGCGGTAAGGAACTTCGCGCCGCCCGCTTGAAAGAACTTGGGATCGGCCGTGAGAATATCCACCAGTTCACCGGTCTGCGGATTGAACAGCCAAACTTTGGAGAGCCGGGCGTTATTGCCCGGATCTTCCTGCAGAATGATACGGCCGTCCGGGAGGAAGCCCAGGTTGTCCATCATCACCGGGGTGGTGGCCAGGGACGCCGCACCATTGCCCAGCGTACCTTCCAGCATCATGTCGATGGTTCCGCCGTTCTGCGGGTTCCCCAGGTCCGTGAAGCGCAGGCGCCACAGGCGGGTCGCTTCGGTCACGTTGGCTCCAGTCGCCCGCCCGGTGGTGACAAAGTAGAAGTCATTCGGGTGGGTCGGATCCCACGCTCCGTCCTCAACCCGCTGGAAGCTGGTGCCGTTGACCAGACTGTTCGTGGCCAGCACTCCCTGACTCACATTGGAGATATCCCCTTCGTTGAAGAGTTTGAACGCCGCCGAGGTGACGCGATTCGTCAAACCGAGCACGCGCGCGTTGGTTTCGTTGGTCACCTGGATGCCACCGACTTCCACCCGCACCACATAGGTAAGCCCGCCATGCAGGCCCGCCTTCTCGATGTCGAGTCCTTGGGTGCCCTTGGCGCCGACATAGACATACATCTGGCTATCCGTGAGCCCGGCATCTTCGCTCCCCATGACAATCGTCAGGTCTTGGGGAGTGGGACACGCCACCGCATTTTCCCAAGGGAACAGGCCCAGATAGGGCAGCTCGTAACTGCTGCCTTTGTCCGGTCCCGTGGCAATATGCGCAAAGGCCCGAGCGCCCATGGCCCGGGTGCCATCTTCTTCACCATCAAGGAAAATGCGCGCCTGGGTACCCTTCCCGTTGGCCGCATTGTAAAAGGCGCTCACCGGAGCGAGATCCGCCGAACACAACCGGGACACATGGAAATCGTTCGTCGCATCAAAGGGCCGAAACGCGTAGTTGCTGCGATCCCAAATGAAAAACTTGCCCGGGTTGTTAAAATCACGCCCGGAGGTCACGGTCAGACTGGTGCGATTAACGACCCATTCCGAGACGAACGCGCCCTTGCCACCGTAGGCCCGCGTGATACCGGCGGGGGAATTCGTGACCAACGTAACGGCGCCGGAGGTCGCATTGGTGACGGACTGAACGGTCGTGAGGCCGCCCGCCGCCAGGCCGCCCGACAGCTCGTGGTTCATCAACAAGCTAAAGGTGTCGTCGCCGTTGCTGAGGATCCCGAGTCCGTCCGGAATACCCACCATCCGGTAGCCCCCAATATCCGGCACCAGCGGGTCATTGACGGTGAGCATCGAAACGACGTGAATTTTGTAGCCGCTCGCGGCCGCCGATGACGAAGCCTTATAGTAGGGTTCGACCGAACTGGAGGGAGAAGTGGACCAGGTTTGCGCCGATAAGGAACTGGCGCTTAATCCGAGCACCCAGGACACCTGCGCGGTGCGCTGGAGTAGTAATGGAAGTCTCATTGTGTCGTCTATCCGATTGGAATCGTTAGTCAGCGCCCGTGACCAAAACGGCCCCAAAGCGCAGGTATAGACGTCACAGACTTGTGTGTCAGATCAGCGACTGGTGTGTAACAATCGCGAAACCGCTGAGGTGCGGCCGGTGGCAACCCAACTCATTCCAGGGGATTCAGGACTCCTTGCCGAAACGAAATCCCTAAGCCGACCTCAAATGAATCGACGTCGCTCACTTCACCTCAGCAGCGGTTCAATGTCATCGGCGACCGTGAAAAGGACCGCCCCGGCCAGCGCTGTGGCCATGAGCGCCAGTACCGCCAGGTTAATCCTCAGCGAGCGCTGCGTGCGGGGGGGCACACGCAGAATCAGATAAAAATAGAGGAACATCACCGCCGCATTGAGGCCAAACACCGGATAGTAAGCCTCCAGCACCAACTCGCGGAACCAGACCGGATAACCCCCGACATTCCGCCAGAATATCGGCGTCTCCCGCAACCAACAGAACCAGAGCAGCAGCGGAAGCCCCAGGAGAAACGCAAACAGGGCCAAACCCAGCCGCACCAGCACCAGGCCGTCGGCTGTCTCGTCAGACCAGTCCAGATCTCCACTCTTCACGACCGCTTTTCTATTACGAAAGATTGATCCACCCACAAACCCGGATGGGAGACCGTTTGGCAAGTCCTTGTTCCCCGGGCCGGGTCCCCGCCGGCCGGAATTCGAAGCCGCCGCATCCGCGCGGCGCGGCAAGCACGTTCCCTCCGCCCGGCCTGAAGGGATCCGCCGCCGAGTGTCGACAAAACGAATTCCCGTCGACATAGTCCGACAACCGTGACCACGCATCCCTTCACCACGGGACGCCTCAGCCGGCGGGCCTTTACCCTGACGGAATTACTCGTCGTCCTGGGCGTCATCGCCGTTCTGGTGGGATTGCTCCTGCCGTCCCTCGCCTACGCGCGCTTTCGATCCAAGGTCACCGTCTGCTCGAACAACTACCGGCAATGGGGCGTCGCCGTGGCCCTGTACGCGTCCGACGACCGACTCGGCCGCCTGCCCTCGTACGCGCTGCCCGTGGATCGCATGACTCAATACAGCACCATAGAGCCCTGGTTCGTGGCGTTGGAGATGATCACCAATATGGCGCCGCACGGCGTGACGGTGCCCATGTGGTTCTGCCCGGCCCGGGGCCGAAGCTTCCGAATGCACCAGGAGAATTTCCGCGCCCGGAATGGCCGGGATCTGGTCACACCGGCGGATCTGGTCGAGGAATTTGCCGTCGGGCAGAGAGCCGCCTTCGCCTTCCCCGACCTGTTCTGGTGGATTCCCCGCAGGCTGGGTGAATCGTCACTGGAGTTTCCCGATCCCAAGCTCCTGAAGACCCGCGTGCCGGATCCCTGGCCCAGTCGGATGTCGGATCCAACCCTCGCCACCCAACCCATCCCCACGGATTGGACGATGGGCGAGTGGGACGACAACCGCACGACGATCCAGATTACCGGCGGCAACCACGCCTGGCCCGCAGTCGTGGGCGCGGTCAAAACCAGCAATTCCGGGTACGCCGACGGCCATGTCGAGACCCGCCCCCGGGATAAGCTGCAATGGCAGGTCGAAGGCCGGCGCTCCGCGGTCTACCTGTATTGAGGCGTATTTGCCGCAGACCGCGGCGGAGCCATCTGTCTTCCGCGACGACGGTGTCCCCCTGCCCTTACCGAGAAGGTTCGGGCTGAAACCCGATCACAAAACCCCACGGACCACAGGGCAGGCCGAAGTTGAGGGCCGGAGGTTGCCTGGATGGCGCTCTATGGCGATGCCGTGAGGCGGAATACCATCGTCAGCCGATCGTGACAGGACTGCCGCGCAACTGACACAGCCGTCGGAGTTTTTAGCGGCGCCGTATCCACCTCACCCCAAAGAATGGGATGTGTATTGGCCAGACGGCACGGCCTATAGCGGGCAATCCTTAAAAACGAAGTCATGCAATCAACCACACTTACTCGAATTCTTCGACTCGCCATTGCGGCGGCAGCCTCCCTCGCGATGGGGACCACGACTCAGGCAGCCTACGCCTTCATTGGCGTGGCCGCCGGGGATGCGACGGCCAACACCGCCACCGTCTGGACACGGGCCGTGGACGACGCTTCGCCCGCAGTTTCGTCCGTCACAGTTCAGGCCAGCAGCGATCCCACGTTCAGCACCGGGGTGATCAGCACCACCGTAAACACCTCTGCCACCACGGACTACACCCTTAAGTTCGCACTGAGCATGCTCCAGCCGAACACGGTGTATTACTACCGTTTTTCGGGGAACTCCGTGACCAGCATCGTCGGCAAGTTCAAGACGGCGCCCGCGGCGAATGCGACGGCCGAGGTCCGCTTCGGGTTCAGCGGGGACATGGATGGCCTGATGCGGCCCTACGCGCTGGCCTCGGTGATCCCGTCGGAAAACTTCGACTTCTACGTCAACCTGGGGGATACGATTTATGAAAACGCCAGCTTGGTCTTGGGATCCCCCGGACTTTCCTATACGAATTCACCCGCGGTGACGTCCAGCGGCACCATTCCGACTCCCTCTGCCACCGGGGCGACCCTGGCACAGTTGTTTGCGGAGTACTCCAAGAAATACCGCGAGCAGTTTTTGCCGATTCATACCGGTGGTCAGAACGGCTTGCAATCGTTCTATGCGGCTCAGGGCAATTACACCCTTTCGGACAATCACGAGCTGGGTAACAAACAGTTCATCAACGGCGGCGCCCCCGCGGGCGGCCCGGTGGGTGACGCTGCGACCGGTGCCGGTGTCGATGCCCGGGTCCAGGCCAACGACGTCAACACGTCGGGCACATTCATCAACAAAACGCCCGGATACCTGCAATTGCAGCAGGTGTTCCTGAATTATCAGCCCATCGCTGACCGGGGCATCCACAATGTTCCCTCCGATCCGAACACCCACGGCACCCCGAAACTCTATTTCGCCCAGCCGTGGGGACGGAATGTGATGTACATCAGTACCGACACCCGGTCGTATCGCGACATCCGCATCAAAAAGAATTCCGGCAGTTTCCCGGACGAAACCGCGGCCCCCCGGGCGAATGACGCTGGCCGCACGATGTTTGGCGCGACCCAATTCGCGTGGCTGAAGCAGACCCTGTTGGACGCCGAGGCCGCCGGCATCCCCTGGAAGTTCGTCTCCGTCTCCGATCCCATCGATCAAATCGGGCCGATCGCTGGCAGCCTCACCCTCAACGGTCTGCCGAACTTCGGTGCTGGCAGCACGTATTCCCCGGTCAATAGCGACGGCGGCAAATCCTTCATCGGCGGCTACCGGGCCGAGCGGAATGCCCTGCTGAAGTTCATCGCGGATCATCAAATCAAAAACGTCGTGTTTTTGGCGACGGATGATCACCAAAACCGGATCAATGAGTTGACCTACTCGCCCACCGGCCAGACGGAAGTGCAAAACTCCTACGTGAAGGTTCCCTATTGCTTCCACGTCGTTTGCGGACCGCTCGGAGCGACCGGTCCCGACCAGATCAAGGATCACTCAATCGCGGTCGCCGCGGCGCTCGCCAACAGCATCGCGTCGGCCCAGATCGCGGCCGGCGTCGAGCCCATCGGTCTGGCCGGCTATCCGGGACTTAAGAATCTGCAGCGGGAAGGTGATCCGACCGCCGCCGTGGTCCCGCAGCCGGTGGATTTTTACAGCCCGGACACTTTTAATTACAACACCCTGGATGTTTCCGCGGATGGCCGAACGCTGTCGCTCGCCTCGGTGGGCATCAATTCCACCGCGGCGAACAGCGGCTTGGAATACAACGCCGGCTCCAATCCGGCCCGCCAGGTTTTCAGTTTCCAAATCGACGCCCCCGTGGCCCCGGTTTTGAATTTGGGTGGATTCAGCCTGAACCGTCGTATCAACAAGATGGTTCAACAGGTGACCATTTCCAACCCGAGCACCGTGCCGCTGGTGGGTCCGGTCTATGTGGTCGTGTCGAGCCTGTCGGGAAACACCTCCCTGTCGAATGGCAACGGAACGACGGCCAACAACGCCCCGGTGGGCAATCCGTACGTGCTGGTTTCCAGCGGCGACATCGCCCCGGGCGGGGCGGTCAGCGTGGGTCTCCAGTTCGCGAAACCCGTTTCGGGCAACATCACCTATAGCGCCACGGTGCTGAGCGGGACGATGAATCCTTGAACCCATACCGCGGCGCCGCTGAGGACCGGCGGCGCCGTGGATCCCAACCCTTCTCCTTCTACGACATTATGAAAATTAGCAATCACCTTACGTCCGGAATTTGTGCGGGCGCGATTCTGTCCGCCCTGGCGCTTTCCTCCACGGTTCGCGCGGATATCCTGAACCTCCACGTCGACGTGAATACGACGGCGCTGGCGGCCGCCGGTACTCCGCCGAAACCCTTCGCGATCGATTTCCAATTGAGCGGGGGCTCCCCGAACGGCAATTCGGTGACGATCAATAACTTCACCTTCGGCGGTGGCTCCGCAACGGCCTCGCCGGCGGCCACCTTTGCCTCGGGACTGGGAACGGGAAGCCTCGCCTCGTCCGTGGTCCTTACGGACGACGCCGGCAATCCGTTCAGCGAATTCTATCAGGGATTTAATCCCGGAACGACCTTCGGCTTCGACGTGTCGTTTTCGTTGAACGTGAATGCGCCGATCCCGGACGTGTTCACCTTCGCCATCCTGGATAACAACCTGCTGAACCTCGCCTCGACCGATCCCAGTGGCGCGGACTCACTCTTCCGACTCAACATCGTGAATACGAAGCTGAACTCGAATCCGTTCCTGGCCTACGGACTCACCGCCCCGTTTAGCGGGGTAACGGTGAACGTCGTACCGGAAGCCGGTACATGGTCGATTGGGATCGTCATGGGCTTGGCCGCCTGGCGGCTGGTGGCCCGTCGGCGTCGGTAATCCACGGCGAAATCAGTTTCTACGGACGGCCGGGCAGCGACGCCCGGCCGTTTTTCATTTCCAGAAGGAGGAAGAGAGTCACAACGGCGCATTTGACCAAGCGTCCGGGCCGGATCATTGGCCGTTCCGTTGAGAAATGCGATTTCCGCGGGTCCGATTTCATGACACCGTCACCGTCACGCCGCCGAAAATGCCTGATATCCTGCGCCGACGATTGATCCCCGAGTGTCTCGGTCCGGTCCGGTTTCCACCCGGATCGATCGGACTCGTCTGGGCTCTGCGGTGGCTCTCGCTGTGGTTGGTGTTGGCATCGGGCCTGGGCTTCGCGGCCGCTCCGGAGCCGGCGGCGTCCTCCCGTTCGACCCCCGCGATCGGTTTGGGCGCTGGAAAGAATGCGGCGAAATCCCCCAGCGATCACTGGGCCTTTCAACCGCTGTCATCCGGACAAGCCCACAGGCGTGGGGCCTCCTCCCTGGATTCGTTTTGGTCGCCGGAAGTTCGGAACTCGAATTCGGCCACCCCATCGACACCGGTATTCACAGCTTCCCGGGAAGTGCTGATCCGGCGCGTCAGTTATGGTCTCACCGGCCTGCCCCCGAGCCCCGAAGCCATCGCCGCCTTCGTCCAGGATCCGGCTCCGGATGCCTACGAGCGGCTCGTGGAGTCGCTGCTGGCCAGTCGACATTTTGGCGAGCGCTGGGGACGGCATTGGCTGGATCTGGCCCGCTACGCCGACAGCAATGGCTACGAGGACGATGACGACCGCGCGTGGGCGTGGCCGTATCGCGACTGGGTCATCCGGGCGATCAACGCGGATCTGCCCTTTGATACCTTCACGAAATGGCAGCTGGCCGGCGACGAATATGCCCCGGCGAATCCGGACGCCGTCATCGCCACCGGCTTCATCACGGCCGCCCTTTCCGACCGATATCCGCCCACGATCACCGAGGAGAACAAGCTAGTGTATCGCTACAACGAACTCGACGACATGGTGTCGACCACGGGCTCGGCGTTTCTGGCGCTGACGCTCGGCTGTGCGCGGTGTCACGACCACAAGTTCGATCCGCTGCCCACCGAGGACTATTACCGGGTGCTTGCGGCGTTCTCCACGGGCCGCCGGACCGAGGCCTCCCTGTCGAAGCCGGTGCGGGAATTCGCCGCGTGGAAGGCGGCCAAAAAGCGCGCCTATCGGGAGGAAAAGATGGCCGGCTTGGGATTGAAGGAGAATGAGAGGATCCGGGTGCGACACAGCGAATTCGACGCGGTGTTCGACGCGAACGATCTGATTCGGAAACACGGCGAGGCGTTGGATCCGAAGGACGAGCAACTGCGTGCGTGGCTGCCGCCGGCTGATCAGGCCAATTGGACCGCCCTGGAAACGGCCGCAGCAGCATCGGCCGCAACCAGCCCGCGGAACGATTTACCGCAGCGGGCATTGATGTTCACCGACACCCAGGAGACGCCCGTGGCTGAATTCCTGCTCCGGCGCGGCAGCGTTCAGGACCGAACCCAACCGGTCACCCTCGGCTTTCTGCAGGTGCTGATGCAGCAACGCACCGCCGACGACTTTTGGAATTCCGCCCGCCCGATTCCGGACCGTGCCGCCGCGACGGTGGACGCCGCAGGATGGGGCATTCCACCGACTACTTTTCAACGCATGGCGTTGGCCGAGTGGATCACGGATGTGGATCACGGGGCCGGGCGTTTGCTGGCCCGCGTCATCGTCAATCGCCTGTGGCAGCATCATTTCGGTGAGGGCTTGGTGCGCACGGCGAGTGATTTCGGCACGCAGGGTGATGCCCCGCTCAACCCGGAGCAGCTCGATTGGCTGGCCAGCGAACTCATTCGCCAGGGCTGGCGACTCAAGCCGATTCACCGGCTGATTTTGCTGAGCCATCTGTACCGGTCCCCGTCCGACTCCCGATTCCGCGTCGCCGCCCCGGTCGTCGATGTGGCGAAGGACCCGAAGAACGATTCCAGCCTGTCGCCCCGCGTATTCATCCGTCATCCCACGCGCAACGAAGCCGAAACGCTGCGGGATGCGGTCCTGGCGGTCAGCGGAAAGCTGAATCGTAAAATGTTCGGGCCGCCGTTTCGCCTGATCATTCCCAAGGAAGCCATGGCGACGCGCAGCCGCAGTCCCTATCCCACCGATCTCAAGGAGAACACCGAAACCAGTCGGCGCAGCATCTATGCCTTTGTGAAGCGGTCCGTGCGCAATCCCATGATGGAGGTTTTCGACTCACCCGACCCCAGCAGCAGTTGCGGTCGTCGCAACACCACGACCGTTCCGACGCAGGCCTTGACGCTGTTGAACGACGACTTCATTCGGCAAAGCGCCGTCCAATTTGCGCAGCGGGTCATCGCGGAAGTCGGTCTGCAACCGGAAGCCCAACTACGCCGCGCCTATTTGCTGGCCTTGGGACGCGCCCCTTCCCGGACGGAAATCGAGTCCGGACTTCGGTTCCTGGCGGGCGCCAGTGACGCGAATCCAGAGACGATTCCCGTCAACGGGCTCACCGATCTCTGCCACGTCCTCTTCACTTTGAACGAATTTGTCTATGTCGAATAACCAGGGATCAGCCGAAGGGTTCGGCCGATTTCCTTGCGGTCGGATCCGGCCGCGGCCGGGGAATCGTCGCGAATTCCTGCAGAGTGTTGGGGCCGGGTTTGGGGCGTTGGCGTTGGGGGATCTGCTGGCAGCGGATGGGCTGGTCGCGGGTGGCGGTACCGGTGGTTTGCCCGCGGGTCCACACTATCGGGCCCGGGCCAAGTCGGTGATCTGGCTCTTCATGGAGGGTGGCCCCAGTGCCATGGATACCTTTGATCCGAAAACCACCCTCGATCGCCACCATGGTCAACTTCCCACCCAGGGGATTGATGTTTTCTTCGGCAATCCCGGACCGTTAATGCGCTCGCCGTTCCAATTCGCGCAGTATGGGGACAGCGGCACGTGGGTTTGCGATCGCATGCCGCATATCGCCCGGCACGTCGATCGGCTGGCGCTGGTGAAGTCTTGTTATGCGGAATCCCCCAGCCACGGACCCGCGATGTATCAGATGAATACCGGCATGATTCGCGCCGGGCTGCCCAGTGCCGGGGCGTGGGTGACTTATGGTCTGGGCAGCGTGAACCAAAATCTGCCGGGATTTGTGGTCCTGCAAAACTCCCGGGGCAGCAAGGGCGGCGCGGGCAATTGGGGCGCGGGCTTTTTACCCAGCGATTATCAGGCCACTGCCTTCCGTTCGCAGGGCAGCCCGATCCTCAACCTCGCCCGACCGGCCGACCTCGATCTCACCCGCCAACGTCGCTTGCTCGATCAGGCCCGGGCACTCAACGAGGAGCATGCCGCCCGGCATCCGGGAGAAGAATCCCTGCGCGCGCGCATCCAGAGCTATGAACTCGCGTTTCACATGCAAGCGGAGGCCACCGAAGCCGTCGATTTCAGCCGCGAACCTGCGCACGTGAAGCAAGCGTACGGGCTCGACCAAAAAGTCACCCGCCCCTACGGCGAGAAATGCCTGCTCGCGCGGCGATTGGTCGAGCGGGGCGTGCGCTTTGTGCAGGTCTATTGCGACGACGAATGGGATTCCCACGATAAACTGCGGGAAGGACACGGCAGTCGCATGGCCGAGACCGACCAACCCGTCGCCGCGCTCCTGGCCGATTTGGAACAGCGGGGACTTTTGGAGGAAACCCTGGTGGTCTGGGGCGGTGAATTTGGGCGCATGCCCGTCTCACAGAGTGGCGAAGGCCGCGACCACAATCCGCAGGG
Organism: Verrucomicrobiota bacterium; assembly: GCA_947471985.1. Classification (GTDB taxonomy): domain Bacteria; phylum Verrucomicrobiota; class Verrucomicrobiia; order Limisphaerales; family UBA9464; genus CANIZL01. The sequence goes on along the minus strand of CANIZL010000025.1, from coordinate 45,485 downwards.
CTTCTGCGTCTGGATGGCCGGTGGCGGAATCCAAGGCGGCGTCCACTACGGCGAAACCGACGAACTGGGCTGGAAGGCTGCGGTCAACCCGGTGAGCGTCCACGATCTTCACGCCACCATTCTCCATTGCCTGGGCGTCGACCACGAACGCTTGACCTACCTCCACAACGGCCGCCGCTTTCGCCTGACCGATGTGTCCGGCGAAGTCATTCGACCGATTCTGGCCTAGCCCAACTTTCGGTACTGGCGCCAATCTTCGCGAGATCATCGTTCACCACCGCTCCACCCCTGGCGAAGTGCGGCCGAATTAGGGGGCAGGCTCCCTAACGGGGCGGTTAAAACTCCGTACCAGGTTCAAAATTTACCCTGCGCACCCAACCCCGAATGGCGTTCCAGGCTCAAAGTTGCGCCCGGTGGGAGTCAGATTGGATGGGGTGCCAAGCTCCCTATTCGACGTCGGCGAACTGGGGGGGCAGGTTCCCTAAACGCGCGGTAAGAATACTGTACCAGGTTCAAAATTTCCCCCGCGCACCGCCCCCCCGAATGGCGTGCCAGGCTCACAATTGCGCCCTGTGGGAGGGAGTGATCGATGGGGTGCCAATCTCCCTATCCGGCGTTGGCGAACTGGGGGGGCAGGCTCCCAAAGCGGGCGGCAAGAATACTGTGCCAGGTTCAGTATTTGCCCCGCGCACCCACCCCGCGAATGGCGTGCCAGGCTCAATGTTGCCCCCCGACCAATGGGCGCCCGCCAAGAGGCCGTGGACGTACAGCAGCGCTCGCCACCCGCAGCTGCTCATCGATGGGAGCACGACCGGTTTGAATTTTCTGCGCATAGGCGGAGCCACCTCAAGGTTCCGGCGTCCGGGCCCCGCTGGAGAAACTAACCCGCGCGTTGAATCCATCGTGCGGCCAATTCAGGTGAGGCCCGCTCCGCGCCTCACCTTATGCGACCAAAAGTCCGCACCGATGGATTCAAGCCCACCCGGCTAGGGAGTGGAAATGCGGTAAAACCGCGCCAACGCACCCGCCGCTTCGGTGAACTTCAATGTCCCCTGCCCGACTTGCACCGGAAAAGTCGCCAGCGCCTTCCAATCGGCGCCTTCCAAGGCGTCCCGGCTGGACAGCGTATAGCCCCGTCCCGGTTGGCCAGTGAACCGAAGTTGGATGCCGCCCACATACGTCGCCTCGAGGAGCAGGACACTGGCGGCATCGTTCGGCGCGGTGCCGGCGGCGAACTCCTGGGCATTGGTCAGGCCATCCTGGTCCGGGTCGCCATTCGCTCCGTCCCGGCCGATGGCGGAATGCGGGTCGAGCCCATACAGGATCTCCCACGCGTCGGGCAATCCGTCACCGTCGGAGTCCTCGCCGAGGACATCCGTCGGTAGATTCAATCGACCGGCCGTGGGCGCTGCAGCCCTCCAGTTCGTGGGCTCGTTGCCAAAGCGACGGCTGGAAATTCGTTGTAGCGAATTGCCGGTGCCCGCGGCCCCGTCAGGCCAGGGCGCCGACGGGCGATAGTCCACCCCATCGATGAGCACGTACGCCACTTCGCCGGCGTTCGCGGCGGGCGGCGGCACCGGCTCGTCCGGCGCGAGCACGCGCAGGCTTTCACCGGCATTGTTCAGCGTGCCCTTCCACGGCCCAAGAATCGGCGTGCTGGCCGGTGGATTGAATTGGGCCCGAAAGGCCGCCAACTGCGCCGCGTCCACCGCCGGGTCAAATCCGACCACCAACGCCAGGGCTCCGGAGGCCAGAACCACGTCCGTGGAAAAATCAAATTCCACCGCGCCGCGCAGATGCCAGCGATTGGTCGAGTGGGCGGGGTCGTACAAAGGCAGAGGCGCAGCGCCGATGTTCCGCAGTTCAATAAACTCGTCGACGGGGTTATTGGTGCCCGCGATGGGCGTCGGTTCGAAATGAATTTCGGTGAGGACCAGCGGCCCGACGCGCGGGCCCGAATTGATGGCTCCCAGAGTCCGGGCCGCCTGCGCCACGAACAGTTCACGGCCGTCCGAGGTCACGTGGCGTCCAAAACTCACCCCGTTGAACGACGCGCCAAAATCGAAACCGCTGTGCCACCCGGTCAGTTGCCCGCCCGCGTCCGCGCTAAAGAGGTGCACGGAATCACCCAGCGAATTTAACGAGAAGCCGACATTTCCGTTGGTCCCCGTACGAAACTGCGTCTCATCCAACAGGGCGAAGGCGCCGGGATTAAGCACGGTTCCGGCCGGAATACGGAACTTCTTCGGCGTCCGATAATCGTCCGTCAGCCACCAGCCGCTGAGGTCCTGCGGTTGCGATCCGTCATTGGCGAGTTCAATCGTGTCGAGCAGCGGCAGATCCGTATGCGTCAGGGCTTCGTTGACCTGGATCGGTTGGAAGACCCGCGGGTCCGGGTCCGCAGTGCCGGGCGAACCGCCCACGTCCGTGCTCAGACGCCACGCAACGGATTCACCGAGTTGATCCGGTTCAACGGCTTCATTCGCCAGCACCAACGAGAAGCCAAAGCCGTCCGCCAGCGGCGCCCAGGAATCCTGGTAGCTGAAGTCACTAATGGGTTCCCCCAACGGCCCAAAGAGTCTCACGCGTTCGTCGCCATTCGAGAGATTCCCGGTGAAGGCGCCCGCCACCCCGAGAGTGCCCGGATAACGGGCCGCAAAGGCGGTTGGATTCGACACCAGCAACACCCGGCCACCGGCCTTCAGCGTCATCACCGCGCTGGTGCTGCCGAATTGATAGGTGACGGCACCCGCGAGCCGGAAGCCCGTCAGGTTCAGGGTCTGGGCAGAAACGTTCTTCAACTCCACGAACTCGAAGTCCGCCGCCGTATTGGTCGATCCCGCCGCCGGATCCGCCGGATGAAACATCAGCTCCGTAATCCGCAGCGGCGGAACGGCCTGGAAATAGGTCTCCGCCACGACACCCGACCATTTCGCGATCAACGGTGGATTCGCCGTTCCCGTCACAGCGGTGTGATTCGGATTGTAGACGCGGGCCACGACCCGCGCATTGGCGGTCAGCGTGACGGGCACGCCGGTCGCCGCCGTTGCCCGGGGGGAAATCCCGCCGCCGGACAGCCGGGGGTCCGTGCCGTCCGTCGTATAATACACGGTTCCCACTGCCGGGGCGCGAAAGAGGACGTCGACCGAATTGGTAAAGCGTCCGCCCGGGGTGAGGAGCGCGGTGGGGCGCACGAACTGGCCGTCGATGAAATCCACGCGATTCGACAGCCAGCGTTTCATCCACAGGACTTCCGTCGAATAGGAGCCTCCGGCGTTGCCCGTGGACGTACGCAAAGTGCCGCCCCATCGGGCATAATCCCGCGGCTGCGCCTTCTTCACGACCGTCGTCATCTCATCCGTCAGCCGCCAGAGGTTGGTCGTGGAGAAGTGCGTCAAACGCAGCGCCTGATAGCGGTCGATATAGCGCTGATAAAAATCGGGATCGAGGAACAGCCGATCCCACCAGGCCTGGGTGGTTGCCCCGAAGAAATCCGTGCCGGCGCCCACCTGACCGCTCCAAAGGCGCGGGTTGGCATCGCGGCCGTCCGTCGAGCCCAGCGCGCGATCAAAATCCCAGAGCGGACCGAACTCCAATCGACCACTGCGGGGCTTGTAGAAATACGCGCTGAGGCGCAGCGCATCGACGTTCAAGGAGACGATGTTAAGCAGGTGGTGATCGACCCAGGAATCCGGGTTGAGGTACGCCGCATAACCGTTCACCGGGTCCTTCCAGTTCGCGCCGTACAAGGCCGTTCCAAACGAATCCATGAAGCTCTGCAGGTACTGCCGTTGAGCGGCGTAGTCCGGCAGCACCATGTCGCGCTCCTTCGGGTCCACGTAAATAATCCCGGCGTTCGCCGCGGAAAACCCACCCTCCCCCGGACCGCCGCGGTCGATCTTCAACAGATATCCACCGCTGATGTACGGCTGCCGCGTCTCGCCCGGGGTCGGCGCATCCACATCCACGCGGTCCGGGCCGCGCTTGATCTTCTCTTCGATAACGTAGATGCCGTAATAATTGGCCGAACTGATCGAAGCCGAGGTGCCGCTGGTGGACAGGTACACTTCGACAAACCGCGTCCGCGGAGAATATCGCCCAATATCCCGGCTCAACTGGTGCATGAAGGGATTGTGAATCAGCACCGGTTCGAAGCCGTTGGGCGCATACAGCACCCAATCGGAATCCGCCGGCATACCCAACAGCGAATGATTTTTGTCCGTGTCGAATTCGTCCCGGAATTCCAGGCTCAGGCTCAACTTGTCCAAACCCAACGTACTGGAACCGCGCGAACCCAATCCCGCCCGACTGGTCAACGTGGGCGAATTCGTCAGGGTGGTCACTCCGTTCACCGGTTCGAACAGCTGGAAATGGGCATTGACCGTGGTGCTGGCCGGTGGACGTCCCTGACCGAAGTCATGCAACACGAGGATGGGAAGATCCGAGCGCACCGAGGCCGCACTCGTCGCCAGACGAATGAAGGTCTCGCTCCGCGGCGACCCCGGCAGCAGCCCGGGGGCAAAAGCCCGCGCCCGGACCTGCGTGGTCGCCGTCACGGTAATGGGGCCTGAATACAATCCGCTGGCTTGGGTCGGCAGTGTGCCGTCGGTGGTCACCCGGATCGTCGCGCCGTCGAGGGGCGTCTCCAGGCTCAAGGTCACCGTGGCGTCCGAGAGAAAGGTCCCGCTCGTCCGTGAAAACGCCACGTCCGGGGCGAAGCCCGCCCCGCTCACCGAATTGGCCGCACCGGGAGTGGGCTTCTCGAAATAGCCGGTCAACGCGCCGCCGCCCAGGGAACGACCGTAGCTGACATCCTTGCGTTGGAGCGGATAGCTGGCGCCGAAATCCGACACCACCTCGCCGCCGGGAGAGACCAACGCGAGATAACCGCCATTGTTGCCGAGTTTGAAATTCGTGTGCAGTCGCCCCGGCAGGGCGGTGCGATTCTTGCCGGAGGCGAACACCACCAGGTAACGATCCGCCGCGAGGCTGGTCGACGGAAACACCCACTTGGTGAGGTTCGCCGGATCGTCGGTCAGCGACCATCCCGCCAGCGATTGCGCCTGTTTGGCGCTGTTATGCAGCTCGATCCAATCCCCCCGATCGCCATCCTCATCGCGCAGGCCCTTGTCGTTATTGGCCAAAAACTCGCTAATTTCCATCCCGGGCAACCGCAAGGTGGGATCCAGCGTATAGGTCCACGCCAACCCGGCGAAGGGATGCCGCGTGCCGGCAAGATCGGTAATCCCGTGCCCGGTACGAAAGGCGGCCGACACCGCACCCGCGGCCGGCTTGGGGAAGGTGAACACGTACTGGGATCCGCTGACGGCCAGGACGTTGGTGGCCGCCACGCCATTGACCAACAGGTCGGCGGCCTCGACGCCCGTCACGGGCTCGCTGAACTCCACCTCGATGCTGGCCAACTCCCGAACCGTCGCACCCGCCGGCGGCTGGAGGTTCGCCACCACCGGAGCGGCTTGATCAAAGGTCGCCGCCAGGGAGGCATCCCAGACGATGTCGCTGCTGCCCGGATTGACGTTGAAAACCTGAACCGCGAGTTGGTTCACGCCGGCTTTGAGCACCGCCTGCGGATTGGCGATGGCGTAGTCCTTGAAAACCGCCGGATCGGGCGTCTCGGCGGTGAGCGCGGTGGCGGTGTACGGCAATTCGCCGTCGGGCACATTGTATCGCTGAATTTCGGTGCCGTTGAGCCAGACAATGAACCCGTCATCACACTGCGCGTGCAACACCAGGGATTCCAGATCCGCGGGATTGGTGACGTTAAACTTCTGGCGAAAGAAGAGGGTCACGTAGCTGTTCTGCATGTCCGTGATCGGCGTGCCGGTAAAGACATCGCCATACCAGAAGGTCGCCGGCCCGGTGAGCCATTTACTTTCTTCGAAGTCGGCGCGGCGCCAGGCGGTGGCGTCGGGGGCGGAGGCCTCGGAAACGCCCTTGAAATAGCGCCAGGTGGAGCCGCTGGAGACGAGGTCCGCGGCCGGCATGGCGTTCAGAAACGCCAGCAGACACACGAGATACCGGAGCGCCCGTACGAAGGCGGATTGGCTGACTTGAAACATGATGGGAGAAAGCACCGTAAGTTAGCGGGGATCGCGCCAAAGCCAAGGGCTGCCGTGGAACACCGCCCCGCATCCCCCGGACCGCAACTCTGCGAGTCGCCGGGCGGGCCGGAGACCCGCGGTCCGGTATCACTGACTTTCGAGTCGGCGCTTGTACCCTGCCCTATCCCAACGGGATTGAATCGTCCAGCCCAGGGTGGATCGGTTCGATCCACCCTGGGTTTCACCACCAAATCCCCCCAATCCTGACCGGGTTGCATCCGCCGGTGGGATTACCTGGCACCGCTCTCAGAGGCCGGTTGAAAACCGGCGTTACATCGGCCCCTTCCCTGCGGGACGGGCGCCGGTCGGAGACCCGCGTTGCGGTACCGCTGACTTTCGAGTCGGCGTGAATCCCTGCCCCGATCCCAAAGGGATTGAATCGTCCAGCCCCGGGTTGATCGGTTCGATCTACCCTGGGTTTCCCCGCCAATTCCCCCAACCCTGAGAGGGTTGCATCCGCCGCTAGATTTGCCTGGCACCGCTCTCCGAGGCCGGTTGAAAACCGGCGTTACATCGGCCCTTCCACGCGGGACGCTCGCGGGTCGGAAACCCGCGTTGCGGTACCGCTGACTTTTGAGTCGGCGTGAATCCCCCAAAAATTGCCGGTCAGGAATTCGGCCCGGCAGCCGTTCCCTTCACCGGACGCCGCCATGGCCATCGGAATTGCCCCCGTTCAAGGCTTCGATTTCATTGGCGCTCCGAAATTTTGGTTACGCACAGCGATGACAGGAAAGCGCATGGAAAAAACTGTTCCGAACCACGACGCCCGCCGGCACGATCTGGATGCCCTGCGCGCTTTCGCCATGCTGCTGGGAATCGTGTTCCACGCCGCCCTGCCCTACTCGCCCTGGCCGTGGATGGTCGGCGACTGGAAGAAAAATGACCTGCTGATTTTCTTCCTCACCTGGGTGCACGGCTTCCGCATGCCGCTGTTCATTTTTGTGAGCGGCTACTTCACCCGGATGATGTGGCGGCGACGCGGCCTGACGGCCGTGTTGAAACAACGGTTCCTCCGGGTCTTTCTCCCCCTGCTCCTCGGGACCCTGACCCTCCTGCCACTGCAGGATTGGATCGTGACCTGGGCCAACGCCCGGGCGTCGTCTCAGGATGCGCAACGGTTCTCGCAACCCGGAATTCGCTCGGACGTGGTGAACGCGATCCGCACCAATGACCTCGCCACCTTGAAGAAATTGTTGGATGCCGGAGCGGATCCCAATCAGTCCGATCCGGAATTCAAGAGCCCGGCGCTGAGCTGGTCGGCCCATTGCAATAACGCAGCCGCCGCCCGCCTGTTGATCGAAAAGGGCGCGGACGTCAATCGCCCCAGCCCGGGAGGACATCGGGCCCTGCATTCGGCCGCTTATTTTGCGCATCCCGCCGTGCTCGAAGTCCTGCTCGATCACGGCGCCGACCCGAGCCTCAGCAACGACGGCGGTGAAATCCCGGCCGTCGCGGCCACGAAAAAATGGGACGAAGTAAAAGGGGTCGCCGGTTACCTTCGACTCGCTTGGTCCCAGACCGAGCCGGAATTCCAGACCGCCCGCGAGCAGTGCCGGCAATTGCTCTCCCGCCAATCCGGTTCCGCGGCCCAGAAGGCCAACGCGGCCGGTGCAACCGAGAACGCCCTCACCCGCAGCCGCACGGCCTATCGCGAATTCCTGACCTCGGATCGCTTCCTCGTCCCCGGAAAAATTCCGGGGCGATCCGCCAGCGGCACGGGGTCATGGCATCTCATCTACACCTCCATTTTCGATCACCTGTGGTTCCTATGGTACCTGTGCTGGTTGGTGGGTTTCTTCGGTGTCTTCACGTTTCTGGCCGACCGCCTGCGGATTCCCACCCTCCCGTCCCGCTGGCTGCTCGCCCCCACCTGGGCGTTCTGGCTGATTCCCGTGACGATGATTCCGCAACTTTGGATGGGTGTCTTCGGAGCGGGCTTCGGGCCCGACACGTCGGTGGGTTTGATACCGCAACCGCATCTGCTGCTGTACTACGGGATCTTTTTCGGCGCCGGCGCGCTGTATTTCGAAAGTAACGACACGCAAAACCGGCTGGGACGGCGCATCTGGCTGCTGCTGCCGCTGGCCACCTTTGTCCTGTTGCCCGCGGGATTGGCCACCGTGCAGAGCCATCCCCTGCTCTCCGGCGTGCTCCAGGTGGCGTTTGCCTGGTCGATGTCGTTTGGCCTGATTGGCCTTTTTAGTCGGTATCTAAAGTCGGAGAATCCCACGATCCGTTACCTCGCCGACTCCGCCTATTGGCTCTATCTCGCCCATCATCCGCTGGTGGCCTTGTTTCAGAGCGGCCTGCGGCCGTGGGACGCCCCGGCCCTGCTCAAATGGCTGGTGCTCTGTGTCGGTTTGATCCTGGTCTTGCTGCTCTCCTATGCGCTGCTCGTACGCCACACGTGGCTGGGCAAGTTGCTGAATGGCCCGCGCGATCGTCGAGCACCCGCGAAAGCTGGCGCTTGAGGCACGCCCCCTGCGGACCCAGCCGCCGAGCACGGCGGCTTGGTCCGGCTTTAGAATTTCATCGACCTATTCGGTGAGGCCGCCTTGCGGGAACCCCGTCGCCGTGCGGGCATCGGCGATCTCAATCTTCGGCCCCAGAAAGTGGGGTCGACGGCCCAAGAGGGTCAGATCCAGCACGGTGCGAGCCTTGGCTAGCAGCTCCCGAACGGACGTCCGAATTCCCAAGCGAAACCCGACCTCATCCGCCGCAAAGCCAGAAGCCCGAATCCCGAAATGGTCGGCAATAAAAACCGCCCGCCGCGCATGATCGGCCTGCGTGATGAAGCAAACCTCGTCCACCCCGAAGACCTTTCGCGCTCGAACCACCGAATCGAACGTACTGAACCCCGCATAATCCAAGGTCATCGCCGTGGCGGGAACCCCGAGTTCCAGCAAGCGCGACTTCATCGCCGTCGGTTCATCGTAGGACTGGATATGATTATCGCCGCTCAGGAGCAACGCCCGGCATTTCCCCGCCTGCCACAACCGGGCGGCAGCGCGCAGACGATGTTCAAAGAACGGATTCGGCGCACCGCTCCGCAACGTGGGCGAACACCCCAACACGAGACCGACCCGCGTCTCCGGCACGTCCGCGAGGTCTGCATGCACCCGCGATTCGGTCGTCTGGTTGACCCGGTGATTCGCGACCGCCACCCCCACGATCGCGGTGACCACCAGTCCCAGGAGGCCCAACCAAAATATCCGCTTCGTCAGCATGGCGCGTCAGCATCCTCCCGTGCGCCGCCGAGTGTCAACCCGGCTGGGGGAGAGACCCGAACAAACGAGTCAAAAAACAGTTCCCCGTGCCAGGGCGCGAAGATCAGCTCCCGCCGCCGGGAGTCTCCAGCATTGCGCGACGCCCATCCTCGCGCAGGGTACGGCTTCCGGCTGCGCCTGGCCGCGCTCCCGCCGGGTTTCCGCGTTTTGGATGTCCCCTCGGCGCCCGGCCGGGGATGATAGGGTGTGACGAATCCTGTGATGACTGACTTGGAACTGCTCGAAGCGTGGTCGTCCCGACGTGATGAGTCCGCGTTTGCGGAGCTGGTCCGTCGGCACCTGGACCTGGTCTATGCGTCCGCCCTGCGGCAAGTGCGCGATGCCGCGCTGGCGAAGGACATCGCTCAAGCGGTGTTCCTCGTCCTGTCACGCAAGGCGGGTTCGCTGGGTCCCGGGGTGATTCTCTCGGGCTGGCTCTTCCGCACCACCCGCTTCGTCGCCGCCCGCGCCGTGCGTGCGGAACAACGCCGCGTCCATCACGAACATCAGGCCACCATGCAACCACCGGACACCGAAACCGCCCCGCTGCCCGAGCATTGGACCGCAGTGGAACCGCACCTCGATGCCGCGCTGGCGGCCCTCTCGGAAAGCGATCGACGCGCGGTACTGCTGCGTTTTCTGGAAAACCAGCCGCTGCGACAAGTGGGCGAGCGCCTCGGGGTCGGCGAGGAAGCCGCCAAGAAACGGGTCAGTCGCGCGGTGGAAAAGCTGCGAAACTTCCTCAGTCACCGCGGCGTGGCGCTGACCGTCGCCGCGCTGACCACCCTGCTCTTGAACCTGCCCGCCGGCGCCGCCCCGGTGGGGCTCAGCGGGGAAATCTCCGCCGCGGTCATTGGCAATAGCGCGGCCCCGGCGTCGATGGGCCTCGCCGCCGGCGCCCAGCGGGACCAGTTCCTGGCCCGCCTGCTTCAAAGTCTGCCGTGGGCGGCGGCGGCGCTGGTCGTGTTGGTGGCCGGCGGCGTGTTTTGGACCCAGCTTTCGGAACCCACGCCGGCGACCGTCGCGGATCCCGCCCCCGCCACGCCCACCCAAGCTGCCCAAGCGCCCGCGACGAAGATTCCCGAGACGTCCCCGCTTCCGGCGCAGCCGGGGCCTTCGCGCATTCTCATCAATGTCCGGGCCGCGGATGACAATCGGGCCTTGGTCGCCGGCGGTATGGCCCTCTTCTGGACGCGACGGGAGCCATTGCGCCGACAAGAGGTGAATTCCGATTCGCAGGGCAACCTGGAGATACCCGCCGCTGATCCGAACATTCATCAGGTTTCGCTCTGGTTGTCCGTGCCCGGATACGTCCCGGTGCACTTGCGTTGGAAACAGCATGAGTTCGTGGAGCCACTCCTGCTTTATACCTGCCGAATGCAGCGGGGGCAGATGCTGCGGGGCACCGTTCAGGACGAAGCCGGACATCCCGTGGCCGGGGCCCGGATCCAGTTCCATTCGCCCGGCATGGATGTGAGCGCGCGGGAGAATATCGATTACTTCGACGCGCTCACTTCGGTGATCAGCGACGAAGCGGGACGGTATGCCACCGATCAATTGCCCCTGCTGGTGGGCAGGAACACCATGCGCTATTCGGTGTCGCACCCAAACTACGTTCGGGTTGCGGTGGATCTCCAGAGCCCGGCGACACTCCGCACGAATCATGTGGTCATTTTGCACACCGGCCTGTTCGTCCACGGGCAGGTGCGCGATGGCGATGGGACTGCCCTGGCCGAGGCCAAAATCCAGGAAGAACACAATTATAACCTCCCAACGCGAAAAACGAAGTCCTCGGGTGACGGAACCTTTATCCTGGGCCCATTCGCCCCCGGACCGCTGAAAATTGCGGCCACGGCCGACGGATTCCGCGAGCGGAAGCACTCCTTCATACTGGATAAAACGACGCACGACGTCGTCCTCGCGCTCGAACCCAAGGATGGCAATCCGTCGGACGGGGACGAGCGCATGGCTCAAGTCAGGACCGTTCGGATCACCGGCGACGTCCGCGACGCGGAATCGGGCGACCCGTTAAAGCTTTTTCGGGTGCTGCTGGATGAGCAAACCGGCGGCAGCACCTCTCTGGTGGGCGAGGGTCATGACGGCCGATTCGATTGGCCGATGGAAATGCCGTTCGTCCAGAACTTCTCCCTGTTGGTCGAAGCCGATGGATACGAACCCTTGAAGTCCGATCCGCGCTCCGTGAAGGACGATTCATCGGTTTTTGAGATTCGCTTGCGACGTGGGGGTCAAATCGCCGGTCTGGTTTTAGACCCCGGCGGGCGCCCGGTGGCTGGGGCCTTGGTTGGCCTGAATGGCGTGGGTTTTGGCCTTATCATCGGGACCGACGGACGCGCCTTCAGCGGCAATGATGCTCCGCAAACCGTGACCGATGCGAACGGCCGATTTGCCCTGCCGCGCGCGATCGGCGCGCAGTCGGTTCTCGTAGCGCACGATTCCGGATGGGCGTTTGTGCCGGTTGCGGAAGTCGCGCGAACGGCGTTGGGGCTCAAGCCCTGGGGCGCCATTGAAGGGACCTTGCGGGTGGGTGGCGAGCCGGCCGACGGGAAAATGGTAACCTTGGCCGCGAGTCTTCCCGAGGAGGATTCCGCCGCTCCGGGCATTGAAGTGCAAGGCAACACCACCACGGACAACCGGGGGCGCTTTCGCTTCGAACGGGTTCCCGGCGGAAAATTCCAGGTAAGTCGATACTTCAATTTCAATCGCACGGGCCTGGGTCCGGTGGGCATCGGCGCCGCGACGCCGGTAACTGTGACCGGCGGAGAAGTGGCCGAGGTGACCGTCAGTGGCGTGGGACGGGCCATTATCGGACGGCTGGCGCTTTCTCGTGCCTTGGCCGGCTTCGAGTGGCGGGATGATTTGCAGCAATTGGTGCAAATTCGGGAGGACTTGCCGCCCCCGCCGCCGGATGGCTTTCCGGGCAAGAATCCCCAATATATCCAAAACGCACGCGCCTGGGCACGCTGGCAGGCGCAGACCGGAAAACATTTTCTCACGATTCAACCGGACGGCTCCTTCCGCATCGACGACGTGCCGCCCGGCCGGTATTCCCTGAAATTGCGCGTTAAACAGCCACCCGCCCCGGGCGCCGCGAATGACGACGACAATTATAATCGCACTGAACTGGGACAGCTGGAGCGCAGCGTCACGATTCCGGAAAACACCGGAGCCACTGAGCCGCTGGATTTGGGCACGCTCGTGATTCCGCTACGGCAGCCTTGAAGGCTCAAGTCAGCGCTCCATACCTCACCGCAATGCGGCAGCGGGAACACCGTTCGGGGCTTCCGTTGACAAGCCGTGGCCTCCTTGCCCATCGTGCCCGGATTGAGTCACGCCATGAAGGTCCTCCCCGCACTTCCCCATCTCGTCCGCACTGCCGCCTTGCTGATGTCCGTCACTTTCCCGGCGGCGGCCCAATCCGAAACGGCCCCCGCCCACATCGGCTGGCACGCCGATACCCTCGGCCAGGCGGTTGGCTATATGCTGTTGTTCGCGCTGCTCGGCATATTTACGGCCATCGCGGGTTACAAACTCTTCGATAAAGTGACGCCGGGCGATCTCACCCGGGAAATCATCGAAAACAAAAACATCGCCGCTGCCATCGTGGCCGCCGCCGTCATAATCGGCGTGTGCCTCATCGTCGCTGCCTCCATGCTGGGTTGATTCGCACGACCCCACCCGTTCGTTCCTGGTGAAGAAATCCAAGAGCATTCGGCTCGTCCTGCTGGGCGGGCTTTCCGCCGGTGCGTTTAGCGGGTGCACGCCCTCGAACCCACCAGCTGAGCCGTTGCTTTCCGGTGGCGTCTACACGAACGACTACCACGTCGCCGGGGTCGGCTATTACCACGCTCCCTTCCGCGCCTGGTATCCCCTGCCCTACAATCATTACGATCCCACCCGGCACATGTACTTTCACGGCGGCCAGTGGTCCCAAGCCCCCCACCAAAGCAGCACCACCGTCTCCTCGCCCAGCGAAGAAGCCCTCCAACAAGCCCGGTCGAATCACTCCGGCGTCCGCCGCAACGGATTCGGCAGCAGCAGCAGTTCCACGCATTCCATCTCGTCGTAATGCACCGCCACAGCTGCGCCCCCCGGTCGAACTGGATCGAGCGGGTCGAGAAAATTGGTCTCACCTACCATTCGCACGAAAACGGCCCGTACTGGAACGAGTCCGCGTGCTATGAATTTACCGCCGCCGAGGTGGACACGCTCGAGTCTGCCGCGCACACGCTCCATTATCTGTGCATCGAAGCGGCCGAAGCGGTGATCCAACGCGGGTGGTGGCCTCGCCTCGGCATCCCGGCCGCCGCCATCCCGTCCATCCAACGCTCTTGGGAGCGCGACGACTTCAGTCTTTACGGCCGCTTTGATCTCGCCTACGACGGCAGCGCTCCCCCCAAGCTGCTGGAATACAATGCCGATACCCCCACCGCGTTGATCGAGGCCAGCGTCGCCCAATGGTTCTGGCTCCAGGACACCCGGCCCGAAGCCGATCAATTTAATTCCATCCACGAGCGACTCATCGCCGCCTGGCGTTCGCAGTCCGGAACCACCCTGCACTTCAGCGGGGTGAAGGACCATCCGGAGGACGAGCAGACGTTGCTCTATCTGCGCGACACCTGCGCCCAGGCGGGCATCACCACGCGCACGGTCCCCATCGACGCCCTCGGCTGGGACGCCCGCCAGAACTGCTTCGTGGATCTCGACGGCCACCGCATCACGCACTGTTTCAAGCTCTATCCTTGGGAATGGCTCTGGCACGAGGAATTCGGCGCGCATCTCGTCAACGAACCCATCCGGTTCATTGAGCCCGCGTGGAAAATGCTCCTGAGCAACAAAGGGCTCCTCCCGATTCTCTGGGAACTATTTCCCGGCCACCCCAACCTTCTCCCTGCCTATGAAACGGCCGAACCACTCGCGGGCACCTACATTCGCAAGCCCCGCCTGAGCCGCGAAGGCAATAACGTGACTTGGGTTGAAAAGGGTCGCACCCTTGAAGCCACCGACGGCGACTACGGGGAGGAAGGCTTCATTTATCAGGCGCCCGGGCCGCTGCCCAACTTCAATGGGAACCGCCCCGTTTTGGGCGTGTGGATGATCGATCACGAACCCGCCGGCCTCGGCATCCGCGAAGACACCCGTCGCATCACGGGAAACCTCAGCCGCTTTGTCCCACACTATTTTCGCTGATCGCATAGGGCGACCCCCACTGGGCCCCAAATGACCACCCGGCCACGCTCAACAACGAGGAATCCACCGGGGCCAAGGCATCGGACGTAGGCCCGGCGATGATGACGAAGTCCGCCGATGACCGAGGAAGGCAAAACGGCCCATTACCCCCTACAAATCGCCAATACTGGCACACTTTCCGGTGCAAATCGCCTTGCCGGGGCGATCCGGCCGAAGCAATCTGCCGGACTCGCGGCCAGTCGGTGGAGACGCCCTCCCGACCTGCGCTGGGCGATGAAATAGACAACGAGACCAAAACCACTCCAACAACCCTTTAATGCCATGGCACGGTGGATCACTTTTATCATCTTTGGCGGTGGCGGTTTCGCCCTGCTCTACGTGGGCATCACCCAGTATTTCCTGCAGCGTCGCCTCCTCGCCAACGCCGTCCCCATCGACGTGGAAATCGTGAAGTCCGAAGTTCTGAAGAGCGTGTCCTCCAATACGGATCGTCGACTTTTACACAACAACTCCACCACCAGTTACCGCCCCGAGTTGCTGTTCCGTTATACCTACGGTGGACGCGAGTATTCCAGCGATCTCCTGCGGCCCAACATCATCGTCACGGGCTCGGCCTCGGCGGAATCAGCGGCGGAGGAACTTAAACCCTTTCCGGTAGGCGCCCGGGTGAAGGCCTATTTGGACCCGGGAATTCCGGACAAGGCGTACCTGCTGCAGGAGAAAGGCGCCGGGCCGGCCGTGTTCATGGTTATTGGAATCCTCCTGCCGCCGTTGGCTTGGTTCGTCGGCAAGTATATCTGACCGCCACCCCACAAGGGACGGGCCGCCGCGGAGTCGCCAAGGCGGGAGGCCAGGGATCCGTCGGGTGAGCACTCCGGATTGCCACCCAGATTCCCCTGAACACCCAACGAAACCTGCTTAGAAAAAGCACTCGTCCCCGGGTTTCAACGCCAGCCGGGCAACGCAATTCGTGCGAGAGTGCCTTCGCTCTCAATACCGAACTGAACCGCCTCACGATTCCCGGTGGCGGAACTCCATACGTCCCAGGTTCGGAGTTCCGGATTTATCCGGCAGGGCTTTCGTCCGGACGAGCGCGTGAGTCGTCCCTTCGCTCGTCCTGCGAGCGCACACCCCACCGCCTGAAGGCGGGACTCCGAACCTCGCCAGTCGAAGATGATTCCATGGGCAATCTTTCTGCTATCCCAGCCCGCCAGCCTTCCCCAACTTTCCCGTCACCAGTTATCCCTTCCATGAATTCAATGAAACGGGCACTCACACGTCATGGCTTCGTCATCGCCCTCCTCGGCACGGCGATACTGCAGCTTCCCTTCAGCTCGACGGTCCGGGCGCAGGCCCCGGGAACCCGCCCGTTTGCGATCGAAGAGTCGGCGGACCGGATCACGCTGCGCGGGGCGGTATTGGAGGCGTCCATCAAGAAGAAGGGCTACGTCAGCGGCGTCGAAGCCGGCAGTTTTCTCGACCGGAAAACCGGGGCGCGCGACCTGGGCTTTGGCCTCGATATTCAGGATTGGATCATGGAGCCGGGGAGCGATGAAGCGTATCGCCGACAGTTAACCGGCGATCTGCCCTACGATTTTAACAACGCCTACCACGGCCGGACGCCCAAACGCAGCATCGAAGGCCCGCAAATCTGCACGCAGGCCAAGGAACTCCATCCGCGGGTCATCGAGGGAAAGGACTTCGTCGCCGTCGAGCAACGCTGGAACTATCGGCTGGCGGCCCCCGGCAAGCAGACCGGATCCGAGTGGCAGCAAACGCTCGTGTTCCCCGCCGGAAAGCGGTATTTCCTTTCCTGCGATCGCATCCTGAGCCGCAATGCGGGCGAGGCGCTCTTTTTTCGGCAGGATATGCCGGGCCATCTGAAACACCAGGCGGGCGACACCTTCAGTGAAGTTTATCTCAGCTATCACGGCCGGATTCCAGCCCGCGAGTTTGTGAAGGATTTCGCCCCGGATGAAAAATTCAACTACCGCCGCGACCGCGACGGCGTGCCCCAACGGATGATCCGCGCCTATCACACCCGCGATCCCAAAACCGGCGTCGACGGGCCGTGGCTCGCCGGCATGGTCCTCAATCCCGCGGACACCTCCGAGGCTTGGTGCCATCAACGCACCGGCTACGTCTGCTTCATCCATGAGGTCGGCGAACGCCCGGTGCAGGCGGGCGAATCCTTTGGCGCCGCCTACATTGTGGGGTGGTTCGACAGCATCGCCGAGATGGAGAAGGTTTACGACCAATACCGCGGCCACAGCGCGCTGGAGGTATCGACGAATGGCTGGAAGCTGGTGGCGTCGAAGGGGTCGACACCCTAAACGGCAGCCCGGTCGGCGAGAATCCGGACCGTGAGCCCACACCAGAAACACCGTTCGCCCGCGGAGGCTCGCACGGCACACTTCCCCGGGGTGGGCGCGCCCGTCGAACACCCGACGTCTCCCGTTAACCCCGATTTTCCTCATTTTAATTCCACCCCACTGCGGCTAGGATTTTCCCGATGCGCCCGTTTATATCCCTCTCCGGTTTCGCCTTTCTAAGTCTGGCGGTCAGCCTGGCCGCGGAGCCAGTGCCACGGGTTGGCCCCACCCAACTTCCCCACGCCATGCACACGCCCATGCAGGATCGGGCCCGCATCACCGTCGGGGTGCACTCCGGGGATATCACCGGCGCGGATAATCGCGCCCTCCAGGCGGCGGTGGATTTCGTGGCAAACCTCGGCGGGGGCACGGTCGAGATCGGCGATGGCGAATTTCTTATGCGCGACTCGCTCCATCTGCGGCCACACGTCACCGTGCGCGGAAAGGGGTCAAAGACGATTCTCCGCAAGGCGAAAGCCGCCGTGTCGGCCCTGAAACTGGATGGCGATTTCGGCGAGGAACAGTTCACCGTGGAAAAGGCTGACGGCT
Source organism: Verrucomicrobiota bacterium (assembly GCA_947471985.1). Taxonomy (GTDB): domain Bacteria; phylum Verrucomicrobiota; class Verrucomicrobiia; order Limisphaerales; family UBA9464; genus CANIZL01. Next base: position 27,968 of record CANIZL010000025.1, on the reverse strand, counting down.
TCGCAGTCGGCGACGGGGTGGCCATTTGGGACAAAAACGCTGCCGGCTTTCATACCACCGTCGCCCGCATTACCGGCAGCACTGGTCACACCTTCTCCCTCAGTCTGCCGCTGAATGCCGACTGCCTGGTGAGCGAAGGCGCGCAGGCGGCCACCGTGTTCCCGGTCATCAGCGGTTATCACGCCGAGGAAGTCCGCGTGGAGGATCTGACGGTGGAGGGCAATCAGACGGAGAACATTTCCCTGAACGGTTGTCGGGGTGGCGGGATCTTTCTTTACCGCTGTCCCGGCGCGGTGATCGAGCGCTGCACCGTGCGGAATTACCACGGGGACGGCATCAGCTTCCAACAATCCAACGATGTGACGGTGCGGGGCTGCGTCAGTGAAGGCAACGCCGGCCTCGGTCTGCATCCGGGCAGTGGTTCGCAACGTCCGCACGTGAGCCAATGCACCGCGCGAAAAAACGGCGAAGACGGCTTGTTCCTCTGCTGGCGCGTCAAGGAAGGTCTCTTTGAAGAGAATATTCTGGAAGCCAACGGACGATTCGGCATCTCCATCGGTCACAAGGACACCGACAACCTGCTCCGCAACAACCAGGTGCGGGCCAATCAGGAGGACGGCATTTTCTTCCGCAACGAAAGCGAGGGCATGGCCGGCCATCGCAATCGCCTGGAGCATAATGTCATTGAAAACAACGGCGTTAAGCGCGAGGCCGCCGGCATCCGCGTGCGCGGGGCGACGCACGATTTGCTGTTCAAAGACAACGTCATCCGTGACACCCGCCCCGTTGCCGAACGGAGGCAAACCGTGGGCGTCCGGCTCGACGAAAAAGTGGGCGCGGTCACGCTCGAGGGGAACCGCATCGAAGCCGCGAAAATCCTTGCCGACGACCGACTGACGAAATGAGCTGGGCCCGACCGACAGCACTTAAATGACGGACCTGCGTCCGGCGCTTTCGTCCTGCTCGTTTGGTCATTATCCCTCGCCCTTGCCGCCGAAAGCCATCCCGCTCCCGGCGCCCCGCCGACGCCCAAGGCAACGGCGCGTTCCCTGCCCGGCAATTCACGCCCGTCAAAAATCGTCCACTTGGCCCGTAACTCTGGCGAATTTTTTTCGTAGAGGACGGTGTGAAACAAACCTTCAGTCGGTGGGTCCGGAATTGGATCGGCGCAATGTTGCTGGCGGCTCAGGTGCAGGCGGTGTCGCCGGTGGTCGTCTGGGATTTTAACGGGAGCGATCCCACTCAACCCAGTTTGGGCGCCGGCTCCTGGCACCCGCTCGGCGGCGTCACCAATAGCCTGGCTGCCGGGACCGGGTCCTCCGATCCCTTCGGCAGCGGCGATAAAGCGCTGACGTTGTCGCATTTCCCGGCCGCCACCAATACCGCCACCGCCGCTGGCATCGAGTTCCACGCGGTCGTGTCGGGCTATCGGGATGTGTCCCTGCACTTCGATCTGCGCGCCACCGCCACCGCCAGCCGCCTCGTACGCTGCACGTATTCCCTCGATGGCGGTGCCACGTATCAGGAGGGTCCCCGCCTCGTGCTGACGAATGCCGGCGTCTTTCAAAACGGACTGGTGATCCCCTTCCCCAACCTTCCCGACCTTCCCGACCTTCCCGACCTTCCCGATGCCCCCGATCAGCCCGAACTCCGCGTCCGCTTGCTGTCCGGCGCCGGTGACGCCGGACGCTTCGAAGGCGTGGCCGGTTCCTATAGCCCCAGCGGGACTTGGCGCCTCGATCACGTGGAGTTCGTCGGCGAGCCCCGGACACCACTGCCGCCCGTCATTCCGATGGCCGCGCCGGTGCTCACGTTTACCAACCAAATCGCCCCGCGACTCCATGCCGGTGAACCCGCGGTCCATTCCTGGGCGGAGATCGGTCTTCGCCCCGGGGAACGGCTGGAGCTGCACGTGACGGTGCAGGATACGAACCATCTTCCGGTCACACTGCAATCGGGGATGGGAAACCTGCCGTCGACCGCCACGTGGGAACTTCCCAACCAGCCGGCCGCATCCTCCCATGCAATCCTCCGCTACACCGCCACCGCGGCCGACGCCGGCCACGCCTTCCGGTTCGGACTCACCACCGACAATGGACAGACCCAAACCTGGTGGTGGTCGTTGTATATTCCCACGCCCGCGGAACAGAAAATGGTCATCAGCGAATTCCTGGCGAATCCACCGACCGGTTCGTCCGAATTCATCGAGCTGGTAAACCGCAGCGACGAAGCGCTGGATCTGAAGGATTGGACGCTCAGCGACGCCGCCGCGATCCGCCATCGCTTTGGCAACGACAGCCGGGTGGACGGTGGACATGCGGTGGTCCTCTGGGGTGGCGCTCCACCTGGCGAGACTCCCGCTCCCGCGATCACCCAGCATCTGCGGGCCAGCACGGGCGGATTATCCCTGAACAACGGCGGCGATACGCTCACCCTGCGCAATGCGCTTTCGAATTTGATCGACCGCGTCGTCTATCGCGGATCCGAACTGACCAATCAAAGTTCCCTCGTTCGTCGATCGCTGCCCGACGGAGCCTTCGTGCCCCACCGCACCCTCAGCCCCGAGCCGTGGTCGCCGGGACAGGCCACGGCGGCTGAATCCTGGCGGGATACCCCGTCCGGAGAAATGCCCACCCTGCGAGTGGGCCGAAGTCCCGCCGTACCCGACGCCGTGGAACTGCGCTGGGCGCCCCTCGCCGGTCGATCGGCCCGGGTGTTTCGCAGCCCGGGGCTGGACACACCGTTCAGCGAAATCGCGCGAGATCTCGTGGACGGATTCCTCCTCGATCCCCTGAGCGAAGAAGGCGCGTTTTATCGGATGGAATGGCAATGAAGCCACGCCCAGTTTAAGCGCCGCCCCGAAATTTCCCATCCTGTCGTTCCGCACCAACCGCCCTATACTCCCGGCATGTCGGATTCCTTCGTTGATGCCGCGGAAGTGGCCAGCCTTTCACCCGGCCAGGGACGTTCCATCGAGATCGCCGGGCATCGCCTCGCGCTCTTCAATGTGGACGGACGTTTCCACGCGATTGATGACGATTGCCCGCACCGGGGCGGTCCGTTGGGCGCGGGTTGGTTTGAAAACGGAAAGGTGCACTGCCCACTGCACGGCTGGGCGTTTGACGTCGTCACGGGCGGTTGCGATGTACGACCCGAACGCCCGGTGAGAACTCATGCGGTGGAAATCCGCGGAGACCGGGTCTGGGTGGCGGTGCCGAAGAAGTAGCCGCGACATCCCCCCTTTAAGCAAACGGCCGGGATCCGTGACGATCCCGGCCGGCCTGGCCTCGAGCCCGGCTTAAATTTCAGGCTTCACTCGGCCGCTTACTTCTGCCAGGGCGCCGTGACTTCGTCGGCCCAGATATCATTCAGATCCTGCCGACGCCTAATGACCGCGGCCTTCTTTCCGTTCACCAAGATTTCAGGGGCGAGCGAACGGCTGTTGTAGTTCGAGCCCATCACACTGCCGTAGGCACCTGCACTCAGTAGCGCCAGGTAATCGCCCTCGCCCACCTTGGGCAACGGACGGTCCTTCGCGAAGTAGTCGCCGCTCTCGCAGATCGGTCCGACAACATCCGAAGAAACCTGCACGCCGCCCTTCTTCTTGAGGGGCACGATTTCATGATAGCTGTCGTAGAACGCCGGACGGATCAGGTCATTCATCGCGGCATCCACGATCACGAAGTGCTTCTTGCCGGTCTTCTTCAGGTACTCGACCCGCGTGAGCAGCACGCCGGCGTTGCCCGTCAGGAAACGGCCGGGTTCCAGCAGGATCTTCAATCCCAGCGGCTTCAACAACGGCGCCAGGGTGTCCGCGTAAATCTGCGGGGTGAGCACCTTGCGCCCGGGACCGGTCTTCCACCACTGGGGATCCGCACTGGCCAGGGCTTCGCGATAAACGATGCCGATGCCCCCGCCGATGCTGAAGAAATCGAAACCGTACTTCTTGTTCAAACGGGCCACCAGCGGCGCCACCTTGGTCACGGCCAGACGGAACGGCGTGACGTCGGTGAGCTGCGATCCGATGTGCATCTGCAGACCGCGCAGCCGCAGGTTCGGCAGTTTCGCCGCCCGGGCATAAACGGCTTCGATCTGCTCGAACTGGATGCCGAACTTGTTTTCGTACGTACCGGTCGTGATTTTGGAATGCGTGCCGGCATCCACATTGGGATTCACGCGCACCGCGATGGGGGCGATCTTCTTGAGCTTCGTGGCCACGCGGGAGATGCGGACGATTTCCGCCTCGGATTCCACGTTGAAGCTGTAAATGCCCTGCTTGAGCGCGAAGGCGATGTCCTCCTCCGTCTTGCCCACGCCCGCGAAGACGCATTTCCGGGCGTCGCCGCCAGCCGCAATGACGCGCGCAATCTCCCCGCCCGACACCGTATCAAACCCCGACCCCAGATCCGCCAGCGTGCGGATCACGGCGAGGTTGGAGTTCGACTTCATCGCAAAGCAGACGAGCTGATCCAGCCCGTGGCCGGCCAGGGCCCCGGACAACTTTTTGAAATGGTCGGTCAGTGTGGCCTGGGAGTAGACATAGAGCGGTGTGCCGTGCTTGGCCGCGAGATCGGCCAGCGCGACGTCCTCGCACTGCAAACGGGATCCAACGTAGCGAAATGAATGCATGAACCGGCAATATGGCGGAATGAGGCGCCTTTTCCAGCCGGGATGCGGCGGAAATGCAAAGCGGTGGGGAATACAAACTCACACCGGACGTCGGACAATCCTTGCCCTGTTCACCTGTACCCCGGATCATGGGGGAATGCGTTTGTCACGTCGTTCCCTGCTTCTGGGAGGCACAGTGGTCGGTCTTCTGGGGGTCACCGGCCTCTCGGGTTGCCGCACCGCGGAGCCGCCCCACATCAAACTGGAAAAGTATGACGGCCGCACCGTCCGGGTCGCGTGCGTGGGTGACAGCATCACGTTCGGCGCGGGCGTGGAGGATCGGGAAAAGAATAGTTACCCCGCGAAACTGGGCGAATATCTGGGCACCACCTACGACGTCCGCAATTTCGGCCGCAGCGGCGCGACGCTGCAAAAGGCCGGCGATCTCCCCTATTGGACCACCCCGGAATTCACCGCGGCGAACGAGTTCCAACCGGACGTCATCCTCCTCAAGCTGGGCACCAACGATACCAAGCCGCAGAACTGGCACGATGCCGCCACCTTTACCAAGGACCTGCGCGCCTTGCTGGACCATTTCCGTGGTCTGAAATCCCGTCCCCAGCTCTGGGTCTGCACTCCCGTGCCCGTCTACAAGGATGTTTGGGGCATCAATGCCGCCACCTTGGACACGGGTGTGATCCCGGCCGTGATGGACGAATGCGGTCGCCGGAAGATCCCGGTGATCGACTTGAACGACGCCCTCACGGGCAAGCCGCAGATGTTCCCCGACGGCGTCCACCCCAATGCCGTGGGCGCGGAACTGATGGCCCGGACCATCGTGGAGGCCATTTCCCTGCGGGGACCCACTCGCGGCGTGCGGCGCGAGATCGTTTACCCCGGCGAGAACCAGCGGTAGGCACCGGCTGGGGGCGAACGAACACCCACCCGCTCGCAATAACGAACCTCATGACCCCTGCCATCCAAAAAGCCCAACGCCGGGCGGAGGCCCGGGCGGTGATCGCCGCCCTTCCATCGGCCGTCCGCCGCGAACAAGCCCGCCGCCTCACGGACGGGATCCTCGCGTCACCGGACTGGCAGGCCGCGCGGCGGGTGTTGCTGTTCGTGCCCCTGCCCGACGAAATCGATTTGAGCGGCCTGATTCCGGCCGGATTGGCTGCGGGCAAACAGGTCGCCCTGCCCTCGTTTCATCCCGAAACCGGACTCTACGTCGCCCGCGAAATCCGCGACGCCACCGGCGATCTGGTACCCGGCCGTTTTCAAATCCCCGAACCCGGCCTCCATTGCCGGACTCTGCCCGTCAGCGAACTGGACTATCTGCTGGTCCCGGGGCTAGCCTTCGACGCCGCCGGCGGGCGCCTGGGTCGCGGCAAGGGGTTCTATGATCGGCTGCTCAGTCTGGCGACCGGCCGGATTTGGGGCGTGGGATTTGTGGAACAAGTGGGGCCGGCCGTCCCGGCGGAGCCGCATGACCGGCGCCTGCACGGCATGATTACGGCGGACGGAGCGCGATTGAGTCAGCACACAAATTAGCGGATGTCACTTTCGACGTTATACACGAGCGCCACGGCTACTGCGTTGATCGCGCTGGGTGCCAGCGTTGGCTACGCGTGGTATCAGGTGAAGCGCCGGGCGCTGGAGGCCGAGCTAAAACTCAAATCCGCCGCCCAATCCGAGGAAGCCCGCCAGACCGCGGCCCGCGAATTGGCGGAACAGCGAACCACCCTCGAAAGCACCGCCGCCCGCCAGCGACAGGAATTCGAACGCGCCAGCAGCGCGACCGAAACCCGCCAATCAGAAACGGATCGACGCCTCAACGAGCGCGAAGCCGGCATCACCCGGCAGTTGGATCGATTCGCCGTCCGCGACGGCGAATTGCGATCCTGGGAGGAGCGGATCAAAGCGGAACAGGTGGGCCTTGACTCCCAACGCGTCCAACTGCAGGAGCTGCAAGCCCAGACCCGCAGCGCATTGGAACAGGCCGCCCAGATGACCTCCGCCGAGGCGCGGGCGCAATTGCTCCGCGCCGTGGAGCGGGAAGCCGCCCGGGATGCCGCCGACCTCAGCCGCAATCTCCTCGAAAAGGCGAAGACCGGCAGCGAGGAACAGGCGCGCCGCATCATCGGCCTGGCCATCCAGCGCTACGCCGGCAAACACACCTTCGAAACCACCACGGCCACCGTCGCCCTGACCGGTGACGACATGAAGGGCCGCATCATCGGCCGCGACGGCCGCAATATCCGCGCGTTTGAAAACGCCACCGGGATCACCGTACTGGTCGACGACACCCCCAACGCGGTCGTGTTGTCCGGCTTCGATCCGGTGCGCCGCGAAGTCGCCCGGCTCGCCATGGAGCGCTTGATCCTCGATGGCCGGATTCATCCCACCCGTATCGAAGAGGTGGTCGCCGCAGTGACGCAGGAGATGGACGCGTTCATCCAAAGGACCGGCGAAGACGCCGTGCATCGGGCCGGACAGCCGCCCATGCATCCCGAGATCGTCAAGCAGCTCGGCCGGCTGCATTTCCGTACCAGTTTTTCCCAAAACATCCTGCATCACTCCATCGAAGTCGCGCACTTGTGCGGCCTGATGGCTTCGGAGCTGGGGGTGGATCCGGTGCTGGCCCGCCGCTCCGGGCTGCTGCACGACGTGGGCAAGGCCTTGAGCCACGAAATGGAAGGGCCCCATGCGCTGGTGGGGGCGGAATTCATCAAGCAATTGGGCGAAGCCCCGCTGATCGTGAACGCCGTCGCGGCCCATCACGACGAAGTCCCCCACGAATCCCTCTACGGCATCCTCGTCAGCGCCGCGGATGCCATCAGCGCCGCCCGGCCCGGTGGTCGCAGCGAATCCATGACCACCTACCTGCAACGGCTCGAACAGTTGGAGCAGATTGCCTTGGGATTTGAGGGAGTGGAAAAGGCCTTTGCCATTCAGGCCGGCCGTGAACTCCGCGTGGTGGTGCGCCCGGAACAACTCGACGACGCCCACGCCAGTCAACTGGCCCGCGATCTGGCCCGACGCATCGAGGATCAACTGGCCTATCCGGGACAGATCCGCGTCACCGTCGTCCGCGAGACCCGCTGCGTGGAATACGCCAAGTAGCGGCACCGCCGTTTGGACGGTATCCGCGCTATTTTTCCTCTGCGACGCTCACTTCGTCGCAGCTCGCCGTTTACCAGTGGCAATTCCCTCTGCCATGATCGGCGCACTCCATGAATCCTCAGGACTGGAAACTGATTGTCCTCGCATTGATTGCGATCACCAGCCTCGTGCTGCTGATCACGAAGGCCAAGATCAATGCCTTCATCTCCCTCCTGTTGGCGTCGCTCATGGTCGGACTGGGGGCCGTCTGGACGCTCGGGGTGCCCACGCGCGATGCCGTCGGTAAAATTCTCCTCAACGCGGCCGGGCAAACCACGCCCTACAGCATCCTCGGCGTGCTGAAATCCTTCGGTGACGGCCTCGGCGCCACCCTCACGAGCACCGCGGCGGTCATCGCCCTCGGCACCATGCTGGGTCGTTTGCTCGCGGAATCCGGCGGCGCCGAGGTCCTGGCCAAGCGCTTCGCGGCCTTCTTCGGTCCCCAGCGAATTCAGTGGTGCATCATGGCCATCGCACTGGCCGTCGGACTCACGACCTGGTTCGCCGTCGGCTTGATCCTGCTGCTGCCCATTCTCCTGACGCTGACCCACGAAACGAAGCAGCCCTTCATCCGCCTCGCCCTGCCGTTGCTGGCGTGCCTGTCGGTCATGCACGGCGTCATGCCGCCGCATCCCGGGCCGGTTGTGGCGGTCGAAGCCCTCAAGGCCAACATGGGGCTGGTTCTATTTTGGGGTTTCATTATCGGAATTCCCACCGCGGCCGTCGCCGGTCCCATTTACGCGCGCTTTATCATCGGACGCGTCCAGGCGAATCCCCCCTCCCTGCCACCGCGCACCTCCGCGGGCCTGGGATTTCGCCCGCCCGGTTTCTGGCTGACGCTCATCAGCATTCTCTCTCCCGTCGTGCTGATGCTGCTGGCCACCGTGGGTGAGTTGTTCTGGGCGAAGGGACACCCCGTGCGGGAGATCCTGTCCTTCGTCGGACACCCCACGCTCGCCCTCCTGCTCGCCGTTCTGTTTGCCTCCTGGTCCCTCGGATTGCACTGCGGCTATAACGGAACGCAGGTGCTGAAGTTCACCGAAAACTGCATCGGCCCCATCGGGCTGACCCTGCTGGTGATCGGTGCCGGCGGTGGTTTTGCCCGCGTGCTCCGGGATTCCGGCGTCGCCGAGGCCATTGGCAATCTCGGCCAGCAAGCCCACCTGAGCCCGCTATTATACGGCTGGATGGTCTCCGCGTTCATTCGCGTCGCCACCGGCTCGGCCACGGTCGCCATCACCACAGCGTCCGGATTGCTCGTACCAGTCGTCGGTCTTCATCCGGAACTGAATCCGCATCAAATCGCCCTGATCATTTGCGCCATCGGCTGCGGCTCCCTGTTCCTCTCCCACCTCAACGATTCCGGCTTCTGGATCGTGAAGGACTCCCTCGGTCTCAGCGTGGCGCAGACCTTGAAAACCTGGACCGTCTGCGAAACCATCGTGGGACTGTTCGGCATGCTCCTGTCGCTCGTGGCCTACGAACTCATGGCGGGTCGGGCCTGATCCCGCGGTTAGGTCGAGGACAGTTCCAGTCGGGCCGCAAACGTCGGTCCCAGACGGATCAGGCGGCGCAGGAGATCTGATTTCTTGTCGGCCGCCGCGAGTTCGGTCTCGATCTCCCCGGGCGCATAGGCCAGCACGATCAGCCCCTCCGGCGCGAACGACGCCGAGATACGGCGCACCCGCTGGATATGCCGCCGGTCCAGTCCATCGGCAATCCGCAGAAACGCGGCCAACTGAACCACCCGGTGACGATCCTCCTCCGGGAGCCGGGCGAACGAAGCGTGCCGGGTCAGATCCGGCAGACTCTTGCGATGGTACCGCGCGACTTCGGCCACACACTCCACTTCTGAGGGCGACAAGCCCTGCCACGGATGCGCCCGGATGAGTTGCGCGGTCGCCTTGTGGTGCGCCCGGCCGTCCGGCTGACATTGAGACCAACCGATGTCATGCAGCACAGCGGCCACTTCCAGAAGATCCCGATCCCGCAGCGTCAGCTGATGCCAGTCCAGCAGTTGATCAAACAACTGCAACGCCAGCCGGGCTACGTGCTCCGTGTGTTCCGGTTCGGTTTCGAACCGCACCAGAAGGCGCTCGGTTTCGGCGGCAAGCAGGGGGTCCAGCGGCACGCGGATCAAATAGGACCGATCTCCCGTCGGGCAAGTGCCCGGCACCCGCAACTTAACGGCGCACGGCCTACGCGTGCTTCAAAGCGTCGTATGCCAGCTTGGTAGCGAGGCAGAGCACGACGATCAGCAACATCGGCCGGATGATATTCCGCCCGCGCCGCAAGACCATGCCCGAGCCGGCGCGGGCGCCCAGCACCTGTCCCGCCGCCATGACGCAGCCGATGGAAAAGTTCACGTTGCCGAGCCAGATGAAGACCGCGAGCGATGCCAGATTGCTCGTGAGATTCATCGCTTTGGTCCAACCGGTCGCCTGACGCAGGTCCAGTCCGAGCAAGCTCACACTGGCCACCATCCAAAACGAGCCGGTGCCGGGTCCGAAGGCCCCGTCGTAAAAGCCCAGCACCAACCCGCCGAGGATGGCAAAAGTGACCGGCCGGACCCGGGCCGCGCGGGGACGATCGCCCTGATCGGGTTTGAGCCAGAAATAGACCGCGACCGCCACCAGCAGAAAGGGCAGAACGCGCTTGAGCAGCTGCGGATCAATCCGGTTCACCGAAGCCACCCCCCAACACGCGCCGAGCAAGGTGGCGGCGATCCCCACGCGCAGGGCCGGGAGCTTCAACAATCCCGCCCGGGCATACCGCCAGGTGGCAAACGCCGTGCCGCAACTGGATTGCAATTTGTTGGTCCCGAGCGCCAATGGCACCGGCAGACCGGCCCACAATAAGGCTGGCACCGTCAACAGCCCGCCCCCTCCCGCAATGGCATCCACCCAGCCGGCCACCAGTCCGGTGAGAAACAGCAGCGGGTACACCCAAAATTCCACCGGGCACTATCGCGGCTCCCGGGTGGCAGCCAAACATTACCCGGCCAGGGCCAGTCACAGTGTTGGGCCACCCTCCACGTCCGGTTTGGCAGACCTCGGACCATTCCCCATCATTACACCTATGCGTTTGTTGTTGGTTATCAGCCAGCGAATCCTTGTTTACCTGCTTGGAGGAATCTGTCTCGGCTGGCCCGCCATAAACGCCGCCGGCACCACCAATCTCCGCTGGCATTGGTCCAATCCCCTGCCCTTCGGCAATAACATTGCCGATCTCATCGGCGATACGAATCGCTTCTATCTGGCCGTGGCGGATCACGGCCAAGCCTACCTGTCCGAGGACCTCGCCACTTGGAACACCCTGGCGACCGGCACGCGTTTGTACCTTCGGTCCGCCACCTTCCATCCACTGGGGACCGACACCAATTCCGTCATCATCACCGGGGAAGCCGGGTTGGTTCTCCGGCTGGACGGCAACCGCTCGATCTCCTCGACGACGCTCCCCACCCAGGACTGGCTGGAGGGTGTCTCCAGCTCCGGCAGCCGCCTGGTAGCCGTGGGCGACAACGCCGCGGTCTACACCAGCGACGACGGCACCAATTGGCTGCGGCGTTCCCCCGGGGTCACCACCTGGCTGCGCAGTGTCGCCTGGCGCGCGCGCGCGGGTGGCGGGACCTTTGTCGCCGTGGGCGAAGGCGGACAGATTCTGACCAGCTCGGACGGCATCGCCTGGACCCGCCGCACCAGCGGAACGACCGCCGATCTCAATCGCGTGATGGCCACTCCCACCGGCTTCTTGACCGTGGGCACCGCCGGCACTGCTTTGACGACCTCCAATGACGGCCAACGCTGGACCGCCCTTACGTCCGGAGCGAAGGACGATCTTTCCGCCATCGCCCTGGAAACCCGAACCGTTCTGGGACAATCCGTCACCGTTCCCTTGCTGGGTGGGGCCAGTGAACTGCGCTCCGGGGTGAGTGTAGGCAACACCTTCCTCTGGACCGACGAACTCGACACGCGCCGAACTTCCCCGGCTCCGGTCAGCAGTTACTACGCCGGGCTGCACGACGGCAGCCGGTATGTCATCGGCGGGCAAGCCGGTCTGATCGTCACCGGCCAGCGCAGCACAGGCCTGGATCAGTCTCTGTTGTGGACCCCCTACGACAGTCCGCCCCGCGCCGTGCTCTGGGACGTCGGCACCGCCACCGGCGTCCGCACGAACCTCACCGGCAGCCTCGTGGGCAACAATCTCGTCACGGTCACCAACACTTCGACGAACCAGATTTATGCCGCCGTGGGCTACGGCCCCACCCTGCTGCAATCGGACAATGGCGTGGTCTGGACCACCGCCCTCGCGCCCCTCGTTTCGTCCAACGTGGTGTTTCTCGGCGTCGGCGGTCGGCCGAATCGCCTGGTCACCGTCGGCTCCACCGGCCACATCGCCTACAGCCCGCAGGGGTACGAGCCGTTGATCACCACCAACCTCTTCACCAACGGCGCCACGGTCCTCTCCCTCGTCCTGACCAATTATCTGAACACGATCGGACTCGCCTGGTTCGATGCACCTTCCGGAGTCACCAATGATCTCCAGGGCATCGCCGCCAACGAGTCTCTTTACGTGGCCACCGGCGGCAACGGCACGATCCTCACCAGCACCAACGCCCTGACTTGGACGCGTCGCACCACTCCGTCCAAGCGCTATCTGAGCGGCGTGGAAAGCGGCCCCACCAACTGGGTGGCGGTCGGCGAACTCGGCACCATCTGGACCAGTCCCACCGGCACCACGTGGAATGCGCAGACCAGTGGCACGACGAATTGGCTGTGGCGCGTGCGGTTCCTGAATGGGCAATTTCTCGCCGTGGGTCAGAGCGGCACCCTCCTCACCAGTCCGAATGGCACCACCTGGACCGCCCGCAATTCCGGGGTCACCAACTGGCTGTACGACGTGGAAGTCGTCGACGGCACCTACTACTGCGCCGGCGCTCAGGGAACCGTGCTGACCAGTTTGAACGGCCTCACCTGGAGCCGGGCGGATTCCCTCACCGGCAAGCCCCTTTACGGACTCGCCGCCATTCAGGGCCAATTGATCGCCGTCGGCTCGGAAGGCGTCATCCTGCGCGCTCAGGCGGGGGCGTTTCCCAACGCGCCCACACTGACCAAGTGGCCGACCACACCCGCCGACACGCTGTTCCTGATTCAGGGCCACCTCGATCAACGTCTCCGATTGGAACGTTCCTCATTCCTCGACTCCTGGGTGCCAGGCGACGAAGTGGAGATCACCTCTCCGGACGGCTCCATCCTGCTCTACGACACCACCGTCAACAGCCCCGGCGCTCAACTGTTTCGCGCCGCCGAGCAACGCTGATTGATTTGGCCCTCCCCGGCTGCCCTTGTCCGGCCATCGCGTGTCTCTCTTTCCTGTTCTTCACGAATCCGCCGATCTCCTCGTGCTTCACAAGCCGGCGGGATTGGTCTGTCATCCCACCAAGGCGGGACCGTTGTCGAGCCTCGTCAGCCGCGTCCGCATCCATCTCGGTGCGGACGGCGAACCGCAGATGGTGCATCGGCTGGATCGCGAAACCAGCGGGGTGATGATCTTTGGCAAGACCCTCGACGCCGCCGCCGAGCTGCGGCGGTTGTGGGCGCTGGGCGTGGTTACCAAGGAATATGTCGCCCTCGTCCACGGCCACGTGGGGCCCTCCAGCGGACAGATCGACGCCCCCCTCGGTCGCGATGAAGCCAGCGCGGTGGCCATCAAGGATTGCGTCCGGGCCGATGGCGCCGCCGCCCGCACCCGCTTCCAAGTGGAACGCCGCTTCCACCGCGGGACGCAGCCCTACACCCGGCTGCGACTGTGGCTCGACACCGGGCGAAAACACCAGATCCGTATCCATCTGGCCCACTTCGGTCATCCCATCGTCGGCGACAAAATCTACGGGGCGAACGAGCAACTGTATCTGACCTTTGTCGTCCGCCGACTCACCGAGGCGGATCGCGCCACCTTGCAGCTTCCGTGGCAGGCGCTGCACGCGGAAAAGCTCTGGCTCCCCTGGGAAGGCGAAGAGCGGGGTTATCAAAGCCCTGCCGAATATTGGTTCACCGACTTTGAGCGGGGTGCCCACGTGGAGTGGCCACCCGATTTTGCGCAGGAACACCCGCCCGCACCCAGCGAAAAACCCGCGCCCCCGACGCCATGAAATCCCCCCGGACCAGTCACCTCATCGTCTGGGTCACGGCCCCCAATCTTCGCGTCGCCCGTCGACTCATCCAACTCGCCCTGGAACAGCGCCTCGTCGCCTGCGGACAACTTCGCTCCGGCGTCGAATCGCATTATTGGTGGCGCGGGCGACAGGAAAAAAGTCGCGAGGTCCTGCTGACTTTCAAAACCACCGCCCGCCGGGTTCGGGCGCTGGAAAAACTGATCCTCGCCGAACATCCTTACGACACCCCTCAATTCGTCGTCGTCCGAATCACCGGCGGCAATCGCCGCTATCTCGACTGGATCACCGCGGAAACCGCCGAGCCCCTCGCGTCGCCGACCTGACCGCGCCGCCACCCGCCCGGCGATCGCGTCACTTCACGTGCACGCCGGCAAGCCTTCGCTCTCCCGCAGTCCCTTCCACGGCGCTTCCATCGACACATCCACAATGCCCGGTTCGGCAGCGTCGGACGGCGAGAGGATGGCGAGGAAGACCAGACGTTCGTTAAACGGATTGTAGGTCCCGTGCACTTCGCCCTTGGGAATCAGCACCATTTCACCCGGTCCCAGGATCCGACGATTCCGTCCGCACCACTGTTCGGCCCGACCGGAGAGGATATAGATGATCTCCTCGCGCGTGGGGTGGGTATGAAATGGATGGCAGCGACCCGCCTCCATGTTGGCGCGCACCAACAGGAGTTCCTTATTGGGCACCACGTCGCCGCGGCACAGCCATTCCTCCAGGGTCCAAGCCGATTGAAAATCCACCTTCTCGGCGGCGGTCACGAAACGACGGGCGGCGATATCTGCGGGAGTGCTCATGGACGCAATCTGAGCAGACGATGGACTTCTGGAAACAAGGAAATCACACCGCCGCGGTATTTGCCGGCAGGCGCGGCGCCATTCGGGGTGTTCGTCGGGCGTGGGTCCGTTGTTCAAACGCGTAGGCCACCCGGATCAATTCCCCTTCCTGCCAGGCGGGCCCGATAAAGGAAAGTCCCACCGGCAATCCCCAGACTGCGCCACACGGCACGGTGATATTCGGAAAACCCGCCACCGCCGCATAGCTCGAGCTGCCGCCGTGTCCGTGATCGCCATTCACCGGATCCAATGTGTCCGCCGGCCCCGCGGTGGGGACCACGAGGGCGTCCAGTCGTTGCGCCGCAAAGAATGCCCCGAGTTCCGTCCGCCAACGCGCACACCGGGCCTTGGCTTCCCGATAGGTGGCTTCCTCCAATCCGCCTTTCGCCTGCGCTTGAATCAAGGTTTCGTGCCCGAAAAAGGGCAATTCCCGGGCTCGCTCCCGCTCGTTGAATTCGATGAGTTCGGCCAGAGAATGAATCTTCGCGGTGGCGCCGCGCGAGGCCAGATAGGCATTCAGGCCCGCCTTGAATTCATAGTGCAACACCGTGTACTCCGCGTGGCCCACGCCCTCGAACGACGGCAGCGTCACCGGGTCGATCAATTCAGCACCGGCCTGCCGCAGCGAGTCCAACGTGCTGGCAAAAACCGGATCCGCCAATCGGTGCACGTTAAAATCACTCCGCAAAACGCCCAGGCGCGCCCCGCGCAAACCCTCCGCGTCCAGAAACTCCGTGTAGTCACGCCGATTCCGCGCGGCACTTGCCACCGCGGCCGTCGCCGGATCCTCGGCATCCTCCCCGGTCAAAGCCCCGAGCAACGCCGCCACATCGGCCACGCAACGACCCATCGGGCCCGCCGTGTCCTGACTGGCCGAGATCGGAATAACGCCCCGGCGACTGATCAAGCCGACGGTCGGTTTGAGCCCCACGATTCCGCAGTACGACGACGGCGAAACAATGGAGCCGTCCGTTTCCGTGCCCACCGCCACGGCGCAGAAGTTCGCCGATACGGCCACGGCGGATCCGGAACTGGAGCCCGAAGGATTGTGATCGGTGAAATAAGGATTGCGGGTCTGACCGCCCCGGCCGCTCCATCCACTGCTCGAGCGGGATCCACGGAAATTGGCCCATTCGCTGAGATTGGTCTTCCCCAACACCACACAGCCCGCCGCCCGCAGGCGCTCGACCAAAAACGCGTCCCGCGCGGCCGGCACACCGGCCAGGGCCCATGAACCCGCCGTCGTCTGCATCCGATCGTGGGTATCAATGTTATCCTTGAGCAGCACCGGAATCCCGTGCAGCGGTCCTCGTGGGCCCTGTTGTCGGCGCTCGCGATCCAGTGCCCGGGCCAGCTCCACAGCATCGGGGTTCAGTTCGATCACTGAGCGCAATTGCGGGCCGTTTTGGTCCCAGCGCTGGATCCGGTCTTGGTAGAACCGCACCAATTCCACCGCGGAATACCGGCCCTGCGTTAGGCCCTGCCGCAAGCTCGCCACCGTGGCGTCGGTGAGATCGCCCGCCGCCGCACCGGACGCCCCCACGCATCCCGCCGTCCAGCCACCAAGCGGCACGGTCGCCCCGAGCCACGCCGAAGTCTGGAGAAATTCCCGCCGATTCATGGCCGCAGATTCATCGGCTCCCGCCCCAAAGTAAAGCCGCGGCCAGCCGCCCCGCCGATGAATTGAATTACATCAGCCGGGTGAAATTGCCCACGAACCACGACACCAGCAGCACCAGCCCCAACGCGGCCATCACCAAGCCCGCTACCCAGCCCCAGAAACTCGGGGGCATCCGCAAGGGCACGTTGCCCGCCCCGGCTTCTTTGCGTCGATAAAACCGTCCACCCACCCACAGGGTCATCGCGCTCACCAGCAAGAGCAGTGGCAAGGCGATGCGACCGTTCAAAGTGTCCCAGCGAATTTCCTCCAGTTGCAAGCCACCCCGCAGCAGCGCCAACGCGCCCAGGGCCGCCCAGAGCCAACTGGTAAACGCCACCGTTCGCGACGGGGCCAATGCCGCCAGGGCGAAACCCAGAGCGAACGCCGTGAACGGTACCGCCAACACAAGGGTGTAGAGCATCTCCGGCCGACTCACTTGGGCCGGCGCGGAACCCGTGGCCAGCACCAGGCGCAGCAGGATGTCACTCAGATTACCCTCCAAGGCGAGCACGCTGATACCGCTAAAAACCAGCACCGCCCCCCCGCCCACAATCAACCGGGCGAGATAACGCTGCCCCCGCGTGGGCGCACCGGCGAAGGCGAATTCCTCACAGCCGTGAACGACATCCGCCCCGCCAAAGGCCGGACCGGCAATCAAGGCAAACGCGGCGCCGGCCGACAGCGTCCACAGCGGATTGACCACCAACGGCAACAACCACACCGCCGCCAGCCACAGGAACGCAAACACGACCAACAGCCGCTGATGCGCAAACCACTCGGACCACAGCAACGCCCGCGCCGGACGTGTCCAGTCCCACCGACGACGCCACGGCCCCGGGGCTCCCGCGGTCGACGTCGCCGCCATCCCGCCCGGTTCATCGGCCTCGACGATCCGGAGGGCCGGGCGTGTGGGTGATCCGTTCACAATTTCTCAGCGATCAACAAACCAATGGATATGGCCGCACTGATCGCAGATCAGGCAGTAGCCTACGCTGTGCGTCCAATCCGGATTCAACTCCTTGATGAGGGCGGTGTCAAAGTGCGTCTTCCGTCGATGGAACGAAAGGTTGCTGCAGACCAAGCACTTCATGGGATGGTCGCCAATCGTGACCGTTTCAGGCTTTGTCTTGAAGGACATACGTTTCGTGGGGAACGCCGCCAACATGAACACCCCGCCCGCCCGGGGAAAGGCCGGAGTTGCTCCGACTGGCCGGGGCCGGCCCGGGAAAGCTTCCGCGGGTACGCGACAAAATTTTCGAGTCGCTGGATTTCGCCTTTTTGTTAAAGGGCAACTAGCAGGCCAGGCAAATCGGTTGAGTTCATTTTCCCACGATCAACTCCTGTGTGGACGCAGCCAGATCGACTCCAGGGAGAAAGGCAAGCACTGTGCCTGCACCCATCGTCCCGGCCGTGCGGAAAAGGGCAGCAGTGGCTCCACTACAGGGAGAACGGGCACAAGGTTTCCCCTCCCGTAACAGCGGCGGAGGTCCCCACGTTCCAGGAAGCCGTCTTGGGTTATCCGCGAGCCCGCGATCTCGCCGAGCCGCACTTCGAAAGTTTCATCGTCGAGCCCCTGCCGCCCTCTCCCTCGGGCAGCGGTTGGAGAATTTCCGCCGGCGAAAGCATCGTGCCAGGTTCACTGATTAAAACATAGTGCCAGGCTCCCCATTCGAACCCACTGAAGAGTGTGCCAGCCTCCCCATTCGCCGAAGTTAGCGATCGTGCCAGGTTCGCTATCTTCGCCGGATAAGGAGCCTGGTACGCTATCGGGCGGGCTACAGATCAGTGAACCTGCCACCCAATCTGGCGCGGGCAGGAATAGGGAGCGTGGTACCACTTCTACGTGGCCGTGAACCTGGCACGGCGTTGGCGGGGGTGGACCTTGAACCTGGTACCCAGGGGTGGTGGTGCCGGAGAGGGAGCGTGGTACGCTGCCGAACGGGCTACAGATCAGTGAACCGGGCACCCTATCTGATCCGCGGGAGGAACAGGGAGCCTGGCTCCACTTCTAGACGGCAGCGAACCTGGCGCCGTGCTGGGGGGCGTGGATTTTGAACCTGGCACGCTGGGTGGTGCCGTTTGGTCACCGGCTCAACACCAGCGCCGATACCCTCCCTCTCCCCTACCCGGGCGACGGTTGGAAGACTTTTGTCCCACACTCAGCTTCCGCGGATCGAAAATTTGGGCTGTACAGACACACAGTTGGGCATTGAAATAAGGGGCTGTCCCGGAGGTCGTGGCCCGTGGTGGGTCCGCTTGGGATGTCCGCACTTTTTTGCCGTGGTTTGCCCTGCATGAAGACATCGTCCGCCCTGGCCCGCCAGAAGCCGTCCAAGAAATCCGCCTCCGCCGCGTCGTCGCGCCGCGGCCTGCTCGCCGGCGGCAACTGGATCATCGATCACGTCAAACTGATCGACACCTATCCCGCCGCCGAGCGCCTGGCCAACATTCACAGCCAATCGTCCGGCACTGGCGGCTCGCCCTACAACATCCTCATCAATCTCGCCAAGATGGAGGTCGACCTCCCGTTGTCCGGCGCCGGCCTCGTCGGCCAGGATGCCCTGGGCGCGGAAATTCTCGCGGATTGCCGCAAAAACGGGGTGAACACCAAATTCATCACCCAGACCGCCGCCGCTTCCACCAGCTACACCGACGTCTTCACCGTCGAAACCACCGGTCAGCGGACCTTCTTCCACTGCCGCGGCGCGAATGCCCTCTGGGACGCGCAGGATCTGGATTTCGCGCGGACCAAGGCGCGCATCTTCCACCTCGGCTACCTGCTCCTGCTCGATCAGATGGATCGCCTCGACAAGCGCGGCAACACCCGGGCGTCCGTCGTCCTGGCAGCCGCTCAGGCGGCCGGCTTGAAGACGTGCATCGATGTCGTCAGCGAGGCCAGCGACCGCTTCAAGGCTGTCGTAGCCCCGGCCCTGAAATACGTCGATTACGCGATCATGAACGAGTACGAGGCCGGCCAGGTGACCGGTTTCAAACTCCGTCCCGACGGGCAGCTCGACACCGCGGCGTTGCGCCAGGCGGCCGAGGAGATTCTCAATCTCGGCGTGCGTGAACTGGTCGTCATCCATTTCCCCGAAGGCTGCTTCGCCCGTCAGCGCGGCGGGCAGGACATCTGGCAATCTTCCCTGCAGGTCCCGGCCAAGGCCGTCGCGGGCACAGCAGGGGCCGGCGACGCGTTCTGTGCCGGCGTCCTGCTGGGTCTGCATGAGGGCTGGGAACTTTCCCGCTCGCTGCTGACCGGTGTCAGTGCCGCGGCGATGTCCCTGACCGACCCCACCTGCACCGGCGGCATGAAGCCGCTGGCCAAGGTCATGGCCCTGGTGAAGAAATGGGGCATCCGCCCGGCCATCCCCGGTTCCGATTCGAAATAGCCGAACGCTGCGAAGGCATCGGAGGCGCGGCGGCACACCCGTCGCGCCTTCGCCTTTTCCAGACCTTTGCCTTTCAGCGCTTCAACCCTTCACGGCGCCACCAACCGCAGCAGACCCACCTCGTGGATGGCATCCGGAAAGGCACCCCGCACCCGGGGCAGCGTGACCCATTCCACCCGGTTCGACGCCGTCATCGGTGAAGCCCACCGGGGCGCCTCCCGGGCCGGTCGTTCCTGCAGGGTTCGCACCAAGGCGGTCAGGGCCCAACCCTCTTCCGGGACGGCAATTCGGAATTGTCGGATTCGATGGTCCGGCTGTCCCAACCAAAAAGTTAGCGTGAATACGGGCAATCCCATCCACCGACGCACGGCGGATTGAGCGGTGCCCGACACCACATCGCATGGCACCCCGTTCACCGCCGCCACCGGCTGTCCCCGCACGGTAAAAAAATCCGGCAGCCGCCCCAACCACACTTCCAGCAATGGCACCGCCAGTGGATTCAGAGGTTCCTCCACCGAAGACCGGGCCCGCCAAACCAGACCTTTTTGCGGCCGCCAAAGCCAAACCTCATTGTGATCGCGGCCGACCGTGAAGGCTTCCGATCCGATCCGCCCCTGCAATTGCGCGCGTTCCGGCGCTTGAACCCGATACTGCATTCGCTGCCCAACCAACCCCGCCGACAACCCTTCGGTGGCCGTGATTTCCCAGGTCGATTCCACGACCGGAAGGTTCGTCCGTGACGCGTCAAACCACAGCGCCACGCGTCGTACCGTGCCCAGGAACAGCTCGTCCGGAGTGAGCCGCGCCGGGGCCGCGGTGGATCGAACCCGATCCGCCGCCGGCCGCCCGGATGCCGGCGACGAAACGCGATCCAGGGCCCGCACCGACCACGGCAGCGCCGCCACCGACAAGACCCACCACGCCACCGCCCAGGAGGAACGAACGAGCATGCTGCCACGCTCGCGTGCCCGGGAACACCCGCAATTGTCTTGCGATCAAATGCGGGTAGGCTGGCCCAGCTTCCCCGGCCGAATGCGCCCGCTCGAATACCGCCATCCGTCCGGATCCCGAAAGCGCCGCAAGAGTTATGAAAAGGAGTCGTCAGTTACGTCCATCGCCCGGCACCACCCGGCCATCAGCCGCGCGCCGAATATCCGCCGGCCGCCCGCCGCGCCCGCCCCAACGGATGGCCGCGCTCGGACGCCTCCTCCTTTTATGGCTGCTGACGATTTCTGCGCCGGCCGAATCACCCGGCCCGTCGTCCCGCCGTACGGATCTCGTCCTGTCCGAAATCATGTACAAGGCGGCCGATCGTGCCGACCTGCGCCAGCTCGAATTCATCGAACTCCAGAACAGCGGCCCTTTCCCGTTGGATCTTTCCGGGTACCAAATCGACGGCTCCATCCGTCATACCTTTGCCAGCAACACCGTCTTGTCGCCCCGGACCTATCTCGTGGTGGCTCGTGCCCCCAATGATCTTCGGTTCGTCTACGGAATCACCAATGTCGTCGGCTGGCCGCTCACGGTCTCCCAGACCAACGTCGTGGGGAAGATCACCAATATCGTCACCCAAACCCAAACCCTGCCCGGCACCGGTGAAATCAAATTGACCAACCCGCTCGGCGGCAAACTGCTCTCCGTCTCTTACTCGGACCAGCCGCCCTGGCCTCCCGCCGCCGACGGTGGCGGCCATTCGCTGGTCCTGGCCCGCCCGTCCTATGGTGAGAAAAATCCGGCCGCCTGGCAGGCGAGCTATTGGAAGGGCGGCTCCCCGGGCGGCCCGGAACCGGTCGTCACCAATACCGCCCCCACCATCGTCATCAACGAGTTCCTCGCGAACACCGCGGCCGCGAGCAATCAATGGATCGAAATATATAATCACGGCCGGAAAACCGTAAATTTCAGCGGCTTTTACCTCTCGGATTCGCTCGCCAAAAACAAATACCGTTTTCCCGCCGGCACCCTCCTGGCCCCGCGCACGGCCGTCACATTTTCCGCCACCACCCTGGGTTTCAATCTGGACCCCCTCGCAGGCACCCTCGTCCTGACCGACGCCGCCAACACCCGCGTGTGGGACGCCGTGCGCTACGACGCCCAGTCGGCCGACGTCACCCAGGGACGCTGGCCCGACGGCGCCCCGTCCGTGCAGCCGCTACAGGCACCCACACCCGGCCGCCCGAATGCCGCGCCCCGACTCGGCGATGTCATCATCAGCGAACTCCTGCCCGCCCCGGTCCGTTCTCCCGGCAACGAGGCCATCGCCAGTGAAAACGAATTCGTCGAACTCTACAACCGTTCCGACCGCCCTGTCCGGCTCGATGACTGGACCTTATCGGGGGCCGCATCGTTTCGTTTTCCAGCGAATTCCACAATCCGGCCCGGGGAACATCTCGCCATCTCCCGCAACGTCGTGCAGCTCTTTCTCAGCACCGACAAAACCATCACGTGCACCAATCTGACGGGCAATTACGTGGGCCGCCTGGATGACACCACGGATGAAGTCCGCCTCACCCGGCCGGAAACCATCCTGATCACCAAGAAAACCGGCGTCATTGAGACGAACCGCGTGCAGATCCCCGTGGATCGGGTCGCGTATCACACCACGGGTTCGGGGCCGTGGGCGCATCGCGGTGGCGCGAGCCTCGAGTTGGTGGATGCCCGCTCGCCGGGAGCTTCCGGAATCAGCCAGTGGCGCGAAAGCGATGCCACCCAATCCAACTCCTGGGTCAGCGTAAATCTGACCGGCACCCTCGGGGAATCGTGGGGGCCCGTTGAACGCCTCGATTTTCAACTCAACGGCGCCGGCGAATGTCTGGTGGATCAGGTTCGCATCCGCAGCCAGACCAACCGGGGCTCCGCCTTCACCGAACACACCGTCAATGGGTCGCTGGAGGATTCCGCCGCCGGCTGGGTAAGCGAAGGCAATCACCGCGATTCCGCCTGGGAAACGGCTACAGGCTACCTCAGTGCCCATTCCGTGCGCCTGCGGGCGACCGGACCCGGGGATGCCGCGGGCAATCGACTTTCGGCGCAATTCACGCCCGCCATCCCGCCTGGCTGGCGCTACGTCATCACGGCGCGGGTGAAATGGTTGCGCGGCGGCAGTGTCCTCACCGCCCGCCTGCCCAACACCCGCTACGGGGTGGATCGTTCCTTATCGCTCAAAAACCCCGGCGGCACTCCGGGCCAGTCGGCTTCCGACCACGAACCCGCCAACGCCGGCCCGACAATTTCCGGGGTCCTCACTCAACCGGTCCTGCCAGCGGCCCAGCAGGGCGTCGTGATCAGCGCCCGGATCGCGGATATCGACGGCCTCGCGTCCGCGTCCCTACTGTACCGCCGGGAGCCTGGCACGGAATACCGTCGGTTGGAGTTAAACGACGACGGCACCGCGGGTGACGAGTTTGCCGGGGACGGAATTTACAGCGGAACACTCCCCGGCCAACCCGCCGGCACAGTGGTGGCGTATCGAATCGTCGCCCGGGACGGCCAGGCCAACGCGGCCGAGACCGAATTTCCCGGCACCGCCCAGGACGCGTTTATCCGCTTCGGCGAGGATCCGTTGACCGCGGATGGGTTTGGTTCCCTCCGGCTTTGGTCACCGAGCCTGGCGACCGCGCCGGCGCTGGATTCATCCCCCCAAGCCGTCACCGTGGTGTACGGATCGGAACGGGTCATCCACCAGGTCCAGGCGCACTGGAGTCCGCCGCCCGCCACGAACGGAACGACCGTCACCCCCGGTCGCTTGCTGCTTTCGTTCCCGGCGGATCAGCCCCTGCTGGGCGCCCCGGAGTGGTCGCTTTGGCTGCCGACCGACGATCGCACCCTCCTGCGATCCGCCTCCGTGGAATGGCTGGAGGCCGCGGCGGGATTATCACACAGCCATCGCCGCCCCCTTCGCCTGCTGCTGAATGGTCAAGCCCCGGCGCCTCTGGCGGAGAGTTATCAGGACGTCGACGACGATTTCCTCGAGCAATGGTTCCCGGGCCGCGATCAGGGCGATCTCTTTGCGCTGACCGGTTGGTCCGAACAAACGGCGCCCAACTCAACCCCCATTTTCCGCCAGGGCTTCACGCTCACCAACCATCTGGGTGACAACCCGGAATTGACCCGCGCCTACTATCACCAACTGGCCCCGCTCCGCTTGGGTGAATCCTTTGAAACCGCCTACGACCGACTCCAAGTCCTCACGGCCGCCGCCCACGGCCCCACCAATTCCCAGTTCAAATCGCCGTTCCTGGCCCTGATCAACGAGGAACAATGGTGGCGCTGGATCGCCTTCCGTCACGCCGTGGGGGATGTCCGGTCGTTCGGCTGCCGCGAAGGACGCGCCGGCTGGGCGTACAACCCGCTCCCGGGCAAATGGCAGCTGCTGTCGGATCCGACGGTGCCCACGCTCAACGCTCCCGGCACCGCCGGGCCCAGCGACGACGTGCTCGATGAACTGCCGCCGGACGAGGACGGCCTGCGGGCATTTCTTCAGCAACCCGAGCAGCGTAGCTCCTACCAACGGGCCCTCGCCGGCGTCGCACAGGAGGCCCTCGATCCTGTCCGCCTTCACGCCTGGGCCGCCCAACGCACCGCCCTCCTCCGGTCCGCCGGCTTCACCGTCGATTCCACCGCGGACTTGGAACAATGGGTGCAACGCCGCCGCGCCTACCTACTGTCCCAATCCGCCACCGCCCCGGGCACGTTCCAAGTGCTCACCCCTTCGAACCAGATCCTCACCAACAACACCATTCGCCTCACCGGCCTCGGACCGGGCGGGATGGACAAATTGCGCATCAATGACCGCGAGGTTCGCCTGACCTGGCACACCGCGACCGAATGGAGCACCACCCTCGTACTCGCCGCGGGAACCAATCACCTGCAGTTCCAGGCGTATGATCGACAGAACCTGCCCCTGCCCCACCCGGTAACCCGGCTGGATCTGGTCTGGCTCGCACCGGTGGAATCGCCGGTGGGCGCCGTGGTGATCAATGAGGTGCACTATAATCCCCTCCAAAACGGGACCGCGTTTGTCGAGCTGTATAACCGCTCGTCCCTCTCCGGCTTTGATCTCACGGGCTGGGAATTCAAGGGGCTGAATTTCGCCTTCCCCAATGGCGCCTTTATTCCGCCGCGGGGCTACGTGGTGGTGGTCGCCAACCACGCCTCCTTCAACAACTACTACGGCTCGTCGATTCCCGTGGCGGGGGAATTCCCCGGCACGCTCGCCATCCAGGGCGAAGTCCTGCGCCTCATCATCCCCGGCCCCAGTTCGTCCCGGGATATCGTGGTGGACAAACTGGCGTACAGTTCCTCCCCACCCTGGCCCACCCAGGCCAATGGACCGGGCGGCTCGCTGCAGTTGCTGGATCCCACTCAGGATCGCAACAGTCCCTTCAACTGGAGTGATGGCAGCGCGAATCTCCCCGCCGGGCATCCACCTGGATTCTATCCACCCACACCGGGACGCCCGAACCTCTCCGTGCGCCAGCCGCTGGAAATCGGCCAGCCGCCCGTCACCAACTCCGCCCCCGTGGTCATTCAATTGCCCCCGGTCCCGCGGCTTCGGATCAACGAGGTGCAAGCCCAAAACCTGCGCAGCATCACCAACCGCTTCGGCGAATCCCCGCCGTGGATCGAACTCTTCAACTACGGAAGCCAACCGGTAAGTCTCACCGGAACCGCCCTGGCCAACAACGCCGCCAATACCAACACGTGGGCGTTTCCGGACGGAGCCACTCTCGGACCGCGCGGCTACCTTCTGGTGTGGGCCGACAACCACCCGGAGCGCACGAGCCCGGGCGACTACCACGCAAGCTTCAGCTTGGCTCCCACCAACGGACAGGTCGTGCTGTCGTGGTCCCTCAATGGCCGCCCGGTGGTGCTCGATTCGTTGACGTACACCGGATTGACTCCCGGGCAGTCGTTCGGCGGCGCCACGGATGGTGACAGCGTGGATCGGGTGCCGCTCGACAATCCCCGCCCCGGCACGACTAACACCGTGCCCATCGAGCTCCACATCAATGAATGGATGCCCGGCAATATCACCTTCCTCCGCGACGAAGCCGATGGAAAATACGACGATTGGGTGGAGCTGTACAACGCCTCGCCCGTGGAGGTGGATCTCAGCGGCTATTACCTTTCCGATTCACCGACCAATCACGCCCTCTGGCGAATTCCCGACGGCTTCTCCATTGGCCCACGCCGGCACCGGATCATTTGGACGGACAATGAGCCCGGCCAAACGCAGTCCGGGGGTGACCTCCACGCGGGCTTCTCGCTGTCGCGCTCCGGGGAAACCCTGATCCTGTCCGCCCCGGATCTCAAAGTGATCGACACCGTGACGTTTGGCGCCCTAGCGGACAATCAAAGCGGCGGCCGCTATCCGGACGGTGGCCCGGAACTGCAGCCCTTTGAATTGGCGTCCCCCGGGGCTCCCAACGCGGTGCGTCCCCCGCCGCCCCCGCCGCCGCCCGAGCCCTGTCTTGTGGCTGGCGCGACGGTCTCCGGCAGTGTTTCCCTCTGGGGTGCGCCTCCCGACGTGCTGTCGTTTTGGCTTGTACCAGGCGCGCCTCCGGGAGTCACCGTCGACCGCCTGACCGGCAGCTTTCAATGGGCGACGCCCCCCGACCTGGCCCCGGGTCACCAGGAATTCGGGATCCTGGTGTGCGACATCCGCCCCGGCAGCGGCACCCTCTCGACCACGATTGCCATCGACCTGCAGCCGCGGCTCCGACTGCTCCAAGCGGCGCCCGTGAATCACGAAGAATTTGGGATCACCTGGGAAGGCCCGACCTGTTACCCGGCCCGACTCCTCTTCCGACCGAGCCTGGGCACGGGCACTTGGGAATTGATGGGAGGCAAGCTGCAAGCCCAACGCGGGATCAACCACCTGCGGGTACCGATCACCGCGCGGCTCGGCTTTTATCGACTTGTATACGACTGAGCCCCCTCCCCACCGCGAAGAACCAAGAACCAAGAACCAAGAACTAACACCCTTCCTTCGCTTTCTGGGCCGCAAACCCATCCCCTGCCCCCCTGCGGCGAAAACTATTTTTGCGCCCGGGAACCGCTTTGCGACCGAAAGAACGCTGTCGGACCCGGACGGGAACACGGATAAGGGGGCGATTTTCTGGCGATTTCGTTCAATTCCATTTTGGAGCGTGGGGATTTCAGAGGGTAGCGGGGAGATGAAGACTTTGTGAGAACGGGCTTGCCGAGGGAGAAAGTCCTCCTAAGGTGCCCGTCCGCGCTGGGAGACGGGACGGTAGCTCAGCGGTAGAGCAGCGGACTTTTAATCCGTTGGTCCAGGGTTCAAATCCCTGCCGTCCCACCAATTTGACATTTCGAAGTTTGTCCGGCATTCGTGCCGGGTTAGTGGTTGGCAACAACTACTGACTAGAGCGACCCCATCGTCTAGCGGTTAGGACACCGCCCTTTCACGGCAGTAACCGGGGTTCGATTCCCCGTGGGGTCGCCAAAACTTCAAAACGTCGAATTTGCAGGAGAAAACGCGGCAGGCTCAAAAGTACGAGCACTCAGACAGGCACAAAAGTGTGCTCACCCCCTCGGGGAAATCGCTGGTTTTCGCCCTGCCCTCCGCGCTGAAATCCCCCTCCCCCACGCATCAAAATCCTGTTGCCCCGATAGGCACAAAAAAGGGGACCCGATACAAAAATCCGCCCCCCTCCCGAACGGACCGCGCCTCTGTGAGTCGCGCCCCCAAACCGCCCCCGATGTACCGCTGACTTTCTGGTCGGCGAGTCAACCGCCCTTCATCAAATCAGAAGGCACCAACACCCCCTTCCGCCAACCGGGACACCAGCGTCACCAGCCCCCCCCGCAGCGGGTCACAAACCCGCGCCCCACCAAGAACAACGAACCAAGAACCGCGGAACACGCGAATAGCCCTCCACCGTCCCACCACTCCATCCCTCCACCACTCCCCCGCCTGAGCCATCCCAGCGGCCATTGCCGCTGACAATGACCGCCCTACGGTGTAGCGCTTCGCGTGATTTCGTGAGGGGAGAGGCAGACGCTGGCTAATTGATCTGTGGACGAAGTTCCGTGGAGGCCGGATTAATTTGCCATTGTTCACCACGGATCTTTGCGCTTTTGATCAGCGATTCAGTTTCGGGCCGATCAAG
>CANIZL010000024.1 GCA_947471985.1 Verrucomicrobiota bacterium | reverse complement strand
TCCCGACAGCCCCAATTGGGCTTTGGGCACGAGCGACTTTACGATCGAAGTCTGGACGAAGTTTAATCGGGTCAAGAATTCGATGCTGGTTTACCAGTTGAACGGCACAGCCCGGGGGGGATTTGAGTTCGATTTCCAGGCGCCGGGCGGGGCCTCTCCTTCGGTCCTGGGCTTTGCGATCGACCCCAGCAGTTTTGGCATCGTCCGGCCTTGGACTCCCGCGGCGGACACGTGGTATCATCTGGCGGTGACCCGAACTGCGGGCGCTTTCCGCCTCTATGTAGACGGGCAGCAACTCGGCGCGGAGCAGTTCGACACGCGTCCGGTCGCCACGGTCTCGGGCCCGCTGGAACTCGGCAACTACGAGCTCGCCGGCTACGCATTGGACGGATTTATTGACGAGCTTTCCATCTATCGCCAGGCGCTGACCTCGGCCCAAATAACCGCCCTGCACACCGCCGGAGCCGCAGGGAAGTGTGTTCCGCCCACCCTGAGAATTGAATCGCTTCCGGGTGCGGTGCGGTTGAGCTGGACGACCAATGCCACGGGTTTTGCCTTGGAAACCAACGGGCCCGCTTTCGCGCCCGGAGCGTGGAGCCAGCTCGGGACTGCGCCCGCGGTGGTCGCGGACGAGTTCGTCGTGACCAACGTCATCAGCAGTCCTGTACGCCACTACCGTTTGAAGAAACCCTGATGCAGACCTTCCGCCGGGTCGGGAGAACTGGAGTTAACAAATTCAAGCCCAATCATGGTCCGACGGCCACCAAAGAAATAGGATGAGTCCCGATATCCCCTGGCCACCGGAGGTGGATCCAACTGCGTTTCGATTGGACGCATCGGGGCTGGTGCTGACACCGCTGCGGGAAGAGGACGCGCCGGAGCTGCTCGATCTGGCCCGCGAGTCGGCCCCGGAAATATCCCGCTGGATGCGCTGGACGAATACCGCCCGCGATCTCCCCGGGGCTCAGGCCGTTTTGCAGGAGTGGATCGGCCAATGGAATCGGGGTGAAGGGTATTCCTTTGCGGCGCGGGAGACTCCGTCGGGGCGAATCATGGGGGGTGGAGGTCTAAATCAATTCAATGTGAAGAATCGCTTTGGCAACCTGGCCTACTGGGTGCGGACCAGCGCCCGGGGCCGGGGCCTCGCACCGCGCATCGCGCGCAGCCTGGCGCAATTTGGCTTTTCGCACCTCGGGCTGGTGCGCGTGGAGATCCTGATGGAGCCCGCCAACGTCGCGAGTGTCCGCGCCGCGGAGAAATCGGGCGCCCTGCGGGAGGGCCTGCTGCGCCACCGCATTTTGAACGGGACCGAGCCACGCCCGGCCGTGCTGTATTCGCTGATCCCAACCGATCTCACCGCCGCATCGTCCCATCCACGATAATCTCGGATGGGACTCCGGCTCCGGACAAAACTGCGCCGTCAAAAGCGTGCCTTCGCACTTTTGTCCCCGCGATCGCGTGCGGATCCACCGATTCTCGCACCCCCACCGGGACCTTCCCCCGAAAGCCCTTGCCCCACTCGCGCCATCGCCGCAAAATGATTCAGAATGAAGGCCGCGGCGGAAACCACCTGCTCTTTTCGCCGAACCTCGAGCCGGCTACCCCCACCAGGAACCGGCCGTCCTAAATCCACGCTGCGTCTTTCGCCTCGGCGGGATTCTTCCCGTTCGTTTGCCGGAGCTCGCCCGCTTACCCTGCCCTCCCCCAGGCACCTCACCCGATGAAACCCGCCACGGCCGGCTCCAAATCCTTCTTCATCCCCTCACTGGACGGTCTGCGTGCCGTGTCGATCCTGATCGTCTTCCTGAGCCACGCCGGTCTCCACAAGTACGTCCCGGGATTGTTCGGGGTGACGGTCTTCTTTTTTCTCAGCGGTTACCTGATCACCACGCTCCTGCGCCTGGAGTGCGAGCAAACGGGCGGGGTGAGCCTGGGGGACTTTTACTGGCGCCGCGTGTTGCGGATTTTTCCGCCGTTTTACTTCGCGCTCGGCGGTATTGTCGTGCTCGCGGTCACCGGGGTGCTTTCGGGCGTGGTCGACTGGACGACCATCGCCGCGCAGGCAGCGCACGTGGCCAATTATCAGGAAATCTTCCGCGGCGGCGCCCAGCTGCCGGGGACCGAGGTCCTGTGGTCCTTGGCGGTCGAGGAGCATTTTTACCTCGTTTTCCCGTTTCTCTATCTCGGCCTGCGTCGCTGGGTGCCGTCAGCGCGAAACCAGTTCCTGGTCCTCGCGGGGCTGGCGGCCGCGGTCCTGGCGTGGCGGGTGCTGTTGGTCCTGGGCCTGCACGCCATCCCGCTCGACCCGAACGTGAGCCATCATCCGCGCATCTGCCATGCCACGGATACCCGGCTCGATTCGTTGCTCTTCGGCTGCATGCTCGCCGTGTACGGCAATCCCGCCCTCGATCCCACGCGCACGGCGCGGCGTGCCTGGATCTTCGTGGGACTGCCGCTCGCTCTGCTGGCGCTGGCCGTGAGCTTCGCGATTCGTGGCCCGGCGTTCCGCGAGACGCTGCGGTACACCCTGCAGGGCGTGGCCTTGTTCCCGATGTTCATTGCCTCGATCCGCTACGCCGACGCTCCCATTTTTCGGCCGCTCAACTGGGGTTGGGTGCGTTTTCTGGGCGTCCTTTCCTATCCACTCTATCTCACCCATTCGACGGTCATTGCTCTCGTCCAGCAAGGCTATCCGACCGCGGCTGGCCTGAGTGGTTCGGCCCGGACGCAGCACCTGTTGGTGCAAGGTGTGATCGCCTTGGTCGCGTCCCTGGTTTTGGCGGCGCTGGTGCACTACGCGGTGGAGAAGCCCGTCGCCCGCCTCCGCAAACGCCTTTCGCACGTGAAGGCCCTGACGGCCGCAGGGAAATAAAACCGCGGATAGCGCGAACCTGCCCGTGACCGGAGCCAGCGGCAGCGGCGCTCAGCCCTTCGATGTAGCGCTGACTTTTTAGTCGGCGAGAATCCCCACCCTTCCGCTGAACGGCCGAGAACCGGAAATTAAACCGCGGATAGCGCAGATGACGCGGATAACAGAAACAAACCCACGTCGCCCCGGGCTTCTGCTTTATCCGCGCCATCCGCGTTATCCTCGGTCCTCCCTCTCCCCAGAGCCCAGCCGCAGATGTAGCGCTGACTTTCTAGTCGGCGAAAATCCCCACCCCCGCCCCCTTCCACTGAACGGCCTGAGGACCAAAAATTTAAACCGCGGATAGCGCGGATGACGCGGATAAAAGAACCAAACCCAGATCTACCCAGCTGCTGCTTTATCCGCGCCATCCGCGTTATCCGCGGTCCTCCCTCCGCCCAGAGCCCAGCGGCAGATGTATCGCTGACTTTCCTGTCGGCGAGAATTCCCACCCTTCCCGCTGTACGCCTCGCGGTCCAAAAATTGAACCGCGGATAGCGCGGATGACGCGGATAAAAAGCCGGCCCACACCGCCCCATCTTCTGCTTTATCCGCGCCATCCGTGCTATCCGCGGTCCTCCCTCTGCCAAGAGCCCAGACGCCTTTGTAGCGCTGACTTTTTAGTCGGCGAGAATCCCCACCCTTCCGCTGAACGGCCGAGCTCGAAAAGTTAAACCGCGGATAGCGCAGATGACGCGGATAAAAAGACTGAACCCACATCGCCCCGTCTTCTGCTGATCCGCGCTATCCGCGTTATCCGCGGTTCCTCTCTCTGCCCGCAGCAACCTCATCGCCCCAACCCGACAGAACGACTTACCCCAGTCAATCCGTCCGCATCCTCCGGCGGCGGGGGGTGGAGCCGGTGCTCCGCTCGACTTCCATCCCTCCAACACCCCCAAACCGGCCGCAAATCCCCAAAAGCCCTTGCCCAATCCGCGCCATCCGATTAGCTGGACGCGTCTTTTCTGACCATGTCCGCCACTCCTACCATCATCTACACCAAAACGGACGAGGCACCCGCCCTCGCCACGTATTCGCTCCTGCCGATCATCCAGGCTTTCACGAAGCATTCCGGGATCGCCGTCGAAACCCGCGACATCTCCGTCGCCGGCCGCATTCTCGCCGCCTTTTCCGACCTGTTGCCCGCCGAGCAGCGGGTGCCGGACGCCCTGGCCGAACTGGGCGCCCTGACGCTCAAGCCCGAGGCCAACATCATCAAGTTGCCCAACGTCTCCGCCTCCGTGCCCCAGTTGAAGGCCGCGGTGGCCGAACTCCAAGCCAAGGGCTATCGCCTGCCCGATTTCCCCGAGAATCCCACCACTGACGCCGAGAAGGACATCAAGGCGCGGTACTCCAAGGTCATGGGCTCCGCGGTGAATCCCGTCCTGCGCGAGGGCAATTCCGATCGTCGTGCGCCCAAGGCCGTCAAGGATTACGCCCGCAAGCACCCGCATTCCATGGGGGCTTGGTCGGCCGCTTCCAAAACCACCGTGGCCACGATGGGCCAGGACGACTTCTTCTCGAACGAAAAGTCCGTCACGGTCGCCGCCGCCACCGACGTGAAGATCACCTTCCACGGCGCCGACGGCTCCACCAAGGTCCTCAAGGAAAAAACCCCGCTCAAGGCCGGCGAAATCCTCGATGGCACCGTCCTCCGCAAGGCGGCGCTGGTCGAATTCATCACCCGGCAGCTGGCCCGCGCCAAGGCCGACGGCGTGCTGTTCTCCGTCCATCTCAAGGCCACCATGATGAAGGTCTCGGACCCGATCATTTTCGGCCACTTCGTTCGCGTGTTCTTCCAGGACGTCCTGACCAAGCACGCGGCGACGTTCGCCCAACTGGGGGTCGATCTGAACAACGGCCTGGGCGATCTCCTCGGCAAAATCGCCACGCTTCCGGCGGACCAGAAGGGCGCCATTGAAGCCGATATCGCCGCGGCCTACGCCGCCGGTCCGGCCTTGGCGATGGTCAATTCCGACAAGGGGATCACCAATCTGCACGTGCCCAGCGACGTGATCGTGGACGCGTCCATGCCGGCGATGATCCGCACTTCAGGTCAGATGTGGAACGCGCAGGGCCAGGCGCAGGACACGCTCGCGGTAATTCCCGACAGCTCCTACGCCGGGATTTACCAGACGGTGATTGATTTTTGCAAGCAACAGGGCGCGTTTGATCCGAAGACGATGGGTTCGGTGCCCAACGTTGGGCTCATGGCCCAGGCCGCGGAAGAGTACGGCTCCCACAACAAGACCTTCCAGATCCCGGCCAAGGGATCCGTACGCGTCACCGACTCGACGGGTGCGATCCTCCTCGAACACGCGGTGGACGAAGGCGACATCTGGCGGGCCTGCCAGACCAAGGACGCCCCGGTGCAGGATTGGGTGAAGCTCGCGGTCAACCGCGCGCGCCTGTCAAACACCCCGGCGATCTTCTGGCTCGACCGGAACCGGGCGCACGACGCGCAGGTCATCGCCAAGGTGGAGAAGTACCTGCCGCAGCACGACACCAAGGGTCTGGACCTCCAAATTCTCGCGCCGGCCGAAGCCTGCCACGCCACGCTGGTGCGGCTCAAGGCTGGCCAGGACACGATCTCCGTCACCGGCAACGTCCTGCGCGATTACCTGACCGACCTCTTCCCGATTCTCGAGGTGGGCACCAGCGCCAAGATGCTGTCGATCGTTCCGTTGATGAACGGCGGCGGGCTTTTTGAAACCGGGGCCGGTGGTTCCGCACCGAAACACGTGCAGCAGTTCACCGAGGAAAACTTCCTGCGCTGGGACAGCCTCGGAGAGTTCTTCGCGCTGGCGGCGTCGTTTGAGCACCTCAGCCTCACCTTCAAGCACGCCAAGGCGAAGGTCCTCGCCGACACGCTCGACGAGGCCAACGGCAAGTTCCTGGAATACGACAAATCGCCCGCCCGGAAGGTCGGTGCGGGCATCGACAACCGGGGCAGTCATTTTTACCTGGCGCTCTACTGGGCGCAGGCGTTGGCGGCGCAGAGTGCGGATGCGGAACTGAAGCGGCTCTTCACGCCCGTGGCGGAGAAGCTCACGGCCAGCGAGAAACAGATCGTCGCCGAGCTCATCGCCGTGCAGGGAAAACCTGCGGATATCGGGGGGTACTACCAGCCCGACCCGGCGAAGGCCGCCGCCGCGCTCCGGCCCAGCCCGACGCTGAACGCGATCCTGGCGACGCTCTAAGCGCGCACCGCCGAAGCGGCCGGTACCGCTGACTTTCGAGTCGGCGAGCTACACCTCACGCCGGTTGAAAAACCGGCGGTACCTGTACCGGCCCCGACGAAAAAAGGCCAGGGAGGCATCAAATGCCCCGCCTGGCCTGAATCTACCCACCGAAAGCGAAATTCGCGCAATCGCTCAAACGCTCAAACGCCACCCTTCGGCACCGTCGAGGCATAGACCGTGCTCGTGCCTTCCACCGCGCCGGTGGCCACATCGATCACCGTCACCGTGCATTGGTACGTATTGCGCACCGCCACGAAGGCCGTAATTTTGCTGTTCAAAGGCGCGTTCTCATCGGAATAGACCACTTCCTTGGTGGACCATTTGGTGATCGTCGTCACCACGCGCACGGCCTGACCGGCCGTGCACGGCTTGACGGCCCAACCCAGCTGCACCGAAGCGAGACCCGTTTCGCCGATCTTCGAATCGCCCTTGGCGGTCAGACTGGTGACCGGCTGGCAACCGGCGGTCACGCCGCCGCCGCCGCCGCCCGTGCCCACTTCGCCGCCGAGGGCCGCCTGGTTCGCGCCGATCAGGAGGAGGCTCATCAGACCGGTCATCAAAATGTTATTCTTCATAGTTCTGTTTTCTTTCAGAGAGTAATTCTGTGTGTTGATACGTTCGAACGCGCTCACCCTTGCTCCTCTCCGCGCTCCTGACAAAACCTCTCTAGTAACGGAACTGTTACCTTTCCTGCGAACGCCTGATTCTCGGAAACGCCAGATTTCGCCGGTGGAAAACCGGCCTTGCAGGTAACGCTGACTTTCCAGTCGGCGAGCATCCCACCACCCCCGCCCGCGTCCACGGAACGGGCACGGGTCTAAAAATTGAACCGCGGATAGCGCGGATAACGCGGATAAAAAGACCGATTTCACACCGCCCCATTTTCCTCTTTATCCGCGTTATCCGCGTTATCCGCGGTCCTTTCCTCTGCCCGGAGCCGCAACCGCGGCGTACCGGCCTTGGATGTACCGCTGAATTTCCATTCGGTGAGTTGAAGCCCTTGCCGGTTAAAAACCGGCGGTACCCGTAATGCTGACTTTCCAAGCGGCGAGTCAACCCACCACCCCACCCTGCTTCCACGGAACGCGCCACGGGGCCAGAAATTGAACCGCGGATAGCGCGGATGACGCGGATAAAAAGACCGATTTCACACCGCCCCATTTTCCTCTTTATCCGCGTAATCCGCGGTCCTTTCCTCTGCCCGGAGCCGCAACCGCGGCGTCCCGGCCATGGAGGTAACGCTGACTTTCGAGTCGGCGAGTCAGTTCGCTTGCCCCTTCGTCGCCTCGCACCTCACGCCAGGATCGCCGGAATCACCGAGCCTCCCGGAGTCAAAGGCCGCGGACGCCCCAACGCGTCCTCCAGGAAAATGTTGGGATCAATCCCCATCGCCCCGTAAAGCGTCGCAATGAAATCCGCCGGCGTCACCGGGTGCTCGGTCGGTCGCTCCGCCCGATCATCCGAAGCTCCATAAACCAGTCCCTGCTTCACTCCCGCGCCGGTCATCAGGATGTTGTACAGATACGACCAGTGATCCCGTCCGCCACTGGCATTGACCTTCGGAGCGCGCCCCATTTCCCCCATCACCACGATCAGCGTCTCGTCCAAAAGTCCCCGATCCTGCAGGTCCTCGCACAGCGCGGAATACACCTGATCCAACGCGGGCAGCCGATAGTCCTTCATGATGGGAAAATGCCCGGAATGGGTATCCCACGCTGTGGGATCGCCCCCCACCTTCTCGAAGCTCTCCCAACAAACCGTCACGAAGCGCGCTCCCCGCTCCACCATCCGCCGGGCCATCAACGCCGCCTCGCCATAGAGATGTCGTCCGTAACGATCCCGCGTCGTCGGCTTTTCCTCGGCCACATCAAAGGCCCGCCACGGACTGTTGGCACTCCCGGCCTCGGTCAGAATGTCGAAGGCCCGCCGCTGATACTCATCAAAACGCTCATACGCCTCCGAGTTGCCGATCGCCGCGGCCGACTGATGCAGTTGCTCGGCGAGTTGCCGGCGACCTTTGAAACGATCCAGGGATATGCCCGCCGACAACTGCGTCCCCAGCGGCACAATGCGTCCGACCGGATGTCGTTGGACATCATAAAAATCCTTGGGCGTATATAAATCCCGCAGCTCACACTGCGTGATCAATGGATCCCATTTGCTGCCCAGCCAACCGGCGAACGGACCCGGCCGGGTGATCTGCTGTCCCCATCCCGGATAACACGGCATCCACGAAGTCGCCGGCATGGTGCGTCGCTCGGATCGCGACAGATATTCGATCACCGAATTCATGCTCGGCGCCTGCGTCGACAACGTGGGCACCAGCGACTCCAGTTTCTCCGGCGGCGCCCCCGTCATGGTGTAGAGCAAACCCGCGCTGTGATCGTTCATGTCGTGGGTGGCCGAACGAATCAGCGTGGAGCGATGCATCCACTTTGCCATCCGGGGCAGATATTCGCAGAAATGCACCCCGGGCACGGAGGTCGGAATGGAGCCGAATTCGCCCCGAAACTCCCGCGGCGCATTGGGTTTGGGATCGAACGTCTCCTGAACGGACGGCCCGCCAAAGAGATACAGCAGGATCACGGACTTCGCCCGACGCGCCGGCAGAGCCAAGGGCGTGGGCCGGGCATCTTCCGCGCGCAGCAGACTGTCGAGCGACAAGCCGAGCAACGACAGGCCCCCGACCCGCAGCATCTCCCGACGGCTGAAATTGCCGCAGACCCGCTTGGTGGAGCCCAGAAGATGAATCATGCACGCACCCCATCGCGGCAACGCCGCAGACAAACATCGAGGGAGCGGGTCGAAGCTAAACCCCGCACCACCACCCCCGTCAACCGCGACCGTTCCCCCAATGGCCGGCACGGGCGCCATGGAGTCCCAGCGCCAACGGTACGTCATTCTTCAGCCCAGCTCCGGCCACCTCCTCATACCTTCCAGCACATTTTCTTGGCGGT
This sequence comes from Verrucomicrobiota bacterium, assembly GCA_947471985.1. GTDB lineage: Bacteria > Verrucomicrobiota > Verrucomicrobiia > Limisphaerales > UBA9464 > CANIZL01. The sequence continues at coordinate 55,146 of CANIZL010000024.1, read as the reverse complement.
GGATTATTTTTCAATAGTTTCCCGCCCGCCCATGCTGTCACGATTAATAATTATTCCCCTTACTTTCCTGTCTTGGTGTTCCCTTTCGCTGCACTCCGCCAGCGTCCAACCCCGTCTTCGTGAGGAGTTCTGGGTAATCGATGGCAATGCCACGGCTTTCGCCGAACGTCAGGGCATATTATATGTCGGCGGAACGTTCACCGGTGTCGGCGCCAGCACCGGCAGCGGCGTACCCCTGTCGGGCGACTCCGGCCAACCCGTACCCGCATTTGCCTCGGTTTCCGGGAGTGTGCGCGTGGTGATTGCCGATACGGCCGGGGGCTGGTTCGTGGGTGGCAATTTCCTCCGGGTCGGAGGTGAAGCACACCAACGGCTCGTCCATCTGCGCGCGGATGGTTCGGTCGATGCGTCGTGGCGCGTGGATTGCGATGCGTCCGTGAGTTCGCTCACCCTGAATTCCGGAATCCTCTATCTCGGCGGCGAATTCACCACGGTGAATGGCGGGGCCCGGCGCTCGCTGGCGGCGGTAAATGCGGCGACCGGTGCCCTCACGCCGTGGTCCGTGACCCCGGAGGGATCCGTGGGAGCACTTCTGGTGCGGGGCAGCGCGCTCTATTTCGGTGGCAATTTCGGCCGGGTAAACGGGCAGAACCGCGGGTTTATGGCCGCGGCGGCCCTCGACACCGGAGCGCTGCTCCCGTGGCAGGCCGGCGTCGGGGGCGAGATTTTCGCCTTGGCCGAGGGTGACGGGCGCCTGTTTATTGGAGGTCGTCCCACCTCAGCCGTTGGAGCCGCCAACAGCCTTTCCGTCGTTTCCCTCGCAACGGGGCAACCCCTGCCCTGGGCGGGGCCCATCGGACGGGCCAGTCTGGTGGAGGAGTTTGTGTCCGCCTTGCTGCTCCATCAGGGAAAACTGTACGTGGGGGGGAATTTCGGGAGCGTGGGCGGGATTCAACGCATTAATCTGGCCGCAGTGGATCCGGCGACCGGAGCGGCCCTGCCCTTGGACGTCGAAATCGATCCCAAGATTTCCAATCAACTCTCCACCACGATGGTCGGCGCCCTCGCCGCCGTCGGCGATACGCTCTATTTCGGCGGCACTTTTAACAAGTTGGGCGGAGCGACCCGCAACAATCTCGCCGCGATCAATCTTTCCAGCGGGGCTCTACTCCCGTGGGATCCTTCCGCCAATTTGGGAGTGGCGAGTCTGGCTGCGGCCAATGGCAAAGTATTTGCCGGCGGCGCGTTCAGCACCCTGGGCTTGCAACCGCGCTCCAACCTGGCGGCGTTCGATATCGCTTCGGGAGCCGCCATCGACTGGGCCACCACCACGGACGGCCCCGTGAATTCCGTCGCGGTCACGGACGACACCGTTTTCATTGGCGGGGAGTTTGCGAATCTGAACGGTCAGCCGCGTCGAAATCTCGGCAGCGTCGTGCGGGCGACCGCTGAATTAACGCCTTGGAATCCCAATCCCGATCTCTTGGTCAGTGCTCTGGCCGTGGGCCCCTCGCAACTCTATGTCGGCGGCAGCTTCCGCACCATGGACTCAATTCCCCGGGTAAATCTCGCGGGCTTTGATTTGATCGACGGATCCCTGACCGACTGGGATCCCGCTCCCAATCGAGCCGCGGTCAGCAGCCTCGTGGTCGCCGAGGATGGCGTCTATGCCGGCGGATTGTTCAGCACGGTCTCCGGGGTCAGCCATCGCCGGGTGGCCAAGTTGGATTTGGAGACGGGCTTTCCCCTCGCGTGGGATATCGGGACCGGACTGTTCGACGTGCGGACGTTGGCGCTGGCGGGCGACCGGCTCTATGTCGGCGGCTTCTTCTCCGGCGTGGCCGGGATTCAACGGGCCAATGTGGTCGCCTTCGACACCCAGACCGCCGCGGTCAAAACCTGGAAGGCTAATACCAGCCGCTCCGTGGCGGCGTTGGCGGCGAATGCGGAAACCGTTTTTATTGCCAGCGACTTTCCCACGATTGAGGGCGCAACCCGCGGTGGCGTTGGCGCCGTGGATGCGACCACCGGAACCGTCCTGCCTTGGGATCCGAAGATCACCTTCAGTACGAGCGCTCTATTTCTTAAGGACGACACCCTATTCGTGGGTGGCGGCATTGTCTTTGTGGATGGACTGCCCCGGCGCGGATTGGCCGTCTATTCCCTGATCGCACCCAGGATCCCCGCGCATATCGTCGCCGGCTCGACGCTCCTGTCGGCGGATCATCGCATTGGCTTCAACGTCGACGGCACCGTGGGCAGCTCGGTGATCGTCGAATCCTCTTCGGACCTGAAAGTTTGGACCCAGATCGACACGAAGGGTCTGAGCACTTCGCCCCAAGCATTTCAGTACGATGCCTCAGGCGTTGGAACGGGAGCATTTTTCCGAGTTTCGTCCCGTCCATAGGCGCGGGTGAACCCAACAAAAAAACGCTTCCCGCTAGTTTGCCCTATTTACCCGCCGACACCGAACCGGTGGATGACCGGTTCGGTGGAATTTCCCCGCCAAGTATTGGGCGGCCCCGAACCGACCAACCGACCGGGCCCCAACCGCCCTTGCCGGATCTCATGGACCGTCCAAATTTTCCGCCGGACGTACCAATCCACGAAATAATTTTTCTACCCGTCGCCCCCTCCCCACATGCAATCCCGCCGCCACCGTTTCCTAATACTCCTGGCGATCGGGTTGGGAATCGCCGTGCTCTGGCGCAGCGCGCTTCGGCGCCCGGGCAAATCGGCGAATGTTTCCGTTTCGATCCTGAACGTGTCCTACGATCCCCACGCGTTCAACGGGGTGGGGATGGAGGACGGTGGGTGTCGGGCGGTGATCGGCGTTACCAACCAGGGCTGGAGTAACCTGGCTAAATTCGGCATCAGCACGCTCGAGGTCCGGCAAGGTCCGGACTGGGTTCCGTGGCCGTCGGAGCTCGATGGGCGGGAACTCGGCTCGGACTGGGGCATCCAATTCGGTACCGTTTATCCCACCGGCTTGGCGTGGCCGACGAACCTCCCGCCAGGCCAGCCGGTGCGACTTAAATTGTGGGCGGTTCGCGAAGTGAATCACCTCTTCTACTTCCTCAATTACCACACCGGCCGGGAGATTTTTCACCGGGGCCCGCAGCTCACAGGCTACAGCTCGGAATGGGTGACGCGAGAACCGGACCGACGGTGATGATCAAAAGACACTTTAAGGAAGGCGTGGCTGTCGGGCCGTGGATTCCGCAGTGGGCGCAGATCTGGGCTTTTGAAGTTTGGGCATTGCTTACGAGAACGGTCCGGGAGACTCTGGCCCATGGATTCTGATCTCCCGCCGTCGCTGCCTCCGGTCTTTCCATCGGCCTCGCCAGCGGCGGACGGTCCACCGCCGCCGCCCGCCAAACCGCCGACCAGTCGGTTGGCCGTGGCGTCGCTGGTTCTGGGGCTATTGCCCTGTGGAGTCACCGGCGCCGCGGGAATCGTCTGCGGCATTTTGGCCAAAAAGCGGATTTCGCAGAGCGCCGGGCGTCTCGGCGGCAGTGGCCTCGCCACCGCGGGCATTGTGGTGTCGGCGTCCTTCACCGTCGTGGCTCCCTTCTTCGCCGCCATTCTGGCGGGCCTGCTGTTGCCGGCCCTGGCGGTGAGCAAAGCGAAGGCTCAGCGCATTCAATGTGCCAATAATCTCCGGCAAATCGGGTTCGCGTGCCGAATGTATTCGGCCGATCACGAGGGCCAGTTCCCAGCCGGCTATGATCAGCTGGCCGAAGTCTTGGCCAGCACCAAGGTGCTCATCTGCCCGGCGGATTCCCGCCCGAAGCCGGCGACTAATTGGGTTACGCTGACGTCGCGAAACACCTCGTATCCCTACTTCGGTGCCAAGCTAACCAACGAAGAACCACAGACCGTGATCGCCTGTTGCACCAATCGGTTGCACTCCAACTTTCTAATGGGCGACGGATTCGTGCGGCAATTGGATCCCCGTAAACAACCGGCCGGGCTGCGTCGGGAGGGGGATCGGATGATCCTGGAACCGTAGTGTCGTGGGTGAAGAGGCGGGGGTGATTTTCGCGGGGCGGGGTGAGGAGGAGACGCCGACTGGAAAGTCAGCGTTACCTCCCAGGCCGGGCCGCCGCTGTTGCGGCTCCGAGCAGAGGGAAGGACCGCGGATAACACGGAGGCCGCGGATAAAGAATAAAACGGGGCAGTGTGAAATTGGTTTTCTTATCCGCGTCATCCGCGCTATCCGCGGTTCAATTTTTGGACCCGTGGTCCGCTTCCGCGGAAGCGGGTTGGGGTGGCAGGATGCTCGCCGACTGGAAAATCAGCGTTACCTCCCACGCCGGGACGCCGCGGTTGCGGCTCCGAGCAGAGGGAGGACCGCGGATGACGCGGATGACGCGGATAAAGAGGAAAAAAGGGGCAGCGTAGAATGAGTCTTCCTATCCGCGTAATCCGCGCTATCCGCGGTTCAAATTTTTGCCCCGTGTGGCCTGTTCCGTGGAAGCGGGTTGGGGTGGAGGGATGCTCGCCGACTGGAAAGTCAGCGGTACAGGCGGCACAGGCGGTACGGGGGCTTGCATCCTCGGATTGAATTCGCGGGTTTGTCGCCGAGAGTGGTTTTGCTGCTCGATCCATTTTTCAGCCATGTCGCAAATAACGCCGTCCATCAAGGTCCTCATCGCCGGGGGCAGCGGGTTCCTGGGTATATCTCTCGCCCATCACTTGGCGGGCACCGGGGCGTCCGTGGTTATCGTCTCGCGCACGCCCCCCAAGGTGACGGGGCCGTGGAAATGTGTGACGTGGGATGGTCGTACACTGGGAAACTGGAGCGAGGAACTCAACGGGGCGACGGCGCTGGTGAATCTCGCGGGACGGACCGTCGATTGCATCAAGTCGCCCGATCATTGTGACGAAATTCTGCGTTCCCGGGTCGAATCCACCCGCGTCCTCGGCCAAGCCCTGCGGACCGTTGAATCCCCGCCGCCGGTTTGGGTGCAGATGAGCACCGCCCATATTTATGGCGATCCTCCGCGCGACGTCTGCACTGAGTCCTCCGCCTTCGGCTACGGGCTCGCGCCGACGGTTGGGCGGGCGTGGGAGGAGGCATTGCGCGCCGGTGTCCTACCCGCGCAACGATCCGTGATCCTGCGCACGAGCTTTGTCATCGGTCGCGATCGCGGCGCGGGGAACGGCGCCCTCGCGCGGCTGGTTCCGCTGGCGAAATGGGGCTTGGGCGGACGGGTCGGTTCCGGCCGTCAGGGGATGAGCTGGATTCACGAGGTCGACATGAATCGTCTCATCGAGCGAGCGATCACCGATGCGACAATGCAAGGAGCCTACATCGCCTCCTCCCCCGGCCCCGTCTCGAACGAGGAGTTCATGCGGGAATTACGTCGGGCCGTGGGCGCACCGATAGGCCTCCCGGCGTTTCCCTGGATGATCCGCCTGGGCGCGCGTTGGCTGTTGCGCACCGATCCGGAATTGGCCCTGTACGGTCGGTACGTGGTTTCCCAACGACTCGCCGAGGAACGCTTCGAATTTCGGTTTCCCCAATTGCGAGCCGCCCTCCAGGATCTCTTGAGCCCGCCTCACCCGGCCTGAAACACTGGCAAAACGCTCATTTTTGCTCCGGGGCATTCGGCAAAATCCCCCCCCGTCCCAGCGGCCCAAAACTGGCGCCGGCGCCCGGATCCATCGGTTGAGCAACCACGCCCCATCACTGCCTTTACAATTTTTTCCATTTTGCCTGTCCAAAATTCGCGACCGGGCGGAAGTAGGAGCAAAGCTTGTCCGAAATGTCACCCGATTCCGCGCGCCGATCCGAGGATCCGAGCGCTGCGCAACAGCGATTTCTCTCGCTGTTTCTGCGCAGCGAGCGGGAGATCTTTCGTTACGTCGCCGCCCTGGTGCCCAATGGGACCGACGCGGAGGACATCGTGCAGCAAACCGCGCTGGCGTTGTGGGAGAACTTCGACGCGTACGATCCGGAGCGCCCCTTCACCCCCTGGGCCTGCCGCTTCGCCTTAAACAAGGCCAAGCAGTGGATCGAACGACGTCAACGCTGGCAAACCCTCCTCGACGGCGGTCTCGCGGAAGAATTGGCGCACCGTCGGGAAGCCCTGCGGCCGGAATTCGAAGTCCGGCTCAAACATCTGGAGAGCTGCCTGAACAAACTGCCCGAGGAACAGCGCTCACTCGTTGAGGGCTATTACTATCGCCGCGATGCCGTGGAGAAGCTATCGGCCGCCTCCAGCCGGACCGTCGCCGCAACCTACAAAACGCTCCAGCGCGTCCGGCAAACGCTGCAAAATTGCGTGGATAACGCCGCCAAAACGGAGGTCGTCGGACCATGAACCTGGCATTCCCCTCCCGCGAATTCGATGACGCCGTCGCGGGTGTCTGTCACGGCACCGCTTCGGAGGAGCAAATGCGGGGACTGAACCAGCTCCTTCGCCACGACGCCGCGGCGCGCGATGAATACCTGCTGCGCCTCGAACTGCATTCGCGCCTGTTGTCGGAGCCGGACTGGTTCGCTTCGGTCGACGACGAGTCCCCCTCCCCCTCCGAGCCGAACCTGCTGCCGTTTCCGCCGCGCCCGGAAGCGAAACGGGCCGGCTGGCACTGGGTGCTGGCCTTGGCGGCCAGTGTGGCCTTGCTCGCCACCGGTTGGTGGGGCTCCCGACTGATTCAGTCCACTCAACGAAACGGGGCCACCAGCCGGGCCGTCGCCCTGTTGGAGCGCGTCGTGGAGGCCCAATGGAATCCGCGCGAAGAGGCGCCGCGATTGGGCGCTCCGTTGCCCCCGGGCTGGCTGCGGCTCAAATCCGGTCTGGCCCAGATCGTCTTCTACAGCGGCGCCCGCGTGGCCATCGAAGGGCCCATCGAACTGCAGCTCGTTTCTTCGAGCGAGGTCACGTGCCCATCAGGCCGACTCGTGGCGGAGGTTCCGGCGCAGGCGATTGGATTCCGTGTCCGCACCCCCGAAATGAAGGTGACGGATCTCGGCACGGTTTTCGGCGTGGCCGTGACGGGCGGGCAGACGGAACTGCACGTCTTCAAGGGCAGCGTCGATTTCCAAGCCTTCCCGGGTACGCCGCAGCAGAATCTGGTCGAAGGCCGGGGCGCCATCGCGCAGGGCGCCCAGGCGCCGCGCCTCATGGCGGCAAATCCAGCAGGTTTTACTTCGCTGTTTGAGCTGCAGGAAAAATCGTCCGCCGCAGAGGTCGTTCGGTATGAGCACTGGCTCGCGGCCAGCCGTGAACTGGATCACGATCCGTCCTTGCTCGTGCACTTCGATTTTGAGCCGGGGAATTCCGCCAACTGGAGCCTGCCCAATACCAGCCGCCGAAAGAATACCGCTCCCGATGCCACCATTGTGGGCTGTCCGTGGGTCGAAGGTCGATGGCCGGACAAACGCGCCCTGGAATTTCGCGGCGTTAGCGATCGCGTGCGTTTCAATGTCGAGGGCGCCTACGAATCATTAACCCTCGCCGCGTGGGTCCGCGTCCAGGGCTTGGATCGCCAGATCAATTCGCTGTTCATGAGCGATGGTTTCGCACCGGGAACCCTTCACTGGTCCGTGCGCAGCGATGGCGTGCTCGGCTTGACCGCGATTGGGGCCGCCGCCGGGCAGTACCAGATTTGTGCCAGCCCGCCCGTGCTGACGCTCGATCAATTCGGACTGTGGGTCCATCTGGCCGTCGTGATCGATGGCCCCGCCCAACGGGTCACCCATTATCTCAACGGCATCCCGGTCGGCGAAGTCGCCTTGAAACTCAAGCCGCCCTTCCGAATCGGATTAGCGCAATTAGGCAATTGGAACACCCAGGAGTTTCCCCGGAATGATCCGTTCATGATCCGCAATTTCAGCGGTGCGATGGACGAATTCTGCCTGTTCCAGCGAGCCTTGAACACCGACGAAATCCGCACGCTGTATTCCGTGGGCAAGCCGCAACCCGATCTGCTTCGGCAAGGTCGCAACTGAAACCACTCCCCAGTTCATCGGTCATCATCGCCAATCCGTCCTTTCATGAAAAGCAATCTATCCCTCGTCGCCCTTGCGACACTTCTCCTCTGCCCGCCGGGCCACGCCCAAACTCCGGAGCCGGTCAATGACTGGAAACCCGCTCCTTCCAATCAGGCGGGCAAACAATATCCGCAGGTGAACTCGGAGGGGCGCGTCAAATTCCGCATTATGGCGCCCAAGGCCAATTCCGTCGGGGTGAGCTTCCGCGACAGCAGTCCCTTCACCAAGGGAGACGATGGCGCGTGGACCGGCTACACGCGTCCACTCGACGACGGGTTCCATTACTACACCCTCAATATCGACGGCGCCGAGGTGCCCGATCCCAATAGTCAGTATTTCTATGGATCCAGCCGTTGGGGCAGTGCGGTCGAGGTTCCCGCGAAGGACGCGGACTTCTACGCGCTCAAGAATGTCCCGCACGGCCAACTCCGCGAAATCCATTACTTCGCCAAATCCAGCAACAAGCAACGGCACGCCTTCGTTTACACGCCGCCCGGCTACGACCAGAACTCCCGGAAACGTTATCCGGTGCTCTATCTCCAACACGGTGCGGGCGAGGACGAAACGGGCTGGGGGCATCAGGGTTGCGCCGGTTGGATCCTGGACAATCTGATCGCGGCGGGAAAAGTGAAGCCCTTCATTATCGCCATGGAAAACGGTGGCAATCCCTTCGCCGGCGGTCCGCGCCCCACGAATGCCGCCCCGACGATGGCCGGGGCCACGAACAATGCGATCGCGGGTCCGGGCGGACGGGCCTTCAACTTCAGCGAGTTTGAGCAGGCCCTGCTGCAGGACTTCGTCCCGTTCGTGGACGCAAACTTCCGCACCGTCGCGAATCAGCGGAATCGCGCGCTGGCCGGCCTCTCGATGGGCGGCATGCAGACCCGCGGGATCGCGCTCGCGCATCTCGACACCTTTTCCCACATCGGCGTCTTCAGCGGCGGCAGTATTGCGGTCACCAACATCACGGATCTGGCGGCGTTCAAGAAGAAGGTGAATCTGGTGTTCGTTAGCTACGGCAGCCGCGAACTCGGCACCAACCGCGTCGCGGGCCGCGGTTTCGGCGGCGATCCCCGGGCGACCACCGCGGCGCTAAAGGCCGCCGGGGTGAACGCGGTGTTCTACGAATCCCCCGACACCGCGCACGAATGGCAATCCTGGCGGCGCAGCCTCCACGAGTTCGCCCCATTGCTGTTCCAACCGTGAACTTTCCCTTCCACTCACCCAACTCTCTTTCCATGAAACTCCGCATTCCTCTCCTGACCCTCACGGTCGCATCGCTCTCCGCTTTCGCGGCGGATCTCACCGGCACCTGGAAGGCCGAATTCCAGACACAGCGCGGCCTGCAAAAATACACGTTCAACCTCAAACAGGACGGCGCGAAGGTCCTCGGCAAAGCCAACGTCGAGATGACCGAACAGAAACGCGAGGCTGAGTTCAAAGAGGGCAAGATCGACGGCGACACGGTGACCTTCGTCGAGATCCTCAAGATTCAGGACAACGAGATCAACATCGTCTACACCGGAAAAGTCTCCGGCAACGACATCCACTTCACCCGCAAGGTCGGCGACTTCGGGTCCTCCGAGGCCGTCGCCCACCGGGAAGGCGGCGCGGCGGTTGCTTCAACCGCCGGCTTCACGGGCACCTGGAAGGCCGAGTTCAATACGCAAATCGGGGTCCAAAAATACGTCTATGTGCTCAAGCAGGACGGCAGCAAACTCAGCGGCCAGGCCCAGTCGGAAATCGGTGAGCAAAAAAAGTCGAGCGAACTGACCGAAGGGAAAGTAGACGGAGAAACGATTTCGTTCGTGGAAATGCTCAATTTTCAGGGCAACGACGTTCGCATCAGTTACACCGGCAAGCTGGCGGGGAATGAAATCAAATTCACCCGGGCGGTGGGGGATTTCGCCAAGGAGGAACTGACGGCCAAGCGCGACGCGGCGGCCGCCGAAGCACCGGCCACGGGCGCAGCCCCGCGTCCCCGCGGCGGCTTCGGCGGACCCATTGAATTAAAACCCGACGACAAGGCGGCGTTTCCGGACGCTCCCCAGGGGTTTGATCAGGCGCGAGCGGGCGTGCGGCACGGAAAACTCGAAATGGTCGAGTACCCATCCAAAAGCGTCGGCAGCAACCGCAAAGTGCTCGTTTATACCCCGCCCGGCTACTCCGCCTACACCAGCTATCCCGTGCTCTATCTGCTTCACGGCATCGGTGGCGACGAGGTGGAATGGCGGAACGGCGGCCATCCCGAGGTGATTCTCGACAACCTGCTTGCGGACAAGAAGGCCACCCCGATGATCATCGTGATGCCCAACGGACGCGCTCAAACGGATGACCGCCCCGGTGCGAACGCCATGGCGACCGCCCCGGCGTTTGGCGTGTTTGATCAGGATCTATTGGGCAGTCTCATTCCCTTCATCGAAGGCAAATACTCAGTGATCAGAAACCGCGAAAGCCGGGCCCTGGCCGGACTTTCGATGGGCGGCGGACAATCGCTGAACTTCGGTCTCGGCAACCTCGATACGTTCGCCTGGATTGGCGGCTTTTCCTCCGCCCCGAACACGAAGCCACCGGCCGAACTGGTGCCCGATCCGGAAAAGGCCACCCAACAATTGAAACTCCTCTACGTCTCATGCGGCAACAAGGACGGCCTGATCCGCATCAGCCAGAACGTACACGGCTACTTGAAGGAGAAGAACGTGCCGCACATCTGGCATGTCGATGGACACGCCCACGACTTCGACCACTGGAAGAAGGGCCTCTACAACTTCTCGCAGCTGATTTTTCGACCGTCGGGTAAATAGCTCCTTGGAACACCGCACGCTCCCCCGACTCCGCCCTACGATTGCCCTGCTGAATTCTCCATGAAGAAATTGACGCTGATACTGACGCCGCTGACGGCCGGTCTAATGGTCCTAAAAAGTTTGGCCGCGGACGTGCCGGATCGCCCGCTCCACATTTTATATCTGGGCGCGGGCAATCCGGTCAGCGGAGCACGGGGGGGCGGCGGTGGGGGCGGTTCACGCACCAACTACGTCTATCTGCCGGGCCAGACGCTCGCGCCGGAGGCGATTTATTTCGATCATTTGTCCGATATCACCCAACTCACGGACGCCTACCTGAGCCACTTCGATGCGGTGGTCCAGGCGGTGCCGGACACGGCCGTGGGCGCCGCCCAACAGCGCTTGCTGGAGGGCTGGAAGTCGGCAGGTAAAGGGTTGCTGAAATTCACCGAGGGCCAACGACCACCCGATGCCGAGCTGCGCCTGGCGCTCCTCGGTGTTGTGGGCCCGAAGGCCCGGTCGGAGTGGGAGGCGTCCCTCGCGGCCCGGCCCGACTTGCAACGTCTGCCGGGCGAGGTGCCGAATTACGAGCGTCGTGCCGAGCCGGTGAAGCTGCAGGCGCCCCTGACACCCAAGGACAGCCTGCGCTACACGCAGGTGCCGGCGGATTTCGAGCTGCAACTCTTCGCCGCCGAGCCCGAGGTCGTGAAGCCCATGTCCGTGGCGTGGGACGCGCGTGGACGCGCCTGGGTGGTGGAAGGGCGGGACTATCCCCACGGTCTGGTGGCTGAAGGCGAACCCGGCAAAGCGGACATTAAGATCTGCGAAGATACCGATGGCGACGGCAAGGCCGACAAGTTCACGATCTTCGCCGATCACCTGAACCTCGCGACGTCGCTGGTGTTCGTGAATGGTGGCGTAATCGTCGCCGAAGCGCGCCATATGCTGTTCCTCAAGGACACCGATGGTGATGACAAGTCCGACGTCCGGCAGGTGCTCCTCCCCGGTTGGGGCGCGGCCGACACGCACGCGATGCAGAGCAGTCTCGGCCGGGGCTTCGACAACTGGCTCTATGGCGCCGTCGGCTACTCCAACTTCCGCGGCAATGTGGGCGGCAAGGATCTCCAGTTCGGGCAGGGCATTTTTCGCTTCAAGGCGGACGGTTCCGCGCTGGAATTTCTCCACCAATTCAACAACAACACCTGGGGCTTTGGCTTCAATGAATCCGGCGATGTCTTCGGGTCGACCGCCAATGGGCATCCGACATTCTATGGTTATCTGCCGGCCAACATCGTGAACCCGACGCAACCGGGCTTCGGACGGCGCGGGGGTGGAGGATTTCGTCCCGGCTATCGCCTGGAACCCGACAACGGCAAAGAGGACGTCGCGCCGCAGGTTCGCCGACTGCCCACCGCCAAGTCGATGGCGCCCGGCCTGCGCATGCACCCGAACACCCCGAATGTCCGCATGGTAGACAACTTCGGCGGATATACGGCGGCGGCGGGCCACACCTTCATGGTAAGTGACGCGCTGCCACCCCGCCTGCGCGGCAAGGCGCTCGTGACGGAACCGACGGCCAAGCTCATCGGCATCATGGACATTCAGCCGGACGGTGCCGGCTACCGGGCCGGTGACGGCGGAAATCTCCTCGCCAGTTCGGATGAATGGATGTCGCCCATCTTTGCGGACGTCGGACCGGACGGCGCGATTTGGGTGATCGATTTCTATAGTTTCATCATCCAGCACAATCCGACACCCAGCGTGCAATCCGCGGGCATTCAGGCCACCACCGGATCGGGCGGTGCCTATCAAACGGCGAACGATCTGCGCGACCAAACTCACGGCCGCATCTATCGCCTCGTGTGGAAGGACGGACCGCGCAGTGCGATCAAATCCCTCGCCAACGCCGAGGCGCCGGAACTCGTGGCGGCGCTCGACAGCGGCAACCAATTCTGGTGCCTCACCGCGCAGGGACTGCTGGTGGATAACAGGAATACGGAAGCGGTTCCGGCGTTGCGCAAACGCGTCCGCTCGTCCGCGGGGGGCACGGGAGCCATCCACTCCCTCTGGTCGCTGGCCGGTCTCGGCGCGCTCGACAAGGACACGCACCAAGCCGCGCTGACGGCCAAGGATCCGGCCCTGCGTCGCAATGCCATCCGGGCCCTGCCCGCCAATGAAAACGGGCGCGCCTTGTTCTTCAGCAGTGCGGTGATTCAGGATCCGGATCTGGTGACGCGCCAGGCGGCGCTCGTGAAGCTGGTGGAATTCCCGTCCATTCCGGCGATCCAGACGGTGGTCGCCCAATTGCCCCGCACCGCGGTCAATACCACCGACCCTTATCTGAACGACACGCTCACCTTGTTGGGTCGCATTCACAAAGTGGCCGCCGTGGGTGAGAATGAAGTCAAAGTTGAAGCCGGCGACATCCGGCGGGGCGCGGACTTATTCTACAACAGCCCCACGGCCGCGTGCGCCTCCTGCCACACCGCGAAGGGCAAGGGCGGCGACGTGGGTCCGATCCTCGACGGCATCGCCGTCCGCAGTGACCAGGCCTACATTCTGGAAAGCCTGATGGATCCCAACGCCAAACTCGCGAAGGGATTTGAGAATTTAGGCATCTCACCCATGCCGCCCCTGGGTGTCCTGTTGAAGGAGCAGGAACTCGCCGACATCCTCGCGTTTCTCGCCACCCTCACCACGCCCCCGAAGGACGGCGTCACGGTGCCGGTAAAAAAGGCCAACCCGTACGAGTGAAATTGGCCCTACCACACTCCTTCATTTTGAAATCCAAGTTCTCCGGGAACGCCTTATGAAAAAGCTGTTTAACACGACCACCTCCGCGTCGGTTGCCTTGCTGGGACTGATGCTTTCGGTGGTCCGCTCGGCCGAGGTCTTCAAACCCGACGCGGCGGGATACATCCGCGATTGGGTCATGCTGGCGCCCATCGCTCTCCCGGAAGGCGACTCCGGAGCGGATTCGACGCTCAAAGAGCAAATCCGCAACGAAGGTGCCCTTCGCCCGAAGGCCGGCGACAAGATCCAGATTGGCGGGAAGGAACTGACCTGGCGGAACATTACAGCCACCACGAATTACTTCGACTTCAATGCCGTTCTGAAAACCGGGAACGACCACGCAGCGGGTTACATGGTCACGTATATTGAATGTGAAAATGAGATGCCCAACCTGACGGTGGCAGTGGCCAGCAATGACCAGGGTCGCATTTATTTTAACGGCGTGGACATTTATGCGTTTACCGAGGCGCGTCCCCTGATGCTCGACGCCGACAAAGGGCGGGTCACGCTGAAGGCCGGCATCAACGTCTTCGTGTTCAAAGTGGTCAACGAACTGAACAGCTGGCAGGGCGCGATGCGGTTTCTGGACAAGTCCGGCGCGCCGATCCGGGACTTGAAAATCCGCCTATCGCTCTGAACGGTGGTGAAGGACGTACCGCTGACTTTTTAGTCGGCGAGTCCCGGCCGGGTTAAAAACCAGCAGTACCCGTTCCGCCGACGCTCCCGTGGGTCTGCGGACCGCCGCCCCGAATTTCCGAGTGCCGAATCTGCCCGCCCAGAGTTGCGGCCCAACCCATCAATCCACTGACGATCAAAGCCGCGACGACCGAGGACACACCAAACCACACCGGCAACGCCCGGCCCCGCCGGTAAACAATCAGCCCCACAAACGCCGCCACGCCCAACACCGCCACCCCGGTAAAGGCCGCCCCCGCGGCTTTCTCATGCTCCTCCATGAAGGCATGGGAAACACCCGGAAGCGATTTAACCCCGTCTTCCGCCGGCTCACCCGTGAGATACACCGGCACGGTAGCCAGCGCGGCGAGGACAAAAACACCGAGCGCGACCTTCTTCAACTCCGTGCTCCTTCGCCAAAGACCGAAAACCAGGAGTCCCAACCCAAATGCGGTGCCGAGAACAGGGACGTGATTGAGCATCAGATGCAGATGGGTGGCATTCATGGAGATTAAGTTTTCAGATTCAAAGAGTCACATTCGCTTCGATCGTCACAGGACTTACCCCGCGAGGGACGACGGCGCTACTGCTCACGGCCGCAACAAGCGGAAATACCGATTCCCAATCAGCGACGACACATTCACGCGATTGTTGGTGCCCACCACGGTGACTGGGTCGGGGACCGTCACCCAATTCGGGGCGCCCAGCTCAACGTTCTGTTGCAACACCACGCCGGGTTGGTTGGTCGGCCATGATAGCGCCAGCTGGCCCGGTTGCGGCAGCGAGAAGAACAGCGGGGGCATCGGCACGAAGTTCGCCACCAGCGAACGATTGACCAGGTTGGTAAAGGTGTAGCTCGCCGATCGGCTCACCGCTTTCCCGTTGTCGGTCCAGTTCGCAAACGCAAATCCCACGGCGGGCGTGGCGATGACGGTGGCCGTCGTGTTATTGGTATGGAATCCGCCGCCCGTCATCTCGCCACTGCCCAGCGGCGACGCGGTGAGGTCCACGGTGCTGTGCGGGGGCAAGGCCTCGCCCGCAGCGGCAATGGCAAAGGTATAGGTCTTTGTCATCACCGGGGTGTTGGTGGCCGCCAGGCGCACGTTGAACGTAAAAATACCGCTCACCGTCGGCGCGCCGGATAGCTCACCGTTGCCTTCGTTAAAGGTCAGCCCCGCCGGCAGATCGCCCGTCAGTGTGGCCGTGAACGGGATCGCGGAAATCACCAGCGTGCGCGTGGCATAATGCTCATCGATCGCGCCGTCCGGCAAATGATCGATCAATCCCACGGCCAGCTCGTTGTCGAAGGCCGACATCTGCGAGCCGATGAACTTCCCGACCACGACGGTATCCGCATACTTCTTAACCCCATGAATCCCATCCGGCCCCACCTTGTCGCTCAAGGCTTCGCCGGTTTCGTTATCGAACGCACCCGAGTATTGGTAGAATTCGTAGCGACGCGTGATGACTTCATCGCCCTTCAGCAAGTCCTCCGGCGCTCCCGCCAGTTCGCCGTTGGCACCTCCGTGGGCGGAATTGTGATCCACTTGGAGAAGCTGCCATTCCACCTCCACTTCATCGGGCTCGCCATTGCGCCAATTCTTGTCGCCCGGATCTTCGGGATCGTCCGAGACCAGATCGCGCAGGTGCACCTCGTTGCTGTTATGGGTCGTGGTGCGGATCTCCTTCACCCAGGCCGCGGACCCAAATTCCAGCGGATCCGGCAGCGGCGGCGGGGGCGGAACGATCACCGCCTGCACCTGGGCCGGGACGGCCGCAGCCGGTGGATTGTAGGTAAAGATCGGCGTGGCGATGTTCACCGCCGGGCCAAGGGCCAACGCGCCGCCTTTATCGATCAGCCAGTGATACGTCACGCTGGTGGGCGTGCCGCGATAGCCCGCCCCGAAGTGTTCGCCGCCGAAATTGACGGTGGGATCGGTAAACTGATGCCCATCAGTCGGTGCAATCGGACCGGAGGGAATCGCGGTATACGCCGCCCAGGTGCCGTCGGGATTCTTCGCACTTTCGTAGCGCACGCGGACCTTCGGATGCAACGGGTCGGCATTGTCCTCGGTGATCTTCGGCGTGCCGTAGTGATTCCAACTGTAGGTGTAGGTGATGTCGGCACTGTGCAGATCATCGAGTTCGATCTCGAACCCGTGACATTCGAAGCCGGTGTCATTCACCGTGTCGAAGTTGTTGATCGATCCGTACGCCACGCTGGCCCGTACCGGGGCGACGCCGAGCGAAAGCAATCCCAGCGCGGCGACGCCACGGCCCAGCGGTTGAAAAAATGGGGCGATTCGAAGAAATCTGGGTGCTCTCACACCCTAACTGATCGCACGTTACGCGCTCCTGGCACCAACCCGTTTTTGGCAATAGAGCAACGTCGTTTTCCCTCAGTCGGAGGCGCTCGACGACGCCCGGCCCCGATTCCGCGCCTTCCGGTCGAACCCCACCGTTCACCCATGGCTGGACAGTTTCCGACCCGGCATCAGTCGTGGCGAATCATCTGAAACACTCGTTGGCCGCGTCGCGATCCGGCAGTTCTCTTCCCGGAGTAGTCGCCTCGGCCAGGCACCACTTCCCATCTCTGAACATGCCCCCTACCCCAACTCGGATGCTGCTCCATCTCGCAACGTTGCTGACTTGCAGCCGGGGTATCGGCCCGGCGCTGGCCCTGGACGCATCCGAGCAACCGACCCCTACGCACGCCCATGTCGCCTATGGACCCGACCCGCGAAACGTTCTCGACTTCTGGCAGGCCGCCGGGAAGGACCCGCGTCCGCTACTCATTTATATCCATGGCGGGGGATGGATTACGGGGGACAAGACGCAGAAAATGCCGGCTTTCCAACCGTTTTTGAACCAGGGCATTTCCTGTGCCGCGATTAACTATCGCCTGGCCCCGGAGCATCCGTTGCCCGCCCCGGTTCACGATGCGGCCCGGGCTGTCCAGTTCCTACGCACCAAGGCCAGCGATTGGAACATCCGTACCGGTCGCATCGCCTTGACCGGCCCCAGCGCGGGAGCGTGTACCTCCATGTGGCTCTTGCTGCATGAGGACCTGGCCAATCCCCAGGCAGCGGACCTGGTGCTGCGCGAATCAACGCGAGTCTGTGCTGCCGCCGTCACCGTAGGGCAGACCTCCATCGACCCCAAAGTCATCGAGGGCTGGCTGGGACCCAACGTTCTCCAGCATCCCATGATCTACCAGGCCGTTGGCGAGCAAACCATCGGCGCGGCGCTGCGGAACTACGACCGACACCGTGGCCTCTACGTGGAATTCTCGCCCATCCAGCATGTCGATTCCCACGATCCACCGCTTTTTATGACCTGCAGCGCCGAGCTGGATCTTCCTTCCCGGGACGCGGGTCACGGGATTCATCACCCGGTCTTTGGCGTGAAACTCAAGGAGAAATCCGATCAGGTCGGACACGAGTGTCACCTCGTCATTCCCGGCGCTTCCAAGTCCGAACGTTACCGCGACGCAGACCACTTTCTCCTCACGAAACTGCTGGCGAAGTAGCGGCAAAACCTGCGTCAGCCGGTCGGTGACGTAAAACGATGGAGCCTTACTCCTTGGCCGCGTAACGCAGGCGGGCACCCCGACCCACATCCAGCCCGCGTCCGCGCACCACGCCGCCGGGCTTCTCCCCACTCCCGGGGATCACTTCCTCCCCAAATGAAATTCCGCGAATTCCAGGAACTTCAGCCAATCGAACATCTCGATGGAATGGCCGCCCGGGCGATTGTGATAACCGACGTCCGACTTGACGATGGCTTCGCCGACCGGCGGTGAGGTCTCCGAGGTCAGGCCCTTTTTCCCCAGCAAACGATAGACCTCGCTCGCGTAGTAGGCACCGAGGTACTCGCCGCGGGGATCGGCCCAAGTATCCTCGACGCCGCTGTGGACGTAGACGGGGCGCGGCGCGATGCAGGCGATCAGCATGTGTTGGTCCACGGGGAGATCGTCCTCGTTGCGCACAAACTTCCCCGCATTGCGGCACAGCCAGTAGGGAAAGCGGGTGACCATCTTCTCCATGTTTTCGCCGTAATTGCGTTTCCACAGCGCCGCGCCGGCGCAGCCCGATTGCGCGGAGATGGCGAGGGCGAAACGCTGATCCTGCGCCGCCGCCCACAGCGTCGTCTTCCCCATTTTGGAATGGCCCATGATCGCGACGCGTTTGGCGTCGATGCCCGGATCCGTCTCGAGATAATCCAGGGCGCGGGAGGCACTCCAGGCGATGGCCGAAATGCAGCCCCACTCGTTGGCCTTGGGAAAGCTTTGGTTCGTGCGGTAGAAAAGCGGGTGGATGCCCGATTGAAACTCCACCTCGTTGTGGCGGACCAAGGCGCCCTGCGACACGACCACGTAGGCGAAGCCGCGCTGGAGGATTTCCCCGAGCGGAATTCCGTTGCGGAGCACTCCGGGTTTCTCGGGATGCGCGTCGTGGCCGTCGTCCTTGGTATTGGCAAAGCTGAGTTGCAGAATCGCGGGAACGGGCTTGGCCGGGCCGTTGGGGGTGAACACGAGAACGGTCATGTCCGCCGAGCCCTTCGCATTCGTGAATTTGATCTTCACGTCTTTGCGCGTGGCTTTTCCGCCCAGGAATCCGGGGTCGGTTTTGAGCACTTCGTAGGTGGTCTGGATCGGCGATTCCGGTGCCGGAACGACGCCGTAAATCAGGTTGCCGAACAGCGACAGAATCTGCGGGCGGCGGATATGAAACCACTGCTCGGGGGTGGTGATCGGTTTGCCCTCCGTCGAAACGAGGACCGGCGGAACGTCATAGGGAGGCACCATGGCCTCATCCAACACCACATCCTTGTCGTGATACTTGCCCTCCTCGGCGAGCGACGTGGCGGCGGGCAGCAGACCCAACAAACAGAACAGGCTGGCAGTGATAATACGTCTCATGGCAATTTCGGTGATCACACTCGGGCGATTATCTCAATTTCGACGATTCGTAGCGGCTTCCCGCAGTCGGTCAAAACCGCCCCGCGTGGAATTGCAGTGTTCTGCGTCACTGTGCCGCCGCAGTGAAAGGGTCAGGGAGGGTTCGGCGCGTTGACGGTGGGTGGGCGGACGTCTCGGATCGCCTTTTGGGCCAATGCGCTAAGGCGCTTGGCCATCCTGGGTCTTTCCTCCCGGATCGAGCGGAGATCTAGGCTGATGTCCGCAGAAACTTCGACAGAGCCGTAAAACTTTTCGAGCCCTTCGTTCCAAGGTCCCGAGACCACGTCGGCCGGCGATTCCCCACGCCGATTGCGCCGGGTGACGGACGCACCCTTGTCGATCAGGAGTTTCAACATCTCCGTTCGTCCGAGGAAGGCGGCCGTATGCAGCGGCGTGTTGCCGTCGCGATTGGCGGCGGAAACGTCCGCGCCGTGCTCGAGGAGATAGCGGGCGATATCCAGGCGGCCGTGCAACGCAGCGATACTGAGGGGCACCGAGCCGGTTTTGGGATCCGGCTCATTCACGCCCGCGCCGTGGGCCAAGTGGCGTTGGGCGGCTTCAAGGTCCCCACGGGCAATGGCGAGCGGCAGAAGTTCCGCCGGGCGGCCCCGGGCGTCATCCAGACGGCGATCCAGTTCGTCCGCCACGCCGCGGTTGTCGGCTACCTGAAAAATAAACTCGTTACTGAAAAGCCCGTCCGGAGTTTGGACTTGCAGAAGGTGGAGTCCGGAAGGAGGCACGGTGGCCAATTGGATGACGACGGTCTCCCCCGCCTCCAGGGCCACGGTTCCAGCCACACGTCGGCCATCGACCACCAGACGGGCGTCCGCGCGAACGTGGCGGCCACTGAGCTTCATTCGGGAATTGCCCGGGTACAGGATCGGGAACTCCTGGCGGCCGCTCTGCTTTTGCATCGGGCCAAGCGTCCAAAGGGCGGGCTGCGGATGGTCCACGTCCACCCAAGGGCCGAGCCGGGCGGTAAAGGTCCCAACGAAACGACCGGCTGTGGCCATCGCGAGCAGGTCGGATCGGGCGAAGGATTTTCCCGGACCCTTGCGTTCGAGATAACCTCCGGTTTTCGCGTTGCTCTTGAAGTCGAGCTCGACCGGCGTCGCTTTTCCTGCGTTGATCCAGACTCCTTCGCCCTCGAGCACAACGGCGCCCTCGCCGGCGGCGCCTTCCAAGGCATCCAAAAGCTCCTGAGTGAAGGCGTCGGACGCGGTGGATTGATTGAGCGTCACCTGCCGGGCAAAGGCACCGGAGAAACCGGTGCTGCCTTCGAGGACCATGTTCCAAACCGGGTCGAAGCGTTGGCGTCCACCCCAGGCAAACTGCCAGATGCTGCGTTCGGGCGCGCCCCGTTCCGCGGCGTCGCGGTAGAAGTTGAAGTCGATGATATTGAGCCGCCCCTGCGGGAGGATCATCCACCGATCATAGGCGCCCCGCCAGGTGGGCGCGTCCATGCCGGTGCCCGGGGTTTTGGTGCTGGTCCAAAACGGCATCCGATGGCAATCCCCGCAGACGTTGGGCCGGGACTTGGTGGGGTCGTTGTCACCGTCGAGGTGGAACAACCGGAAGCCATTCCGGGCCTCGGCGGACACCACGTTGTCGAAAGCGCGCCGTTGGGCCGGGGGATACGGAACGGCCAAAAGGAATTTGGCCAGCGCGTCGCGGTTGGTTGCCGACAGCCGGCCCGGTTTTTCTTCCTCGTTGCGCGTCGTGTCGCCGGCCCGGCTCATCGTCGAGGCGAGGCCGGCATCGATAAGATTGCGCGCGGCGGTCTCCGGCGCACCGAGCCGGCTGTTGGGGGCGACAACGGTCCGAAGATGCGCGGAATTAATGCCGCCGTAGGGATCGCCGAGGGTTCCGTCCCAATGATACGGCTCCGTGTCGCGCAGGCCGCGAATCGGCATGGTCAGCCGCGGCATGATTTGGTCGCCACCGGTCACGATCGGTGTCTGGAGGACCCACAGCAGTTGATCGGTATGCCCATTGGGATGGCAACTGGCACAGGAGAAGGTGCCGGTCGTCGACGACGCCGCGGTCTCGAAGGCGATGCGCCCCCGTTTCAACAGCGCCGGGGTGGGATCCGTGAGAGAGATGGTATCGACGACCACGGGCTTCGCCGGATGCGCGAGGTCCACGAGGGAAACGGTGTCGTCAGCGGCATTGAGCACCCACGCTCGCGACAGCTTTCCGTCCGCGGCGCATTCCAGCGCGATGCCCTGCGGAACCGCGCCAACGCTGACGCGTCCGACCACCGCCCCGGTGGCGACGTCCACGGTGAAAAGTTTGTCCGAACCGGCCGCTGAGACCACGAGCGTCAAATCGTCGTCACTAACTTGAATGGCATAGGGCGTCGCCAAGGCCATGCCCTCTTCAGGGTGTTGCGGTGGCAGGGGCTCGAGGTCGATGAACGACGGGGGATCCGCCCGCCCGGGGCCGAAGGTAACGCTCGTGATGCGATTGAGAAACGCGCGATTCTCCAGCTCTTTCAGTCCGTGTTTTTGCGTCCCGGCGCGGCCATTGACGTCATTCCGCGCATCCGTCTGCGCAATGAAAACGAATCCATCCGAGTCCACGGCCAATCCGTAAAGCAACGTGCCCAGGGTGCTGACGGTCTCGACGAGCGTGTCCGTGGCGGTGTCAAACACGAACAGGTCCCGATCCGGCACCTTGGGGTGTTTTACGATATCCACGACGTGTCCGAGGGAGAGGACGTTGTTGGTGGCGATGGAGTGGTTCCAGGCGTTGAACGTCACGAGATTGCCGTCCGGCTTGCCCGTGCCACCGGAAAGCTGCGTCTGGTTGCCGGACTCAAACGGAATCACATAAAGCCGTCCGCCGCGCGCCACGAGGGCCCGCGGGTCTTGCGCCGGGATATTCAATCGATGGACCACCGTGCGCCGGGTCACGTCGATCACCGCGATCTGGTTCTCCGAGGAAAGGGCAACGTAGGCCTTGTCGTTGCCGGCGAAAGCGATGCCAACCGGCTCATCAAAGCGCGTCGCCTTCGTGGCCGGATCAAAATCCTGCACCGTGGCGATGACCTGAAAGTGGGTCGGACTCGCCGGATCCGCATCGATCACACTTACCGAATCCGAGACATGATTCGATACCCACACCTCTTTACCGTCCGGGCGGGCAGCGACGCCGACCGGTTCAATGCCGACGCGAATACGGGCTACGACGGCGTGGGTGCTGACCTTGATGACATCGACGGTATCCGCGGGAGTATTGGCAACAAAGACGAAACCGCCGGCCACGACGAGGGGCGCTGCCTGCGGGCTCATGAATGCGGGATGACTCGCCGCGGCACACGCGCCCAGCTCGCCCAAAAGGACGAGCCCGGCAGCGGCAAGCGCGTAAAGTAGTCGTTTCATGGCCAAAAGGCGGGAACGGCGACCGGTTAATCAGGAAAGCGCCTGGTTTCGACTGCTTGGGTTATTCCAGCGGATGTGGCGGACGCGCTTCGCACTAAGATTTACGAACCGTTCTTGCCAAAAACAACGGCTAAGCGGTGAATTTCCTGACCGGCAGGAGAAATTTTCATCGTCGGGACCTTTCCACCCACCGGCCCTTCCGTGCTAGGACGCCCAGCTCCATCGCAACCGGTTCGTCCCGGGAGCGCAAAACGAGGGCCGCCTGCGCCGCCGCTCCACCGAGAACACCGCGGCGGAGCCAACGACGAACGCTTCCAAACCGCCCCCCCGTGCATTCACTCGTAGCGCAGCGCTTCGATCGGATCGAGGCGCGCGGCCTGGCGCGCCGGGAAATAACCAAACACCACGCCCACCGTCGCGGAGAAAACGAAGGCCAGCACGACGATAGAAAAATCCAGCACAAACGGGAGCTTGATGAAGTGGCAGGCAATCGCCGAACTCAGAAGTCCGCCGGCGACACCCATCAATCCGCCCAGGACCGACAGTGTCACCGCTTCCACCAGAAACTGCTGCATCACTTCCCCCTCCATCGCGCCAATGGACATGCGAATCCCAATCTCCCGGGTCCGCTCTTTCACGGACACCAGCATGATGTTCATGATGCCCACCCCACCGACCACCAAACTGACCGCGGCAATGGAACTGAGAAATGCGGTCAAAAGGGTCGTGACCTGCCCGACGGTTTTGGAGATCTCCTTCATGTCCTTCACCGCAAAATCATCGGGCTCGCCGGGGCCCAGCCGCCGTCGCTCATGCATCAGACTCGTCACGTCCGCCTGAACTTTCGCAATGTCGTCGCTCGATCGGGCGGAAATCCAGGCCATGCCAATGTCGCGATTCCCCGCGATTCGCCGTTGATACGTCTGCAGCGGGAGCAGCACGACATCGTCCGGGTCATTGCCAAAACTGGCCCCCTTGGCCTCCAGCAGGCCGACAACTTCACACGAGACCTTGCCAATGCGGAGCGTGGCGCCGAGCGGATTCTGATATTTGAAAAGCTCCTTCCGAGTCGTCGCGCCAATGACGCAAACGGGGCGCCCGGAACGGAGTTCCGCATCGGAAAACGTGCGACCCGCGCTCAACTTCCAATCCCGGGCCACAAACCATTGGTTGTCGATTCCCGTCACCCCGACGGGCCGACTCTCATTCCCGTAAATGACCAGCACCGAACTCGCCGCCTGCGGCGCCACCACGGCATTGGGCACATCGCGGGCAATCGCCAGCATGTCCTCCATCTTAAACGGAGCGGTCGACCCGCCGCCGCCCGTGCGCACGGCCCGCTCCGGCACCAGGATCATCAGGTTGCGCCCGAGGCTGGAAATCGTGGAGGTCACCTGCGCCTGCGCGCCGCGCCCCAACGTCACCATCAGGATCACCGCGCCAACACCGATCACAATCCCGAGGGTGGTCAGGGCGGAGCGCAACAGATGTCGTCGCACTTCGCGAATCGCCAGAATAAACGTGGTCAGCAGATTCATGGTTGAGAAGTTTCGTCGGAGGCGATCAGGCCGTCCCGGAAGTGAATGATGCGCCGGGCAAAGGCCGCCATGTCGGGTTCGTGGGTAACCATGACGATGGTCATGCCGCGCTCCCGATTGAGGCGGACGAGCAACTCCATGATCTCCACACTGCGGGCGGAATCGAGATTGCCGGTGGGTTCATCGGCCAGGATCAGGTCAGGGTTGGTGACAATGGCCCGCGCGATGGCGATGCGCTGTTGTTGTCCGCCGGAGAGTTCGCCCGGCGTATGGCCCTCGCGATTCGCCAAACCCACGGCTTGCAGCGCCGCGCGCGCATGACGATGACGTTCCGCCGCCGGAATCCCGCGATAGATCATCGGCAGTTCGAGATTTTCCAGGGCCGTCGTCCGGGCCAATAGATTGAAGCCCTGAAACACGAAACCCAAATAGTGGCGACGCAGCAGCGCCCGCTGATCGCGCGAGAGCGCACCCACTTCCAGGCCCCGGAACCGGTAACTTCCGGACGTCGGCGTATCGAGACAGCCCAGGAGATTCATGCAGGTGGACTTGCCCGATCCACTGGGTCCCATGACGGCCACGAATTCGCCGCGGGCAATCCGCAGGTCGACGCCCGCGAGCGCCTTCACCTGCACTTCGCCCTGACCATAGATCTTGGTGACGTTGCGCAGTTCCAGCAGCGTGCCGGGCGGCGGCGGATCCGAGGGAGGGGTTGGCCTCATTTGGCCTTGCTGACGACGTCCACGAGGAGCTGGAGCCCGACGGCGACTTCGCCGGACAGCACCTCGGTGGAGCGCCCGTCGGTGAGGCCCTTTTTGACGCGCACCGGCACGGGGGTTTTGTCGCGCAAAATCCAGACGTAGTTCGGCGCAGTCTCCCGGACGCCCGTCGCCGCATCCGGCAACGCCGGCAACGTCGCCCCCGGCGGCACGAAGCGCAGCGCGGTGTTGGGAACCAAGAGGACATTCGTGCGCGCTTCCGTGCGAATGGTCGACGTGGCGGTCATCCCCGGGCGGAGCAATCCCTCTGTATTATCCACCGTCAGGACCGCCTCGTAACTCACCACCCCCTGAACCGTTAACGGCTCGTTACGCACCGAGGCGATGCGCGCCGAAAACTCCCGATCCGGGTACGCATCGACGCGAAACGTCGCTGCTTGGGATTCCCGGACGCCGCCCACATCCGCTTCATCGACGTTTACGATGAGCTTCATGCGCGTCAGATCCTCGGCCAATTTGAAGAGAATGGGCGTCTGAAAGGTGGCCGCGACGGTCTGGCCGGGTTCGACTTTCCGGGCGAGTACGACACCATCGATGGGCGAGCGGATGACGGCCTTTTCCAGATTGGTGCGATCGGCGTTGAGACCGGCCCGCGATACCGTCACCTGCGCCTGCGCACTGGCGACGCCGGCTTCGGCGCGGGCGAACGTGGCGCGCGCGGCATCCAGTTCCTGCTGCGAAATCAGTTTGGAGACCGCCAACTGCTCGATCCGGCTCATGTTCTGCTTCGCCTCCAGGAGCGTCGCCTGCGCCTGCTTGAGGCCGGCTTCCGCGGCTTCCAGTCCCGCCGCGGAACGTTCCACCTGGGCCCGCAGTTGTTTGGTGTCGATTTCCGCCAGGGTGTCGCCCTTTTTGACGTGGGCATTGAAGTCCACCGCCACCCGTTCCAAGCGCCCGGAAATCTCGGCGCCGACCTCGACCGTATTTACCGGCTGCAACGTGCCGGTGGCCGAAACGATCACCGTGAGATCGCCGCGCCGGGCTGGCGCCAGCTCAAAACGCGGGGTGCGGTTCCGCAGCTGGCTCTGCCAGTAGAAATACCCGCCGCCCAGCGCGAGAACCGCATACAACGCGAGGGCGCCGGCGCTCCGCGGAAAAAACCGCTTCGGCTTCGCGTTCAAGCCGAGGGTCTCGGCAACTTCCGCATCGTTTTGGGGAGGCGTTAACATAGGTGGCAGATTCGTCGTTCCATAACCTCTGGCGACGTTTCCCCAGCCGATCGGACATCGATCTGCGAAAAGTTTCGCCCCGTCGGAAACCCTCGGGGCGCGTGCCCCCGCCGGCGGGTGATCAAACCACCGAATCCACGTCGGTGCGTATTCGCCGATCCCACTTGGCCCGCACCGTGGAACCCTCAATCCGGGGCATCAACTGGGTCATCTCCTCGCCGGCAAGCTGCCGCATCTTCAGGTAGACGAGCGCCATGACGATGGAGACCAGGGGCAGGAAAAAGACGCTGCTCAGGGTGATCAACTCGGAGGCCACATTTTGCGCGAGGCTCGGTTTATCGCCGCCACCGACGCCCGCGAGTCGGGTGATCACCCACTCGATCACGATCGGCAACAGGGCCAGAAAGAGGACGGTCGCAAAGACGGTGCGCCACGAACGCGCGGCCAGGCGCCGCGAACGTTCCAGGGCGGCCCGATTTTCCAGTCCCTCAAGGAGCACCACGGGGGCCCAAAGCGAATAGCGGACCGTCATCACAATGCCCGGAATCACCAGCAGAAGGTACCCCAGGAAGATTCTCAAGGTGCCCACGAGACCGGTTTTCAACAGCGGCCGCCAACGACCCCGCAGGGGCGCAAAGGCCGTGCGCAGCGTCACCGGCTTCAGCGGCATCACCGCCAATTGCGTCACCATGATGGCGATGACGCCGGAAACGACCGAGCCCGCCAGAAAGTTCGCGGCTCCCCGGAGAAGCCCGATCGGAATCCCCAAGGCAATTTGACCACCCTGCCCCAGCCACGGATCCGCCACCCTCAATCCGACCATCATGAGAGTGATAAGTATCGCCGGAATATGGGCGAGCAGCGAGAGCGTGATGATCTGGGGAAAGTATTCGCAGTAGAGCGCGAACGCGCGTCGATACAGGGCGCCCAGATTCTCTGTATTAGCGCGCAAGGCGTGCGCGAACGCCATCGCGGTTTGCGGTCGCAACGCCGGGTCCTTCTCCAGCGCCGACATAATGACCCGCGACACCGGCAGCGGCAGCTTGCGGACGTGGTCCTCCAGTGGCTTGGGTTGACTCTCCTGATGCGCACGCAGCACCACCAAACCATCCCCGGTGAAGGGCGTCGTGCCAGCCACCATCTGATACGCGATAATGCCCAGACTGTAGATATCCGAGCGGGCATCCAGAGCGTCGCCATGGCATTGCTCGGGCGACATGTACCACGGCGTGCCCAAAATCGAGCCAACTTCCGTCAGCCCGGCGGCGGGGACGGCCGCCGGGTTTATCGGAGTGCGACCGTCCGCGGACGTGCTCCCGGTCGCCGAGGGTGCGACTCGCCGAGCCGGCAGCGCCGCGGGCGGCGGGATCGCCCGACGCGGTAACGCGCTCACCGATTCCGAGACTTCGGCCAGTTTCGCGATGCCGAAATCCAGCACTTTCACGCGATAGCCCCCCAGGGCGTTCGGTTCGAGCCAAATGTTGGCCGGCTTCAGATCCCGGTGAATGATGCCGCGCCGATGCGCTTCCTGCACGGCGGAACAAACCTGTTCGAGTATATCAACCACCCACGGAAGCGGCAGCCGGACCTCCTCCGCCAGCACATCGCTCAGCGTGCAGCCGTCCAAAAACTCCATGACCAGATAGGCGACGTCCTCGCCGTCGACCTGCGCCACGCCGAAGTCCGTAACGTCGACGATATTCGGATGCCGCAAGCGTCCCGCCGCGCGCGCTTCGCGTTTGAATCGTTCGACGAACTCCGGGTTCCGCATGTACTGCGGGGTAATCAACTTCACCGCGACGTAGCGCCCGGTGCCCAGATGGGTGCTGAGGTAAACCTCACCCATGCCGCCCTGGCCGAGCAGACGGTCCAGGCGGTATTTCGCATCCAGAATTTGCCCCAAACACTGGCCCGATCGGTACGAACCGCTGACGTCAACCGGGACCACCCGGATCGTGTCGCGCGCAAAAACCCGATCCGGCTTTTGATGGCACACCAGCAGGGTTTCGACCTCGCGCCGAAGCGCTGGATCGGGGCACGCCCGATCCAGGTACTCGGCCCGTTGGCCCTCCGTTTCCAAAGCCACGGCCGCTTCGAAAAGTGTTTCCAGTTTTTCCAGACTCGGACTCATGCCGGGATGCTGTGCATTATTTTTCTCATTCTGTTGCCCTTAGTCCTTCAAATCGGACGTCCCGGCCGACGCCGCATCGGCCTGCTGCAATTCCCGGGAAAGCCACGCTTTGGCGAAGACCCAGTCCCGCTGCACGGTTTTCTCGGAAGCCTTGAGCGCCAGGGCGATTTCCTGCACTTCCAGGCCGACAAACATCCGCATTTTGACGACCTCCGCCTTCCGGGCATCGATCCGCGCCAATTGATCCAGGGCGTCACTGACCTGCAAACACCGCTCGTCGTCGGCCGCGATGGGCAGGTCCATCAACTCGCAGTCGACCCGTTCGCACTGTCCACCGTGACGTTGCCGCGCCTTGCGACGGGCCTGGTCGACGAGAATCCGGCGCATCGACTCCGCCGCCGCGCTCAGAAAATGCTCCCGGCCCCGCCATTCCTGCCGCGTGGAATCGTTCAAGCGCAGCCACGCCTCGTGGACGAGCGCGGTGGCCTGCAGGGTTTGTCCCGGTCGCTCCTGCGCCATCTTGCGCGCCGCGAGCTGGCGCAACTCTTCATAGACCAGCGGCAGCAATTGATCCGCCGCTTTCGGATCGCCCGCTTCGATGGCCCCGAGCAACTGGGTGACTTCGGACATTGGCGGCAGAGTAGAGGCCATCCGGTAACGGGGCGAGCTCCAGAGTGGGGCCGATTCCGCACGCGGAGCCGCGGAGAACGCGGAGAGAAGGCAGGCATTCCCATCCCATCCCGCTTTTCCCCTCCTCCGCGTGTCCCTCCCAAACGATTCAATTCCGCACCCGGAGCCACCATGAACCATGAACCAAGAACCTCGCCCCATCCCTCCTCCGCGTCTCTGGCCACCCCAGCGGCGAGCAGGTACGCTGCGTCTCGACGCAGGAACGGGGGGCGGAACGAAACCCCTGCGATCACGAATTAATGAAATTCCACGGTATCACGAGCCTGCTGGGCAGCCTTTGCGCTGCAGCCTTGTTGGGCGGTAACGCCCGCGGCGCCGAAATCGTCACGAGCATCGACCGCACCACCCGGGGATGGGCCGACCTGTCGATGGGCGCGCCTTCCGCTGGGGACGATGCGGATCAGAGCCGGAATCAAAACCCGCGGGTGGTGTTCCGCTACGTCCCGGCATACGGCAAACCGCACGCCGACGCCGGAGCGAAGGGCCTGGAATTACCGCGCTTGAACGACGGCAAAGGGGCCGCCACCGGGGACGATCCGGGCAATAGCACCTGGTTCGATACCCGCGGGACTTCCCGAATTGTTGCCGACCTCCAGCGGCCGATGGACGTCGCCCGCATCAACGTGTTTTCCTGGCACTCCGGCGCGCTGTCGCCCCAACGCTACACCCTCTGGGCCTCGGATCGCGAGCCGGCTCCGAGTGCCGAGCCGGAAGATCTTTCCGCGAACTGGGTAAAGCTGGCAACGGTCGACACCACCTCCTTGGGCGAAGGCGGCAAGCACGGCTCCAGCGTGAACGCCGTGGGCGGGACGATCGGCCGCTTCCGCCACCTGCTCTTCGATCTACCCGCGAACCGACCCGATTGGAGCCGAAGCGGATTCCTTTCCGAGATCGATGTCTATCCCGCGGGCCGGAAACTGGAGGAAATCACCGTCCTGAAACGCGCCGTGGGTCTTCAGGCCTTAAAATTTGGGCCGATGCTTCGGACCCACCCGCTCCAGGATGAAACGCCCTTTCTCCTCGCCGGCCCCAGACTCTACGAATTTGGCGCGATGGACGGAACCTTCCCCGCCGTCGGCCGCCTCGATGGCGATCAGGGCGGACTCTGGAGTCATCCCATCAAACTCTTGAATGGCTTCGATGTCGAAGTCCGGGAAGCCGGCCAGCGGCCCTGGCGTCTGGTGGGGCCCGATCGCTTCGAACATCAATTCGCCACGGCCACCTTTGAATTCAATCGCAGCGGCCTGCGCGCGATCCGGCGTGATTTTGTCCCGGAGGAGGAATCGGCTCTGATCTCCCAATTCACCCTCCACAATGACACCGACAAAACCCGCACGCTGACGCTGCAATTCACCGGAGCGGTGAACCTCCGTCCAAGTTACGAATCCCAACTCACCAATGGAGTGGACGTGGTCGAATATAAGGACGGCCTCATGCAGGGCTACGACACCCGGATGGCGGATCAATGGGGCGTCGTCTTTGGCGCAGACCGGAGGCCCAGCGAACAGCGGGTGGACGGCAACCAGGGCGTCTTGAGTTACGCTCTGGAACTGGCCCCCGGCGGCGAAACCACGCTGCAATTCCTCATCCTCGGCGAGCACACGAACGGGGTGAACGGCGCACGCAGCCGCTTCCCCGCCCTCCTGCAGCAGGCCGGGGAATCGCTCGCCCGCAAACAAGCGCACTATCGTGAGCGCATTCTGGGAGGCGTCAAATTCACCAGCTCCGACGCAGCGATGACCGACGCGTTTCTCTGCGCCAAGGCCAATGTGGTGTTGTCGCTGATGGATCTCCGCCCCGGCTATCCCGCCCCGTTCCTGGCCGCCGGATTTCCCATCTACACGTGGTTGTTCGGCTGCGACAGCCTGCACTCCACCCCGGGCGTGGCCGCGGCGGGATTCGCTGCGGAGGCCCGCGACACACTGCGCTGTCTGCTCCACTTCGCCGACCGGAAAAAGCAAGGCGCCCACGAAGTGGCCAGCAACGGCCGGCTGCTCGGCTGGGATCACATCCAGGAAACGCCGCAACTCGTGCACGCCTGCTGGGAGCACTTTCAATGGACGCGCGATCGAACCTTTCTGCAGCAGGCCTATTCCGTCTGCGTTCCGATGCTCACCCACGCGCTGGCCACGGCGGATGCGGATCACGACGGCTATCTGGAAGGACCCGCCCTGATGGAACAAGCGGGCATGGGTTCCGAGCGCTTGGATTCCGTCGGCCATCTTTACGCCGCCTACGAAGCTCTGGCGAACATGGCGGAGACCCTCGGCGTCCAGCCCGCCGACGACTACCGCCTTCGCGCCCGCGAATTGAAAACGCGATTCAATCGCGATTGGTGGAATCCCCAGGAGAACATGTGGGCCTGCTCACTCCGCGCCGATCATACCCCGACGATGGACAACTTTTGGGCGGTGGTTTTTCCCCAACGATTGGGGATCGCCGACCCGGACAAGGCGTTGCTCGCCTTGGACCGACTGCAACGCGAGTGGGTGAACGATCAATGGGGTTTTGTAGCCCAATGGAAACCCAAGATTGCCAACGAAGGCGTGGGCGTGGTGCACAACACGGTTTTGGCGCAGACCGCCTTCAACTTTAGCCGACCGGAATTGGCGTGGAAGCTGATGAAATTGTCCGCCAAAGCCCCGTTGGAAGAACGCATGCTGGGAGCCTTTGACGAAACGCTTCCGGGCGGCGGCGACCTGATCCAACTCTGGTCCTTTGGTCCCTTCCTGCAAAACGTGATCGAAGGCCTCGCTGGCATCCGCCCGCAATTCCGGACGGACCAAATCGATCTCTTTCCCCAACTCCCGACCGGGTTGTCGTGGTACAAAGTGGAAGGCTGTCGCATCGGCACCCACCTCGTCACCCTCGAGCACCGTCAGACGGGCAACGCGATCACCACGACGGTGACGCACACGCAGGGCGACGCCCCGATCTCGGGTATCTTCTGGTTGCCCGCGAGAACCGGACCCAGCGTCCAAGTCGCGGGCCAGCCGATCCAAGTCACTCAACGCCCCTTGCCCCTATCGGGCCTGGCGACGCCCGGCATTCCCTACCAACTTGCGCCCGGACAAACCCTCCAGATTGTCCGCCACACGCCTTAAACATATCGCACTGATGCCAATTCGGCCGGGCTGACTCACCATCGGCTGCATCGGAACCTATAATTTCGGGCGCCCAGACATTTAGCCTTTGGAGCCCGTTTGACGGACGAATTGCTAACGCCTTACCGTGCCAACGCGATAAACGGCCCCGCCCATTAACACGACTCCCCATGCCCGCGAAACTTCCGGACCTGACGGCTCCGAAAATATACAATTCCCTGCTGCGCTGCTTTCGCCGCGACGACAAGGCGGCGCCACTTTTTGTGCGAATCCAGACGGTCCCCGGGCTCTGGGTGCTCGAGCTGGCTGGGCCCAGTGAAACTTGGTCGAGTTGGCTGCGAAAGGTGCGCCGAGTTCTCACCCGTCATAAAGCGACCTTGCAGGACCTGCGAGCCGGCAGTAAGGACTACACCCTGCACGTTGCCATGACGACTACCTGTGGCCTCCTCGATGTGGTTATCCCTCCGTCCCTGTCGGAGCTCCTGAGCGAAACGGGCATTAACCTTGAGATCTCTTATCAATCCGAATGAGTTTTATCGTCACTCAAAAATGAAGGCCCACTTCCACCGCACATCCTTCGGCCGGTAATCTCTAACAACACTATGAAATACCTGACCTCCTCCCTCGATTCGGCCAGCCTTGGATTGATCCAAAGCATGCTGGAAGCCTCCGGCATCGCATGTACGATGCGAAACGAGAACCTTTTAGGCCTGGTGGGCGGCGTCCCGTTTAGTCCCGAGCTTTGGGTGTTGGATGACACCCGGTTTGATGAAGCCAAGGAATTCCTGGCGAACTGGAACCAGCTGACCCCCGCGACATAGTTCCTCGCCGGTTGGAAAACCGGCGTTACAGCACCGCTGACTTTCCAGTCGGCGTGCCGCGTTAGGGAGAGAGCTTCGTCGTGACCCGACTCGCCCCCCCCCTCCGCGTCTCCGCGCCCCCGCGTGATCAGAAAGTGCTGCTCCCCACACCCCGCGCCGGAATTGCCGCTTTCCTCGCCTCCGGCCGTCTGGTTTAATCGTGCGCTTGCAAATGACTCTGCGAAGGCACCCCGGGCGATTCCTGGTTCCCGTCCTGCTGTTCTTGCTTTGGGCCGGCGGTCTTAACGCCCAATCCCGGCCCGCCCCACAGCGGGTCCTCGAACTCGATGGCACCGGCGGTTTCGTCGAACTACCCCCAAATCTCTTCAACACCTTCGAAGAGGCCACCGTGGAAGCCTGGGTGCGCTGGGATGCCTTCACCGGGGCCGAGAAACGCCTGTTCAATTACGGCGGTGCGCTGGGCGATATGTCCGTCTTTGCGGAACATGACACCGGCCAACTGCGCTTCGTGGTGGCGGACCCTTCCGGTCGGCTCTCCGACCTGCACTGGATCGACGTGGATGACGTCCTGAGCGCGGGCCAGTGGTGTCACGTGGCAGCCGTTTCCGGCAAAGGCGGAATGCGCCTGTATCTCAACGGCGTCCTCGTCGGGTCCAACAGCTACACCGGCAGCTTTACCGGCCTGCGCAATGGCACCCGCAATTTCCTCGGCCAGACGGTGACCACGAACGATACGCCCGCGTTGTTCAAAGGGGCGATGGACGAATTCCGGGTCTGGAACCGCGTGCGGAGTGAGGCGGAGATCAACGATACCCTGTTCCGCCGCCTGACCGGCAACGAGCCCGGGTTGGCGGGTTTGTGGAATTTTGATGAGGTGGAAAACGGAGTGGTGAAGGACACCACGGCCGGTGCCCATCACGGCCGCTTGATCGGCAACGCCAAAATCATCGAAGCCGCACTGCCATTGCCCTCGGCGCTGCTCCGTCCCGCGGTCGTCGCCGGCCGCCTCCAGGATGCCACCGGCCAACCGATGCCCAATGCCACGGTGAGAATCCTGCGCCAGGACCAGGAACTTGTCCGGATCCTCTCCAGTACGGATGGCACCTACTCCCGGGTTATTCCCGCTCCGATGGTCGCGGGAAATTTCGATGTTCAAGGCAGTAGCGGGGATCTGGGCGCGTGGGCTTTCGGAGTGACGTGCCGGAGCGGTGAACGCCGGGAGGTCAACCTGACCCTGGCCCCGAACGTCAATCTCACCGGCCGGATCACGGCCTTCGACGGTTCGCCGATTCCGGACGTCATCGTTCACTTGGTGCGGGCGGACGCTCCGCCCCGCACGGCCGGAAGTCTCACCACCCCGGGACTCGCGGCGTCGGCGGTTGCCCTTCTCACCAACGGCGTGGCGGAATATCGTTTTCCCAATGTTCGGCCCGGGGAGTACAAAGTGCGCATCCACGCACCGGATGGGGTGATTGAATATCACCAGGGCGAGGTCCTGCGGGTGCAAACCGGGCAGACGCAAACCGCGGATTTCCAGATCGCCCCCTTCCGCAAAGGTCATTGGCGCCGCTACACCACCGCCAACGGCTTGCCCGGCAGTCAGATCTACGATCTCCATTTCGCTACCAACGGGATGCTCTGGCTGGCCACGCAGGCGGGGGTTTCGCGCTTTGATGGCTTGCGGTTCGCCAACTTCTCGGAGCGCGATGGCCTCCTCGACAAGAGCGTGTTTTGCATTCAGCCCGGGCCTGACGGAGCGCTTTGGTTTGGCAGCGAGAAGGGCGTTTCCCGCTGGGATGCCGCCAAGGGCCGTTTCCAAAGTTTCCCCAGCGGCACCAATGGCCTGAGTGCCGGACGTGTCTTCGACCTGGCAACGGCACCGGATGGGACGCTGTGGCTGCGAACGCGCGAAGGATTGTCCCGCTACCAGGGACAAACCTTCGAAACCATTCCGGGCATCCCACGCATCAATCTGCCCTACGACACAATCATGAACCAGGCCCTGGCGGTGGATCGTCAGGGGCACGTGTGGACCACCACGTACCTCCAAGGATTGTGGCGGGTGGACGGCACCAACGCCGTGGAAGTCGCCGCGGTCAGCCGGGCCGCCTTCCTGGACGCTCTCCACGCGGCCCCGGATGGAGCCCTGTGGTTCCGGGACAACCTGCCCCGGAATAACCGAGTAGCGCGATACGATGGCCAACATCTGGAACACCTCCTCAGCGCGGAGAGCCGGATCGACGCACCGGTCTCGGCCCTCTACACGACCCCGGAAGGAATCCTGTGGCTGGGCGATAACAATGGTGGATTGACCCGTTTTGATCCGGTTCGCGGCACGCTCACCCGGATGGGTGCCGGGAAGGATGCGCCTTCGGCGCCCTCCGTTAAAATCCGGGCGGGACCCGACGGAGCGCTGTGGTTTGCCACCTGGGCGGGACTCTATCGCTATGAAGAGGGAACCTTCGCCAACTATGGCAAGGCGGACGGTCTGCCCTACGACTCGACTTTCACCAGCGCCGTCACCACCGATGGAACGGTTTGGTTCGCAGGCGACAGCAGTGGCGCCTATCTCGCGCACGTGAAACCGGGCCGGCTGGCCCCCGGCGAAAACCGCTTTCTGGATGCGCGCACGGAGGGCATGGATAAACCCGATGTGTTCGCCCTGTACGCCGATTCCAAGGGCGGCTTGTGGGCCGGCGGGGAATCCGGCTTGGGCGCGGCGTACTATCGCGCACCGGGGGAAACTGTCTTCCGTCTGCCACCCAATATCAAGAACCTGACCTCCGGTCTGAACTTCGGGTTCTACGTAGATGCCCAAACCAATCTGTGGATCGGCAAGTTGATGGATGGAGTGAACAAGCTGAACCTGAACGAGCTTCAGGCGGGGACCGCGCAGGTCGAAAAGATCCGGGGCGTGACCAACTGGGTCTCGGCCCTTTACCACGATTCCCACGACTCCCTGTGGATGGCCGGGCGCTATCGGCCCGACGGCTTATCACGCCTCCGCGGCGGTGCGGTTCAGCACTTCAACTCCGTGACGACGGATGGCGCCCTGCCGTCGGACTATGTCTGGTGTTTCCAGGAGGGCTTGGATGGCCTGCTCTATATCGGGACCGCGGCCGGCCTGGCCCAATATGACGGCACCAAGTTCTCCGGTTTGGAAGGCACGGCGGATCGGCCCGTGCCGCGGGGAATGGTTTTTCAAATCCTCCGGGATCGCCACGACGTGCTGTGGTTCGCCTCGAGTTCGGGACTATTTCGCTACGATGGCGTAACCTGGTCCTGGCTCGATGACGGCGATGGACTGCCCGAGATGTATGTGATGACCATCAGCCAGGGCAAAGATGACGCGTACTGGATTGGCACGACGAAGGGTGTCAGTTGCTACCGCCCCACCCGCCAGATTCCCCCGGCGCCGCAGTTGGTCGTGAAGACCGACAAGGAACGTTCCAACGCAGAAAAGATTCCCTCGATCACCTCCGGGCAACTGGTCGGATTCCGCTTCAATGCGGCGGATTTCAAGACGCAGCCGCTCCGGCGTCTCTATCGGTGTGCGGTCGTGCCGGGCAAATTGGAAACACCCCCGGCCAGGCGCGATGCGGTCTGGCGCGAATCGACGTCCGCGACGCAATTCGATTGGAATCCCCAGACGCCGGGTGACTACACGTTTTTCGTTCAATCGATTGACCGCGATCTGAATTACTCGGAACCCGCACGAGTGTTCCTGAGCATAGTCGCCCCGTGGTACGCCAATGCGTTTATTGTTGTCCCCGGAGGTGGCGCGGCGTTGGGCTTGGTGGGCTGGGCCTTTGTGGCGCGGTCGCTGGTCATTCGACGCCAGCGCGAATCCGAGCAGCTCCGGGAGCAGTTGTTGCGCGAGGAACATGCGGCGCGCAAGGCGGCGGAGCAGTCCCGGGCCGACATCGAGGCCAAGAACGCCCAACTCGAAGCCGCGCGCGCGGCCGCCGAGGCGGCCCGCGCCCAGGCGGAAGCCGCCAATGCCGCCAAGAGCGAGTTCCTGGCGAACATGAGCCACGAAATCCGGACGCCGATGAATGCGATCCTCGGATTCTCGGAGTTGCTTCGCACCCAGATGGCGGCGTCCAAGGACCGGGGTTATCTCGACGCCATCTCGTCCAGCGGCCGGACGCTGCTGGCCCTGATCAATGACATCCTCGACCTCTCCAAAATCGAGGCCGGCAAACTGGAATTGCAGTACGAGCCCATCTGCGTGCCGCGGTTGGTCGCCGAGATTCAACAACTCTTTTCGATCAAGGCCGGCGAGAAGGGCCTGCAACTGTTGGTCGAAATCGATCCCCGTCTGCCCCGGGGATTGATGCTCGATGAAGTGCGGCTGCGACAGGTCTTGTTCAACGTCGTGGGCAACGCGCTCAAGTTTACCGAGCAGGGGCATGTGAAAATCAAAGCCACGTTTGAGCGTCCCCCCGAGAAACAACCGGCCGGCACTCCCCTGCCCGCCTCGAATGAGCCCGACGAAACCCGCATCGACCTCATTCTCGAAGTTTCCGACACGGGTATCGGCATTCCGAAGGAACAGCAGGAGCACATCTTCGGCGCGTTTTCCCAAGTGGCGGGCCAGAGCACGCGTAAGTTCGGCGGCACCGGTCTGGGACTGACCATCACCCGCCGCCTCACCGAGATGATGCACGGTTTGGTCACGGTCACCAGCGATCCGGGCCGCGGCAGCAAGTTCCGCTTTAAATTCCCCAACGTGATTATCACGGAATTGGCGGAGTCCGACGCGATCGGGATGGGCGGCGACGGGGACTTCACCCAATTCGCCCCGGCAACGATTCTCGTGGCCGATGACGTCGCGTTGAACCGCGAACTACTCACGGGCTATTTCGAGGGCACCGGCCACAAGATTTTTTTGGCCGTCAACGGCGTCGAAGCCGTGGCGCAAGCCGAGACGCTTCGGCCGGACATCATCCTCATGGACATGCGCATGCCGGAGATGGACGGCCACGAAGCCACCAAACGGGTGAAGGCGAATCCCGAGCTGAAACACGTCCGCGTGATTGCCGTGACGGCGTCTTCGTTCCGCGAAGAGGAAGCCAAGGCGCGCAAGATTTGCGACGGCTTTATCCGCAAACCCTTCAATCGGTCGGAGCTGATCGCCGAGTTGAAGCGCTTCCTCAAACCCGCGCAGCAACGGCCGGTGGAGCCGACGGTGGCGGGCGAGGCTCCGGTCGCCGCCGCCGTGACCGCGCCAATCTCCGACGCCGTGCGCGCCAAGCGCCTCGAATTGCTGCAAAAGCTGCGACACGAGGAAAAAGCCGTTTGGCCGGCCCTCTGCGAAGCGCAGGTCATGGGCGAAATCGAGGCGTTTGCCCGCCGGCTGCAGGGCTGGGCCGAGGCCGGTGAATGGCCGAGCCTCGGGAACTACGCGGGCCGACTCGATCAACAAGTTCAGGAATTCGATTTGGATCGACTGCCGAAAACGTTGACGGAATTCCCGGAACTGGTGGGGAAACTGGCGCTGGAGGCATGAAGACCCTACCCGCGTCCAAACCGGTTAGACTCACCGACCGCCACCAACACCACTTCGAAAGCACACGCGCAAAACGAAATGGCGGAGCGATGCGCGCCGTCGGAAGTTCCCCGCGCACCGAAGTCTTATGCCGTCTCCTTCAATGAAGTCCCTAATCCTGGTGGTCGACGATATCACCAAAAACCTGCAGGTCGTCGGCACCGTGCTGCGCAATCAAGGTTACGAAGTCATGCCCGCGGCCAGCGGTGACGCGGCGTTGAAATCGGTGCGGAGCCGGTTGCCGGATTTGATCCTGCTCGATTTGATGATGCCGGTCATGGACGGCCTCGAGGTCTGCCGTCGTTTAAAAGCGGACCCGGCGACCGTGCAGATTCCGGTCGTTTTCCTGACGGCCAGCAATGAGATGGAACATCTGGTGCAGGGATTCGAGGCGGGAGCGGTCGATTACGTGACCAAGCCTTTCAATCCGCCCGAACTGCTGGCGCGCGTCCGCACCCACCTCGAATTGAAGCACGCCCGCGAGCGCCTGCGGGAAATGAACGAGGAAAAGAATGAGTTCATGGGCATCGCCGCGCACGACCTGCGCAATCCGCTGTCGGCCATCATGGGCTACGCGGAAATGGTTTCCGAAGATGCGTCCGCCCTGGCCGAGGGACACGTCAAGGATCTCGCCGCCAGTGCCGCGGAGCTGGATGCCAATGCCCGAAGGATCGGCAACACCGCCGCGCGTATGGCCGAGATGGTGCAAAATCTTCTCGATGCGAATCGCATTGAGCGCGGCGAAATGCAGCTGAATCTGGCGCCCATTCCGCTGGCAACGGTCGTGGGCGCCGTCGTGGAAACGCAGCGCCCGCACGCCGTGGCCAAACAACAAACGATCCACTGGGCGGCGACAACGGAATCGATCGCTGTGCTGGCCGACGCCTCGGTGCTCACCCAGGTGATCGAGAATTTGCTGTCCAACGCCATCAAATACTCGCCGGCCGGAAGGGAAATTTTCGTGCGCGTCCAGCGCTCCGGGGACGGCGTACGTTGTGAAGTGCAGGACCAAGGCCCGGGCCTGAGCGCGGAGGATCAGAAGAAACTGTTTGGCAAGTTTGCGCGGTTAAGCGCCAAACCCACCGGGGGAGAGCATTCGACCGGATTGGGTCTCTCGATCGTGAAAAAGATGGTGGAGGCGATGAACGGCAAAGTCTGGTGCGCGAGCGAAGCCGGCCACGGTGCCACCTTCCTTGTGGAGTTACCGCCGGCTTGATCAGCCCCCCGCACGGTCCCGCCCGCAAAGCAGATCAGCCTTGCGGGTCCACCTGTCGCAGCGGTTGGACCTTTTTCCGCGGGACTCGGCGGGCACGGCTCGGTTTGAACGGGAGGGCCTCGTCCACAAAGGTCCGATAATCGGCCGTGAGTTCCTCACCTTTCCGAATGCGCCGGAGCGCCCGAAAAAGTCCGTCGTCGCCCGCCACCAGGTTCGGACGATCGGCGTGGTTCACGTACCAACCGACCGACAAGCGATTCAAGCTGGGCGGCACGCCGATCTGATCGCCGCAGACCATTCCAAAATCCTCATACAGCGCGCGGATGGCTTCGGGCAGACGTCGCACTTCGGCGCGGGACAGCCAGACCACCCGGACGCTTTCACCGTGGAACACCAGCGTCCCGGCAGGAATATCGCGGATCGCACGCACGCCCACGCCATGGATGCGCGAGGGCGCAATTCGGGCATACACACCCTCATGTGGCGCTGAACGTTTCACGGACCGGGCTGGCATTTGGAATCAGGGTAACCCATGGAATTGCGACATTCTTACGGGTTCCCCAATTTTTCGATGCGATCGCCCGTCCGCACCCAACCGGCTTCGAGGACCAGCGCGTTCACCCCGCGAAGGCGGAGTTGCCGGCCGATCGGGGAATTCACCCACGCCAGCGCGTCCGGTCCGAAACGCTGCGCGAACTTGGCGCAACCGGTATGGGGCTCGGGACTGATTTCGATAATCGCCCCGCCCAATTTGAGCCGCTGGCCGGCGGGCAGGTTGTCGACGCTGAGATCGAGATCCACCACCAGGTTATCGCCCGCCAACGGCCAACGCGCTTCCGGACCGGCGATCAACGCGGCGGCGCGGGAATTCATCAGCGTCAACTGGGTGTCGGGGTTGAGTCGTCCGTCGGGCAAACGCCGCGTGCAGTGACGCGACCAGCGATCGCCGGCCAGTCCGGACTCCGGAGAAATCTCCGCCGCATGGGGCAATTCGCGGAGATCGCGATCCGGGCGCACGACGATCATCACCAGGCGCCCCTGATCGGCGGGTGAACGACGAATATCCTCAAGACCGGCGGCGAGCGCTGCGGTTGAAAGATGAAGCGAGGCACTCATAAAAATACCCTCACCACCACGGGCGGTCCGGCGATGCTGCGCTGGGACACATATTGGTACAAAGGTATCCGCCGCCGTGACGGGTGCCAAGCACATCATTAGGGGGGCGTTGTCCAATGCTTCGCCTTCTCGCCCGAAAAATCGCGATGGCCCGTCACCGGCCCATCCGCGAGGATCGCAGAAATGTGGCCGGCCTTATTGCCGCAACCGCGGACGCTTCAATTGCCCCTCCACCGGGGCGAGATCCGCTGGGACGCCACCGTCGCCGTGGCGCAGGCGGCGCAGTTTGCGGTCTGGGAAACCCAGTCCGCCAACGTCCTGGGGGCGAGTGAAATCCAAGCGCTGTCCGCCCTGCAATTCCCGCGCCGTCGGCAAAGTTACCTCCTCGGGCGCGTGGCCGCCAAAGCGGCCCTCCTCCACGGGTTCAAAGCCGCCGACCCTCGCGAGGTCGAGATCCGTCGCGGAGTCTTCGAACAGCCCGTGGTTTACCATCCGTTCCGCACCCCCATCAGCCTCAGCCTCACGCATACCGACCGGACGGCTGCCGCCGTCGTCACCGCGGAGGAACATCCGATGGGGATCGACTTGGAAGAGGTGGAGATCGCCCGGGTGGAGATCATTCGCACCACGCTGACCGCTCAGGAGCGGAATCATTTCCCGGGGACATCAGCAGAGACTCTGGCGGAAATCACGGCGGCTTGGACGGCCAAGGAAGCTTTATCGAAGGTCCTGAAATGCGGGATGATGACCCCGATGGAGATTTTGGAACTGGCCACCTTTCGTCCCCTGGGTCCGGCCGTCTGGGAAGGCACGTTTAGCCATTTCGGCCAGTACCGTTCCTATTCCTGGCAGGTTGGGGATCAGGTATTGTCCCTGGTATTGCCGAAGAACTCAACCCTGGCGGCCCCGGCCGACGTCACTCCTTGGATCCAACTTCTCTCTCCCCTCGCGGAGACCGCCGGTGCGTAAAAACTCCCGACCGCGACTCTGCGATTCGCCGCCCCCGTGTACCGCTGACTTTCGAGTCGGCGAGTCTGATCGGCGGCTTGGAATCACGCCCGGGCAGAAACTCCTCGCTGACCGAGACGTCAGCGGTACGAGGATGCCGGCGGCGGGTCGAAGCCCCACGTTCGAGGCGGTTCGCACCGTTGCGAGTCGCCTCGTTTCCCGCCCAGTTCGCTCCTAAAAATTGATTCAACTGTGAGAACCTCGCTCAAGGTCATCCGACACATCCTGGCCACCCTGATGAGCTCTGCGTTCTTTGGTATTGTGCCGCTCGTGCTCTACGGCTCCTGGGTCATTCCGCGTGCGGTGACCGGCGCGGATCTCGGCGGCCCGCTCAATTTTGTCATCATACCCGTCGCTGGCGCACTCCTGGGACTCGTCACGTCGACGCTGTTTTTTCTCCCGCTGGGTTTGCTGGCCGAGCGCTTCCGCTTTCGCCGATGGCTCTGCACGGTGACCTTCCTCGCCCTGTCACTGACCGCCGCCGTGGTGATTGCGGCATTTTGCCTTGGCCGATCCAGTGAGCGGCCATCGCCTTGGCCTGGGATTCTGGTCTTCACGAGCCTGGCCCTCTATCCGGTCGGTGGCTTTTTCCTTTATCTCAGCTGCCTAGCTGTCGGTCGCCGAGTTTTCCCCGGAAAACCCGACTCATCCCCTTCCTACCCGGCCCACCCACCCGCTGAGCCGCAGCGCTGATATGCCCATCGTGCAGCTATCACTCGCCATTGCCGCACCACCGGAACGGGTATTTGACCTGGCGCGCAGCATCGATGCGCATCAGCACTCGGCCACCGGCACGCAGGAGCGGGCCGTTGCCGGGGTGACCCGCGGACTCATAGGTTTGGGCGAGGAGGTGACCTGGTCAGCCCGGCATTTCGGCATCCGGCAAAAACTCACCGTCCGGATCACTCAATTCGAACGCCCTTTCCGCTTTCAAGATGTCCTGGTTTCCGGTGCGTTTAAAAGCCTGCGACACGACCACGAATTCATCGCGCAACCACTCGGAACCCTCATGGTCGATCATTTTGAATTTGAGTCTCCCTTCGGCATCGTCGGGCATCTGGCCAACCGTTTTTTTCTCAC
Source organism: Verrucomicrobiota bacterium (assembly GCA_947471985.1). Classification (GTDB taxonomy): domain Bacteria; phylum Verrucomicrobiota; class Verrucomicrobiia; order Limisphaerales; family UBA9464; genus CANIZL01. Next base: position 12,347 of record CANIZL010000024.1, on the reverse strand, counting down.
CGCCTACCTGCGGCGGTTCCTGGTGCGACGCAATCAGGTATTGAAAGCCCTGGCCGAGTCCGAAGATTGGAAGCAATTTCTGCCCGCCAACTGAAACCGAATCGCGACGACGTCGCCACCCAACCCACACCGACCGCATGCACCTCGCACCCTGGAATATCATTTTGGTGGCGCATGCCCTTACCATCCTGGTCCTGCTGGCGATAATCCTGCCCACGCGCCTCCGGATGGCCCGGCGGGCACGGGCCCTATTGGCCGAGCATCCCCATACCGAGCAAACCTCGATTTATCTTGCGTTCCGGGTGGCTCGTCCCGGCGCGAAGCGCCTCGCCATGGACGCACGGATTGCCGAAATGGCCACCGCCGGTTGGACTTTTCTGCGGGCCTCAGAAGCCAACCCGCTTCGGACGCTTCGCTCGTGGGGTGGCGGCCTCCATTTGCATTTCATCCGCGCTCACCCAGCAAAGAGCCCGGGCAGGCCGCGTTGATTGCGCTCCATCGCCCTTCAGCGCGGTACGCGGGTATAGTGCAGCACCCGCGCGGTCCCGGCGTTCGGGGTGGCCAAAAACTCCACTCCCTGCGTCGCCAGATCCGACCCGGTACGCACGGGCGCTTCACCGGAATTGTCCCAATCCGTCAGGCGATATCGCCGCTTCGGGTCCAGCCCCCGCAGCTTCACCACGCGGCGATTCGTTGCGCCGGACGGGCCGTGGAAGGCCTGCACCAATCCTTCGCCCGTCTGGGGATCGTGGTATTGGAAGGCCAGCCACTCGGTCTCCTGCGTCGTCCAGTCCGTCAGCGGGTAATAGTCCGCCGTGAAAAGGTGACGCAGTGGGAGGTAGCGCTGGAGATGGCGACGCAAGGCCGTCACTGCCGCGGGATCGCGGAAATTGATCGGGAACGAGGCGCAGGCGCCCATGCCGCTGCGGAGCGAAAGGTCATCCGTACCGGTCGCGCCCAATCCATGCAGCGGAATCCAGTGCGACAAACCGTGCGACATGGCCTGGACGTTGCGCGGAAAGGGCTTCTCCCCCCAGCAACTGTCGCTTCGCCATAAAACCACGCTGCGCCGCATCAGCTCAAAATCCAGGCGCCGCCCACCGCTGGCGCAGTTATCGAGGATCAGGCCGGGATTCCGTCGCACCAGTTCGTCGAGGAAATCGTAGAGCCCGTTGATGTACCGCACCTCCCGCAGCGCCGCTTCGTCCGCGGACACGCCGCCGGACCAAAACCACGCCGGATAGGCGTTGAAGTCCTGCCGATAAATCGCCACGCCCGTGGATTGGATCTCGCGCGTTACCGTCTCAACGGCCCAGTGACGCGCTTCGGTTCGCCCCAGATCCAGGATGCGAAAACCGTCCTTCTCCTGATAGCGAAGCGCTTCGGGCGTGCCCGCGGGCCGCAGCAACCAGTCGGGATGTTCGCGATCGAGCCAGGTGCCCCGCATGACACGCTCGGGCTCAAACCACATCAGAAATCGCATCCCGCCCGCCCGCGCGGCCGCGCCCACCGGCGCGAGCCCGTGCGGGAATCGCTGAGCATCAGCGAACGGATTGCCCTGTCCGTGCGGGAAGCCCCCGGTGTTCCAGCCGGCATCGAGCCAATAAGTATCGATCGGCAGCTTCAGCTCCGCCACGTCACGGGCCAGCGCCACCAGATTCGTCTCGGTGGTATCGTTGAACCCAATCATCCCATGAACACTCGCCGCCACCGGCATCAGCTCCATGGGTGGATGATTCGTGGGCGTGAACGCGTCGCGCAGCAGTCGACGGAACCGGTTCTGTCCCGCCAGCCAATCCCCGCGATACGGCAGCAACAGCACCGACGGCAATCGGAGTTCCTCACCCGGAGCGGGCTGCAATCGCGCGTGTTTCAATCCCGCCGTGACCCGCACGCGGCCGTCTGCCTGGCGCTCGAACGTTGCCCGCCAATCGCCGGACCAGCCCACCGCGACGATCAAACCACCCCCTTCACCCGCGAGATTGAAATACGGCAAGACCCCATCGGAGGAGCGGCCACCAAACGATTCCAGCACGACGGGCTTTCCCGCCGTCAACGTCTCCGACAACGGTTGGAAATCGGCTGGCTCCGCGTGACTGCCGCGGTTCCAATGGAGCGTCACCGGTGAAGCTTTCGGAAACCGCAGCACGAAGTCCGCGGACTTCGGATCCTCCGTGGGCCCGCGCAATCGCACCTGCCACTCCACGGCCTCCGAGCCAGCCGGACGATGCGCTTCAAACCGCAGGCCCGCGGCGTTGCCGGGCGCGGTGGACAAGCCCGCCGCGCCCCAGCGAAAATTGCGCCCCAGGTTCAATTCCACCGGCGCCGCCGCGACAGAGAAGGCCATCCAGAGCATTCCGATCCACCGCACCAACGGCCGTCGGAAGCCCGAACGAGCCGGGGCGAAATCTTGCTGGTTCACGTCGGTGAATCTGAGCGACAGCACTGCGGCCGCCAGCGCTGGATGTTTGACCGCGCCGCCCCTATTCGCCCGACACTTCCGCACGGAGACTGAGATCGCGTACCGCCAGTGCGACGCGGTTCAGCCCGGGGACTTCCCAGCCCAGGTTCAGGGTGGTCAACCGATAGTCCGCCAGGTCCCGGGAATCGCGCAGGTAACCGCGTTGCCACGCTTCCTTCAAGGCTTCCAGCAACAACGGGCGAAGATCCCGATCGATCTTCACCCACTGACCATCCCGAAGGTGCTGCGGGGTGAAGGCGTCGGTGCCCGGATTGAAAATGAATTTCGCGGAGGCATCGGCGAAGTCGCGGTTCAGGTAACGCGGCGGCTGCGCATGGCGGTCGTCGTACAACGGTACGACGAACCAGAGGAAATCGCCGTACCCCGGGGATTCGCGGCGCGTGTTGGCCAGCGTCACCACGAGTTGGAATTGCGCGGCATGCAGATCCGCCGTGTAACCCACGGGCCGAAACGTCTCGGCCTCGGTTAACCGTGCTGTACAGCGCAGCTGCAGGGTCCGCATCTCCCGCAGGCTGGGGCCATTCTCCAGCGCCTGTTCGGCGAGCAAATGCACCCAGGGGTCCGCCGGGGTCCGGCGCAGCGTGTTCGTATATTCCGGCCGCGAATCGACTCCGAGCGTCAACGTGCCGGCGTTCACTACCACCCATTTTGCCGTGTTGCTGTAAACCAAGTGCGCACCGACACGGAGGCTCGGTGGTGACGTGAAGGGAAAACGACTGTGCCATTGATCCAGATCCCAGACAGGTTTCGCGGACGCGTCATCGCCCGCCAGCTGTCCGCTCACCACCCGCTTGCCAGCCGATGGAGCAATCACCCGGAAGCCGCGGTGAAAGCCGGTATCGGACAACAGTTCGCGGTCCGCCGCGTGGCCGAGCCAGGGGCTCAGCAGGAGCAGTCCGGTGAGGAGGATGCGCATAGGGTCACGAAACCAGAGTGGCGAGGGAAAGCGCGAGCATCAAGTCACCGCGATTCCAAGATCGCCCTCAGCCAATCTCCGAACCGCCGCGAGATCGCAGATGAATTCATCGAGGCGTTCTTCCCCGACCAATTCATTTGAAGCACTCACGCCATCGGACAACCGTGCGGCGCGACATTAAATCGGCATCGATTCAACTCTCCTTGAACACCTCCAGTACTTCCCCGGACACCGCGTCCGCGAACCCGCCCCGACTGGTCTCGCTCGATGCCCTGCGGGGTTTCGACATGTTCTGGATCCTGGGCGCCGAGGAATTAGTCCGGGGCTTGCAAAAATTCACCGACGGCGGAATCGTCGGCTTCATCGCCGAGCAACTGCACCACAAGGCGTGGGCGGGGTTTCATTTCGAGGATCTCATCTTTCCGCTCTTTGTCTTCATCGCCGGGGTTTCACTCGTTTTTTCCCTCGAGAAGACGTTGCAAAAGGAAGGTCGCTGGATCGCCACCCAACGGATTCTGCGCCGCGCCGCGCTCCTGTATTTTCTGGGCATCCTGTACTACGGCGGATTCTCCACTCCGTTCGAAAAGATCCGCTTGCTGGGGGTGCTGCAGCGAATCGCGCTCTGCTATCTCGGCGCCGGACTGCTCTATTGCCACCTCAAGCCCAAAACGTTGGTGGGCGTGTGGGCGGGATTGCTCGTCGGCTACTGGGCGTTACTGTCCTTTGTCCCGGTTCCCGGCCATGGCGCTGGTAACTTTGCCGAAGGCGCCAACCTCGCGAATTACATCGACCAGCAATACCTGCCGCTGCGAAAGCATGACCTCACCCACGATCCGGAAGGCCTGCTGAGCACACTGCCGGCGATCGCCAGCTGCTTGTTGGGCGTCTTCGCGGGGCTGGTTCTCAAGAATTCCACCTTTACGGATCGAACCAAGGTCGTGCGTTTGATCGTGGGTGGACTGGCCTGCCTCGCGGTGGGTTGGGCCTGGCACCTGAACTTTCCCGTCATCAAGAAGATTTGGACCTCGTCGTTCGTCCTGGTCGCCGGCGGCTATAGCTGTCTGCTGCTGGCGGCCTTTTATCAGATCATCGATGTCTGGAAGGTCCGTAAATGGGCGATGCCCTTTGTGTGGATCGGAGTGAATCCCATCATGATGTACTTCGGGGGGCGCTTCATTGATTTCGAGGCCTTCGCCAAGTTGTTTGTCGGCGGCCCAGTGGGGGCGGCGTGCGGGCGGTACGGCGAACTTTTGCTGGTCGTGACGACGCTCGCCTTCGGCTTCTGGTTTGCCCGCTTCCTCTATCAGCGGAAGATCTTCCTGCGGGTTTGAGGGATCGGCGTGGGACTCCCGGCGCGGTGCTCCGAGCTTTGCGGAAACGGGATCCGCCCCAACGCTACCGCCGATACCAGGCCGCTCCCAGCGCTCCGACGACGCCCGCGAGAAACAGGACGAGACCACTCCAGGTGATCCAGTAGTGTTCCCCGCGCGGTGTGGTGACGGGCGCATTGGTTTGAGCTGCCGTCAGTGTGAACCCGATGCGCGTCTCACTCTGATTCGCCGAACGGGCCTGCCCGGTCACCTGGACGGCGGGCGAGCGGGGCACGACGGCATTCACCAGATAAACGCTTTGTTCCGGGCGATGCCGATTCTCATACTGCACTTCATGCGGGCCGCTCGCCAGCGAGGGAAGCTCCGCTCGCACGATCAGTCGCAGCGTGCCTACACCGGCCCGGAGATCCTCCAGCGTCGGCAACTGGCAGCCCGCACCTCGCAACGACAGCGCACGGCCATCGAGTTGCAGTCGCAGGTCGGAGCGCACGCGGTCGGCGTAAGTCTCACCTTCGGCGCTCGAGATGCGGCCGTCGTGGTCCGAATCCAGCACCGCCAGAACGGACGGCAGCGATTCGACGCCCGGCGTCAGATTCAGTTCGAGCTGGACCGCCTCCGGTTCGATCGTGATGAGCGAAGCCTGCAGAAGTTCATCCGTGCGATGGGCCCAGACCGACAGCGCGAACGCCCACAGCAGCGCGCCCGCTGAAACCCGCAGCTGTCGCCGCGGGGAGCCACCCCAAACCGCGAGCCAACTCACCGCCCGGTTCATGGCTTCCACCATTGGCGGCCGTACTCGTTCGTGGGATCGCGATAGATGGTGTGAAGATGCTGGGTGGGATCACCGCCCAGACGTTGCGGTGCGAGTTCGATCCACACGGCGGGTCCCTGAATGCGAAAATACGCGGCGCCGCCCGGGGTGGTGGGACCACTCCAGGCAAACCAGGTCTCGGCCAAGCCGGCTTTAATTTCCGCCATTTTCGGATCCGCCGCGTGGTCCGGCAGGATGCCCACCCATTGGCGAATGAGACTGAGCAGCAGCGTCCGCTGTGGCTCGTTAAAGGTCGACACCTTCACGCCTTCTGGCACGAGGGGTTTGAGTTCCTGCCCAGGGCCCAGCACGAGGTCGCGAAATTGGGCGCCGAGGATGGCCTGTTTCCGTTGCGATTCATCCAAGGCATTGATGAGGGAAACCGCGATATCGGTTTCCTCGCCCAAAGCGCGGAGGCTTTTGCCATCCAAGGTGAAGCGAGCGGGCTGGGCGGCCGTGTGGCTGGGTGCCAGCGAACCGCGGTCACCGGCCAGGGTGATGTTGAGGGCGAGGTGATGGCCGCCGAATTGCAGCATCCAGGGCTCCTTGGTCGATGGCGCGCCCAAAATCGAGACGTAAAATTCGTCCCGGCCGAAGACCAACTTCCCGCTGTTGCCGCTCCGCAAAGTCTCGTCGCCTTCCATGATGGCGCGGACTTTTTCAAAACCGGACTTACTCAAAGCGGACGCGAGCAGAGCCATGACGGACTCCCGCTGCTTCGGAGTCAGATCGCCGAGGCGCACGCCGGCACGCTCATAAATGCCCGTCGGCAAATTCGACCAGCGCGCCCGTTGTTCCTGGTTATTGAACGCGAACACCGCCTTGGCCCGCGTCGGCGCATCCAGGGTGGCGAGGAAAGCCTGCGCAGCGGCGACGGTCGCGGCGGGACCCTTGGCGTTGGAGGACAGGCCGTCGGCGGCAGTCGTACGGACAGCAATCTCCAGCAGGCCGGTCAGCAAAACGGCGGCGGCCGGAAAGCGTTTCAGATTCATGGTGCCGCCAATAAAGTACAAAAACGGCGCGAAAGCACTCCCCAATTCATCCCGCCCACGTCGGCCGAAGTCCAATCCGGCGCCCCGGCGCGCGATCGGGCAGTCACACCGGCCCTTGATCTTCCCGCTGCACACAGCAAAAGCCCAATGAATGCACGAAGGTAACAGTCCTGTTACTGAAGGCTGATTGCTCGATCGCGGGGAAAAGCAAAACCTCGGGGATCAAACATCGCCTCGTCATCATGAAAACCGTTAGCCCGCGCAGTTCCCGTCTCGCCACCGCCACGCTGACGGTCCTGGTCGCGCTCACCCTCGGCGTCCTGCCAGGAGCCTTGCTGGCGTCCGGAGGAGGCGGCACCAGCGGTGGTGGCGGCACCCCGTCGGTCCGAGTCGACACCCTCAAGGTGAGCAAATGCTATTGTAACAACGCCGGACAGATGCTGATCAAGGCCAGCAGTTCGGACGCCACGGCCCGCCTCTATGCGTATCGCCCGGACGGGACCTATGCCGGTGAAGTGCAGAACGGTGGCGGCAGCCGCTACGGCGGCACCGTCATGCCCTACATCCCGTACGATCCCGGCTACATGACCATCAAAAGCACCTCCGGTGCCACGATCAATGCCCCGACGACTCCTTTCCAACTCTAAGTCCATTTCCTCCCAAAAAACTCGTGCGCTTCAAATTGACCGGCCACCACGCTGCGCCTGACCAGCAGCTTCAGTGGCAGTTCGACGGGCGCCGTGGCGCAGAAGTGACCGCCCCCATTTTTCCTCAGAAACAAAAATCCAGTCAAACCATGCACCGCTCCTTACTTTCACCCCTCGTGGCCGCGTGTGCGCTGCTATTGCCAGCGCGGACCTTCGCTCAGGCCTATCACGTCAACAATCTGCTCTCACCCGGAGCGGTCGCCACCGAGCTGACCGGCACCTCGGGCAGCGATCAGGTGGGCGGCGCTGCCCTCGCCACCAGTCGCTCCCACGCGTTCCTCTTTCATGGCGAACCCTTCGCCCCCGTGGACCTGCACCCTGCCGATCCGATCTGGAGTCACACCGTGGCCACCGGCACCGATGGTCTCCAGCAAGGCGGCTGGGGCTATATGGGCTATGGCTGGACGCACGCACTGCTTTGGAGTGGGTCCGCCGCGAGCGTAATCGATCTGCATCCGGTTACCGCGCAGTTCAACAATTCGTCGTATTGCCTCGGCGTCCACAACGGTGAACAGGTCGGCTACCAGAGTGGACCAGGTACGCCGGAGTCAGCGCTTTCCTGGCACGGGTCGGCGGCGAGTGTCGTGGTATTGCATACCTATTCGCTCAGCGCCACGGCCAACAACGTTTCGCGGGCACTGGGTTGCTACAACGGCGAGGAGGTCGGCTACGTTTCCCGCTACTCGGAGTCCAGTTCATTCACCATCAAAGGCTACCGCGCCACGCTCTGGCACGGAACCGCCGCCAGCGAGGTGGATCTCCACCCGGTGGGCTACGACGAGTCCATCGCCGCCTGCACCTCCGGCACGCAACAAGGCGGCTGGGGCACCCTGCAGGGCGTCCAGCACGCCCTGCTTTGGACCGGTGAGGCCGCGAGCGCGGTGGATCTGCATCCGGAAGGATACAACTTTTCCAAAGTGAACGGGATGAACGCGACCCAGCAGGTGGGTGAAGCCTGGATCCTGTCGCCCACGAATGCGGCCATTCGGTATCGGCACGCCCTGGTGTGGTCCGGCTCCGCGGGAAGTGTCCTCGACCTCAATCAGTTCCTGCCCGAAGGTTCGGATTCCGTGGCCACCGGGATCGATGCCGACGGCAATATTGTCGGCTACGCCTATATCCGGCCCGGCCCCAATTACTCGCACACCTTCGCTCTGCCGGTTTCCCCGTGGGCGGTGCCGGTCATGTGGAAGCGCGGACCGCGGCCGAGCGGGCAACTTTCATCAGTAACCGTAACTCCGGCCGACCCGGCGCCGGGGACCACGCTCCAAGGTCAAGTCACCCTGGAGGGGACGGCACCGGCGGGCGGCGTATCCATCAGTTTCCTGAGCACCGACACTTCGTTGATCGCCGCTCCGGCCGCTCTGGTAATTCCTGAAGGTGAAAGCAGTGCCACGTTTTCCGTGAGCGCGGGCGGCAACACGCTCATTCGGCCCCAAAGCCTGCGCCTCTATGCCACCGACGGCACGGTCGGACCGACCGCTGGCATCACGATCACCCCGGTCATTCATCTGGCATCGCTCACGGTGAACGCCGTCGAAGGCGGGTTCCCGACGACGGGCTCCGTGTCGCTGGACATTCCCGCACCAAGCGGCGGTGCCGCTGTGGCCTTGAGCAGTGGGAACACGTCGCTTGCGGCGGTGCCCGCCAACGTGGTGGTCCCGTTCAATTACGAAATCTACCGCCCGAACGTGAGCCGGAGCTTCACGATCAACACCGCCCCCGTGGCGGTGACGACCGTGGTTCCGATCACGGCGACGTATAACGGCACCACGCTGACCACCAGTCTGACGCTGCTTCCCGCGCCCCCGATCTCGATCCTCAGTTTGACCGCGCCGGAAGTCGTTGGGGGTTACGCGATGACCGTCACGGTGACGGTGGACAATTTCCCCCGGTCCGCCCCCGGCGCGATCATTGCCCTCACTAGCAGCGATCCCGCGACCCTTCAGGTTCCCGCGTCGGTGACGATTGCGGCCGGGGCTTTCACGGCCTCGGTCAATGCCACCACGGTGGCGGTCAGCAAGCGTAAAGCGGTGACCCTGACGGCCACCTACAACGGGGTTTCCGTGAGCGCCGCCACGTTTGTCAGCCCGATCCCGACCGTCACCATCGGCCACGCGGACTACTTCACGGACACCCATGAATTCAAAGTGGATGCCACCACGACCTTCACGAATGCCGTGATGACGTTTGGCACCTCCCCGACGGGCCCGGCGCTGGGCACGCTGGTGAATGAGGCGGGGGTATTTAAAAGCTCGATTATCCTGAACACCGCGCCCTCTCAGGCCACGGTCTGGAACTCGTTAGGCGGTCAGGCGACGATCTCCGTCCGTCAGCGCACCTCAACGGTGGTTGCCGGCGGCGGTGGTGGTGGTGGCGGAACCACTTCGACGTATAAGCTGAGCCTGAGTACCAATGGCAAGGGCACGGTGACGGTCAATCCGTCGGCAGCCTCGTACGCGGCCGGCACGGTGGTCACGTTGACCGCGAGTCCGGCGGCGGGTTCGAGCTGGACCGGTTGGTCCGGCGACGCCACCGGCACGGCCAATCCGACGACCCTCACCATGACCAAGGATATGAAGGTGACCGCCAATTTCCGCTAAACGGGGATCAATCCATCGGGGGGCCTGAGCACTGCGCTCAGGCCCCCCTTTTTATCCGCAAGCGGTCGAGAATACGGCGGGTGTGAACACCGTTGAGGTGCGTCCACCCCGGCGGGAATTCCAGGCAGCCGTCCTTGGGCCCCGCCGAATTCGCCGTGACTCGCGGTTTCTCTTTCGGATGTTCTCCGGCATGTCACCAACGCTGCTCCCTGGGTTTAAATCGGCGAGACCGATCCTTTTGCTCCTGCTGATCCTGCTCGTTCGCCCGTCCGTGGGCGTCGCCGCGGAGGCCCTGCCCCTCATCAAGCCGGACGAGGCGGGATTCGATGCGGTGCGACTCGAACGTCTCCACGCCTTCACCCGCGGACTGGTGGCCGAGCGAAAGTACTCGGGTCTCACCACGCTGATCATCCGTGATGGCCGAATCCTGGATTGGCAGACCTACGGCGAAAGGGCTCCGGGCGATCCGTTGCAACCCAATGATGTCTTCGCCATCGCTTCCCTGACCAAAATTGTCACCACGGTGGGTGTTCTGATGCTGATTGAAGAAGGGCGGATCGGGCTCAACGATCCCTTGGCCCGGTACCTGCCTGAGTTCACCGAGGCGGCGGTGTTGACGAGCGGATCGAACCAACCGCCCACCTTCGCCGAGGCCCGCACTCCCATCACGATAAAGCACCTGCTCACGCACACTGCTGGCCTCAGCGGATCCACTCCACTGCGCAATCCGCAAGCCGAGCCCCCTCCCCGCCCGAACGGCGACTTTGCCACGCTGGCGGACATGGTCCAGGAGCTGGCCCTCCACGCGCTGCAGCATCAACCGGGAGAAGCCTGGGTTTATGGCCCGGCCACGGATGTCCTCGGCCGCCTGATTGAAGTGGTCGCCGGGCAGCCCTTTGATGCGTTCCTCACCGAGCGGATTTTCCGTCCTTTGAAGATGTCGAACACGACGTTTTACGTATCGACCGCGCGTCAAGCGCGCCAGGTCGCGATGGATGTCCGTCAAGCGGACGGGACTTTACGTTCCCAGGAACCCCGGCCGCGACAACATCCATGGCCATCGGGTGCCGGCGGCCTCTTCTCGACACCCGTCGACTACGCCCGTTTCGCCCAAATGCTGCTCAACGGCGGTGAACTCGGTGGGGTCCGTCTCCTGAGCCGGAAAACCATCGAACTCATGACGCTGGATCACTTGCATGGACTGGCGAAGCCCACGAAAATTTACCCAGTCTCTGACGGCTTCGGGCTGGGGGTGGAGGTTCGGACCGATGTGGCCCGGAGCGGTTGGCTCGGTTCGCAGGGCAGCTATGGGTGGAACGGCGCCACGACGGCGTACTGCAGTTTCGACCCGAAGGAACGGCTCATCGCCATGGTTTGGGCCCAGCACAGTCCCAATGCTGAGTTCCAACTCTACGAGCGATTCAACACGCTGGTGTACCAAGCCTTGGTCCACTGACAGACGGCAGCTCACCGCCCCCGCCCCGCCCGCTTCAAAGCGGCAACGGGAAGATCCCAGTTCGCTCTACGGAGCGCACCAGCAGAGGTGCCAGGTTCACTGCTGCCTGGAAGTGGTGCCACGCTCCCTATTCCCCCCGCCCGCCAGATCGGGTGGCAGGTTCACTGATCCGCAGCCCCTCTGATAGCGTGCCAGGCTCCCTATTCCCGACGTTCCATGGAGATCGTGGCTGGTTCCCTGTAAAAAAGTCGGTAACTCCCGCCCAAATTCTCCGTAGTAGGGCGTGGAACCCCACCCCGTTGGGTGGGGTCCGCAAACACCAAGGAGAACAAAATGAGACTCAAGCGGATCAAACCAGTCGGGGAGACGGCCGTGTATCACTGCCTTTCACGGATTGTGGGCGGGCAGAAGCTGTTGGATGACCTGGGGAAGGAGAAGTTGGTCCAGCTGCTCTGGCCCCTGGCCGCCTTCTGCGGGGTGGAGGTGCTGACCTACTGCATGATGTCCAATCACTTCCACCTGCTGGTACGGATTTCCCCACCAACCGAACTCTCCGAGGAGGCCCTGCTGGAAAAGTTGACGGCGTTCTACGGCCCGCAGGGCGTCTGGACCGTGCTGGCGCAGGAGAGCTTAAAACAGACGGGGAAGATCGATGCAACCATCCGGGCTTCGGTGGAGGCCCGTCAGGGGGATGTGTCGGCCTTCATGAAGGAGTTCAAGCAAAGCTTCAGCCGGTGGTACAACGAGCGGAACGAGCGCTTCGGTACCCTGTGGGCCGAACGCTTTACGAGTCTTCTGGTGGAAAATTCCCCGACCGCCCTGAAGACGTTGGCGGCGTACATCGACCTGAACCCCGTCCGGGCGGGATTGGTCGCGGATCCGAAGGACTACCGGCACTGCGGCTACGCCGCCGCGCTGGCGGGCAACCGCATAATCCAGCAGGGATTGATGAGCTTCCTGGAACCCGAGGACTGGCCGGCGGCGGCGGCCGCCTACCGCTGTTTCCTTTTTGTGACGGCCGGTTCCGCGAATGCGAGCGACAAACAGGT
>CANIZL010000023.1 GCA_947471985.1 Verrucomicrobiota bacterium | reverse complement strand
TGAAGAGGTGGCCCGACCCGATCCCATCCCGAACTCGGCCGTCAAACACCTCATTGCCGATGGTAGTGCATGTATAGCTTGCGCGAGAGTAGGTTGCCGCCGTTCTTTCCTTATCAGCCCCGTCTGGGTCACAGTACCATCGTACTCCCACACGGGGCTGCTTCGTTTCTATTACCCAGCACCCAACTTTTAAGATGCGTCCGGGGCCGGGTGCCCCGGTGCCTCTCCTCCTCTCCCTTCTTTGCGGGACATTCAGATTTGAGGATGCACCGGGGTTGCAGCCAAAATACGAAGAGATGAAAAAATGGGTGGCCCAGGTCTCCGAAGGCGCGGAGCTTTCAGCAGAAGATGTTGGCAGCGTGGTGGCCGATCTGGTCTCCGACTCGCATAGCGTGTCCGAAAAGGCGGCGTTTTTATCTGCCTTGGCGCGGAGAGGCGAAACACCGGACGAGATCACCGCTTTTGCACAAGAGTTGCTGAATCGTTCGCTGCCCCTGCCTCTCCCCGCAGGTTTCACCGATACCCAGGAATTGCTGGACGTTTGTGGGACCGGTGGCGATCGGCTTAACACCTATAATATTTCCACCACGGTTGCCTTGATTTGCGCCGCTGCCGGTGTGCGGGTGGCCAAACACGGAAATCGCGCGGTCACTTCCGCCTCCGGGAGTGCGGATGTCCTGGAGGCGCTGGGGATTCCCATGAATTCCACGCCGGTGGAAGCTGTGCGGGCGATTGAAAGGCACGGATTTGCCTTTCTCTTTGCTCCGCTGTTTCATCCGGCTTTTAAAGGGATTGGCCCAGCCCGGCGTTTTTGTGCCGATCAGGGGCAACGTACGATTTTCAATTTTCTTGGCCCGTTGTTGAATCCCGCCCGCCCGTCCGTGCAGTTGGTGGGGGTGTCGCGGCCGGAATTGACCGGACCGATGGCGCGTACGCTGCAACATTTGGGGCTGCGACGTGCCATGGTGGTTTCCGGACGGGTTTGTCTGGACGATGGAAGTACTGCATTTTTGGATGAATTGTCCACCCTCGGCGAGAATTCCATTGCTGAGTTTCATCAGACGCGGGCTTTCAGTGAATCCATTTGGCTTTCCGAGGGGTTGCCGCTGGGGCCGGCAGTACTCTCCGATCTGGCCGGTGGTAATGCCGTGGAGAACGCCGCAATCATTCAGGGGCTTTTTGAAGGTTCCATAGTCGGCCCCAAGCTGGAGGCGGCTTTGTTGAACGCGGCGGCGGCCTTGTTTGTTGCCGGCAAAGTGAGATCCATTGCGGAGGGTTGGGAACTGGCTGGCGAGACTGTTCGCTCGGGGGCGGCGCGGGAGAAGCTCCGCGCCCTGCGGGGGTGATCAGCTATCACGGTTTACTGACTTTCAAGCGCTTGGGTGTTCACTTTGCGCTGTCGCGGTAGATGGGTGTTTTGCGGCCATACGCCTCCGGCTTTATCGGAAATTGCGTTGGCAACGTGGAACGCAGCCGACACCGTTGGCGGATGCATTGGCTCCGGCGCTCTCTGGCCATTGGTTTGGTTGCTCTCTCCGGCTGCACAAGTTCTCGTCTGCCGAACACGGCGGCTCCCTCGCAAATCATGTTACCCGCCCCGATTCCACCCCCGACAACGAAGGCCACCGTCGTGGACGATTATTTCGGTACAGCGGTCGCGGATCCCTATCGGTGGTTGGAGGATGACCATTCGGCCGAGACGCAGGCCTGGGTAGCCGCGCAGAATGCCGTTACCTTTGGGTACTTGGAAAAGCTGCCGCGTCGGTCGGAGCTGAAGGCCCGCCTGCAAGCCTTGTTCAATTTTGAGCGTTTCAGTGCGCCGTATCGACGGGGCGGGCGGTATTTTTACAGTCACAATACGGGCCTCCAGAACCAATCGGTTTGGTGGACCAGCACGGATCTTGGGGCGCCAGGTACGGTCCTGCTCGATCCGAACAGCCTTTCCGCGGTTGGTACTGTTTCTACCGGCGCACCGATACCCAGCGACGATGCCCGTTTGGTCGCGTATCAGATTTCCAAGAGTGGTAGCGACTGGCAGGAGGTGCGCGTCCGGGAGGTGGCCACGGGGAAGGATCTACCGGATCGGATCGAGTGGGTGAAGTTTAGCGGCCTGTCCTGGCTCAAGGATGGATCTGGCTTTTATTACAGTCGCTACGATGCCCCGGTTGAGAAGGATCGGCTGACGAAGGTGAACGAGTTTCAAAAGCTGTACTTCCACCGGATCGGTACCGATCAAGCTGCGGATCAGCTGGTTTATGAGCGGCGAGATCACGCCAAGTGGGGAATCAGCGGAGGCGTCACCGATGATGGTCGGTATTTGATCCTCACGCTGACCGAAGGTACCGACACGAAGAACCGGGTGGTTTATCAGGACCTGCAGGCTTCTGGCGGTGCGCCGGTGGAGTTACTCATGGACTTCGATGCTTCCTACGATTTTGTGGGGAATGACGGCCCGGTTTTCTGGTTCAAGACGGATTTGAGTGCGCCGCGAAGCCGGCTCATTGCCATCGATATTCGTCGTCCGGCCCGGGCGGAATGGAAGGAGGTCATTCCGCAGGCTGAGGCGACGTTGACCGGGGTCAGTGTGGTAGGGGAGGGATTGCTGGCGCAGTACCTGAAAGATGCGCGCAGTCAGATCAAGCGCTTCGCGCTGGATGGACATTTTGAGGGTGAAATCGCCCTTCCGGGAATCGGCAGCGCGGGTGGTTTTGGCGGCGAGCGGGGGGATGTGGAAACATTTTACAGTTTCACCAGTTTTAATGTGCCCGGGCGTGTTTATCGGTACGACCTAAAGACGCGGCAGACGACGCTTTGGAAGGAGCCGAAACTGGCCTTCAATCCCGATGACTTTGAAACCCGCCAGATCTGGGTCACCAGCAAGGATGGAACCAAGTTGCCGATGTTTGTCTCGCACAAGAAGGGTGTGAAACTGGATGGTACGGCGCCCACGCTGCTTTACGGGTACGGCGGTTTTAATATTTCGCTGACTCCCACGTTTGCGGTGGGGAACCTGGTATGGATGGAGCGCGGCGGGGTCTACGCCGTGCCGAATCTGCGGGGCGGTGGCGAATACGGCGAAGAGTGGCATCAGGCGGGCACCAAACTGCGCAAGCAGAATGTGTTTGATGATTTCATCGCCTCGGCAGAGTGGCTGGTGAAGCACCGCTACACCAACCCACGGCGGCTGGCCATCCAAGGGGGATCGAATGGCGGACTCCTGGTGGGCGCCTGCCTTGTCCAAAGGCCGGATCTCTTCGGGGCCTGCCTTCCGCCGGTGGGGGTTATGGATATGTTGCGATTCCATCAATTCACCATCGGCTGGGCGTGGAAGAGCGATTATGGGTCGAGTGAGAAGCCCGATGAATTCAAGGCGCTCTATGCGTACTCGCCGTACCACAACCTGAAGCCCGGGGTCAGTTACCCGCCCACCTTGGTGACGACCGCGGATCACGATGACCGGGTGGTGCCGGCCCATAGTTTTAAGTTTGCCGCGCGATTGCAGGAGGTGAATCGGGGGCCGCATCCGATGTTGATCCGCATTGAAACAAAGGCGGGGCACGGGGCCGGCAAACCGGTGAGCAAGCAGATTGACGAGCGGGCAGATCAATTGGCGTTTGTGCTCGCTCAATTCGAAAAATGAAGAATCCATCGGCGCTATCCCGAGCGGAACAACGGGGCCGGACCGGTTGGGAACCTGGATTCGCGGAGGCATGAGAACGGGCAAGCTGGCTCTGGTGATCTCCGCGGCTGAAGCTGCCGCTCTGGTTCGTTCGGGAGACTGGGTGGATTATGGGTTCGGGGTGGGGCAACCCGATGCCTTTGATCAAGCTTTGGCAGAGCGGCGATCGGAATTGAGGCGGGTGCGGATCCGTTCGGCCCTGAGTTTGCGGGAGCGGGCTGTACTGACTTCGGATCCGCAGTCCGAGAGCTTCCAGTGGCTCAGCTGGCATTTTTCCGGCTACGACCGGCGGCAGTCGGATGCCGGCCGCGCCGGGTATATCCCCATGAACTTCGGCGAGGCGCCGGATTATTATCGGCGTTTTCTGGATCCGGTGGATGTGGTTTGCATCAAAACGGCCCCTCCGGACGCGGCTGGGAACTTTAATTTTGGGGCCTCAGCGACCTACCACCATGCCATGATCGAACGTGCGCGGAAGGTCATCGTGGAGACGTGCGATGCGATGCCGCAGGTCGAGGGTGAACAATGTTCCCTTCCGGCGGATGCGGTTGACTTCGTTATCGAAGGCCCGGCGACTGCCCTGCCGGAACTCAAATTTCCGGCGCCCACCGAAGTGGATCATCGCGTGGCCACGCTGATCGCCGAGGAGGTGGAGGATGGATCCTGCCTGCAAATTGGCATTGGCGGCATGCCCAATGCCGTTTGTTCGCTGTTGCGGGAATCAGGTGTCCGGGACCTGGGAATTCATACCGAGATGTTGGTCGACGGCGTCATCGATCTGATCGAGGCCGGGCGTGTCACCGGTCGCTGCAAGGGGATCGACCGGGACCGACTGGTGTTCACTTTCGCGGCCGGCACGCGGCGGCAGTACGATTTCATCCACCGCAATCCAGCGGTGAAAGCTTGCCCGGTGGATTATACCAATCTGCCGGACATGATCGCCCGCAACGACCGGGTGGTTTCCATCAACAACACGACGCAGATCGATCTTCAAGGGCAGTGTGCCTCCGAAACGGATGGCCATCGGCACCTGACAGGGACCGGGGGGCAGTTGCAATTTGTGCGGGGTGCCTATGCCTCGCGTGGGGGGAAGTCCTTCATGTGCCTTGCGTCCACGTACGAGCGCCGCGGCGAGGTGAAAACTCGGATTGTGCCGCGGCTGACGCCGGGGAACATCGTGACCACTCCGCGCACGGATGTGATGTACGTGGTGACGGAATACGGGAAGGTGAATCTCAAGGGCCGATCGGTTCCCGAACGGGCCCGGGCTTTGATCGGTATCGCGCATCCGCAGTTCCGCGAGGAGTTGGAACGTGAGGCGCGTGCTTCGGGGCTGATTCCGCGGGGCGCTTGAATGGAGGGCGCCCGGAACTTCCATCGTTGCGGGAACCGATTGGTCTTTGGGTTCCCAATGCGGCCGGGCATCCGCCTGCCATTGCTCCTTGTCCGCTGCTCCGGCCGGAGTTAAGCAAGGTCCCGATTTTGCGGGGCTCGCCCTGATAGCTCAAATGGATAGAGCAGCGGTTTCCTAAACCGAGGATCCAGGTTCAATTCCTGGTCGGGGCACCACGCTGATCCGCCGACGGCCCGGCACGTCTCCCACCGAGGCGTCAACCGCGGAATCCGCCGCGGCTGCGAAGTGGCTGGTCAGTCCCTGAATGATCCTTCGAAGTCTTGTTTGCCATCGTGACGTTGCCCAGAGCATCACCTGTCTGGGCACGCTGGGTCGTACCGATTCGTCGGCGCTGGAAATGGTTTTCCACGAAGACGGTTCACTCACCCCCGAGGATGGGGAGCAGTTGCAAGCGGCCCTCCCCTGTCGGCGGATCTGGTGGAAACGGGAGGCGGATGCCCGTATGGCCGAACTCTTGCAGGACCATCCGCGCTGTCGGCGTTTTCGGGCGGAGAATGTTTTCGGACTCAAACTGCTGGATACCCTCCTGTTGGATGGGGACGACGTTTGCCACTACTGCGATGGCGACATTCTTTTTATTCGTGCCAGTCGCGGGTTGTTTGAAATGCCCACCGCCGCGGATGCGGTGTTCATGATGGATGCCATCGAACCGGTGCCCTGGACGTTTCGGGAATTGTGGCAGCGGCGGTTGAAGTTTGTCGGCCGGGTGAATGCCGGAATGTATATGATCCGGCGACGGGTACTGGATTTGGACCGCCTGGAATGGTTTCTCGGGTTCGAACTCGCGCCGCATCTTCGGCACGTCCAGGAGCAAATGGCGTGGGCGTGGCTGGCTTCAACCTTCTCGGCGTATCACTGGGATCCGGATCAGGTGCGGGTGGTTTCCAATCAGTTCCCGGTCACGGCCGAGTTGGCGGCCGCCCATTTCATCGGGATGTACCGCTCCCAATTGGCGAACGGGTTGGATCTGGTCGCGAAGTCCCCTTTGCCGCGGCCGATGGACATCCGGTTTCAACGGGCCGGCCGATTTAACTGGGCGTCCAAATTCGGGGTCGCTGCGGGGCGGGTGGGTCGAAAATTGGGCCTCCGTCCGACCCGATATTAGGGTGGCTCAAACCGGCGGTGGGTTATGGGGCCGACTTGCCGGTTCCGCGGGGCCGAGGCTGGCGAGATACTGTTTGGCGATCCAATTGGCGAATCGCTGACTCGGCAGATCGACCCAACGGGTACCCCCCTCCGCCAGAATGAAGCTGACAACCAGCATGGCCGCCCCGGCCGTGAACGCGGCCGGCGTGTGGGCCCACTGTGGGGTTAATCCCAGATAGACCCCGCAGCCCAGGGTCAGGAGCACGGGCTCGTGCATCGCGTACAAGGCATAGCTGATGCGTCCCAGGTAGCGTCCGGGGCGGCAATCGAGGAGCGATTGAAGTCGGGGATTGCCCAGGACCGTGGCCACCACCAGGACGGCGCCGATGACCAAGACCCCGCTCCGCAAGCGTGCGAGCTGCGGCACCCAGGCGCTCCAGTGCTGTCGCCCGGCTTCATCCTGGGCGAACGGATAACCCCCCAGATACAGGGCGCCGAGCAGGACCGGAGCGGCCACCCAACTCCGCGCAGCCCAGGTGGAAAAACGCGGGAACGAGGCGTGCAGGTCCGCCAGGACCAATCCGGCAATGAACGGCAGCGTGGATTCGCTGTGCAACCACCCGGCCGTCAGGGCGTAGATGCCCCAACGCCATGGGGTCCGACGGGCCACAAACACCAGGCCGAAGACCAGGAGCGAGCCCACCATTTCATAGCCAATGGTCCACAGCGCGCTGTCGTATTGCGCCCCCCGGGTGAAAGGACTGACCAGTAGCGACAGGGCCACTTGAAGAGGCCGGACGGATCCCTCCGGCTTCGGTTGCAACCAGATGGTGGATCCGGTGGCCGCGCCGGCCGCTGCGCTGTGAAGCAAGCCCAACCAGGAGGCGATCACGACCATCCCGATGCCGAGCCACACCATGGGCAGCAATCGGAAGCAACGCTTCACGACGGCCGCCGCCAATTCGCGGTCCCCCAGGGCTCTTTCCCCCAGAAAACGGCGCGACAGGACAAATCCGCTGAGGACAAAAAAGAGCTCCACAGCAAAACGGCCGGCCACCAGAAGCGAACCCGGAAACGTGTGCAGGGCGGATTCCCAAGCCGCGTTCTGTCGCTGGCTGGCCCCGAAGACCGTGTGGGGGAAGAAAGAGAGGGCAAAATGATGAAAAACCACCAGCAGCGCCCCGAGGCCGCGCAGGGTATCGAGGCTCGCCCATCGATCAGTTCGTTTCCCGGCAGTCGACATGGCGCTATTCCATAACGGGTATTCCCCCCCGTGTCATCTTCCGCCCGGCCGGATCCGCTGGCGCAACTTTCACCACCGCCGGCTTCCGGAGTCTTCGGGACAACGCATTGGGACTTGTCTTCGGTGAGCAGATCTGATCAATTTAATCGGCTATATCGCCGGGAAACACTCAGAGACTCCGGTCACGATCCGCATGCTGACACACATTAAAGGTTTGGCTTATCCGCTATTTTGGCGGGCGTGCACCCGGTACGCCAAAGCGCGATTCCCCCACCCGTACCAAGGTTATTCGGAGAATCCGGACCCACTGCTCGCCTCCCTGTGTGACAAGTATGGCAGTGACAAGGGATCGGTCGGCAATCGCCGACGCCATACCTACACGCATGTTTACGGGCTGCTGTTTCAGCATTGCCGCGAGGGGGTTCGTCGGGTGTTCGAATGCGGGATTGGGACCAATAATCTGGATGTCCCGTGCAATATGGGTGCTGCCGGTGTGCCGGGAGCTTCGTTACGGGTGTGGCGGGACTACTTTCCGGCGGCCCGGATATTTGGGGCGGATATCGACCGGGACATCCTTTTCCAGGAGGAGCGCATCACCACTCATTCCGTTGACCAGACGTCGCCCGCTTCCATCCGGCAGATGTGGCGGGAAATTGGGGAGCCGGATTTTCAGCTCATGATCGACGACGGTCTGCACACGGTGGCGGCGAACATGACGCTGTTTGAAAACTCCCACCAACAGCTGTCCCCCTCCGGCATCTATGTCATGGAGGATGTAAATCAGCGGCACTGGTCCGAGTATCAGAAGGCGTTTCAAGGCGCCGATTTTTCGTTGGAATTCGTGGAATGTATTCGGCCGAGGTCGGCGCGTTTCTTGCCGGACAATTCGCTGATTCTTATCCGCAAGCGGAGCCGTCCGGTGGTCTAGCCGTCGGTCGGGGCGATGCTTGCGTCGTCGGGCGGGACGTTGAATGGTTGGTCTTGTGTTCACCTTCATCCTTCCGCCTCCGGCTCGCCCTGGGGCTGGCGCATGGGCGGTTGTGCGGGTGGTGGCCACGCTCCTTCTGGGCTTGCTGGGTGCCACTGGGTGCGGTGGAAAACACCGTCCGGCCGAGGCCGGGTCGCCGGTTGCTGGGGCGACGAATGAACCGGGCGCAATAACCGCCGGCGCCGCCACCGCGTCGGCCCAGCCGGACTACCTGCCGGCAGTGGTGCCCCACTCCGGATATGCCGGGCCCGAATCCTGCCGCCCGTGTCATGCGGACGAACACGCGAGCTGGCAGCGCAGTTTTCATCGGACCATGACCCAGTTCCCCAGTCGGGCGTCCGTGAAGGCGGATTTCAAAGGCGTCGTTCTGACCAATGATGCCACCCGGTTCACCCTGCTGAACGAGGGGGATCGCTACGGCGTGCGGGTGGAGTATTTGGAGCCGCCGGCACCGGGGGAACCCGTGCGGGACCCTGCGCAAATCGTGCTCGGATTGGTCACCGGCTCTCATCACATGCAGGTCTTCTGGTTGCCGAATGGGGCGGGGAATTGTCAGGTGGGTTTTCCGTTCACCTGGCTCATTCCCGAAAAGCGCTGGGTCCCGCGCACCATGACCTTTCTGCGTCCCCCGGATGCGCCCCATCGACAGGAGGTTTGGAACGCGGTCTGCATTCGCTGCCATGCCACCGGGATGGAGCCACACTTCCGTCCCTCCCAAGGGCAGATCAACAGCCGGGTGGCGGATCTGGGGATCTCCTGCGAGGCGTGTCACGGACCGGCGCAGCAGCATGTCGACCTCGCGCGGAGTGAAGTGGCGCGGGCGAAGGGCCCCACCGCCGGCGTTGCCATAACCAACTGGCACATTGTGCAACCGCTCAAGCTCGACTCGGAACGGGGCTCGCAGGTCTGCGCCTTCTGCCATTCCATGAAGCAATTGGATGCCCGGGAGCACTGGTTCGATGCGGGCTTTTCGTATCGGCCGGGCGATGATCTGGAAAAGACCACGCCGATTATTCGGCACCCGTCCACCAACGCTCCGGGCCCCCTGGCGGAATACCTCCGGGCCAATCCGGATCTGCTGCAGGATTTTTTCTGGAGCGACGGCATGATCCGGGTCAGTGGCCGGGAGTACAACGGCTTGATCGAATCGCCCTGCCACAAGGGTGGCCGTTTCACGTGCTTCTCGTGTCATTCCCTGCACCAGAGTGAGCCGAACGATCAACTCTCGGCGACGCGTCAGGATCACCGTGCCTGCACCCAGTGCCATCTTCCGCTGCAGGATCCCGCCGCGCAGGCGCGGCATACGCACCATGCCGGCGGCTCCGTGGGGAGTGACTGCTACAATTGTCACATGCCGCACACCACGTACGGCGTGCTGACGGCCATCCGGAGTCACACGGTGAGCAGTCCCCGGGTGGCGGATCAACTGGCGACCGGTCGTCCGAATGCCTGCAATTTGTGCCATCTCGATCAGACGTTGGCGTGGACCGCCGGTTGGCTGCGCGAGTGGTATCGGCAACCGATGCCGCCAGCCGCCGCGGCGGAAGCGACTCTGTCAGAGGGCGTTCGATTGGGCCTGGCTGGGGATGCCGGACAGCGGGTCCTTCTGGCCTGGCATCTGGGATGGGCTCCGGCGCAAGCCACCTCCGGGCGGGAGTGGCTGGCCCCGGTGCTGGGCGAACTGCTGGAGGATCCGTATGCGGCCGTGCGGTGTGTGGCGGAGCGCTCGTTGAAGAGCCTGCTGCCGGGCGGGGTGACGGGTTATGATTTCACGCAGGAACCGCCGGTGACCGGGGCGGGGCGAGCCGTCTGGAACCAGTTCCAGGGCGTGCGGGCCACCGCGGATCCGCAGCGGGTCGCTCGCACGGGGGTGCAATTGGAGGATCCCGCCGGGACCTCGGCCCGATTTCGCGCCGTGCGGGCCCAGCGGATTGAACGTCCGCTGCGCCTGCGGGAGTAAAAGTGGGAACGCCGAAATCGTACGTACAGGTACTATTTGGTTGCTGATTACCGGGACGGGGTCATCGTTGGGGCTGAAGCGGGTCGCAGGATCTGCGTACCATGTCCGCGGTTATGAGCACGATCACCATTGCCCCACCGCCTGCTAAGCCGGCCGGCCCGCCGCTCCAAAAGGAGACCACGGCGGGTAATTACTTCGTCGCAAATTATCCCCCGTTTGCCTTTTGGAAGACGGAGGCCGTACCGGAATTCCTGTCGGCGTTGGATCGCCCGCCTGAGCCTGGTACGCCGCTCGGTCTGTACACGCACATCCCATTCTGCCGGAAGCGCTGCCATTTCTGCTACTTCCGGGTTTATACCGATAAAAACGCCGACGACATCCGCGGCTACCTGGACGCGCTCCTCCGGGACCTTTCCACCTATGCCGCCAAGCCGGTGATCGGCGGACGGAAGCCCCGCTTCATTTACTTCGGCGGGGGCACTCCCAGCTATCTTTCCCCGGATCAACTCAAGTTCCTCACCGACGGGATGAAGCGCCTGTTGCCTTGGGATGAGGCCGAGGAAGTGACGTTCGAGGCGGAACCCGGCACGCTCACGGATCACAAGCTGCGGGCCATCCGTGAACTTGGGGTGACGCGCCTGAGTCTCGGGATTGAGCATTTCGACGATCACATTCTCGAGGTCAACGGCCGGGCACACCGTTCCAAGGAAATTGAGCGGGCCTACGGCTACGCGCGCGAGATAGGTTTTCCGCAGATCAACATCGATCTGATTGCGGGCATGGTGGAGGAAACCGAGGAAAAGTGGCAGGAAACCGTGGCTAAGGCCGTGGCGCTGCAGCCGGATTCGGTGACCATCTACCAAATGGAGGTGCCCTATAACACGGGCATTTATCGCGAGATGAAGGCGGCCGGCCGGCTGGTGGCGCCCGTGGCGGACTGGGACACCAAGCGTCGCTGGGTGAACTATGCCTACAGCGAATTTGAACGGCGCGGTTACACGGTCACCAGCGCCACCACCGTGGTACGCGATCCGGCGAGCGTGAAATTCCGGTATCGTGACGGGCTGTTTTCCGGAGCGGACATCCTTTCAATCGGGGTCGCGAGCTTTGGCCACCTGAATGGCGTTCATTACCAGAATCACCATGATTTCGCGCCGTATGTCGAGGCTGTGAACGCGGGCCAGTGGCCGGTGCACCGGGCATTGACGCCGACGGCGGAAGAGCGGTATCTGCGGGAATTCATGTTGCAGCTGAAGTTGGGCAGCGTGCATCCGAGCCGGTTCATTGAAAAATTCGGGATTGCCCCGCAGGTGCAGTTCGCCGTTCCGCTGGCCAGTCTGCAAAGCCAGGGATTCCTCACGGCGGGAGAGGATCGGATCGGTCTGACCCGGGAGGGATTGTTGCAGGTGGACCGGCTGCTGTATGAGTTCTTCCGGCCGGAGCACCGTACGGGCCGTTATGCCTGATCGCCGCATCCACGATTCCCGGCCCTTCCCCGATGTCTAACGGCAGTGCCAACCCCCAGCTGACGCTGGCACCCCTGCATGGGCTGTATGCGGTCGCCGCCCGGCCCCTGATCCAGTGGGCGTCGGTGGCGCCCGAGGAGATTCCCGAACCGCAACGCAGCCTGCTGGTGCATCAGCGGGATATGACGCGAACCTTGGAACAATTTTACCAGGGACGGATCCGGCTGCGGGTTTTGTCGAGTCGCCGGGACGGGGCGCACTATTGGCGCGAGTCCGTCCTCGGGTTGGACGGTTCGGGCGAAGCGATCGAGTTTGGGGCCATCCAGATTTTTCTAGACCGGTTTCCCGAGCCGTGGCGGGGACTGATCCTGGGCGAAGAGCGCCCGTTGGGCGGTATCCTGAATGAGTCCGGGCTCCCCTATACCAGCCGCCCCAGCGGCTATTTCCGTTGCGTCCCCGATGCCTTCATCCGGGCGGCGTTGCGGGTGACGGATCCGTCGGTGTCGGCGTTGTATGGACGGCAGAACACGTTGACGGGCGCGGATGGTCTGCCCTTGGCGGAGATCGTGGAGATCCTGCCCCCCGCCTCTTTCCGAACGCCCGACGCCCCTTATGGTAGAGCCGTCATGTCAACTGCCGTTCCGGCCGCGCCCGCGGCCCGCAAGATCAATCTTCGCCGACCCGACGTCATGGAAGCCGTCGCGGCGCAGGTGGTGACCCATTACCGCAGCGAACTCGTCGAGCGCCTGCGCGCCCGCGGCGGGGAGATCACCCATGGGGGGCTCACGATCAAGCTGGCGAAGGAGTTCGGGTTTTGCTACGGCGTGGAGCGCGCCATCGACCTGGCCTACGCCGCTCGCAAGGTGTTCCCGCCGCCGACTCGCATCTTCCTGCTCGGAGAGATCATTCACAATCCGGAGGTGAACGACCAGATACGGAATCTGGGCATTGTGAGCATCCCGCCGAAACCGACGGATGCCGATTTGACCGCCCTGAATCTGACGGCCGAAGACGTGGCGATCGTGCCGGCCTTTGGTACGGAGGTCAGCACGCGGCGCAAGCTGGAGGCGATGGGGTGCCAGTTGGTGGACACCACCTGCGGCGATGTGATGAGCGTGTGGAAGCGGGTGCGGCAGTATTCCAAGGAGAGCGTCACGAGCATCATTCACGGCAAGGCCCGGCACGAGGAGACCAAGGCCACCACCAGCCAGGCGACGGCCTACGGCAGCGGTCATTACCTGGTGGTGTTTGATCTGCAGGAGACGGATTACGTCTGCGATTACCTGGTGAAGGGCGGGGATCGGGAGGCGTTTCTGACCAAGTTTAAGGGCGCCTATAGTCCGGGGTTTGATCCCGACCAGCACCTGACGGCGATCGGGGTGGCCAATCAGACCACGATGCTCCGCGGCGAGACCGAGGAGGTGCAGCGGCGCTTCAAGGCCGCGATTGAAAAGCGGCACGGGCCCGGCAAGGCGGAGTCACACTTTCGCTTCTTCGACACGATCTGCGGCGCCACCCAGGATCGTCAGGACGCGTTGCAGAAGATGCTGCGGGAGCCGATGGACCTGTTGATTGTGGTCGGGGGGTACAATTCCTCCAACACCTCGCACCTGGCGGAAATGGGAGAGAAAGTCCTGCCGACCTACTTCATCAAGAACGCGGCGAAGATGATGTCGGCGGAGCGGATCGAGCACTGGAACCAGCACACGGCGGAGGAGTTGGTGACGCAGTCTTGGTACCGCACGAGTGGGCCCATGACGGTGGGCATCACGGCGGGAGCCAGTTGTCCGAACAACCTGATCGAGGACACCATCAAGCGGCTGTTCGAGCTTCGCGGGGTGAGCATCGCCGACGTCCTGCAGCATTAAGCGTCGCCCGGGCGCCGTTGGGTGGTCGACGGTGCCTTGCTGGAGCGTGGGTGGCGTGGCCGGTAAGAACGGAAAACGAAAATCCTGTTTCCGTGTGGTTGTTTGGGGTGTGAAAGAAGTAATGGTCGGGACGGTGAGATTTGAACTCACGACCTCTTCCACCCCAAGGAAGCGCGCTACCAAGCTACGCTACGTCCCGACCAGTGCCGTTAAGGCGCGGGGATAGTGCGGACACGACCCGCCGGGGGCAATAGTTTATTGCGAATGCTTCATCGGCATCCCTTCCATAATTCAGGTTGACATCGCCCGTTGAAATGGGCACCTATTGCGCGCTTTGGGAAACCAAGGCAACTCATCCAGAGTGGCAGAGGGACTGGCCCGATGAAGCCACGGCAACCGGTGGGAAACCACGTCGGGTGCCAAATCCAGGTCGAAGCAGGTTTGAGCGGAAGCTCGGATCCGCTTTGGCGAAGATGAGAGGATTTGTCCATTCGGGACCCCTTCTCGCTTCGCGGGTCGGGGATTTTTCATACCCCCTGCTCGCGTGGCCGCTCTGGCGGAGTCGTCGCAAGTTGTCGTCAACACGAGACTTTTATTGTCATGAGCAGTCAGCATAGCAGTTCGCCGAGTCACGGAGCCACGTCGCATACCGGCTTCATGAAGGCCCTCAAGTGTCGGGAATGCGGTCGGGAGTATCCGCTCACCGCGACCCACGTCTGCGAGTTCGACTTCGGTCCGCTCGAAGTGGCCTACGACTACGACCGCATCAAGCGCACCCTGAGCCGTGAGGTTATCTGCCAGCGGCCGCAGAACATGTGGCGCTATCGTGAGCTGCTGCCCGTGGCCGGTGAGCCCACGGTGGGACGCCAGGTGGGTTACACGCCCTTGGTGAAGGCGGACCGCCTCGCCCGGCGCCTGGGCATCCGCGAGTTGTACGTGAAGAACGATGCGGTGAATTATCCCACGTTGTCGTTCAAGGATCGCGTGGTCAGTGTCGCCCTGAGCCGTTCCGTGGAACTTGGCTTCAAGACCGTCGCCTGTGCGTCGACCGGCAACCTCGCGAATTCCGTGGCCGCCAATGCCGCGTCCGCCGGGCTCGAATGCTTCGTCTTCATCCCGCATGACCTCGAACAGGGCAAGGTGATCAACTCGCTGGTGTACGGCGCCAATGTCATCGGCATCAAGGGCCAC
The DNA here is from genome assembly GCA_947471985.1 of Verrucomicrobiota bacterium. GTDB lineage: Bacteria > Verrucomicrobiota > Verrucomicrobiia > Limisphaerales > UBA9464 > CANIZL01. The sequence continues at coordinate 50,146 of CANIZL010000023.1, read as the reverse complement.
TACGACGAGGTGAACCGACTGTGCGCGGAGATCGCCGGCAAGTACGGCTGGGCGTTCGTCAACGTGAACATGCGCCCGTACTACGCCGAAGGCTCCAAGAGCATGGGCTTTGAGATCCAGGAACAGCTCGGCTGGACGATCCCGGAGCATACCGTCGTCTGCATGGCGTCCGGTTCGCTGCTCACCAAGATTCACAAGAGCTATCAGGAATTCAGCAAGCTGGGCTTGGTGGAGCCGACCAAATGGAAGATCCACGGAGCGCAGGCCACGGGATGTTCGCCCATCACGACGGCCCAGAAGGCCGGCCTTGATTTCTTCAAGCCCGTGAAGCCGAACACGATCGCCAAGTCGCTTGCCATCGGCACCCCGGCCGACGGGTTCTACGCCTTGAAGGTCATGAAGGAAACCGGCGGTTACGGCGACGACGTCACGGATGACGAAATTCGCGAGGGCATCCAGCTGCTGGCGGAATGCGAGGGCATTTTTGCCGAGACCGCGGGCGGAGTCACGGTCGGCGTGGCCAAGAAGCTCATCGCTTCGGGCAAAATTCCGAAGGACTCCAGCGCGGTGCTGTGCATCACGGGCAACGGACTCAAGACCATCGAGGCCATGGCGGGACACGTGGGTGAGACGCACGATATCCGGCCCAACCTCCGGGAATTCGAGGCCTTGCTGAATCAGGATAAAACCCAATTGCTCCAAGCCTGATGCCCACGTCCGTCCGCATTTCCCTCCCGCCCACGCTGCGACGCTTCTGTGACAACCACGAATCCGTGGAGGTCGCTGCGGGCACCGTGGGTGACGCCATCGAGGCCTTGCATGCCCGCTTCAATGGCATCCGGGAGCGCCTGCTGGATGAAGCGGGCAACATCCGGGGCAGTGTTCTGGTCTTTGTGAACCAGGAAGACATCCGTTTTCTCGATCAGAGCCGAACCCCGTTGAAGCCCGGCGACGAACTCAGCATCATTCCTGCCTTCGCGGGCGGTTGAAGCGCGCCGTACACCCGTGCCTGCCGGGCTTCCTGGAAACGGGATGCCCGGAGGGGTGAGTCGTTCGTGATTCCACGGGTGCCGGCGGAACCCATACTTGCCAGTCATCGCCCGTCCCCGAGTTTCCCCTTTCTTATGTCCGCAAAAGTTCGCATTCCTACTCCGCTCCGGAAGCTGACCAACGACGCTGAAGTCGTGGAGGTGAGCGCCGGCACGATCGGCCGTGTCATTGCCGAATTGCAGGAGAAGTTCCCCGGCATCCAGGAACGTTTGGTCGACGACGCCGGCGAGGTGCGCCGCTTCGTGAACGTTTACGTGAACGAGGAGGACATCCGGTTTCTCCAGAACAGCGCCACGCCGGTCAAGGACGGCGACGAAATCAGCATCATTCCGGCCATCGCCGGGGGCTGAGTCCGTTTGCTGATCATTTTCAACCCCCAATTATCCACCCATGGCCAAGACCAAAGCAGCCGCCCCTCGCAAATCCACCGCCGCTGCCAAGCCCGTCCGCAAGGCGGCACGGACCGTCGCTCGGAAGGTGACGGAACCTAAGACGGCCCGCCGGCTGTGGCTGAGTTATCCCCCGGAGCACATCAAGGAACCGGTGATCTGGCAGATGAGCCAGCGGTTCCCGATTACCTTCGACATCCGTCAGGCGAGCGTGACGGACAAGATTGGGATTTTGTGTCTGGAACTGGAAGGGGCGTCGAAGGACGTGGAAGCGGCGATCACCTGGCTGCGGAAGGTGGGCGTCCGGGTGGAGCCGGTGGAGCTCAGTGCTCTGGAGTCGTAAGGCGCCGCCGGCAGGGGCGTGAGCCCTGCCGCGGAGGGCGCTGCGGCGCCTGCCTGCGGCGTCTGATTGAAGTTCGGCAACACTCCTGCCGAAGGGCATGGTGGGGAGCTGTGGCGGGTGGGCATGATCTCGGGAGAGTGGGTGTCGTAGCGGGTTGGGATCGGTTGTGACGACGCTGGATGCGGCTTGCGAAGAGATCCGGTTTGACAACCGATGGGTGATGAGCCAGTAAAGTGACCGGTTTTCGGTGCCTCGGTAGCTCAATGGTAGAGCAGTTGACTCTTAATCAATTGGTTTGCGGTTCAAGTCCGCACCGGGGCACCAATTTCCTCAAGAAAACCTTCCATTTCCTTCGTCGAGCAGGCGTTTGCTAGTGAGGGCGGTTAGTTTGGTTTTCTTAAGTCCGGGGTGACCCGGCTCTAGGTCTGCGCAAGACACTCTTGGAGTGCAAATCCCGTGTTGGTGGCCATTTATATTTGGTGAGGTGGACCGACCGCGATGGGCCCGTTGAAGATGATCCCCAACCAAACAGGCAGTGGCCCCATGAGTCTAATGGGATGCCGATCGTTCACTGCTCACCCACGATGACCGGCCCCACCGATCCGGCCTCGGTAGTTCGACCGACTGTATCCGCGAACTCCGTTTGGTAATACCCGGGCAGGTCGACTGTGCGGTGGCTGTTTTGCTTTGCCCGGTTGGCCCGCTTCCCACGCAGATCACGACGCCGCTTTCCGACGCGCCCAGACCAGCAGGCAATGCGGGGTATCCTGGACGCTGTGGATCATCTCGTAGCCGGCGGCGGCCAGCGCGAGTTGGGCTTCGTGCAGGGATCCGCCGGTGGCATCAAAATGCCATTCCAGTACCAGGAGCCGGACCTGCAGTTGACGGAATCGGGGATCCGCCAGCAGGGGCTTCTCGGAGCCCTCGATGTCGATCTTCAACAGATCGATCACGCGGGTCCCAGCCCACGCCAACCAGTCCATCACGGCAATCTGATGGGCGCCGGTGGTCGATTGCTCCCGCACTTCGGAGCTGGACTCGTTGTCGGTGAGCCAGGCAGTCGAGGCGGCGGTGCCGGCGGCCACCGGCAAAAGTTCGACCCGTGCGGTCAGGTGGTTGAGCGCCAGGTGATCGCGAACCAATTGGGCGTGGACCGGATGGGGTTCAAAAGCGAATACCCGGGCGTTGGGAAAACGGTGGCAGAAGGAAACGACGGAATAGCCCACGTTGGCGCCGAGATCGCAGATGCAGGAGACGTCCGGCAAGGGGCTCGGGGGTTCGTAGAGCTGGCTGACGAAAATCTCGAACGCCGTGATGAGGTCCGTGCTGGGTGCCGGGCGAACTTTTATCCACGGCCCCTCGCGGAGCCGGACCACGATAGGCGATGCTCGCTGCCAACCGAAACGCCAAACCAGATAGCGCATTCGGCTGCCCAAAGTCAGAAAATCCCGCAGCCGCAGAGGTGCTTGCATCGACGACCTACGCTCAAGCCCGGCGAGCCCATCTGTCCAAGGAAAGATGTTTTCCCTTCCAGCCTGCGCGTCATGAGGCGGGTTTGGCGGTACTGTTTTTTTCGCTCAATCAGTGCGACTGGAATGAGGCTGGCGAGGGTCATCCGCACCTGTCCTTTCCTGGGATTCCCCGCCGGGGAGGGAGATTTGGGCCGGAAGTGGATCGGCGCCCGGGCGCGGCAGGTTGCATCAGACGGACTGCATCCCGGAAAAACTCTCAAGATCCGGATTGCGTCGGTTTTGGGCAACTCGATAGTGTTCCCACAGTATGAGCCAGTTGGGATGTGAACAGGTCGAGGCGACGGTGCGGGCTGTCATTGGGCAGACCTTCAAGCTTTCTGCGGCGGAGATCGCAGGTGATTTGCGCATGGGCGACCCGGCTGCTTGGGATTCCATGGGGCACATGGAGCTGATTGCCAGTCTCGAGGATGCCTTCAAATGGTCATGTCCGGGCCATTTGATTGCTGATCTGACGGATGTCCCGTCGATCGTCAAAGCTGTGAGTGGCCAAGCAGATTGATTCGATTGTGGATAAAACAGCTGATTTTCCCCATTCGGTGGATCTGGGTTTGGTGATCCCCGCCGAATTGGTCGGTGATGTGGTGGGCAAGCTCCATTACGTGTCCGAGAAACTGGCCGGGTTTCAGATCGCCGATTCCAACCGGACCGTTCATTTCCGACTGCGGGCCGGCAGCGAGGACCAGCTCGATACGGTGGCTCTTCGCTTACGGGAAGTTGCAACCAAGGTCTGTCGCTCGTACCGGTCCCGGGGGGAGAGTATCCTGGTCAGCCAACCTGGCGGACCGTCGGGTTATTCTCAGGATCCCCACCAAACGCTGGAGGCTGAGGGCCAGTTGTACCGGTACGGCAACGGGCGTTATGGATTGGGGCCTCATCTGGTGGCGTTGGTGGAGGGTTTCGACCGTCAGTTCCTGAAGGCTGTACGCCCCTTTCTTCCTGAGGCCCATCAGTTTCCCAGCATCGTCGGTGGCGATCTTCTGAGCCGTTGCCGTTATATTAAGTCATTCCCCCACTCTCTGTCTCTGGTTCAGCATTTGCGGGAGGATTTGGAGGCCATTCAGGATTTTGCCGAGCAGGCGGACTGGCAGGACGGTCATTTGAAGGTCGCGCCCGGGAGTCTGGCCCAACCCGAGACCCTGCTATCGCCCACGGTGTGTTTTCACTGCTACGCCTGGCTGGCGGATAGCCGGCAGACCCGGCCGCGGATTATCACCGCCCGAGGCAAGTGTTTCCGATTTGAGTCCGGCAACTTGCGCGGCTTGGAGCGGCTCTGGGATTTTTCGATGCGGGAGATGATTTTTGTGGGGCCGAAGGATTTCATTTTGGAGCAGCGGAAAAAGGTGATCGCCGCCTGTGCCAGCTTGCTGGATCGCTGGAAGTTGGCCTACGAGATCAAGACCGCTACGGATCCATTCTTCATCGATGATTTTTCCCAACAGTCCGCATTTCAGCGTGCGTTTGACCTCAAGTTTGAGGTGCGCGCAGCTCTTCCCTATCGGCCGGGCAGCAGCGTAGCCATCGGATCCTTCAACATTCACCAGGATTTCTTCGGGCGCAGCTTTTCCATTAGCTCCATCGATGGGCAACCCGTGCACACGGGGTGTGTCGGTTTTGGGCTTGAACGGGTGGCGCTGGCGGTCGTGGCCCAGCACGGGCCGAATCCCGCCGATTGGCCGGCGAATCTGCGGGACGATCTCGTTGAATGAGTGCGCCGGCGGACTCCGTGGGTGGATCGGTCCCGACTCCGTTGGCGAGGGTGCAGATCTCCCTGCGGCTGTCTGGCGTCGAGGATCTTGACTCGGTGGCGCCGCTGTGGATGAAGCTCTACGAGCATCAAACGCTCAATGGCATGCAGGTGGCCGTGCCCCCGGATGGCTTCGCCCAGTGGGCGAAGGGCGTACGGCCGCTGCTGGGGAGGTTTGTCCATGTCTGGCTGGCCGAGGAGGAGTGCCAGCCGATCGGTTTTCTTTGCGGCCGTGAACGCGTGCTTCCGGGGTACTTTGGCGGCGGAAGTGTGGGCTTCATCAGTGACGTATTCGTCGATGAAAGCCGTCGGGGCCTGGGTGTTGGCCGCCAGCTAATGGCGGCCGCTACCGAAGGGTTTCGAGCCCGGGGCATCAAACGCATGGAGCTTCAGGTGATCGCTGGCAATCCGTCCGCCAGGCGCCTTTATCTTGAGCTTGGGTGGCACGATGAACTAGTGCAGATGGTCCGGATCCTCGACTAGGCGTGCTTCGGTGGCCGGTCGCAAGAATCTCCAGAACTTCAGATGGGCCATTTTCCTGTGACGTTGTGGACTGCGTTAGAGCGGTTGTTTGGTGCTTGGCTTCCAATGCTGGTATTGTCGATTGCGTGGACGCTGATTTTTGCTGGCTTTCCCGCGATCCGCCGGCCAAAGGGTCTGCTCAGCCTCACCTTGGCCTCGCTCCCGATCCTCTGCTGGCTATATGGGCCGGCCTGGGTGGGGCTGAACGTGCTGGCATTTCTTTCGGCCAACCACCTCGTGGGGTTCAGGGGAACATCTGCCGCCCGGTGGCGGCGGGCCTGCGGACTCATTTTGGCAGTCGTCTTGGTATCTATCATCGTTCAGGGATTCGTGCTGGACCGGGTGGAGTTGTCCGTTTACGGGCGGCTTTGGCGGTGGAGTCTCTTCGACATGTTTCTGCTTCTTCGCTGGGTGATGCTGCTCTGGGAGGCGGGTGCCGGAAAAATCCGGGTGCTGAATGCTCAACAATTCCTGGTCTGGACGGCACTGCCGGTGACCTGCGTCGGTCCATTTCTTCGCTACACCCATTTTTTGCCTCAATGGGACCGTTTGGTCGAACCCAGGGCAACGCGCGGTCCATCGGGGCTAGCCTGGTGGCGGCAATTTCTGCCGGTGGCGGCCTTCGTCGCCGTGGCTGCCGGCATTCATTGGCTGGGTGTCTGGGTGGTTCAACTTCCGCATGGGTTGCGGTTGTGCCTGAACATCTTTCTGCTCACTCCCTGGAACTTCCTCCTGGTGGCCGCCGCGGTCTTCCGAACCCAGGAAATCCTCGGACAACGCATGGGGCTGGACCTCCCTCCCAGCTTTGACCGTCCCTTCGGACGCCCCAACCTTTCCGACTTTTGGGCGAATTGGAATCAGTCCGTGACCGGGGTCTTCCGGGACTTGATTTTCTACAATCGATGGGGTTGCAAGAAGTCCTACCCTTACCTGAATTGTTTGATCCTCTTTACGCTCGTCGGCCTCTGGCACAAGCCGAATTACTACTGGTTGTCGTGGGGGTTCCTGCATGGCTGCGGATTCGCTGTCTTCCTTTGGTGGCGCAAGCACCGCGACACGATCTGTCCGGTGGCATGGCGTTCAAGAATACCCGGGCGAACAATTTGGTCGGCGGCGTTCACCTATGTATTCGTTTGTGCCATGTGGACCGTCGCCGCCGTGATCCAAAAGCGGTTTGGTTAATTTCGATTCCTGCGTCATGGCCGCGTCGGGTTCCATCCACCCATGGGATCCGCCTTGTCCGCTCATGCAATCCGGCGAAGCCGTTGCGCATTTCCTCAGATCGGCTAAGAGTCCGCGCCCCTGTGGCAATGCCTCGTAAATTGCAGCTGTTTGGTGGTCAATCGCGTTCATGAAACATCGGAATAATTCTCATACCACATCGCCGATTCATGACTATTTGCAGGAGTTGCACCGGCAGTTTGCCGGTGTGAAGGAAGGGGATTTGGCCACCTACATTCCGGAGCTTGCGAAGGCCAATCCGAACTGGTTTGGCATCTGCCTCGTGACCGCCACCGGCGCGGTTTACGAGGTGGGGGACTCGCGGCAGCCGTTTACCATCCAATCCATTTCGAAGCCGTTTGTTTACGGCCTCGCCCTGGAGGACAACGGGCGGGCACCGGTGCTGGCCAAGGTCGGGGTCGAACCCACCGGCGACGCCTTCAATTCCATCAGCCTCGACCCCGGCACCGGCCGGCCACGCAATCCGATGATCAACGCGGGAGCGATTGCCTCCGCCGGTCTCATCGCCGGGCGTACGGTGAAGACGCGCTTTCAGCGGCTGATAGACACCTTCTCGCTCTACGCCGGGCGGGAACTCTCGCTCGACGATAGCGTGTACGCTTCCGAAAACGAAACCGGTCACCGCAATCGGGCGATCGGACACATGCTCCGGAATTTCGACATCCTCACGGGCGACCCTACTCCCACCGTTGAACTCTACTTCAAGCAATGCTCCATCTCGGTGAACTGCCGGGATCTCGGCATCATGGCGGCGACGCTGGCCAATCGAGGCGTCAACCCGGTGACGGGCAAGCAGGCCATCCGGGGCGAATACGTGGAAAGCGTCCTCAGCGTGATGGCTTCCTGCGGCATGTATGATTTCGCGGGAGAATGGATTTACAACATCGGCATGCCGGCCAAGAGCGGGGTGGCGGGGGGAGTCATCGCGGTTCTGCCGGGACAGATGGGGATCGGGGTCTTTTCGCCGCCGCTCGATGCGCGGGGCAACAGTGTCCGTGGGATCCGGGTCTGTAACGAGCTGTCGCGGATTTTTGATCTGCATCTTTTCAACCGGCCGGGCGTGGGCCGTTCCACCATCCGTCTCAAGTTCTCCGGTGCCGACGTCACTTCCAGTCGCGTGCGGGACACCCGGGAAAGTCAGGTTTTGCGCCAATTCGGTGTGGGTATTCAGGTCTATCAGTTGCAGGGGCACTTCACTTTTGCGACGGCGGAATTCGTGGTGCGGGACATCTTCGACAATCTGGCGGCGATTGAACATCTGGTGCTGGACCTGAAACGCGTGCTGAGCATCAATGAGAGCGCGTGCCGGTTGTTCCTGGATCTCCTGGAAAAATTATCGGCGACCGGGCGCACCCTGCTGTTCTCGTATTCGGCCCGGCTGCCCCTGCTGCGGCGCTACCTGAAGGCCAAGCTGGGGGCGCGTTTCACAGCGTTGTTTCACGCTTACGAGGACAATGATCCGGCGCTCGAATGGTGTGAAAATCAGGTCCTCGACGCCCATCTCCCCGGCCGCACCCCGGATCGTTCGTGTGAACGCGCGGATTATGAACTCTTCGTCGGATTCACCCCGGCCGAGGTTGAGCTGCTGTCCACGCTGCTGACCCGCCGCCACTATCAGCGGGGCGAGGTCATCATCAATGTGGGCGACGAGGCGAGGGACCTGTTTTTTCTGGCCCGGGGCACGGTGAGTGTGCTCGTGACTTTGGACTCCGGGGCGCGCAAGCGGCTGGCGACATTTTCGCCGGGCATGGCTTTTGGCGACATGGCCGTGCTCGACCGGGCCCCGCGCTCCGCGGTGATCCAGGCTGACCAGGCGGTGGAGTGTGATCTGCTGAGTATCGATGACCTGGATTCCCTGGGTCACAAGCATCCCGCCATCAAGATCAAGCTGCTGGAAAACCTGAGTCGCGGACTCTGTCGCAAGCTGCGGAAAGCGAACCGCGAGATCAGCGTTTTCGACTGACACTTCCGGTGGCGCGGGACGGGGCGAAGGCAGGATGCCACATCGGCACGATTCTTCCCTTCCCCTTGTCGTTCCCGCCCCCAAGAATGCGCGGGTGAGTATTACCACGTTTTCGTTTCCCACCCCGACGCGGTTCGGAGCCGGTGCACTCGCGGAGTTGCCACAACACCTCCAACGGTTCGGTGTCCGGCGGCCGCTGGTCGTGACGGATCCCGGACTGGCCGCCACGGATGCCTTCCGAGCTCTTACGCGGGTGTTGGGTGAAGCCGGGCGCGACCGGGAATGGTTCCTTTTCACCGGCGTGCATCCGAATCCCATTGAGGCCGATGTGCATCAATCGGCGGCATTGATGCGCCAGCATGGTTGTGATGGCGTCATTGGCATTGGGGGCGGCAGTCCGCTGGATGCCGGCAAGGCAGCCCGGCTGCTGGCCAAGCATCCGGAATTCCCGCTGGCGAAGTTTTACGAACAGGCGGCGGACTGGACGGGCCTCGCGCCGTTCATTGCGATACCGACGACCGCGGGCACGGGCAGCGAAGTGGGACGCAGTTCGGTGATCACTCTGGACGCCACCCGGCGCAAGGCGGTGCTGTTTCACCCCGAGCTGCTGGCAAAATTGGTGATTCTGGATCCGGAACTCACGCTGGGTTTGCCGCCGAAGCTGACCGCGGCCACGGGGGCCGACGCGTTGACGCACTGCATCGAGAGCTACACCTGTCCGCAGTTCCACCCGATGTGCGATGGGATCGCTTTGGAGGGCATTCGCTTGATTGTGGAGGCGCTGCCCCGGGCGGTGCGGAACGGCAGTGACGTGGACGCGCGCGGCAAGATGCTGGTGGCGGCGGCCATGGGGGCGGTGGCCTTTCAGAAGGACCTCGGGGTGGTGCATTCAATGGCGCATCCGTTGTCCACTTTGTGCGGCATGCACCACGGGCTCGCGAATGCTCTCTGCCTGGTGGCCGGGATGAATTTCTGCGCGCGCCGTCGGCCCGGTTTGTATCGGCGTGTGGGTCTGGCCTGCGGCCTCGACATCGTGCGCAGTACGGACGGCGAGGCCGATTGTGCGACCATTGAATTCGTCGCCCAGTTCCTGGCCCAATTGGGCCTGAACACCAAGCTCCGCGAGCACGGGGTGAAACCCGAGCTGTTGGACGCCCTGGTGGGACAAGCGGTCGACGATCCCTGTCATCGCACCAATGCCGTGCCGGTGACGGCGGCGGACTTCCGGGCGCTGTACCTTGAAGTGATGTGAGCAACGCCCGGCCGGATTCCGAGGACGATGAGAGGCTGCGCCAGCTGGGGTATCAACCCGAGCTGGCGCGGCGCATGAGCGGGTTTTCGAATTTTGCGATCTCGCTATCGATCATCTGCATTCTCGCGGGGGGCATTACCTCGTTTCAGGTCGGCTTGAACAGTGCAGGGGGAGCCAGTTTGGGGTTGGGCTGGCCGTTGGTGGGGCTGTTTTCGTTGTGTGTGGCGGCAACGATGGCGCAAGTAGCCAGTGCATTTCCCACGGCGGGTGGGCTTTATCACTGGGGCAGCATTCTCGGAGGTCGGGCCTGTGGTTGGTACACGGCGTGGTTCAATCTGACCGGATTGATCACCGTGCTGGCTGCCGTGAATTCCGGGACCTTTGATTTTGCAGTGTCGGCCCTCGGCTGGCATTTGCCGGAGGCGTCGGCGGGATGGATTCGAGCCGGCGCGATTGCCGCGTTGACGTTGTCCCACGGTTTGCTGAATCACTTTGGAATTCGTCTGACCACGCGGCTGACGGATTTCAGCGGCTGGTTGATTCTGGCAGTGACCACGATTCTGGCGGTGGCGTTGATCGTCGCGGCGCCGCACCTGGAGTGGTCGCGTTTGTGGACGTTTACCAATTTCAGCGGCCTTCCGGCCGAGGCGCCGGTGTTTCCGCGCAGCTCGAATCTGCTCTGGCTCTTCTGCCTGGGGTTCTTGTTGCCGGCGTACACGCTGACGGGCTTTGATGCGTCCGCCCACACCGCGGAAGAGACGCTTCAGGCGGCGGTGAATGTGCCGCGGGGAATTGTCCGGTCCGTCTGGGTTTCCGGTCTTTTTGGCTGGGCGCTGGTGGTGGCCCTCTTGCTGGCGTTGCCCGACGTGGCGGCGGGAGCGGCGAAGGGTGCGGATGTGGTCCCGTGGGTTCTGCGCGAACGCCTGCCGGCCGGACTGGCGAATGTACTGCTCGTCGGAATCCTGCTGGCGCAGTACCTCTGCGGGTTGGCGGCGCTGACCTCGGCATCGCGGATGACGTTTGCGTTTGCCCGCGATGGTGGCCTGCCGGCCGCCCGATGGCTGCGCCAGGTGCAGGCGGGATCGCAAACGCCGGCGGTCGCGGTCTGGACCACGGCGGCCTTCGGCGTGGGCCTCACGCTCTTTGTTCCCTACGCCACCATTGCAGCGATTTGCGCGGTTTTGCTCTACATTTCCTACGTCCTGCCGGTGGCGGCGGGGTTCCTGGCGCATGGCCGCTCCTGGCAGCGCATGGGCCCGTGGCACCTCGGTAAATGGTATCGCCCGCTCGCCGCTCTCTCGGTGCTGGGTTGCCTTTTTCTGATTTTGATCGGCGTTCAACCGCCCAATGAACTGGCGGTGAAATTCATCGGCGGGATGCTGGGGGTGCTGACGTTGTTCTGGTTCGCCCTGGAACGTCGGCGCTTTACCGGCCCGCCGCAGATCGGCGGAGCCAGTACCCGGGCCTTGCGATAATTCAGCCGCCCCACATTTTCTTCCTCGAGTCGTAGATTTCACTCCTACCATTATCCCATGAAATTGCCCACTCAGCCCTTCATTGACGGTGCGTACCGAGCCGGTACCGGGGCGCCCATTCAGCTCATCAATCCCGCCTCCGCCGCCCCGTTGGGCGCGGTTGAGGGCGTTAGCGTGGCCGAGGCCAATGCGGCGGTGGAATCCGCGCAGCGCGCCTGGGAAAGTGGCTGGCGGGATCTGGCCCCGGGGCGTCGCGCGGAAATCCTTTTCAACGTTGCCCGGGTTCTTCGGGAAAATCTGGAGCCGCTCGCCCAGTTGGAGTGCGCCAACATTGGCAAGCCGATCGGCGATGCCCGGGATGAGATCGGGCTCGGGGCCAAGGTATTTGAGTACTATGCCGGAGCGGTCGGGAAATATTTTGGCCAGACGATCCCGGTATCACGGGGTGGACTCGACTTCACCTTGCGGCAATCGATGGGGGTGATTGCGGCCATCGTGCCGTGGAACTTCCCCTTTCCGATCGCGGCCTGGAAAGCAGCGCCAGCCTTGGCGGCGGGCAACACGGTGGTGTTGAAGCCCGCGTCCCTGTCCCCGTTGACGGCGCTGCGCCTGGGTGAGCTGGCTCACGCGGCGGGCCTCCCGGCCGGAGTGTTGCAGATTTTGCCGGGAAGCGGCCGTGAGGTCGGTGACGCCCTCGTAACCCATCCGCTGATCCGCAAAGTTTCCTTCACCGGTTCCACCGAGATCGGCCGCCGCGTGATGGAGCTGGCTTCCCGCGATCTGAAGCGGATCTCGCTCGAGCTGGGCGGCAAATCGCCGAATATTGTTTTTGCCGACTCCGATTGGGAGCGGGCCGCGGCGGCGTCGCCGATGAGTGTCTTTGCCAACACGGGTCAGGACTGCTGTGCCCGGAGCCGGATGTACGTCGAGCGCAGTGTTTATGCCGGGTTTGTGGATCGCTTTGTGGCCGCCACCCGCGCGCTGATCGTGGGCGATCCGCGATTGGATGCCACCCAGATTGGGCCGATGGTTTCGGCGGGACAGCGGGAGTCGGTGGAGGAGTACCTGGCCGATGCGCGTCGCTCGGGGGCGCGAATCGCCTGTGGCGGCGACCGTCCGGCCGGTGCGGGCTTCTTTCTCAACCCCACGGTGCTGCTCGACGTCGGCCGGGGCGATCGGTGCTGGCGGGAAGAGATTTTTGGTCCGGTGGTGGCCATCACGCCCTTCGACGATGAAGCGGAGATGCTGCGGGACGTGAATGCTTCGCCGTACGGCTTGAGTGGCTCGATCTGGACAAATGATCTGCGTCGTGCGCTACGCGTTTCGCGGACGGTTCAAAGCGGTGTGCTCAGTGTGAATTCACATAGCAGCGTCCATGTGGAAGCCCCATTTGGAGGGTTCAAGCAGAGTGGGATTGGCCGGGATCTGGGCATGGCGGCGATGGATGGCTACACGGAAGTGAAGAACATCTATATTTCCGAGAGCTGAGCGGCGCTGGCGTTTTTTGACCCGGATACCCCGCGTGCCTGCCACCTGTTCTGAGCTCGAAGCCCGCGAGGTGCAATGCCTCGCGCCGCATGCGCAATACAGCGGTGCCTCGCGGGGACGCGCGTACCCGGAGGTGCCGCCCACGTGGCGGACCCAGTTCCAGCGGGACCGCGATCGAGTCATTCACAGCCGTGCGTTCCGGCGGCTGGAGTACAAGACCCAGGTTTTCCTCAACGGCACCGGGGATCATCTGCGGACCCGCCTGACGCACACCATGGAGGTGGCGGCGATTTCCCGGAACATCGCCCGGGCGCTGCGTTTGAACGAGGATCTTTCCGAGACCATCGCGCTGGCTCACGACCTCGGGCATTCCCCGTTTGGGCACAAGGGGGAACACATGCTGGATCGGTTGATGAAGGATCACGGCGGCTTCGAGCATAACCGGCAATCGTTGCGGGTGGTGGAGCAACTGGAGCGCAAGTATCCCCGGTTTCCTGGATTGAATCTCACCTGGGAGGTGCGGGAGGGGCTGGCCAAACATCAGCGGGAGTTTCCGGTGCCGGCCGGTGATCCCGGGATTTTTCATCAGCCGTCGCTGGAAGCCCAGATTGCGAATCTTTCGGATGAGATCGCGTACTACAGCCATGATCTGGATGACGGTTTGGAGTCCGGATTGCTGGAGGAGTCCCGCTTGCTGGCGGAGGTGGAGATTTGGGCGATCGCCGCGGCGGAGGTGAAACGTCAGTTCGGTCGTCTGCCGGCGGAGAGCCGGCGCTACTACACGATCCGGCAGATCATCGAGGGCCAGGTCACGGATGTGGTGATGACCACGGAGGCGCTGATCCGCAGCGCAGGGGTGGCGACGGTGGATGACGTCCGGCGGACTCGGCGACGTCTGGTCAACTACAGTCCGGAGCGCAAACGCTGGAACCAGGAGTTGCGGAAGTATCTGTACCGCAATCTTTACTATCACCCGGTGGTGGCGAATCCGAACAATCGGGCGATTCGCATGTTGCACGATGTGTTCACGTATCTGGTGGCGCATCCAGGAGAAGTGGGGACCGGTGCCCGCAAACGAGCCAAAGCGGACGGCTGGCATCGGGCGGTTTGTGATTACGTGGCGAGCATGACGGACCGGTATTTGATTCTGGAACACCACCGTCTGTTCGGGTTGAACGTGCAGCCGTAGAATGGCCGCGTGCGGGTGGTCGCACGACGGATCGCGGGCCCTTCGGTTGCCGACTTTACTCCCGGCATTGCCCCGGCAATTTGCGGCTTGCGTAGCGCGCCTTCAGGACGTTTCATCCTTCGGAACACGAAGTTTAAAACATGAGTATCGAAATCTCGCCTGCGACCGGTCAACCGCTGAAGAGTTTGGAAGAGTGGGAGGATTTCCTGAAGGTGCGGTATCCGCAGCCCGCTGGCGCCACCCCGGCTCCCGAAGTGAAGCGGGTCATTGTGGGCACTGACCCCACGAAGAAAGAGGTGGAGTTTCGCAATTATGAGGCTGATGCCCGGCCCACGGTGCGGGAGTTTTACCGTCAGAACCACCTGCACCAGACGTACGAATTCGGCAAGGCCAAACGCGCCGAGTATCTGGGACGGAACCGGCTGCAGATGGGCGTTTGGGAGGCCGCGGAGTACCTGAATCAACTGGTCGATGACAGTGATCCGGACACGGACATGTCCCAGTTGGATCATCTTTTGCAGACCGCCGAGCAGTTGCGGCGGGATGGTCAACCCCGCTGGATGATTCTGACGGGCTTTGTGCACGATCTCGGCAAGATCCTTTGCCTCTGGGGCGAGCCGCAGTGGGCGGTGGTGGGGGATACCTTCCCGACCGGCTGCGCCTATTCCGACAAGATCGTTTTCCCGCGGTTTTTTGAAGCGAATCCGGATCGGCACGACCCCCGCTTTCAGACCCCGCTGGGAGTCTACGAGGAAGGGGCGGGTCTGGATTCGGTGCAGATGTCGTGGGGCCACGACGAATACATCTATCAAGTGTGCCGCGATTACCTGCCCATCGAGGGGTTGTACATGCTGCGGTACCACAGTTTCTACCCGTGGCATCGCGAAGGCGAGTACGGTCAACTGCTGAACCAGCAGGATCGGGACAATCTCCAGTGGGTGTTGCGGTTCAATAAGTACGACCTCTACACCAAGAGCCACTCGAAGCCCGATGCCAAGGCCTTGCGGCCGTATTACGAAGATCTGATCGCCGAATACTTCCCGGCCAAACTCCGCTGGTAACTTCGGTTGCTGGCCCCGGCGGGCGCTACCGGAAACGGCCGGTACGCCGCCCCCACCAAGCCGGGGCGATGGCACTCCGACTGGCCTGGGTCACTCCTTCTCGTATTCGCGACTGAAGTCGAGCACCAGCTGCCGCAGTTCACTGTTGCGCAGCAGGGAAACCACCAGCCGGTGTTTCTCGCCTACCTTGGATAGAGTTGCTTCGTGGATGGCCTTTACGTCTGCGAGCGTCCTGACGTCCCGGCCATCGATTTTGAGCAGGATGTCCTGAGCGCCCAATCCAGCGGTCGCTGCGTTCCCGGGAAATTTAACCCCGTAAATGAAGACGCCTTCCTTCCGCTGAAAGTACAGGTCGGGATTGTCGAACTGATTGATGGCTTTGACGGAGAAGTCCCAGCGTCGACAGGCGAGCTCCTCGCCTTCAACCCGTCCCTTGGCCCGGGGAGTGAGTTCGGCGGTCTTGGATTCTCCTTGGCGGATAAACTCGAGGTGCGCCGCGACTCCTTTGGACAGGAGCCCGAGTTGACGGTTTACGGCCGGGATTTCCTCCTGGGTGACGGCAGTGACCGGTTTACCGTTCACGGCAACGAGTCGGTCGCCCGCCTGCAGGCCGGAACGACGGGCGGGACTTTCCGGATCGGTCTCGGCGATGATGACGCCGTTGGTGTTGGGGAAATAGACGTTGCGATTGAAATCGCGCAGCGGCTGGAGCTGCAGCCCGGTCCAGCTCCATTCCATCTTGCCGTGCAGGCGCATTTGTTCGGCGACCTGTCGGGCGACTTCGATGGGTACGGTGAACCCCAAATCTCCCCCGGCGCCGGACATGCCCCGGGTATTGAGTCCCACCACCTCGCCGGCGGTGTTGACCAGCGGCCCGCCGGAGTTGCCGGGCGAGATCGAAGCGTCGGTTTGCAGCCAGGCGGAATATTCGCTGGCTCCGGGCAGATAGCGGCGGGTGCAGGAAATGATGCCGATGCTCACGCTCCGGCTCATGCCCCAGGGGGCTCCCATGGCCATGACGAAATCGCCTTCGGTGAGGCTGGCGGATTGACCGAGCTGGGCGAAGGGCAGGTTCGCCGGCTCCTTGCCGAGGTCCAAGCGGAGCAGGGCGACATCCACATCCTTGTCGGATCCGACGACGCGGGCCGGGAACGCCCGCCCGTCGCTCAGCAGGCAGCGCACCTCGGTGGCCTTGTCGACGACGTGCCAGTTCGATAGCACCTCGCCGTCCGCGCTGATCAAGACGCCGGAACCACTGACCTCCTGACTGCGCTTTTCTCCGCGTTCATTGTCCTCGCGAACCACCTTGATGAAGACCACGGCGGGGAAGACCCGAGCCTTTGCGTCGCGCACCACGGTGCGAAAGTCGAGCCGGTCCAGACCCCGGAGCTCCTCGCCACGGGCGCCCGTGGCTAGCAGCAGGCTGCACAGGGCCCCTTGAATGAGGCCAACACGACACACATTCCAGCCGGCAAAGTAGCGATCCAACACGCCGTAATAATTGGTCAACTCCGGTCTGATGTCGAACGGGGAAGTGGCGGGAAGTTACTTTGCAACGGGGCCGGCGGCGGGTTTGGTCACCCGCAATTCAAACCAGACCTCCTCCGGGGTCAACCATGTGGCGAAGAAACGCTCGTAGATCACCGGTTCAATGTTGATGGGCCCATTCAACCAACGGAGGACGCTGAAATTCGACATGTGAAACCGTTTGGAGGCCACCACAAAACGGGCAGGGCTCTGGTAGTTGGTTCGCTGGCCCAGTTTCCAACGTTCGTAGAACCGGAGTTTTCGCCCGGTAACATCCTCGTAATTGTCGAAGGAACGAATGCCGAACGGGATCCGGTGATCCGGCTCGGAGTAGAATTTCGTGCTGAGGAAAAAAGGGACCCGCACTTCAATCCGGGCGCCCGGTCGGCAGACCCGCCACAGTTCGGTGATGACCCGGTTGAAATTGCCCATGTGCTCCAGGACATGAGAGGCGTAGACCTCGTCGAAGGTATCGTCTGCGAATGGCCACGGGTACTGGTTAAGATCGCACACCGTGTTGCCGCCGTAGTCGCAGATATCAAGGTTGACCCATCCGGGGCGGATATCGGTGCCGCAGCCAAAATTGAGTCGGCGCGGACTGGCAGGTGCATTCGCAGGGGTGGCAGACAACACGACCGCAACGTGACCGGTGGGAGGCCGGGAGGAAAGTCGTGGTGTGGCTGGACCGGGAGTGGACTTGCTGAAGGGATGTGTCCCCCGCCGACTTCGGTGAGACCCCGACGGGTGCTTCAAACTCCCCTCTTGCCAGTCGGGACGGGTTGTCTAGCGTGCAGATCTTCCGTTTGGGGCAAATCCCGCGGGTTTTAATCTTTTTAAGCATATGGCAGTCACAGCTGTGGATCTCCGCAAAGGCATGGCGGTCCAATACAATTCGGATGTTTGTGTCGTTCTTGAGGTCACGCACCGCACGCCCGGCAACCTGCGCGCGTTCGTGCAGGCCATCATGCGGTCCATCCGGACCGGCAAATCGATGGACGTGCGTTTCAGCTCGGCGGAAAAGATCGAAACCGTGCCGCTGCGCAGCGAACGCATGGAGTTCAGCTACAAGTCAGGCGATGACTATGTCTTCTCAAATCCGGAATCCTTTGAAGAAGTGACGGTGACGCCCGAGTTGGTGGGCAGCGCCAAGGATTACCTGATGGAGAACGGCTCAGTGACGATGACGTTCGTCGAAGACAAGGCCGTGGAAATTGAAATTCCCCCCAGCGTGGTCCTGCTGGTCAAGGATGCTCCCGAGGGCGTCCGGGGTGATTCGGCGAACAATGTTCAGAAGTTGATCACCCTCGAAACCGGCAAGCAGATCAATGCGCCGTTGTTCATCAAGACCGGCGAGAAGATCAAAGTGGATACCCGCACCGGGAAGTACATGGAGCGGGCCTGAGGCCGAACTCCGGCCTCCGTGCGACGCGCGGATCCAACCACTCCCAACCCGCCTCACCGCGGGTTTTTTCGTTCCTGGAGGTCAGCCCCGACGCGATGCCGCGGCAATGATCTCCTGAAAACGCGCGGCCAGCACGTCGTAGGAACATAGATCGCGGGCCCGGGGCGGAAGCTGGTGGCGGCCTTCCAGGTCCGTTGGGTGTTGGTACAGGTGCCGGATCCGCGCGGCGAGGCGGCCGGGATAGGCCCGATCCACTTCACCGTCGTAATCCAAGAGCATCAATTCCGGGAGAACCAAGGCCGCTTCACCCACGCGGCTGGCCAGGATGAAACGCTCGGCCGCCATGTATTCCGGCAGTTTTCCCGTGGTGCGCACCTGGCCGGGCAGATTGTTGGTCTGCGTCGATAGGGCGATGTCCATCACGCGCAGGAACGTAGGAACGTCCGCGTACGGGATGCGGCCGGTAAAGACGATGCGATCGGCCACGGCCAATCGCTGCGCTTGTCCCCGCAGCCATTCCATGCCGTTGCCGTCCCCGATGACCATCGCGGTGATGGGCAGATCCGACAGGTGGGGCAGGGCCTCCACCAGGTCCCAGCCGTAGCAGATTCCGAGGCGCGGACTGAAAACCAAGGAACCCATTACGCCGACGACAAATCGGTTTTCCAATCCCAACCGGGTGCGCAAGGCGGCTACGGCTTCGGGGCGGACCGAGGATTGTTCGGCATAACCGTCCCGGATCAGTTCAATCCGGGGGATGTTCAGAGACTGGAGATGCTCCCGGTGGCGGGTGCCGCGCACGACAACGGTATGGGCGTGGTGAAGCCCGGACCCCTCGATCCATTTGAGGAGGGGGATGCGCCAGCCGGCGCCGATGCCGGAGCGGCGGGCCATTTCGACAATGGCATCGCCGGTATCCAGGATAAACGGAACACCCTTGCGTCGAGACCACCGACACGCGAGCGGAACGCCGGGTAGCGCGGTGTTCAGGACATAAATGAGGTCGGGGGTGAACCTGTGGAGTTCCTGATCCCACCGCCGATACGACGCCCACCGTCCGCCTTCGCGAAAGAGAAACTGCACGCGATCCGCCGGATGACGTCGGGCAAGTCCGCGGGCCCGCACAGCTTCAATGCTTTGGGGGCCGGCGTTGACGAGGAAAGTGATCCGCGGCGGATTCATGAACGGGCGGCACGCATTTGCGCGTGCACCTGCTCGTACACCGCGTAGGTGCGATCGGCACAGTGATCCCAGCTGACTTCCAGAATTGTCCGGCGACCGTTCTCGCCCAGGCGGCGGGCCAGTGCCGGGGTCTGGCGCAGTTGGGTGAGTGCGGCCCGGATTGATTTTTCATCGGCGGGGTCGCAGAGCAGGCCGCTTTCGCCCGGCTGCACCAGTTCGGCCGCGCCAATGTCGCGACCTACGATCACCGGCAATCCGGTGGCCATCGCTTCGGATGCGACCATGCCAAATGGATCGTAGGCGCTGGGATAGACAAAAACATCCACAGCGCGGAACGCCTCCTCGGGGTGGGCCTCGAAGCCATGGAAAACAATTCGTCCGGTGACGCCCAGTTGATCGGCCAAGCGTCGGTAACTGGAAAAATCCGAGCGGGAAACCACCAGCAGGTGGGCTTCCGGGAAAGCGGGCAGCGCGGTGATAACCTGCCGCAAGCCCTTCACCGCCTCGCCCATGAACAGCCAGGTCCATTCCGCTGGCGGGAGTTTGAAGCGCTGACGCAGGCGGGCACGTTCCGCCGGATCGGCGGCCGGCTTGAAGACCGTCGTGTCCGTGCCGTGATGGATGACCGTTGAATCGCGGTTCCATCCGTACTCGGTCTGAACCTCGCGCTCCAAGGCCCGTGAAATGGCAATCAAGTGCCGGGCTCTGTGTTGCCGATAAAAAGCCCGTTCCAGCGGGATGATCAGGCGCATGAACCAGCGGGAACGACGGTCCCCGGTGTCCGCCGCCTTCGCTCGCGCGGCATTACAGATATGCCCGGTGATGATGTCGGCGCTCCAAGAGGTGAGTCCCTGCGCATGAATGATATCGCAGCCGCTCTGCCGCACGGCCATTTCCGCTCCCGGGATAATGCTCAGAACCGTGGTGAAAGCGTGCCGACGCAGGGCGCGGACCCGGCGGAATTGAACCCCCTCAATAGGCTGCGGAACCGGGGAGTTGGCGATGACGGTGATCTGGCAGCGCCGCGCCAGGCGGCGGACGATTTCAACGCAATACCGACCCTGGCCGAAGTTGAGATTAAAATCGTGAACGACGATGGCGACGTGCATGCGGGCGAAGGTCAGCGGCGAGGCCGGCGGCGGTCGGGGGAATCAGCGGGCCGACGGAAAAGAAACCGCTTCGTGACGGGAAGGTTGCCCCCGGATTGCAGGGGCGATGTCTTGGAAGTGCCCATGGCGGAGCCAAGCGGCTTGTTGGGGGCAGTCAACGATCTGATGCGGCCGGGTGAAGCGCTTCCGACGGCCGGGTGTTGAGCGGCTGTTGCACCGGCGCCAATGCCCGGATTCAAGGTCTTGGTGGTTAATCCGCGGACTCGCGAGCCTTGGGATCGGTCCCTTTGATCCTGTTTGAAAAGCGGCATCAGGCGATTCGGGGTGATGAAGGAAACGAATTGTGGCGCCACGTCCGCCACCTCCTGACCGACCACGGCGACCAATTTGTCGTAGTCCTCGACCAAGCGCCGCATGGAGCCCAGAAAGAACCAGAGCAGTACCCCGCCCGGAATTCCCAAGAACGGTGAGCCGTAAAGCAGCTGAGAAGCGGCCAGAATGAACATCGATCCGGCCGGCAATCCCACGACACCCAGAGGTGATCCCCGGAGTTTGATCATCCATTGAAACGAATCCGTGATGCCCACCACCACCAGGGCGCCAAAGATCACCAGTCCCACAATGCCCATATCCACCACCATGCGGCCCAAATCCCCGTCGATGGTCCGGATTTCGATTTCCCGGGTCAGTTGATAGAGGATCAGGGGTACACCGTGACCCGAGCGCCCCAGCCCATCACCGAGCGGGTATTCCATGAGCGAATTGATGGCGGGCTCGATGACGATGTTTGCCCGCTGGAACACGATGTCCAAGTCCAGCAAAGTGCCGAACCGTTCGAAGGCGCTGGAACCGATGGTGAGGTAACCCAGGAACAAGCTGCCGAGGCCGAATATCGGCGCGGCGAGAATGACCCAGGTGCCCCGCCGGTACCAGGCGGCGAAGGCCACCCCCATGAAGACGCTGATGAGGGAGGAGCGTGAGCCGCTGATAACGACGCCGTAGCCCATGACCACGCTGGAGGTCAGGAGCCAGATCCGTTCCATCAAGCTACAACCCGGATGCGACAGGCGCGCCACGGCGAAAGTGGTGCAATACGCCATCATGCCACCGAAAGCCGCGGAACTGACGAAGGTTGAAAAGCGCCGGAAAACACCGTGTCCTGCGGAGTCCGCGTAGAATGAATTCTGCAACCGGTACATCAGTTCCGGATCGCTTTTCATCATCTCCTGAACCTCCTCGACGGTTTGAAAGAAGGCTGCGTAAATCGATACCACCACTCCGAGAATGGTCAGCAACCAAAGGTAAACCTCCATCTGCCGGACGGAACGGGTGGAATGGTAACCCACCAGAAAAATCAACGGGATCAGACACCAAGCCCGGAACGAGGCGATGGCGATGAGCAGGGGCACGCCGAACGGCAGGAGCACATAGAGAACGCCCACGCCGGTCAAGAGCATCAGGACCTTTCCCATGTTACAGTCCGGGAACAGGTTTCGCCCCCGCCGAACCGACGTGATGGTCAAGAGCAAGGCCAGCATCACGGGGATATCGAACGCGAACGTGACCCAGCTGCCTCGCAGGTGGAGCTTCATCCAGCCCTGGAAAAAGCCGACCACGATGGCAATCACCATCAAGGCGTTGACCGCACGGTTGTGCGCGAAGAAATGGCGCAGTGTCGAAATTATACCGACCTGACGATCCTCCTCGGGAATCGTTAGCTCTTCATCGTTGTCGGCGGCCGACAACGCCGCTCGTGGGCGCATGGTGCTGGTCTGCATTTAGATATCGGAGTCGGTGCCTTCTTCGAAGCAGGCCGGGGCCAACGTCGTTTCTGATCGTGCGCCCAAACGTGCGTGAGGGGCTGTTCGGACGCGAGTAAATTATGCCGGGCGGGCGGGTCCCGTGTCGGGCTGGTTGCGGCTGGGAAGCCGTGGCCGTTGCGGACCCGTCAGCGAGGTGTCAGGGCCTGGCGATATTCGTCCATGGTGCGTCGGGCATGTTCCGGGGCGCCAAACTCCCGAATCACGCGCGCTTTCCCGGCCTGGCCGATGCCCTGCATTACGTTGGGATCCGCCAGGATTTGGCCCAGCAATTCCGCCAGACGCGCCACGTCACCGACCGGGGCCAGCCAGCCAGTCTCACCATGCCGCAAAATCGCCGCGGGACCGACTTCGTCGTAGGCCAGCACGGGGACTCCCAAGGCCTGGGCCTCGGCTACCGAAAGACCAAAATCCTCGTGCCGTGCCGGGTGCACCACCAGATGAGCGGCCGCCAGAAAACCGGCCAAATCGTCATCAGAAACGAACCCGGTGAACGTCACGCGGTCCCGGATGCCGAGGGTGGTGGCGCGCGATTTCAGTTCGCGCTCATACTCGGTTTCCGCGCCGAACAGCGATCCCCCGATGATGATGGCGCGGGTGGACCGGGAGGCATCGACCCGGGCCAGGGCTTCCAAGAAGTCCAACTGTCCCTTGTATCGCTGCAACCGGGCGCTCATGACGAGCCAGGGGTGGTCGCCGGGAAGGTGGAATTGGGCGGCCAATCGCTCCCTCGGCGCCCGGGAAGCTCGGTCCGTCAGGTCGGCCACGTTGACTCCGGGCCAGATCAACGTGGTGGGTAGACCTGCCTGTTGGAAAAACGTCTCCGTGCGGGGGCAGTTGGCCAGGACCCGACGGGTGGGGATGCCTAGAATCGCCCGGGTGCTCCAACCCGGGGTTTCGATGGTGTGGGTGGTCCAGACTTCGGGCACGCCCGCCCATCGGGCGGCAAGTCCGCCGTAGACGTGCGCGCGAAATCCGTTGCTGTGCAAAAGCCGAAATCCCTCCTGACGGGCCAGTTGCCGAATGCGCCGGATGGCTCCCACGACCTTGTGGGCTTCGCGCATGCGGTGCTGGGGCAGGACGTGGGCAATGGCACCCGCCTCGCGGATCAGCGCTTCGAGCGGGCCGGGGCGGAGTTGGATCACATGCGGCTCGAACTCACGCCGATCCAGCTCCCGGATGCACTCGAGCATGAGGGATTCCGCGCCGCCTTTTTCGCCGACGCAGGATATCCATGCGATTTTGCTGGGAACGCTCACCGGCCGCGCACCTTAAAGGGGGGCGGGACTTGCGCAACCGTCGGCGCACCTCCGTAGTGAAAACTGGACGTCGTTGCTGGATGGGTGTCTGCTGGAACACAGATGATACCTCGTTGCAATCCCGTGCGGGTGCTGGGCTGGCTGACCGTGGTGACCACCGCGGCCGTCCGACCGGTCGCCGGTCAGAGTCGTGTGGAATACAAGTACGAGTACTATCAGGAAGACGACAACCGCGCCAAGGTGGAAACCCACGGCCTTTGGTTTGAGAGTGAATTGCATCCGAAATTCACTCTGCGCGGACAGTACGTGCATGACGCACTCTCGGGGGCCACCCCCACCGGTGGGCCGCCCCCGGTCGGTTCCAATGTGGTGCCTCTTACTCAGTTCAGCGATGAACGGAACGCCGGTTATTTGGAGGGCGCGGTTAAATTGGGGCGCACGACCACCACCCCGCAGATCTCCTACAGCGAGGAAAGCGACTATCGCTCGCTGGGACTTGCACTCACCGAGGCCATCGACTTCAACCAGAAGAACACCACCTTGGTCTTGGGGCTCAGCCGGAATTCCGATTCCCTCAACGGGGCAAACCAGCTGAATTTCGTTCACAAGAACGACACGGCGGTTTTGGTGGGCCTCAACCAGCTGCTCACTCCCTTAAGCGTACTGACGGTGAATCTTTCGTTTGGGTATCAGGATGGCTACCTCAACGATCCCTACAAAGGGGTCAATTTTGCCTTCACCTACCTCCCGGATTCACCGTTCAATCCGACGCCCTATGACGTCAATCTGGAGGAAAAGCGTCCGCGGCATAAATTCAAGCAGGTGGGTTATCTCGGGTTCACCCAGAACGTTCCCGCGCTCAAGGGCAGTGCGGATTTTTCCTATCGATTGCATCATGATGACTGGGGCATCTGGGCCAATACCTTCGGCGTGGAATGGAATCAGAAGCTGGGGTCGCGCGTGGTCCTGACTCCGCTATTCCGCTATCATCGTCAGTCGGCGGCCAGTTTCTATGGGGTCCGATTCGTGGGGGATCCGTTGCTGCCGGACGGAGGGCAGTTTGCGGTGCAGAGCGATGGGTCGACGTTGCTGTTCTCGGGCGATGAGGGGTTCCCCGGGGATGGCCCGGCGATGACCATTCCGGCGCATCCCTCCTACTTTTCCTCGGATTATCGGCTGAGTGAGATGGAGACGTTTACTTACGGCGTGGGTTTGCGGATCAAGGTATGCGAACACGCCAGTGTTTATCTGGCCTACAAACGCTACGAGATGCATGGCCTGGATGGGGTGACACCGCAGGGGCAGTATCCCTCGGCACACGCGGGAACGGTGGGGTTGGGAATCGAATTCTGAGCGGGAGGCGGGGCGGGCCTCGTCGGTCAGAGATTCTTAGGTGATTCCCTGATGGGGCGGCATTCGATTGCCCCGGAGACGTTCCCAAATCAACGGGGCTAGATGGAGCGTCGCCCAGACCCAGGATCGTGCCATAAACGTGGGTTGATGCAATCGCCACGCCACCTGAACAGCCGTGCAGCAATAGTACTTCAATACCAGGACGACCGCGGATGCGGGAGGGGCGAAGCGGACCGCGACGGAGAAGTAGTTTTTCAATTTGTGCCATTCCACGAATGGGTTGGCATTGGTGCGGGGGTGTGCGTGATGATAGCAGCGAGCCCCCGGTGTGACCTGGATGACCAAGCCCAGTGCCCGGGCGCGCAGACAGAGGTCGATGTCCTCGTAGTTGAGGAAGAAGTCCTCGCGGAATCCGCCTAAGCGCCACCACGTCTGCCGGCGCCCCAGCATGCAGGCCCCGAGAATCCAATCCACCGGGTAGGATCGGGACTCCTGGAGCGGCTGGCGGAGGGGAGTGGTATGGAACCGCCAGCCCCAATTCAGTCGGGCCCCGGCGTTTTCAATCTCCCGAGTCTGGTAGTCGCACCACAGGCCGCAACAGAATCCCACGGCCGTTTCCGCCACTTCCAGTTCCTGCACCAACAGAGCCAGGTAGCCCGGGGCCAGAACCAGATCGTTGCCCGCCGCGTAGACATAATCGGCGCTCGCGATACAGATTCCGGAATTCATACCGGCGGGAAAGCCGAGATTTTCGGCGTTTCGCACAACGCGCAATGAGGGGTATCCCCGAAGAATTTGCTCCAATTCAGAGTCGGGTCCGTTCAGCACGATGATCAGTTCCACGGTTACCCCGGATTGCTGGAGAATGGAATCGATGACTTCCCTCAGAATGGAGTGCCGACCGTAGGCCAGCACCACCACGGAAACCGTGGAACCTCCGGCACCCTCCCGGCATTGGGGGGCCTCCGGCATGGTGGGTGGAACACGTTCCATGGGACGCTTTCCGTGGATTTGATGAAGGTTTTGCCCTGAGTGGGATCGCGAGGTGTCCAGCGGACGGATACCCACGATTCCGGACAGAAGATGAAGTCAGGTTTCTCGGCCGGTCAAAAGTGGTATGGAACCTCCTGGGGCCGCCCCGGGGGCGAAAATGGGTGGGGGAGTGAGTAGCCACCTTTATTTTTTGGGGCATGGTTCTTCCGTAGAATCTGATCGCCATGCCTGCCCGCACCACCCGGTCCTCCCCCTCAACGCCCGCCTTTGGTGAGGCGTCGACGTGGCGGGCGGTGGGGAATGGGTGGCGGCAGCTCTTTGGCGATTTTCGCGGGCTCGGGGTCAGTTTTGAATGGCACGAATTCTCGACACTCCGCGACTTTGATTGGGCTTCGAGTTTTCACCCGGGCAGCGTCGAATTGTGCCTCAATCTGACCGGCGAGGCGGAGGTGTCGGCCGGTTCCGCCACCGCTCATTTTTCCGCCGCCACCGCGGGCTTTTATCGCCAGGGCCCCACGTCCCTGAAGGCGGTGCGGTGCGGGGGAGGCGAGCACCGATTCATCACGGTGGAACTGGCCCCGGAATTCCTGGCGCGTCAGCTGGCGGGGATCCAAGGGGTGCATCCGTTGGTGGTCGCCGCGATGGACGATCGGGATCCGGGATCGGGTGTGTCCGAGCCCGTGCCGCTCAATGCCCGGCAGTTGGAGTTGGTGGAAAGTCTGCGACATCCACCCGTGCTGGCGACCGCGCAAACCCTGTGGTATCGGGCCAAGGCGGTGGAACTGATGGGCGAGTTCTTCTTCCGGCCGGCGGTTAGTGGTGAATTATTCTGTCACCGACAGCAGCGGGTGGCCCGGGATCGCGTCGATGCCGTTCGGGCAAAGCTGCGCCGCGACCTGACCCGGATACCCCCTTTGGAGGAACTGGCCCGCGAGGTGGGGTGCAGTCCGTTTTACCTGAGTCGCACCTTCAGCAAGGAAACCGGCCAGACGATTCCGCAGTTTGTCCGTCAGCTGCGCTTGGAGCGCGCGGCCGAGTTACTGAAAACTGGCCGCTTTAACGTCACGGAAGTGGCCCTGGAGGTCGGCTACAATTCCCTCAGCCATTTCAGCCAGGCCTTCCATCAGGCCTTTGGGTGTTGCCCCGGACTGTATCCTCTGCCGCTGTCGGCGCCCGCCCAGCGTGCGTCGTCGGCGTCGGCGTCGGCGTCGGTGCGTCGGTGACGGCGCCTATTCCGGAAGGTCGACAGCGGCCACCGCCATCGCGGCAATTCCTTCTTCCCGACCAATGAACCCCAGCCGCTCATTCGTGGTGGCTTTCACCCCGACCTTGCCCGGGGCAATTCCCAGTGCGGTGGCGATGTGCGCCTTCATCGCGGTGATGTGAGGGAAGATTTTGGGCTGCTCCGCGGCGAGCGATGCGTCGATATTCACAATGCGCCCCCCGCGGGCGCGGACCCGGCGGGCAGCTTCCTCCAAGAAGATCCGACTGGGCGCGTTTTTCCACGAGGGATCGGTGTTGGGAAAGAGATGCCCGATGTCCACCTCGCCGATGGCGCCCAGGACTGCATCCGTGATGGCATGCAGCAGGGCGTCCGCGTCGGAGTGCCCGTCCAAACCCAGGGAATGCGGTATTTCCACCCCGCCCAGCACCAGCCGACGGCCGGGAACCAAGGGGTGGACATCGTAACCAATGCCGACGTGAACCATGCACTCAGGGTTCACTCACGATGGGGCGCAGGCAATCAAAGAGAGCGGCGGCTCGGGTGGACTCGACGCCGCCGGTTGCCGTTCAACGGGCCTGAGTTGGCGTGCCCACCAATTGTCGGATGCGGTTCAGATTGGCCTCAATGTGCCCGAGATACTCGTTCACTCCGCCGGGTGCCGGGCGGGCCAGGAAGCGAAAGAGACCGCGGAAATCCGAGCTGATCTTGGGCAGGACGTATTTGTCCCAAAACCCCGGCGTTTTCCGCATCAGGTCTTCCACACTGGTAAAGCCTTCGGCGCCGGGTTTGCCCATGAACCGCCCCGCTTCCACAAATTCCTCGTAAAGAACGGGCAATTTGTCGACGTAGTCCGGCGCGGCCATCTGGCCGAGCAGGTCCGCCGTCCCCAGCGCAAACCCACACACCCGTTCCGCATTGCTTTGGAAGGGAATGGCCGCGGTGTTGGCGCCCAAACCGGTGCAGCGGATCATGTTCTGTACCGATTGGATGGCCGCCGCTCCGTAACCCTTTGATTGGAGGAAGGCGGCGGCGAAATCGCAACTTCGCTGCACGTGCGTCGCCGTGTACTTGGCACCCGTCCCCGTCGTGTCGTCGAGGCGCTTCAAATACCCCGCGTCATGGAACAGAATCGCCAGAATCGCCAGCTCAAATTGCGCCTGCTCCACCGCCGGTTGTTCGCCGGCTTCGCTGCGACCGCGCAGCAGCGCTGAAAGGCATAGGGCCCCCTGCAGGGTATGCTCCAAGTCGTGGTACCGGGCGTCGTTGGGTTGATATCCCGGGAATCGGCCATTGAAGCAATCCATGGCCCACCCAAATACCCGGGGGATGAAAAGGGGGTCGCCACTGGCAAACATGGCCAAGTAGTCGGACCGGATCCTTCCGGCTACCGCCAGAGGATCGCGAGTATCGGTCGCTCGCAGCATATGACTCCAGGTTAGGCGGTATTCTTGCGCCTGCATAGGCTGTAACGTCCGCATTTCCCGTACCGTTGTCATCCGGGAGAAAGCGTGGGGAGGGTTGGCTCCCGCCTGGGGCCGGGGCTGCAGCGTCGGTTTATCGACTGTGGGGCAGGCAGTTAGACGCCGCCGGTGCGCTTTTGGGCGAGGGCCTTGCGCAACTCAACCAGAGAGCGCGTATTGACGATATCCTTGGCCGTCAGCCAGCCCTTGCGGGCGATCCCGGCGCCCAACCGCAGGAATGAGAAATGTTCCAGCCGGTGGGCATCGCAATTGATCACGCAGCGGACGCCCTTGGATTTGGCAAACTGCCACAGGCGCCAATCCAGATCGAAGCGGTAGGGGCTGGCGTTGAGTTCAATCCAGGTGCCGGTAGCCGCGCAGGCTTCGATCACTGCCGGAATGTCCAGTTTATAGGCGTCGCGGGACAGCAGGAGGCGTCCGGTAAGATGGCCCAGCATATGGACCTGCGGATTCCCGGCGGCGCGAATCAACCGACGGGTGTTTTCTGCCTCGTCCGACGACGGGACATGCAGGCTTGCCACCACCACGTCCAATTCACTCAGCAGCTCGTCGGAAAAATCCAGCCCGTCCTTCAGCACATCGACCTCCGTGCCCGTGAGCAGGCGGAAGTCCCGGCCCGCGTCTTCCGCCTGCTGATTCAAGGTCTGGATTTCCCTGATCTGTTTCCGCAACCGGGCGGGATCGAGGCCGTTGGCCTGAAAGCTCGCCCGGCTGTGGTCGGTGATCGCCCAATAACTCAAACCCAATTCCTCGGCCTGCGCTTGGATCGATTCCAGGGTGTCGCGGCCGTCCGACCAGTTGGAATGGTTGTGCAGGGACCCGCGCAGATCGGTCCACTCGACCAGGCGGGGCAATTGTCGGGCTTCACTGGCAGTGAATTCGCCGTGGTCCTCCCGCAATTCCGGCGGTACGTAGGTCAGTCCCAACGCGGCAAAAATCTCCGCCTCGTCGTGGCAGGGCAGGCGCAATTTCGGATCGCGGGTTTCCTCCGCCGACTGGAACAAGCCGTATTCGTTCAACCGCAGGCCGCGGCTGATCGCCCTCTGGCGCATGACGATGTTGTGTTCCTTGGACCCGGTGAAGTAGGCCAAGGCAAAGGGGAATTCGGAATCCGCCACCACCCGAAGATCCGCCTGGATGCCCGACTCCAGCAGGACGCTGGCTTTGGTTTCACCTTGCGCGAGCACGGCCTTGATTCCGGGTTGGCTGACAAAGTCGGCGATGATGCCCGCAGGAGCCTTGGAGGAGACGAGAAAATCAATGTCGCCAATGACTTCCTTCCAGCGGCGAAGGCTGCCGGCGGTGGAGCAGCGGATGACGTCGGGGTGCTGGCGCAACGCTTCCAGGATGGGGTCGGCAACCTGCAAGGCATCGATCAGTCGGTGACGGGAGGCAAATTGGGCTTTGAACGCGAGGGCTTCGAGGATCTTGGCCTGGGATTTTTCGCCAAATCCGTCCAGGCCGGCGACCCGGCCGTCGCGGCAGGCCGCCTCCAGCTTGGTCTGGGAATCGATGCCCAGTTCGTCGTAGAGTTTCTTTACCTTCTTGGGGCCCAGGCCCTGAATTGATAGCAGTTCCAGCAGGCCGGCCGGGAGGGACGCTTTGAGTTCCTCGTAGTACGGGAGCTGCCCCGTTGTGACAAGCTGGGTCACCTTGTCCTGCAGCGCCTCGCCGAAGCCCTTGAGCTCGCCGAGTCGCCCTTCGGCGACAATCTTCTCCAGTGGCTCATTGAGACCCTCCAACGTGCGGACGGCATTGACATAGGCGCGGGTTTTGAACGGGTTTTCCCCCTTCAATTCCAACAGCGTCCCAATCTCCGCCAAAATCGCGGCGACCTGCTCTTTATCCATGCCCATGAACTCCCAACCTAGAAGGAATCGGGCCAATTCAACAGCAAAGGTGGGGATTGGGGGCGAATCGCCACTGGGGGGGGCGGCTGGGTTATCGGGTGGCCGCCCGGCTGCGGACCCGGATGCTCCCGCCGCTGCTGCGCAAGGTCACCGTGGGGCCGCCGTCCCCCATGGCGCCCCGCAGCGTGTTGCTTTGCTTGAGGTTGCTGGTCTGCCGCGTCAGGGGCCGTTCACTGGTGCAGTCACCACCGGAAGTGGCGGCGTCCAAATCAAAGCCCGCGGCGGCGGGCACATCGACCGTGACCCCACCGCCGGAGGTCTCCAGCCGGACCGGTCCCGGAATCAGCTGGGGCAGTGTGGCGTGGACGGAACCGCCACTGGTTTCGCCCTTCAATTCTCCGCCGATATTTTCCAAGTTCAGATCGCCCCCGGAAGTCTCGACTTTGGCCGGTCCGTCGAAGTTTTTGACGAGGATGCCGCCCCCCGAGGTGTGGGCCTGGAAAGTTCCACCACCGCCGGTTACGTCGATGCCACCGCCCGATGTCACGAGCTGCAAAGTGCCCTGACACGCGGTAAGGGAAATGCCGCCGCCCGAGGTGTGGCCTTGAATGGGCCCGGAAATGCGGACGAATTTCAACCCTCCGCCGCTGGTTCCGGCCCGTACCGAGCCGGTCAGATTTGCGACCTGGAGGTGCCCGCCGGCGGTGTTCAGGTGGACGTCAAATTTTGCCGGAATCCGGAGGAGGTAACGCCCGGTAGTTTCCTTCATTCCGCCGCCCCAGCCCCAGCTGGTCTTTGCCGATCGGCGCGCTCGGATGGTTACCTGTGCTCCGTCCTGCTCCACCACAATGGGTCGGTCCGCCAGGAAGGCTTTTTCGGCGGCCACAGATTTTCCCCGGACCCGGCGTGAGACTTCGAGGATCACCTCGTCTTCCGCTGTGCCGGTGACTTCGATGGCGCCAAAATCCACCTCGACAGTAAGAGTGCCGCCGGGCGCGACGGTCAGCGTGCGACGGAAGCTCTCGTCGGTGGTGGCTTGGGCCGTAAACACCAGCACGGCGAGCGTGGCGACGGCGCCGAGGGCGGGCGGGAGGGACGCATTCATGTTCTCGAAGCTTCTTCAACCCGGTGGCGGGTGGATAAGTTTCAGCGGGTTTACGGATCGAGGTTCGTTGGGGATCACGGTAATTTTTCAGACAGCGGCAGGACGCCTGTCATCCTCTGGGCGATGCATCGATTCTATTTGCCTCCGGAATTATGCGGCGGTACTCCGATGACGCTGTCGGGTGCCGAAGCGCACCACGCCGTGGCCGTTCTACGCGTGCGTACGGGTGAGCCCATCACCGTTCTGGATGGTTGCGGCCGGGAATTTCACGGCCAGGTCGGGCACGTCGGAAAACACTCGGTGACGCTGGAAATCAGCGACCGACGGGAGCGTCCCGTGCGTTCCTGTGAAGTGCATCTTGCGGTGGCCTTGCTAAAAGGCCGCGCCTGGGATGCGGTGTTGGAAAAGGCCACGGAACTCGGGGCGGCGTCCATTCAACCTCTAAGTGTCGATCGTTGCGTGGCTCGCGTGACGGCCGAGGACGTGACCTCCAAAATTGCCGGCTGGCGGGCGACGACGATCGCGGCCGCCAAACAGTGTGGCACTCCGTGGCTGCCGACCCTCTCGGCTCCCCAGCGTCTCGAGGCTTGGATCCAATCGGGGAGGCAGGAGGGCCGGACCACGGAACGACGGCTGGTGGCTTCGTTGGAAAGCGAAGCGGTGACGATCCGCTCGGCGTTGTCCGGTGGTCCCCATCGTCGGATCACGGTGGTCATCGGTCCCGAAGGGGATTTTACCCCGGCCGAGTACGGTCAACTGCACTCCGCGGGTGTGGTGGCCGTCACCTTGGGATCGTTGATCCTGCGGGCGGACACGGCGGTCATTGCGGCGCTGGCCGTCTGCGCGGCTGAGCTGCGGGAAATGGGATAGGCCCAAGCATTATCGCGCGGGCCCGTGCGCGGGCTGGAATTGTTACTCGGGCCTCACCAGTTCGGTGGCGAGGCGTTGGCACATGGTGGAGACCAAGTCGTTGAGCGCCCCCGGATTTTCCGCCACCAGCCGTCGAAATGCTTCGCCTTCGATCACCAGCGCCTCCAGCTCGCCGTCGTGTCGGACCCGAACGGTCGCGGTGCGGGGACGACGCTGCAGCAGGCCGATCTCGCCGAAAAACTGACCGGCCGAAAGCTCGGCGATCCGGGTGGAATGTTCCTCGCCCATCTCTTTGAACACTTCCGCCGTTCCGCGAATGATGACGTAAAAAGCGTCGGCCGGCTCACCTTGTTTGATGATCAACTGCCCCGGCCCAAAGTTCTTGATCGAAGCAGCCCCCAGCATCTGGCCCACGCCGGCGGCCGGTGACTGGGGCAGGGCCTTGCTCAAGGTATCGGTGAGAAAGCGACGGCGAACCACCTTCGCAATCTCGTCGCTCATGAGATCCGATTCCGACACCAGCTTGGTGAAGACGCTCCGATTCAGCACCAACACCCGGGCGGCCGCGCCGTGGGATACCCGGATCGAGGCGGTTCGGCGGACTCCATGCAGCAGTCCCAGTTCCCCAAAGTAATCGCCCGCGTGCAGGATCCCCACCCGGGTGGTGTTGCCGCCGGCATGTTTCAGGGTCACTTCCGCCTGACCCTCCAGCATGACGAAGAACTCTTCGGCTTCATCGCCCTCGGTGATGATGAACTGCCCCGGGACAAAAGTGCGGACTTCGGTTTCGCCGAGCAATTCACCCAGGCGGGCGGCCGATATCAGCGGTAGTGCCGCCGTCAATTGATCGGCGCGGGAGGCGAGGGACGGCAGTTCCACGTGCACGGGAGTGCGGGGCCCCAGCACCTTCACCTGAAAACTCTCCGCGGGACCGGGCAGCGGGTTCATCCGCGTCCGCAGCTTGTAATCGGTCGGGGCCAGTTCCAGATCCACCGAGCGCAGTACGGTGGCGACGGTGGTTAGCGCGATGGCTTCCACGAGGCCCACCGCCAGACACGACCGTTCGCCGAAACCGAACGGTGCGTAGGCTCCCCTCGCCCGGTGCTCATTTCGTGGTTCCTGGCAACGCGCGGCGTCGAAGGCAAAGGGACAGGTGTAAAAGCGCTCGGAAAAATGCCCGGAAATCGGGCTGACCACACAGATCTGATCCTTGGTAATGCGGTAGCCACCGAATTCAAAGTCCTCCTTAACGTTGAAGGGCAGGGCGAGTTGGATGGGATGAAAACGCAGGCATTCCGTCAGGGCGGCCCGCAGATGCACCATCTGGCGCAACCCAAGAGCGTCGGGGATGCCCGCCGAAAACGCCGCGTCCGCCTCCGCTGTGCACGTCTCCCGGAGTTTGGGATTCTTCAGGATCTCGTAGAGCAGGAACGCGATCACCCGGTTCATGTAGATGCAGGTGCCGATGAACCCGAAGGCTCCGTAGCCCGCCAACTCGTCATCGGTGAAGGGCTGACCTTCGGAATCCCGTACGGCCAGCAATCCGTCGAGCAGGGTCATCTTGGGATTGGTGGTGGTCCGGGTCCGGTATTCCTGCACCAAATCACGTACCAGCTTGAAGGTGTTGCGCTTGGCCCGTTGATAGTCCGGGCGGCGGAGGATCATCTCCGGCCACAGCCGGGAACCCGCATTCATCGCCACCTGCGAGAAGAGCAGGGCGTCTTTGACATGCGGGCCGATCGAGCGATTCGCCAGCACGTGCCCATAATGTTCGCAGGCGATTCGGGCCATCGTGTCCATCACGGGAATCTTCTTGCCCGGCCGCACCTCGCCGAAGACCCGTTGGACGGTGGCCACCATGTCCGGGATGTACGCCCCCGCCACTTCGCGGGAAAACGCCAGGCGCAGCATGGAGCGAAGTCGGGTATGCTCGGCTCCGGAGGTTCCCAGGATGAAGTTTTTCATCCCCAGTTCCCGGGCAAAACAGGAGTAGAATTCTTCGCGCGTGAAGTGGCGGTCGCCGGTCTCCGCGAGAAAACGGATGGCCTCGTGCCCGGTGATCACCACCACCTCACGGCCCACCACCCGAATGCGAAATACCGGTCCGAGTGACAGGTATTTATCGACAAAAAAGCGGGACAGATTGAGCAGCAATTGCAGACTGTTGCCAATGATCGGCGGGCCGGGAACGAGGGGCGGCAGCGGTAGGTTGGCGACCATGTTAGCAGGAGACGCAGGGCTCGTGACGTTGCGTCATAAGCATTGATACCATTTCCCCAGATGTTGGTGGGCGGCAGGGTGGGGGTGCAACTGGATCCTCCGACCGACCGGTTCCTGTTGGCGTCAAGCTTCCTTGGCGGCGCCTGTCCACGCCCCATGATGGACCCATGAAGGCTCCCATTGTCCTGCTCACCGGTGCCTATCGGGGAATCGGTTTTGAGGCGGCGCGGCAGTTTGTGGCGCACGGCGCCCGCGTCATCGTCACCAGCCGCCGTCGCGTGCGCGGTGAGGCGGCCATTACTCAACTCGGTCCCCGGGCGGTGTTCCTCGAGTTGGATGTGACGGACGGGGCCTCCATCGTCGCTGCGGCCGCCGCGGTCGGTGCGCAATTCGGTCGGCTGGATGTTCTGGTCAACAACACGGCCGTGTTGCTCGACCCGGAGGGAACCCTGCTCGATCTCAGTGGCGAGGTGTTGCGGGCCACCCTGGAAACCAATCTCATCGCCCCGCTGCGCGTTACCCAGGCGATGGTGCCGCTGCTGCAACGCTCCGCCGCACCGCGCGTGATCAATGTTGCGAGCGGTGCCGGACAGCTCTCGGGAGTTCCCGGTACGTGGGCGCCGGCTTACAGCATCAGCAAAACGGCGCTCAATATGCTCACCCGCCAGCTCAGCGCGGCCCTCCCCGGGATCGCGGTCAACTCCATGTGCCCCGGATGGTGCCGGACCGAGATGGGCGGGCCCGATGCTCCCCGGTCGCCGGAACAGGGAGCCGACACCATTCGGTGGCTCGGTTTGGAGGCGCCGCAATCCACCACCGGCGGATTCTTTCGCGATCGGCTTCCCTTGGAATGGTGATCCGCTCACCGTCCGTTCGGAGGGAGTCGCAGGGTGCTTGGCGATTTCTCCGAACTTTTGCACCGCTGCGGCGTATCACCCCACAGCAGCATGAATGGGCCGCAGGAACAGGTGACCGACGAGCAGGCGATGTGGCGGGTGCAACGGCACGACGACCACGGAGCCTTCACCGTCTTGGTGCAGCGGTGGCAGGCCCCGCTCCGGCGTCTGGCGGTGCGCATGCTGGCGGACGAACATCGGGCCGAGGACATCACGCAGGACACCTTCAGTCGAGTGTTTGCGCATCGGCAGGACTACCGTCCGGAACACCGCTTCTCGACGTGGCTGTGGCGCATCACCCTCAATCTCTGTCACGATGAACTGCGCCGGCGGCAACGTCGTCCCGAGAGTCCGCTGGAAGCCCCTCCCGATTCCCTGGAAGACGGTCCGGCAAACGGGGTGGCCGGATCGGCTGCCTGGGCGGCTTCCTCCGCCTCGCCGGACGAACATGCGGCTCTGGCGGATACCGCCGGTCGGGTGCGTCAGGCGCTGCAGGAACTGCCGGAGCTCTATCGGAGTGTGGTGGTTTTGCGACATTACGAGGGCTTGAAATTTTCCGAGATCGCGGTCGTACTCGGTATTCCCGAGGGCACGGTCAAATCGCGAATGGTGGAGGGCCTGGCCCGCCTGGCGAAATCGCTCGGACCGCTGCTGTCCGATCGGACCCCGGTCGTCGGCCTCCATTCGTCGCCGTCAACCGCTCCGGTTTCCCGGCCAATTCCCGTAGATCCGCCTGGCACGCATCTCGTGCCGGCACTCCTTTCCCCATGAAACATCCGACGCCCGAAGCCTGGATGGCTTACCTGTATCCCGATCCTTTGGATTCGTCCGACCTGCCGAGGGCCGAGGCGGAGGCGCATTTGGCCACGTGTGAAGACTGCCGCCAGCAGGTGCGGCTGTGGCAGGCCACGCTGGGAATTCTGAACCAGGATGAAGTGCCTGCGGCCCGCCAATCCGTGGAGGTTGCGGCGATCCTGCCGGTGGCCCCGCTGCGGTCGACGCCCCTCTCCCACGGGCCTCGCTGGTGGCCTTGGGCCTTGGCGGCCGGGATTGCGGTCGCTGCGGCGTTTCTGGCGGGCCGTTCACTCGGGCCCAGTCGGGCGGAATTTCAGCGGGAACTGGCCCGGACCCGGGCGGAGTTGACGCGCGAACTCACCGCTGAACTGCGGGCGGCGCAGCAGCGCGATCTCGCTGATCTGGCGACCGCGACCGTGAATGCTTCGATGGTCGGGCAGCGGGAATTGGCCGGCCAGCTTTTGACCAGCTTCAACGAGGCGCGGATGGCGGACCGGCGTGAGTTTCTGAATGCTGTGGGGCAACTCGATCAGCGTCGTCGCGAGGAAGTGACGTTGTTGCGCGATGGTTTCCTGTCGCTGGTGGAGAAGACCGGCGGCGCCTTCCGCGAGACGGATACCCGTTTGAACGCCTTGGCGAGTGCCTTGCCCGCGCAAAACGACGCTTCTCACCCCTGATTTACCGGTAAAATCGCAGAATTACCCAACGCTTTCACCCCAACCGTTTTAGCCCGTCACCCATCCACTTAGTTCCACCTCTATTCATTCCATGAAATTCAACACGCCCTTCTGTTTGGGTACCCTGGCTGCCTCTCTGGTCGTACCGCTTTGGGCGGGTGCCGAACTCCCGGTTCCCACTGCCCCGGAGCCGCCCGAACCACCCGCCGCGGATGCTGCGGCTCCGGCAGTAAAATCGATTGATGCCCCCACCAAGACGCGAACCGCCGGGCGGGCGCGCAAGGGGGAGATGTACGCGGACGTCCTCGATCAAACCCGGGAGATGGGCGTCAAGATGGCCAGCGAAGCCAAGCTTGCCGCGGAGCACGCCCGCCGGGTCGCCCTGGACGTCGGCCGCGGTTTCCGTCGCGGCGAGGGTAATCGCACCCTGGTGCTGCCGGCGGGCACCGCGGCGCCCGAATCCCTGACCGAAGGGCATGAGGATCTTTCCGTGATGTCCCGCATTCTGAACAAGGTGGTGGAAAAGGAATCGCGCCGAGGTTCGCTGCGCGGATTCGCGTTCTCGATGGGGGAGACCGGCAGCAATCTCGACGCCATGTACCTGGAAGGTTACGGCGCTGTATTCCTCCTCAACACGGACTTCCCGCTCGTCGCGCCGCCCTCACCGAATCCCCCGAAAGCCGCCACCAAAGATGAAGACCCCACGTGGGAGCGGACCAAGCGGGAGCTCCGCGGGCGCGATGGCCCGGAAGAGGATGCGTTCGGAGGGGGGTGGAGTACGGATGACGATCAACCCAAGTACGATGCGGAAAAAGTCGAGGCCTTGAAGCGGCGGCTGATTGATGCGTGCAAGCACGGAAAGAATTTGCGGCCCCTGAAGGAGGCCGAGCACCTGACGGTAATCGTTTTCGGCAAGACCGTCGGCAAGCGGACCCAAGTGGGTCGAGTGGCATTCGCGGAGGCGGAGGGTGGCACTTCAGAGGACGCGTCTTCGGGGGGGATCTCCCAGAACATTGTCGGGTATGTCAAGACGGATTCCGTCCGTCAAAGCACGCTGGCGCTGCGGGTTCAGAAATCCGCTATCGACGGCTTCGCCGCGGGCACCCTGACCGCTGAGGAATTTGCCCGACGGGTCTCGGTTTCGCTGTTTTAGATCCAAACGTTTTCGCGGTCCCTGCGAAAGCAAGGCGAGGCCCGCTAAACGGAGAGTAGCAGCAGGGGGAGGCGCCGGCCGTCGGACAGCGCCACATCGCCGGCCGACTGGGCGCCGCAGCGTTGGTAGAAAGACGCCGCGAGCGGATCGGACAGAATCTCCAGTTCCGTCCAGCCGGCAGCCCGGGCTTCCATTGCCAAGTGGCGCAGCAGGATCCGCCCGATTCCCTGCCGTTGGTAGGCCGGGGCGATCCAGAGGTGTTCCAGACGGCATCGGCGCCCCCAAGCGACGGTGACGCCCCAGCCGGCAAGATCCCCGTCGAGCCGTGCCACCCAGGTCACGTGCGCCTCGAGGAATACTTCCGTCACCGTCAGATCGGTTCGCCAGGCCGCCATTTGATCGGCGCCGTAGCCATGGGACGCCTTGGCGGCGAACGCCAGGCGGCTCAAATCGGAGGCCTCGCCGGGCTGGGCGCGGGCGAGTTCAAGATTTCGCCGCAACGTTTTCATATCCGACGATCGAGGGTTGGAACGCCAAACTGGCGATGGCACCGGCGCAAGCAACTTTGGTTCATCATTTGCTCAAAAACAGTTCCCGCCACCGGGCTTGCCGAAACGCCCGTTCCCCGCATAGTCGCCCCCGGCGGCTTTCTGACCACCGCCTTTTTGACGCATCATGGCGAATTCCTTCGAAAACATCGCCCCTCGGGCGGACCTCCGGCGGCAACTGAATCTGCGACTCGCAGATCTGGGTTTTACACCCGTACCTATCGACGGCGAGCCCGGGCTGGACGAAGCGCTCCGGCAGTACATCGCCCGCAATCGCGAAAAGGATCGCCTGCTCTCGACCTACCTGTGTCCGGCTGATGCCCGGGTGCAGAGCTTTTTACACGATTACCTGGAGGAGTTTCCCGTGGCGCGGATTCCGATCCGGACGCTGGTTCTGGATCGCGCCGGGATGGCCCGCGAACTCTCCCTGCCGCCGGATCGCGACGAAATGGTCTCGCCGATGCTCAGCAGTTACCGGTTGAAGAACGGGGTGTTGCACAATCCCAAGTCCGACCGCCGCACGACCGCGGGCATTTTTCATGTCGTGGAAGACGGGCTGCCGATTCCGGACGACAAGAAGGCGGTCACCCGGCTGGTCTTTTCCAACCTGCTGGCCCACGCCGTGACCCCGCCGGCGGAATTGTGCCAACTGCCGTACACCTGCACCTCGGCCGCCCCCGCGGCGACCTTGGTTTCGCTGCTGATCCGCCCCGTGGTGTGCCCGGAGGTGCCTGGCATCAGCGCCCGCAAGACGATGGAGATTCGCTTCTTCGCCCCGGGGTCGCTGGTGGCAAATCTCGATTTTGTCGAGCGGATTTTCGGCAACGCCGGCGATCCCTACCTGCCGGAAAACGATGCCGGGCTCGATGTGGACCATTGGTCCGGTCATACGGGGTGCGTCATTCTGGCACCGCAATTGAACGGGCTCACCAAGCGCGAAGTGGGCTTGCCCACCTGGGAGCAGGCCACCGAGCGGCAACGGCGGGATGGGATGTGCTGGCGGACGGAGGACGAGAAGTACAATGATGGCGGCGCGTTCAAGATTACCGCCCGCGATGCCTCCGGGGTGATTGTCACCCTCATCTCCGACAACTATTTTGGCTACTGCAAGAAGGAGGTGAAGACCCAGTTGAGCTTCGCCGCGAATCTCTTCGGCCGCGCCGAGGAGGAACACGCGGGCGGCGCGGTGGTCTTCCCTCGTTGCGATCTGGCGGGCGATTACGATGCCAGTGCGCACCGGCAGCAGTATCCCGAGCACACCTTTGAGCGGGCCATGGCGGTCCTCGGCGATCGCGTGGAGGTCCGGCCGGAGGGCTACGCTCTGGATCGCCGCCATCCCGGGATTGTCTATGTGCCCGAGACGGCCCGCTTCGAACTGGAAACTCTGCTGGTGCGTTGGCCGGGGGCGAATCCCCTGTTGGGTGAAAGTCGGATCAAATTGCGCGTGGGGGAAAGCTATGTCCTGCCGAACGGATTTCGCGTGCACCTTGATGAGCCCACTGGCAACCGTGCGTGGCGCCTCATCGGCACGCGCGCCGAAGGCACTCTATGCCACAAACCCTGCACTGTGTCCGGCGGTGGCAAAAGCGAGATTAGCAAGCCGCTCACCGACGCCATCATCTTTGGGCCGGTCTTTGTGGCGGATTACCGACGGGACTTCGATGCCGTCGAGGCGATTCTTCATCAGGATTTCTCCCAGCGCTTCCGTGATCCGGCGCTCAATGGTCGGGATCATCGGGAGATTCTTTCCAGCCAGCGCACCTTGGGATCGGTGATCAAGTTGCTCACTCCGCGCGAAGAGTATTCGGACGCCCACAATGGCTGGGTGACGGAGATCCCACCGCATATCCGCGAGCTGGTGCTGGTCGTGAAGCGCTTCTGGAAGGCAGCTCCCTCGGGCGATTGGCGATCCCATTTCAGCGTCGATGTGGTCAACGGGCAGCCGGCGAACGAGCTGCGCTTTGGACGCAAGAAGCTGCAGACCCAGTTTCTCCGAGTGGGCTACGAGGCCGACGGCGCGTGGCGGACCTTTGGTCTACGCAAGGACTTCCAGCCGGCCGGTAAATTGCAGGCCGAGGACGATATCACCGCGAGCACCATCATTCCGGCGGCGTGGCAGCCCGTGCCGGATTCCCAAGCGCCGGTGCTGGCGGTGAAGTTGCTCGAGAATGCGGAAACCCGTTTGTTCCAACGCCCGGACGACGCGGTGGTGCGCGGCTACGATCACGTGGCGGAGGCGGATTTTGCGCAGGCGGACAATTTCTTCTCCAATTACGAACCCCTGGGTCGCAGCCAGGCGTTCAGCTTGCAGGAGGATGCGATCGGCTTTCGCCAGTTCACCGCCCCGATGCAGAACCTGGTTCGCTCGGTCACGGAGGATCCCAAGGCGAGCTATTTTGTCAGCACCGCCTTCCCCCGCATGGTGGACGGCAAACCGTCGAAAAATCCACGGTACCTGCAGCTGCGTCCCGATCTGGTGGACGTCACCAGCCGGTATCTGGCGGAGGTCGGAGCGCGGCTGTCGCGGCAGTTACGTCCGGATCAGGCGGTATTCCAATCGGTCCATGCCGTGCTGGCCGGCCGGCGCAACAATCCGGCCGAGCCCGGCGTGCGTTCCCTGGCGTGCTACGGTCCGATCCATTTCATGGAGCTGCCGGAACTCTTCCTGGAATTCATCAGTTCCATGACGGGCAAATCCCCCAGCACCACCGGAGC
This sequence comes from Verrucomicrobiota bacterium, assembly GCA_947471985.1. Taxonomy (GTDB): domain Bacteria; phylum Verrucomicrobiota; class Verrucomicrobiia; order Limisphaerales; family UBA9464; genus CANIZL01. The sequence continues at coordinate 8,716 of CANIZL010000023.1, read as the reverse complement.
GGGAAGTGAAGGCGCCCTGACCAAGGGGCCGTTCAATTCCCTGCCGCCGGTTTACGATCTCAATGCCACGCTGACCGGCTATCTCGTCTCGGGTTATCAGGCGTTCATCACCAGCGCCGGATGTCTGGGGCCGAAGTTTCGGGTGGATCATGACATCAGCCTGCTGGTGCCGGAATTGTGGTGCCGCATGAAGGTGAGCGAGCGCGACCCAGTGAACCTGAAAAAGCAGGGGTATCTGGAACAGCTTTTGGATTTCACCCACAATGGGCGCACCATTCCCGCCAGTCGTCTGGGCTGGCGGATCACGCCACGGTTCGTGCAGGATTTCTTTGGCCGGATCTTCAACCATCCGCACGCCGTGTTGCCCGTTGCGGCCCTGCGGCCGGAGTTGCAGAACCCGGACGAGTTCGCCGATGCCGTGGAAAATGTTGTGGCCACGCATCGACGGGTGGCGGAGCACTATTTTGCCGATGGCAGCGTCAATCAGGCAATCCCTCCGTTGCAGGCGCTGCTGCACGTGATGCGGGATGGCCACTGGAATGGTGCAGACTTGTCCGCGCCCAAGCTTCGCGCGCTCTTTGATCCCGAACAGGCGCGTCGCAGCGATTGGTATCAGGCGCGGTTGCGATCGAAACAGGCCGTCGAAGTACGCCACTACCGTCGGTTTGTGGAGTATCTGGATCGATTCCTGGGCAAGCCGGCCTACGCCGAAGAGGCCGTTCGGCTGGGTTTGATGGGGCGATTGGGGACGGCGCGCGGGTTGTTGCGGCAGGCCGAGGCCGATACCTACCCCGCGAGCCTCCATGGCACTACCGGAGCGGAGCCCGCGCTTCAGGGCCCACGCATACGGTGAGCTTCGGCGCACGGTCCGCTGGTCGGTCAAATCCGCTACGCTGCGCCCAGGATGAGTCCCGGATCGGGGTGACGCACTGGGTTACCGGCTGGCGCCGTGCGGATGCCGCCGGGTTGGGATTCCCCAGTTGAGTTCCTTGTCCGACACCGATTCTGCGGGCAGGTTGAAGCCGCCCTGCGGTGAATGAAGAACATTGTTTACTTTGATCTCGAAACGCAAAAGTCCGCCGACGAAGTGGGCGGATGGGACAAGGTTCGCGACTTGCGTCTCAGTGTGGGCGTGACGTACTCCACCGCTCGCGGTGGGTATCTGGTGTATGGAGAGAAACAGGTCGATGAACTGATCCGGGAGCTGCAGCGTGCGGATCTGGTGGTGGGCTTCAATGTCATTCGATTCGACTACGAGGTGCTGCACGGCTACACGGTGTTCGATCTGACCCAATTGCCGACGCTCGACATGCTGACGGTGGTGACGGAGAAGCTGAAGCACCGCTTATCCCTGGATTCCATTGCCAATGCCACGTTTGGACTGGAGAAGACCAGCGAGGGCTTGCAGGCGATCCAGTGGTTCAAGGAAGGCAAGATGCTCGAGATCGCTGAGTACTGCTGCTATGACGTGAAACTCACCAAGCTGGTTCATGAGTACGGCGCGGCGAACCGGCAACTGTTCTACAAGAATCGGTTTGGCGCGAAATTGAGCGTGGGCGTGGAGTGGTAATTTTCCGACTCCGGTGACGACTGTAACCACCCGGCGGCGGCGCCTGGGGCAGGCTTATGAAAACTGATCGCAATAATCCCGAAGTGCCGTGTCCGCGCTGCCGGCAGCGGGGACACTGGTTTGCTGCGCAGTGGGGACCCTTCTGCTCTGAACGCTGCAAGTTGATCGACTTGGGGCAATGGTTCAGCGAGGAACATCGGGTGAGCCGGCCTTTGGCACCGCACGATTTCGAGGGGTACGATGAGTTGCCCCCCGGCCCGGAATTGGATCAGGCCCGCGATTAGACCGCGCAGCCGATGGTTCAGCGAAAGCAAAAAGCGCCCGGCTTCGGCCGGGCGCTTTTTCGATTCTGTTTTCGGCGGATCTTAGTGGGCCGGAGCCGACGTGCCGGACATGCGGGCCTCCTTCTTCGGCGGATGGAAGAAGAAGAGCAGGGCCAGTGCGGCCGCCACGGCCGCGATCAGCGGCACTGCGAACAGTCCGCCGAAATCCGTCACCTTGTTCTTGGTGTAGACCTCTTGAATGAGGTAGGGGCACAGGGAATTGGCCACCAAGGCGCCGACGCCCAGGATCATGAAGTTGAACAAGCCCTGAGCGCTCGACCGGATGTCCTTCGGGAAATGCTCATCCACGAAGATATACACCGTCGCAAAGAAGAAGGCGTAGCAGATGCCATGCATCACTTGGATGAACACGATCAAGCCCTGAGCTTCCGGCATGAATTTCCAAACACCGAACCGCACGGCATGTCCGAGGACACCCAGAAACATCGTGGTCCGCCAACCCAGCTTTTTCAGGGTGGCGCCGAGGACGAACATGGTCAGGATTTCCGCGATTTGACCAATGCTCATGACGGGCATGATCCAGTTGCCGGGAATGTTGACCTTGGGGCTCGAGAAGAACGTGCCGGCCCAATTGAAGTAGCAGTTGTGGACGAAGCTATCGACGAAGGTCACGAGCCAGAGGATGAGCACAAACGGGTGGGCGAGCAGACGGAGAGCTTTCATCCAGGCGAGGCTTTCGCCGGCGCCCGCGGCGGGCTTCGGCGGGGTATGCGGCAGCACCAGACTCAGTGCCGCCAACGCAATCGAGGCGATGCCGGCCACCACATAGGTCCATTTCGTGGCGTCCTGCAGGGCGGCCCCACTCAATCCGTTGCCCAGTACCGCGCCCAGATAGGCGACCATGCCCTGGGGGTTTGCCGCCGAAACTTTCGCCCAGTCCACCAGAATGAAGGTGAAGGGCCAGGAGGCGAGGATCCATCCGATGGTCCCGCCCATGCGGATCGGCCCAAATTCCTTGGACGGATCCTTCATGGCCGCAAAGGCGATGGAGTTCGTGATGGAAATCGTCGGCACATACAGCAGGCAGTGCACGAACATCAGTATAAAAAATGGCCAAAATGAGCGGGTGAAACCGCACCCGAGAATGGCCAATCCACCGACCAGATGGCTGAATGCGAGGAATTTCTCGGCGGCGAAATTGCGGTCGGCGAACTGATTGCTGAAGAACATGCCGATGATGGCCGCAATCGGGAAGGCGTTGAGAATCCAGGATTGCTCCGCCGCGGAAAAACCGAGGCTGGGGAGGTAGCTGAAAATCAAGGGCAGCCAGGCACCCCAGATGAAAAACTGGAGGACCATCATCACGAACAGCTTGTTGCGTGTGGAGGAGTTCATGCGTGTAATCGAGGAAATAACGATCGGATTGAAGTGCTGATTTTGTCGGACCTTAATGCGTGCACTCGGCTGCCGACAAGTTTGGAGCGGTGTGAATTTGCGGTTTTCCGGGCCGGACACCGGTCGCCGCGGGCCCCAACAAAAACGCGGCGGCATTGAAGTGCCGCCGCCTGGGCTGAGTCTGTCGCCGGCTTGTGTGGGTGGTCGGAAATTCCCGCTCCGATTTACGGGGTCGGAATCTTTTTGAGTGCGTCTTTCGCGCCTTCCTTGGCCCGCTCGGCTGCATCCTTGGCACTGTTCCCCAGTTCGATGGCCTTCTCTTTGGCGCTGTTGCCGAGTTCGACCGCCTTTTCCCGGGCTTGGGCGGTGGCGTCGGCCGCGAGGATCTTGGCCTTTTCGGTGGCCTGCAACGCAGCCTCCTTGGTCCGTGCGGCGGCCCGGAGTGCCGCGTCTTTCGCGTCGGCGGCCACATCCTTCGTCGTCGCTCCGGCCCGCTGCAGCGCTTCCTTCGTGGCTTCACCCGCCTTGTCCAACGCCTCCTTCGCCACCACTTGCGAGTGATCCAAGGCGTCCTTCGCCTTGTCGGTGGCCGCCGCCGCGGATTCCTTGATCGCAGTCCCCGCTTCAGCCGCTTTTTGGGTGGCAGTTTCCGTCGTGGATTTGGCCTCTTCCTTGGAGCAGCCCGTGGCGGTGATGACGGCGGCGGCGAAGGCGAGGAGGGTGAGGTAACCGGGGCGATTCATGCGATGAGGTTTTTGTTTTCCGCGCCCGCGGGCGCATGAGGAACTAATGCGCCGCCGGCCCCCGGAGGCAAGGGCGCCGGCGTAGGAGTTCTCCTGAGTCGGGGAACTTAGCGGCGGGTAAAGTAGGTCGCGGTGTGGCCGGTCGAAGGCACCCGTACCGTGTAGGATCCCCCGTCCGCCGAAACGCTGAGCGCCATCCAATTGCCGCCGGTTTCGGTGTCGTTGGCCAGATGCGTGGACGGGGCGTTCGCCTCCGGCGTGGCCTGATTCCGGTGGACCTGATAGATCGCCTTGAGCGATGGCAATTCGCGCAGCGCCTGCACTACGGGCAACGCTCCACCTTTGCGGGGACCATTGTTGAAGACGGTCACCGTGGGCGCCAGCGCCCGGAGCAGCAGCGGATTGTTGGAGACATCGAGCCCGTGATGGTTGGCCTGATAAACGTCCACGCTGCCCACCTGCCATGTGGGGCAGGTCATCGCCGCCTCGGTGTTCCACGTCATGTCGCCGCCGTCGTAAAATCGGAAAGCGCCAAACTGGATCACCGTGGCGATGGAATTTCGATTATCGGAGGTATCGATGGCGCGGGGAGCCGGGTCCTGGCATTCACGTGTTGCTACACCACCGGATCCACCGGCAAACTTTTCCCGGGCAGCCAGAAATGTCGCCGTCAGTGCCGGTCCACCGTTCACGCTCAGCAGGGGAATGCGCGTGCCCGGTGCCACGACAACCCGGCGATCACATTTCATTTCCCGGTAAGCGCGGCTCTTCTGAGGCCAGGTGGGATCGTTCTGGCCATCGGGATCGGTTACTGGCAACCCGTTATCGTAGACCGCGCCCAACGGCATCAATGCCGCGAGTTCCGGGGCGCCCCCGAAGTGATCGATGTGGAAATGCGTCACCACAAAATGATCGATGCGTTTGAGCCCGGCAACCCGGGTGGCGACGTCATGGATGCGTCCGGCGTCGCGCCCGCCCGGATTCCCGGCATCGATGAGCAGGGATTCATCGTTCGGGGTGACGATCAGTGTGGAACCGCCGCCCTGGGAGTCGACCCAGTAGATGTCGAGGGTGCGGTCTTTGCTGCCGGCACGAACAGTCGTGATTGAACCGAGGACGAGCAGGGCTAGGAGGGAGGTCTTTCGGAGATCCATGGAAGTCCAGCAATCTGGAAGCAGCTCGATCGGACCACAAGGGCGGCCGTGGGCCGGGCTGGGTCCCGATGGCGTCAGCGGGCAGGTCGGCCCGCTTGTTCATCGCACCGCTGGCGGAGGGCGGTGTGGAGCAAACCGGCGGTTTCCGGTCCGAGCGAATTGATCTCGCCGTAGGGCCGCGATTTGGCGTTAAACAGGTAGGGCGGTGTTTCGTCCCACTCGGATTTGGGAATGATGTAGCCGATCTCGTCGTTCGCGAGACCGAAGATAAATTTTACCCGCCCGGGCATCAGTTCTCGCAACGGGGGGATCTCGACGGGATCCAGATTGAAGTCGCCGCCGGGCGCACGAATGATTCCGCCATTGACGATCTCGGGGTAGATCTCCCCCGGAATGCAGGCGAAGGACGCGTCGCCCAGGGTCAACAACGCCACTTCCGTGCGCATGTGTTGCCAACGGACATGTCCACGATCCAACAAACCCACGAGGCCGGCGAGCACGAAGTTGGGGTTCTTCAACGGCAGCTCGAGCGTGCGTGCATGGATGGAAATCGGGGCGCGCTCGGTGAGCGGTTCGCGTGAATTGGTGACCCGATTCAAAATGCGGCGGGCGAGATTGTGGCCGAGCGCCCGGGTCTTGTCGTGGGATGGCTCCTTGAAATCCCGGTCGAGAAACGGATCGTGGACAACGGTGGACGGGTGGGTCGTCATCAGCCCGCCCACAGCGCCGTTGACGAAGAGGTGGATGCCACCGAGGCCCGGTTGGCGGACTTGTCCGTCGTAACGGATACCGTGTTCCAAAGCTTCGCGAATCACGCCCGGGAAATCCGCGGTAATGTCATAGTTTTTGGACCAGGGTGTTTCCGGATGATTGGCCCAGCCGACCAGCGTACCCACCGTGGAGCCGTCGCCTGGTCGGACGAAATGGAGCACTCGCAGATCGGGATCGTAGACCTCGGGGAGGCGTGTATCGGTGACTAATCCCGCTGGCGGGGTGGCGATCTCATGCAGTCCCAAACGCACCGGCTCCGTGGCGCCCGCGGCCTGGACCAGCGCCGCCACCGCCGCGTTAATGACCCGTTCGCGGTATTGGGGATCCACACCCGAACGGAATTCATTGGGGCCCCACAAGCCCATGAGGTCGGGCGTGGAATGATTGTGGGTCGCGCAAACGGTCGTGTAGTCGAGCCTCAGTTCCGACGGCAGACGCCGGCGCACGGAGATGACGTCATCGTGGAAGAAGCCGATGGCGTCCAAGGCCACGATTCCCAGACGGGTTACCCCGTCGTCCAGGACCAGGGCGACCGCCCACAAATCGTCGTGGACGGACTTTGCCTGGCGGCCGTTATCAAATCCCGCCAGCCATACGGGGTGTTGTGGGTCATTGACGTCGGGGGTGATCTTAACCCTGCCGAAACCAGCCCGCAGTGGCTGGCGCACGCTCTCCGCCTTCCGCGCATCGATGGACACCGCCATCTTGTAGCCCGGATAGCGGTCGTGGAAGGCATACCAGAAGCGCAGTCCGGCCAGGAGCGCCAGGCTGCACAGTACCCAGCGGAGAATACGGCGTGGCCACGATGGTGGGCGGTTTTGCAGAGCGGTCATGCGGCACACTGCGACAAAGCAAGTGTCCGGCAACGATCCAGTTGGTGGCCTTTGGATGGCGAGGCTTCTGGCGAATTCCTTTGGCCCGGCGATTGCGGTGAGGCGTGGCACGTTCCAAGCTGGGGCTTGGATGATGGAGAACGCCGGTGTCAGCGTATCGGTCCGCGGGTTGCGAAAGAACTTTGGTTCGCAATGTGTACTGGCGGGTCTGGATCTGGAGATCCGGCCGGGGGAGGTGTTTGTCCTGATGGGCCCCAGTGGCGCCGGCAAGAGTGTGGTATTACGGCACCTAATTGGGCTTGAGGAACCGGATGCCGGTGAGGTTCGCGTGGGAGATCACCCGGTGGATGATTCGATTCGTGATCGCTTCCGGATGGCCATGGTATTTCAGTCCGGTGGTTTGTTGAATTCGCTGACGGTTGCGGAGAATGTGGGGTTGTACCTAGCGGAACATCGGCTGGTCAGCCGCGCTGACCGGGAGCGTCTGGTTCGAGAAAAACTGGATTTGGTGGGATTGGATGAGTCCGTCGGGCTGAAGCTTCCCTCGGAACTTTCCGGGGGCATGCGCAAGCGGGTGGCCATCGCCCGGGCACTGACCATGGATCCCCAGCTGATTTTGTTTGATGAGCCCACCAGCGAATTGGATCCGTTGGCGGCTGCGACGGTGGGCGGCGAAATTGTGGCGCTCAATCGTCGTCTGGGTGTTACCACGGTTGTGGTGACCCACGACCGCCACCTGGCCTTTGGGGTTGGTCAACGGATCGGATTTCTGGCGGAGGGCCGCCTGCTGGCCTTGGGAACCCCGGCGGAAATTCGCGCGTCTGCCGACCCTTTGGTGCACCAATTCCTGACCTCGGCTTTTACGCCGCCTTCTCCGTAGTTGAGGCCTGCGTGTGCTCCGGTTGCTCGTAAGCGGGCAGGGCGGGAGGGTGGACGTTGTTGTCGTAGTGATCGATGGGGCCATGGCACTTCGCACTTTGTCGTAATGATGGCTGGGGAAATCCGCCTTCAGAACCCCGGCAAGGATATTCATGGCTGCGACGAGTGCCATTATTGGAGTGTCGAGACAGGGTGTGGTGCCTGGTAAATTCTGGACCGTCCGAGAGTGGGTGCCAGGCAATTGTAGTGAGGCAATTGAAGTGCATGCGGGCAAACCGGGTGGCCCCACCGCGAGTCTGTGACAGATCGTGCCAGGTAATATTTTGGTGGGGCGTGCGGTGTCAGACACGTGCGCCTGGAGGAAGGACGTTGTTCGGAAATTTCGCTTTAGGGGTGTAACAGCTGGCGGGATTTTTCGTAGGAGTGGGTATCGGTTGGGGGTGGGAGCGTGAGGTTGCCTGATCGGGGCGATCCCGGGCGTCAACCTTCAACCGTCGATCACCAAGTCCATGAAACCCTGCTCCGGAAACTCCGGCAACTACTGACCAATGCGTGCCCCACGAATCAAACCGACGGAAGGTGCCGCGGTGTACCACTGCGTGTCGCGAGTGGTGGATCGTTCATTTCGCCTGGGACCGGTGGATCAGGAGCAATTTGTCCGGTTTTTACGAGAGTATGAGGGGTTCTGCGGGGTGAGAGTGTGGACGTACTGCGTGATGTCCAACCACTTTCATGTGCTGGTGGAGGTGCCGGCACGGCCCTCGGTGCTGCCGACGGCGGAGGAGTTGGTGGAACGGCTGCGGGGATTGTCGTGCAGTGGGTTGGGGGTGAAACGGGTGGAGCAACGGATCGCAAGCTTTCGGGCGATGCAGGACGTGGCCGGGGAGCGGGAGTACCTGGAGCAGTTCTTCCGGCGAATGTGGGATGTGAGTCAGTTTATGAAATTGGTGAAGCAACGCTTCAGCCGCTGGTACAACCGGGACCGGGGACGGAAAGGGACACTGTGGGAGGAACGCTTCCGGAGTGTGCTGGTGGAGAATCAGGGTGAGGCGGCGGCGGTGGTTGCGGCGTACGTGGATCTGAATCC
>CANIZL010000022.1 GCA_947471985.1 Verrucomicrobiota bacterium | reverse complement strand
CCATAGATATGGCTACGATACACGACCCTGAGGCCTTGGCCAGTGAAAAGGAATCTGCCCCGGAAACCGAAATTGCCTGCCACCGGTCCGCCGCAGCGAGTTACGTCAAAATCCTAAACGAGCTTGCGAAATCGCTGCGGATCAGAGCCGTTGAACCCGGTCCGGACGCCGCTTCAGGCCGCCGGATGGCGCAACGACAACAACCAAAGCACGGCGCCGATCAGCAAGAGGAAGAGTGGCAGCAACGCCAGAATCATCTTGGACGTGGGAGCCTCGCGCCCGCTGGCACGTCGCCGCCACCAATGCCTCGCCGCGCGGCGGTCGGCGGCCGTGATAAAAAAACAAACCACCGCCAGGAGTGTTGCCGCTCCGGCTAGCCACTTGAAGTCGTTCATTCTAGCGAACCCACCGCTGCCCGGCGACTCCGTGTGGAGGCGCGTGAATGCCCTCGTGGAGTGAGGTGGGACACTTGCGCGAGCATAGCGGTCACTCCCCCGCAATCGTCAACCCTCGGTTGGGTTTCACTTCGGTTACGAATCCGTCCCTCGTTCCGTGGCGCGTGACGATTGCCGCTACGGGGATGTAAAAACCAGCTTCCCCTCGCCGGGGCGCATTCTACGCTAGGCACCCGCTGCTCCTGTGGATACAGGGCGGCATGAGACATTTAACGACGCATTTCTCCATGGCTGCTGATAATTCCGTAGTGGCAAAAGTTGAACTTCCGCCCCTCAAACCGCAGATCCTCAAGTCCCGGCTGGCTCCGACGCCGGGCACGCCTCCACGCTTCGCGATCTCGGTTCGCAACTTGGCCGGCCAGGAGGTCACGGTCGCCGATCCGCGCGCCGTGCGCGCGGCGATCGCCTTGATGGACGTCCATGCGGTCAACGGGGGCGCCGCGTGTCATTGGGGTGGTCCGGCGGCCTTCGCCGAAATGAGCGCCGCGCTGCATGCGCAGATGTTTGCCACCACCGGTCGGCCCTGGTTCGCCGCATTCAACTTCGTAAACGATGCGGGACACGCCGAAAATGGCATCTACGCGCTGCGCGCCCTTTATGGCTTCGATGGGCAATCGCTGGAATCCCTGAAAGGTTTCCGGTCCATCACCAGCAAACTCACCGGGCACGGGGAGTCGCACATCAACCCCGAGGGCGTGCTCATCTCCAACGGGCCGCTGTCGAGTTCGCTCCCGATCGCGCAGGGCCTGGCGCTGGGCGATCGGCTCGCCGGCAATGATCGGATCACCGTCTGTCTCGTATCTGACGGGGCTTCCATGGAAGGGGAAGCCAAGGAGGCGTTCGCCGCCATTCCCGGTCTCGCGGGCAAGGGGCGCCTGAACCCGTTCGTCATGCTGTTGTCCGACAACGACACCAAGTTGTCCGGGCGGATTACGAAGGATTCCTTTTCCATGCAACCGACCTTCGAGACCCTCGGTGGCTTGGGTTGGAATGTCATCAAGGTGGCCCACGGACACGATCTGCCCGCCGTGTATCTGGCGGTCGAACGGGGCATCGCCGCTGCCCGCCTGGATCCCACCCGGCCGGTCTGCCTGTGGATCAAGACGATCAAGGGCTACGGGGTGAAGAGCACCATGGAAAACAGCGCGGGCGGCCATGGTTTCCCCTTGGCGAATGGGGAGAAGATTGTGGAGTTCGTGGAGGAAATCTATGCGGGTCAGACTCCGGATGAGTTCAAGGCCTGGGCGCGATCCCTGCGCTTGGACTGGGAATCCAAAGAGGCGGCCAAGCAAGCCAAGGCCGCGGCGGCCGCGGCCAATCCGGCTCCCGCGCCGGCAACCCCTCCCGTCAAAAAGGACAAGGTGCAGGCGGGACTCGCCGCCGGTGCCCTCCGTGCGGCCAACGAAGGCCTGCCGGTCTACAGCGTGAGCTGCGACGTCCAGGGCTCCACCGGCATCAGTGCTTTCCAGAAAGCGACCGATCGGTTCGTGGAAGTGGGCATCGCCGAATCCAACATGATCTCCACGGCGGCCGGATTGTCCAAGGTCGGCTTCATTCCGATTGTTGATACCTTCGGCCAGTTTGGCGTCACCAAGGGCAATCTCCCGCTGACGATGGCAGCGCTCTCCCAAGCACCGGTGGTGGCGATGTTCTCGCACGTGGGTTTCCAAGACGCGGCGGATGGTGCGTCCCATCAGGCGACCACCTATCTGGCGGCCACGAGTGCGATCCCGCATACGGTCGTTATTTCACCCAGTTGCGCCGAAGAGGCGGAGTCGTTCATGTATCAGGCGATCCGGCGCATCGCTGACGAACGCACCGCCGGTCATGATGGCGAATCCGTGCTCTTCTTTGTGGGCCGGGAAAACTATCCCGTCCGCTGGGTGGAAGGCTCCAATTACGCGTGGGGCAAGGCCCAAATCATCCAATCCGGTACCGACGTGGTCTTGATTGGCAGCGGAGTGCTCTTCAATAAGGCACTGGAGGCGGCGAAGCTGCTGGCCGCCAAGGGCAAGTCCGCCACCGTGATCAACAATCCCTTCATCAATCGCGTGGATGTGGCCACCATCGGCGCCGAAGTCGCCCGTTGTGGCGGTCGGGTTGTCACCATCGAGGATCATCAGGTCATCGGTGGAATGGGGGCGCAGGTCAGCCACGCGCTGAGTCAGGCGGGAATTGCCCACCGAGTCCATTCGCTGGGCATCCGCGGGGAGTTCGGGCAAAGTGCCTATCTCGCCGAAGAACTGTACGTCAAACATGGCCTGACCGGACAAAAGATGGCCGAGGCGGCCCTCGCTCTGATCGGCTGAAGCGGGTAGCCCATCCGCTACCTCAGTGCACGGTCCGCCGCCTTCCGAGGCGGTTGGACCGGTCGGATCCGGAGGCTCCGGCGGTTGCGGGTGTCCGCTTCCGGGGGATCAGCAGCCATCTATGGGCGCACAGTCACGAAACCATCCCCAAGGTTTATCCGCGGGGATCGGGAATTAGGCTGACAAATTGAACGCTGTTTGTATTGTGCCAAACAGCGAACTCGAGGTCGCTCATGAAAAACTGCTTTCACCGTACCCCGGACGTATTGGTCGCTTTGGCGCGACGCGGGGGCGTCCTGTCGTTGGCCGTCCTGGCCTGGTTTGCGGCGGTGTACCCGCCGGCCGCTGCGGCGGGTGGCAAGTCCGAGTTCCGACTGGATCCCATGGGGGCGGCCGGAGTGTTCGATGCGACGGTGGCAGTTGGCCCGGTTGCCCCGCCCGCTGAGGCGACCATCACCCGGATCGTCTCGGCCGGTGCCGAGATCATTATCTCCGTTTGGGTGCCCGCCGGGAAGCAACGGGTCACCTTGGAATGCCGCCCGCGCCTCGGCCCGGGCGCCTGGGTTCCGGAGAGCCGTCAGATTTTGGATGGACGACCGGGGGAGGTCGAGTTTCGCCTCTCCAACCGGCGGGAGCTCGAACTGATGCGGGTTCGGGCCGAATCCTTGAACGAGCTGCCTCTGCCGGCGGGGTTCTACACCGGGAAATCCCAATTCGCCGGCTGGGTGGCGACCAATGCACCCACCTCGGTGGTTGCGCTCCCGGGAACCAGCTCCGGGATGGATGTCTCCGGCCGGTTCATGTTCGATTCGATTTCGGCATCGCAGTTCAATGTCGGCGCGGCGCCCGGCGCAACCGGAACCCGAACCGTGGCTGAATCGGATATCTGGCGCATCGACAACCAAACCCTCTATTTTTTCAACCAAGGTCGCGGATTGCAGGTCATTGATCTGTCCAATCCGGATGCACCGCGATTGCGCGGTGAATTGCCGGTGGCGGCTTACGGTGAACAGATGTATCTGCTGCCGGCCAAAGGTGCAGACGACGCGCGTTATGTTGCGCTGCTGCTGGCGAGTGGCTGTAGCGACGGCGGTTCGGTCATGGTGGTGCGGGTGGCGGCCGATGGTCAGCTGAATCTGGTCAACCAACTCCCCTTTGCCGGTCAGCTCCGCGAGAGTCGGTTGGTGGGGGATGCGCTCTATCTGGCGGCCTATTGGTGGCATGGAATCACCCGGAGTGACACGAACTCCATGGGACAGGTAACGACCGGCGTCTTCCAATGGCAGAGCGACACGGTGGTGACGTCGTATCGTCTGTCGGAGCCGGCCGCCCACGACTTGGTGCCGGAAGTGCTCACCCTGCCGGCGAATCCCGACGCCATCCAGGCCACGGATCAGTTTCTCTTCGTCGCAACCACGCGGCCGTCGGTTTACGATCCGACGTTTTCCACGACCATTCCGGGCGCCAATGCCGTCGAGATCATTGATATTTCCGACGTTTCGGGTCGGATGATTCACCGCGGCTCCGTGGCGACGCGGGGTGGGGTGGCGGATAAGTTTAAAATTTCCCAGGACGGAGCGGTTTTGCGGGTGGTCTCGTTCCGCAATTCCGTCGGCCAGCTGGTGGCCGTTACCAACTGGTTTTCCCGGGTGACCGGCAGTCTGATGGCGGTGAGCGGGGGCACAGCCGGTCTGCCGGCGCCGGCGAATTTGGAGAATTACCGCCCGGAAGTGAGGCTGGATGTGACCGTGCTGCCCGCGCAGGCCTGGATGGAAACGTACTCCCTCAACGACCCGGCCGCCCCGCTGAAACTCGGCGAACTCCTGATCAAGGAAAACGAGCAGCTCTACGCCACCCGCTTTGCGGGTGACCGGGCCTATGTCGTCACGTTCCGCCGCGTGGATCCCTTAATGCTGATCGATCTAAGTGATCCGGTTCACCCGCGGGTCCGTGGCGAGCTCGAAGTTCCCGGTTTTTCCACGTATCTCTCCCCGCTGGGCGATACCCGGTTGCTGGCGATGGGATTGGAAAATGGTCAGCCCATTGTCTCCCTTTTTGATGTCGCGGATCTCACCCACCCCCGCTTGCTGAGCAAGGTGGACTTGAAGGCGCAGAACGGCTGGGGTTACAGCGAGGCCAACAATGACGAAAAGGCGTTTCAGTATTCGGCTGAGGCGGGGCTGATCCTGTTTCCGTGGCAGGGCTGGAACAACGGGCAGTCCTTTCAGACCATCCAGTTGGTGGACTTGAAGGAGGACGTCTTGCGTCGTCGGGGCGTCATTGATCATGCCGTCACCGCCCGGCGGGCGACCGTCCTGGGGGACCGCGTGATTTCCATTGCCGCGGCTGAACTGCTCAGCGTGACGATCCAGGACCGCGACCAGCCCACGATCTCGGCCCGGCTTCCCTTGCAATACCAAGTGGATCGCGTCTGGGTTCTGAACAATCGCTTGGTGCATTTGGCCACGGAATCCATTTCCAACGGACTGTCCAGTCGGCCGTGGATTTCGCTGGCCGCGTCGACGGCCCCCGAACGTTCCACCGGCACGCTGAGCCTGCCGCCGGGCTTATCCACTCTCGGTCTGGAGCTCAAGGGCGATCGATTGCATGTGCTGCAGCAGGCGCCGATGACCTATCGCACCGAAGACCAAGGGTTCACCAATGTGGTGACCGGGTGGGTTGAACGTTCGGAGCCGCGCCGGGAAACCAATGTGAGCCTGACCCGGCTTCCCCCGGAATATCGCGTCACGCTGACGACCAATGTGGTGGTGGAATCCTTCGCGCAGACGCCGATCAAGCCAATCCTGGCCACCAATGAATCGGTGGTGACGATTCAATACCCGTTGTTTCCGACGCTGGTACCCTATTTGACCAACCGAATTTGTCCGCCGGATCTGACCGAGTGCGTGACCAACGTGTTTTCCAAAGTTGTCTGGGTCGAACTGCCGCCCCTGGTGCGGACCAATCGCACGTACGTTTACGGTCCGGAAATCCCCCAGCCGGACTTGCTCGTGACCAATGAAGTGGTACACCGGGCGGTGGATGAAATTCCCGGGCGGCTCATCACCAATTCCATCACGATCGTGACGAACTGGTACGCCTTGCCGCCAGTGCTCCAAACCAACTGGTATGTCGGGACATATTCCGTGTCGGTTCAAGTGCCGGGTTACCTGCTCGCCAGCGTGGTGGATTGCTCGGGGGAGACTCCCCGGATCTTGGGGCAGACCCGGTCGGATGAAGGGTTGTTTTTCAACGGAGGATCGCTGACCGCCGTGTGGCCCGCGCCGGACCAGCTGGTCTGGACGGATACGGACACGGCTGCTGGCGGGATGTACTATGGCCCGATGATGGCTCGGACGGGATTTGTGACCCCGGGCGTGGGATTGGTGGCCTTGCCGATTATTGACGACTGGAATTGGCGTGGCTTTGGCTGGGGCGCGTCGGTGCAGGCCCATTTTTTGCCGGTTCTCTTGGTGGATCCAGCGCAACCCTCCATCGGTAAATCAGTGACCGTTGGGCAGAATCAGGAATGGAGCGCGGTTCACCCGGCATTTGCCCTCGAGGGGCGAATTTACTTCAGCCACGAAACCCGGAAACAGCTGCCGGAGACCACGGTGACCAATGACGTGGTCGTCAAGCCCGGGACGATCGCCCAGCCGGCTATCGGCAGCCTCGTGTTCACTCCTTGGCTGAACTACGCCCGCTGGGAGACCCACCACCATTTGGATGTCCTCGACCTCACGGATCCGGTGGAGGTGCAAGTCCGTCCGACGCGGCCCTTGCCCGGGCCGCTGGTCGGCGTCAGCCATCAGGGGGCATTGCTCTATGCCCGCGGTGGCGGCGATGCCACCGGGACGTGGGTGGATCAAATGCACGCGTTGAGCTACGACGGGTTGGAGGTCAATCTGGTCGACTCGCTGCCGTTGAATTCGGCCCCGGCGGTGGTGCGTCCGAACGGGGTTATGGTCTTCGCCCCGATGGGCACCACCAATAGTCCGGCCACGATCGAATCGTGGGCGTTGGGCACGGACGCGCACTGGCATCAATACGCCCGTCAGGTGTTGGCGCAGGGTCCTGCGTCCGGGCTGCATGCGTTTGCGGAGGGCTTGGTGATCGCGGAATTGCCGGGGGCCGGTTTTTCCTTCTGGGCTTCTGAAGGACCGGACGCGTTGACCTCCTTGGGGGTGGGCAATGGGCAATGTGGTTTGCTGCCCGACTGGCGAAACAGTGACGCCACGCCCGCCTCGGGCTTGTGGCTGGCGCGTGGGGCGTACGGTCTGTGGAATATCCGACCCGGAACCGGGTCGTTGCAGCCATGACGAAGGAGCATCAGCGACCTGCTCTCACGTTTACCGCCCCGGGGGTCGCTGGTGCCGGATTTCGTTTTCGTCCGATCTTGCCGCGGCAGGCGGCCTTCACCCTGCTGGAATTGCTCACCGTGGTGGCCATCATCGGCATTCTGTCGACGCTGACCCTGTCGGCGATTTCCAAGGCGCGAACCAAAGCCAATCAGGTCGTCTGCCGGGGGAATTTGCGGCAGATCACCTACGCGGTGGAAATGTATCAGGAGGATACCCGCCATCGGCCGCGCACCCTGTCGCGCCTGATTGCCCGTCCGAGCTGGTTGGCGCATGAAAAGGCGCTGGTCTGTCCCGATGATCCCGGGTTGCGCCGTCCCCCGGCGAATGTGAAGCCCAACCTTTGGACGCTCTGGGGCAATCGGGCCAACAGTACCCAGGAACCCCCGCGATTTCTGGATCAAAAAAATCCGGAAGCGGGGACTTGGGAAGCTGAATTGCGGGAGACCACGGAGACGAACCGCTTTTCGTACCTGCACGTCTTCACCTGGCAGCGGGCCGCGTTTACCCGCCTGGGCGCCGGGAATCAGGCCGGCAATGCCGCGTGCCAGTTGCACGGCCTCCGCATCGCCTCCTCCGCGGCGGAGGCCAGCTATGCGGATTTCGAGGGCTGGACCCTGCGCGGTCAACGCGACGGCGCGGTGGTTTCCCGCAAGGTTTTCCGCTCGCGCGGAGCCCGCGAAGGTAACGGCGTGAACGGGGACACCATCACGGTTCCGTTGAACCGCGAAGATTATCCGTGGGAACTATACCTCGATAGCCCGCCCCCGCTTTGAGCGGTCACGCGGCCCCCAAGAGCGGGCGAAAATTGTCCTCGCTCCAAGCAAGGAATGGAGTGCTGTCCGACGTGAATTGGTGATTGTCCGACAACCGTTGATAGCCGTAGGTTTTTTCGATACCAGACGTCTTCCGTACCCGTCGTTGAGCCGGAGGCGGATTTGATCCATGGAGTCTCGGGAAACGTTGCCGCAGTTCGACGCGAAAGCTTCGTAGTCCGAAGAAAGCCGCCTACGTTCACGTCCACCCTTGAAGATATGTTGAGTTCCTACTGCCGTCCGTCGGTTTGGCGTCGTGCCGTGGTTTTCACGGCCGGAGCGCAAATGGCTTGGGCTGTCGCCGCCGCCGCCGGTGCGGCCGTGGGCTTCAATCGGGATATCCGGCCGATCCTTACCGACAATTGTTTCGCCTGTCACGGACCGGATCCCGGTTCGCGGAAGGCCGGACTGCGACTGGATCTCAAGGAGAGTTTTTTTGCCCCGGGCGAAAAGCACGGCGCCCCGGTGGTGGTGGGCAAACCGGAGTCCAGCCCGCTCTATCAGCGATTGATTTCCAAAGACACCGAGGAGGTCATGCCGCCGCCCGCTTCGCACAAACAGCTCAAGCCGGAGGAGATTGCGCGAATCAAGTCGTGGATCGAAGCCGGAGCCCCCTGGCAGCCGCACTGGTCCTTTATCAAACCGGAGCGATCGCCCGTGCCCGAAGTGCCGGGAGCCGGGAGTCGGCGCAATCCCATTGATGCCTTTGTTCTGCAGCGTCTGTCGGCGAAGGGATTGAAACCGGCGCCGGAGGCGGATCGACGCAGCCTGGCTCGCCGCCTGGCCTTGGATCTCACCGGTCTGCCCCCGACTCCCGCCGAGGTCGAAGGCTTCGTCGCGGATACTGCGCCGGACGCCTACGAGAAACTAGTGCGGCACTATCTGGAATCACCGCACTGGGGGGAACACCGCGCCCGTTACTGGTTGGACGCAGCCCGCTATGCGGATACCCACGGGTTGCATTTCGATAATTACCGGGAGATGTGGCCGTACCGGGATTGGGTCATTTCGGCCTTCAATCGGAATCAGCCCTTTGACCAATTCACTGTGGAGCAGGTCGCTGGTGATCTGCTGCCCGAACCCACGCAGGACCAGATCATCGCCACCGGATTCCATCGCTGCAATGTGACCACCAACGAGGGCGGGACCATCGAGGACGAGAATCTGGCGGCGTATGCGCGTGACCGGGTGGAGACGACCTCTTGGGTTTGGCTGGGCCTGACAGCGAATTGCGCGGTCTGTCACGATCACAAATTTGATCCGCTGCCCAGTCGCGATTTCTATGCGATGAGCGCTTTCTTTCGCAACACGGTGCAGGGCGGATTCGACGGCAACGTCAAAGATTCCAATCCGAGCATTGTGGTAATCCAGGACGGTCCGCTGCGAAAACGCTACGAGGCGTTGCCGGCGGAGGTGGAGCGGGCCCGGAAGGAATGGGAGGCCCGCCGTTCGGCCGCGCAATCGCCCTTTGAAAAATGGGCCGCCGAAGCCCAACCGGATACGGCTTCCCGCCGGTTGGATGCCGACTTGGCCTTGCGGGCGTCACTCACCGAAGGGAAGAATCCCGTGACGATCCAGATGCCCGCCGGCGAGGTGTCCGTGGCGCCCACGGCCGGTGCGATTTGGACGGCACCGGAGAAGGGCAAGTTGGGACCGGGCTTGGTGTTCACCAACCAGGCGCACCTGGAGATTCCGGGCGCCGGTGATTTCGAACGGGATCAGGCCTTCTCGTACGGCGCGTGGATCTATGTCGCGCCGGGCTACAGTGAACCCTCATGTGTTTTTGGCCGGATGGATCCCGGGGCGGCGTATCGCGGCTGGGATCTGTGGTATGAAGACGGCAGCTTCGCGACGCATCTGGTGCATCACTGGCCGGACAATGCGATCAAAGTGAAGACCCGGCAGCGCGTCGCCAAGAAGGGCGAGTGGCAGCATGTTTTGGTGACCTACGACGGCTCCGGAAAACCGGAGGGCATTCAGTTCTATTTTGATGGCCGGCGGGTGGACACCGAAGTGGCCAATGGTCCGGCGGTCACCGGCAGCATCCACACCGACGTTTCGTTTACGGTGGGTCAGCGGCACGAGGGACATCATTTTGTGGGGGGCGGGGTCCAGGATCTGCGTCTGTATCCGCGCGTGCTCCAGCCCGCCGAGGTGCGGGGAGTGGCCCGGGCGGCGGCGTGGCGGCAGGCATTTTATCAGCCGGTCGCGATGTGGGACAAGGAGCTGCGCAACGATCTGTTTGAGTACTATCTGACGATTCAAGTGCCCGCTGTGGCCGCGGCGCTGGGGCAGTTGAGCGTTTTGGAAAAGGAGCGGGAGAGCATCCGTTCGCGTTTCCCGGTAACCCATGTGCAGCGCGAGAAGACGGATTCCATGCCCACGGCGCGAATCCTCTATCGCGGCCAGTACGACCAGCCCAAGGACGAGGTGAAACCCGCCGTTTTCGGTGCCCTGAATCCGCTGCCGGCCGGTGCGCCCGCCAGTCGCCTGGGACTCGCCCGGTGGCTGGTTTCGCCGGAGAATCCGCTGATGGCCCGCGTCACCGTCAATCGGTTCTGGCAGGAACTTTTCGGAACCGGCCTCGTCAAGACGGCCGAGGATTTTGGCATCATGGGGGATGTTCCGGTGAATCAGGAATTATTGGATTGGCTGGCGGTGGAATTTCGGGAGAACGGCTGGGACGTGAAACGTCTTTTCACCTTGCTGGTGACCTCCGCCACGTATCGTCAGGCCGCCACGGCAACTCCGGAGAAGCTGGACAAGGATCCGGCGAATCGCTGGTTGTCGCGGGGGCCGCGTTTCCGGATGGATGCCGAGATGGTGCGGGATTATGCGCTCGCCGCGTCGGGGTTGCTCGTTCCCAAGATCGGCGGCGCCAGCGTCAAACCGTATCAACCGGACGGCGTCTGGGAGCCCGTGGCCATGCCGGAGAGCAATACCAAGAAATATGAGCGCGACCGCGGGGAATCGCTGTACCGCCGTTCGCTGTACACCTTCTGGAAACGCGCGGCACCACCGGCCGGCATGGACATCTTCAATGCGCCGAGCCGGGAGACCTCCTGCCTCCGACGGGAACGTACCAACACGCCGCTCCAGGCGTTGAACACGCTCAACGATGTGCAGTTCATCGAGGCGGCGCGGCACTTGGCTGAATTGGCACTGAAATCCGGCCGCGACGATCTTGACCGTGCCTTGAATGATTTGGCGGGGCGCCTGTTGGGGCGGCCGCTGCGGGCCGAGGAGCTGTCGTTGGTCAAAAATTCCCTCGCGGAATTCCGGGCCTATTATGAGGCGCGGCCCGACGCGGCCCGGCAGCTTATTGCGGTGGGCGAGTCGAAGTCCGATGCCTCCCTGCCGCCCGTTTCCCTCGCGGCCTTCACCCTGCTGGCCAACGAATTGCTGAATCTCGATGAAGTGTTGAACAAGTAGTCGCCCACTCCGGAAAACCCCTTTGCCATTCATCCCTATGAGTCTGATCCAGGAATACCTTCGGAACGAGACGCGGCGCCAGTTCCTTGGGCGCGGCAAGAATGTGCTGGGCTACGCGGCCCTCACTTCACTGCTGGGTCCCCGCTTGGCAGCGCTGGCGGATTCCGCCACCGCGGATCAAGCCATCGAGGCCGCTTTGCCGAGCCACTTTGCCCCGAAGGCCAAACGGGTCCTGTACCTGCACATGGTGGGCGGCCCCTCGCAATTGGACCTCTTTGATTACAAGCCGGGATTGCGGGATTGGTATGACAAGGACCTGCCGGATTCCATCCGCAATGGACAACGGCTGACCACCATGACGTCCGGTCAGAAGCGGTTTCCCATCGCACCCACGAAATTCAAATTCAGTCCGGTCGGAGAAAACGGACTGTGGATGAACACGGAGCTTCTGCCCCACACGGCCAAATGCGTCGGGGATATGGCCTTCATCCGCTCGATGCACACCGAGGCGATCAATCATGAGCCCGCCATCTGCGCGATGCAGACGGGCAATCAGGTCACGGGCCGTCCGTGCCTCGGATCCTGGGTTAGCTACGGACTGGGTTCCTTGAATCGCAATCTCCCGACGTTTGTGGTGCTGGTGGCGGAGCCGACGAATAAGGAGCAGATCCAGGCGATCTCCGCCCGGCTCTGGTCCAGCGGGTTCTTATCCGGCGAACACGCGGGCGTCAGTTTCCGCAGCAATGGCGAGCCCATCCTTTATATCAACAATCCGCCGGGTGTGACGCCGGATTTGCGCCGCACCCAGTTGAACGGGCTCAAGGCGCTCAATGAACTGACTTACGGTTCGGTGGGTGATCCCGAGACCCATACGCGAATTCAACAGTACGAAATGGCGTTCCGCATGCAGGCCAGCGTGCCCGAACTCACCAATATCGCCGGGGAACCCGATTCCACCTACGCCCTATATGGCGAGGAAGCGCGCAAGCCGGGAACTTTTGCGTACACGGCGCTGCTGTCACGTCGTCTGCTCGAACGGGGCACCCGTTTTGTGCAGGTTTACCTCAACAACTGGGATCACCACGGCAATGCCGCCGGTCGATTGCCGGCGCAGTGCAAGGACGTGGATCAGGCGACGTACGGATTGATCAACGATCTCAAGCAACGGGGTCTGCTGGAAGACACCCTGATCATTTGGGGGGGTGAATTCGGGCGCACGGTGTACAGTCAGGGTGGTCTCACCCACGAGAACTATGGGCGCGACCATCATCCGCGCTGCTTCACCATGTGGATGGCGGGGGGCGGCATCAAAGGCGGCACGGTTTACGGGGAGACGGACGAATTCTCCTACAACATCGTCAAGGACCCGGTGCACGTACGGGATTTTCACGCCACGATCCTGCACCTTCTGGGCATGAATCATGAGCGGTTCACCTTCAAGCGGCAGGGCTTGGATATGCGCCTGACCGGCGTGGAACCCACGAAGATTATCAAGGACCTGCTGGCGTAAGGGGCAACGCCGCGCCGCGCAGTCCCGACCCCGGGAGGTGGGGCTACCGGGGTTGGTACGGGATGGCCCTTTCGAAAAAAGTCCGATCCAAAGCGGCGGCCCACAAGAGCGCCGCTTTTTGGGCTCCTGCTTCGCTTAAATGGATTCCGTCCGGCCGATCTGACGGTGCCAACGTGTCGTAGTCGGGGCCGGGATAACAGGCGGTCACTTCGCGAATCATGCGGTCCTGCACCCGCCGGATTTGTTGCCGTCCGTCGGTTGGGGTCTGTCGATTCACCACCACTGCCAGCGCCGGGAAGCCGAGATCACGGCGGGCTTGGGCGACCCAGTCCTGATAGTTGGCGAAGATCCGGTTTTCATCGGTATCCAGACGATCGTTCTGTCCTTGATCCGCGAGGATGGCCCGGACGCCGGTGAGCGAAATATACCGCTCCAGCGTTCTCTGCAGGTTGAGGTACGGCATCCGTAGCCCGGCTTTTACAAAGGAGTGTTCAAAGGCCTCGCCCCGTGCGGATTTGGCCCAATGTTCCAGGCTCGTTCCGCCAAAGGCCGCATTCAGGATCAGAACCGGCGTCTGCTGCGATTCCGCCACGGATTGGGCGAATTGGGCCCAAAAATAAGTCCCGTGTCCGAAGGGCCCCGGAACGACTCCCGAGCCGAATTGGGTACCCATGGGGCCCGGCAGAAATCGGGCTTCACCGGTGCGTTCATAGTCGCGGCGCGCAGCGGCGGCCTCCGGCGGCCAGGCGATCGTGTTGATGCGATCATCGGCAGCACCCGGCAGGTTGATTTCTCCGCCTTGGGCGACGGAATGTCCAACCACGACAAAAACTTCACCCACGCCCACCCGATGCACCGTCACGTTGGTGACTGCCCCTTCGCGACGGCGCGCACGCACGTCGAGTTCGTACCAGCCGGTGGACAGCTCGATCTGGCCGGTAAAAGTTCCGTTGGTTCCGACCGATCCCAAGTCGATCCAATCGCTGTCAGGCGGGCCGGGCGAGATACTTCGGGCCCGGGCTTCCAGGACCGCGTCGGACCAGCGGCAAGTGCCCGACACGGGAACCCGGGCCTGACCGGCGATATTCCGCTGAAAGACCAGACGATTGCCGGGAGAGGTAAGCGCGAGTGCCGGCGGGACTTCAGTTGGGGCAGCTGGGAGGAGTTGGATCCAGGCCACGCCCGGCGATTTCAAGGAAAGCGGGATCGACGCCGGGCCGGTCAGCCGAGAGGTCACCGGGGGACCGAGCAGCCCTTGGGGCGCGGTGGACACCCGCACTTCGGCGAGCGTCTCGCCGGACCAGGGAAGTTGCGAGGCATCGATGGTGAACTCGGAGTGGGGATCGGAAAAGTTGCTGAGAACGATGGTCGCGTTGCGGCCGTCCGAAGAGCGGCCGGCGCCGAGCCCGAGTCGTCCGGGGACCGCTCCCTGGGTGGCGACGCGCTGCGACGCTGCCACCAGATCTTGGAAGGCCCGCAGCGCCGCGTGGTTCTTTTGCGGAGCCCCGTATTCATCAAACAGGCCGAAGCCACCGAGTTCCCCGTGAAACAGGGCGCACACATCCACCGGCGAATCCTGCAACTCCAACAAGGCGGTCACGAGGAAGGCCGCCCCTTCATCGCCGGCCATCGTTTCGTAGAAGTGGCGACGGGCGGTCGGGGTGCTATTGGGCGACAGGGGTTGCCAGGAGTTGCCGGGCAGGAAATTCCATTCGTTGAGATGGCTTTCCGTGGCGGTGAATCCCGCGGCATCCAGGAGCTGGCGCACGGTCCGGCTGCGGCCGGTGAGCTCCGTCGTGTCGGCGGTGTAGCAATGCCACGAAAAGAAATCGAGCGGCAGTCGCTCGCGGCGGCAGTGGGCCAGAAAGTTGCTGACAAAAGCCGTGGGTTGCAGGGCCCCATTCACCCATCGGCCACTGGCGCCGACCGCCGGTCCACCCACTTTGAGGTCGGGAAATTCGCGCTTGATGGCGGTCGCCGCCACGGCGTAAAGCCGGAGATAGTCGGCATCGGTACCGCTCCACATGGCGGGCCGGTTTTCCGGCTCGTTCCAGATCTCCCAGTAGCGGATCCCCTTGTGAAAGCCCCCGGCCCAGCCCTCGTTGTAGTGGCGGATGATCCCGCAACAGATGGCCGCCCACTTCGCCGGATCGGCGGGCGGATGGACGTGGTGCTTCACCGTCGTGTGCTCAATGCTCTCTCCCAGCCGGTAGATGATCTGCGCACCGGTCGCCTGCACCGCGGAAATGTATTCGTCGGTCTCGCGGAAGTCGTAGCTCTCGGGGCGCGCGGGATCCGCGAATGGTTGCGGGAACACCGCGTGGATATCCACCACGGAGGGGTTCGGCCAGCCACAGTCATGCAGGCGCGTGAAGGGGATCGACAACGCTTGCTGTCCGACCGTGAGATCGGTCAGTCCGCCGGGCACTCGCGGACCCTTGTTGATGCCGTGCAGTGGACGATTCGTGCCGATCACGCGGCCGAAATCAACCCGCAACGTCGCCGGGGCGGCCAAGGTCAGGAGCTGCGCCCCGAGCCAGAGGAGACAACCAAGCCACCACGTCGGCCGGAGATCGGCCCGCGAGGTGCGGTGCGACGGATGCATGGTGACGGGGTGACGCTGGATCGGGAATCCGATTCGCTCCCTCCGTCACGTTCGTCGGCAGAGCAGAACTCAGCCTTGGAACTTACGTCCGATGACGATGGCGTTATGCCCGCCGAAGCCGAAGGAGTTGTTGGCGAACACGTCCAGTTTCCGCTCCCGGGCGGTGTGGGCCGTGTAGTCCAGATCACAGGCCGGGTCCGGGTTCTCGAGATTGATCGTGGGGGGAATCACCTGGGCTTCCACCGCCTTGCAACAGATCACCATTTCGATGGCGCCCGCGGCGCCGAGCATGTGACCGGTCGCCCCCTTGGTGGAACTGATGGCCATCTTGCGGGCGTGATCCCCGAACACGTGTTTCAGCATCTGGGATTCGCAGACATCGCCCACCGGCGTGCTGGTGGCGTGGCAGTTGACGTAATCCACCGCCTCGGTCGGCAGGCCCGCGTGGCGCAAGGCCATGTGCATCGCCCGTCCGGCGCCTTCGCCCTCGGGATCGGGTGCGGTCATGTGGCTGGCGTCACAGGTGTTGCCGTAGCCCACCACTTCGCAGTAAATGCGCGCGCCGCGGGCCCGGGCGTGCTCAAGTTCCTCCAGCACCAGCACCGCCGCACCTTCGCCCATGACGAAGCCATCACGGTCCTTGTCGAAGGGCCGGCTGGAGTGCAGGGGATCCTGATTGCGGGTGGACATCGCCCGCATGGCCGCGAAGCCGGCCATACCGAGGGGAACAATGGTGGCTTCCGTACCACCGGCGAGCATCACCTGGGCATCGCCGCGCTTGATGACGGCCCAGGCTTCGCCCAAGGCGTGCGTGGAGGTGGCGCAGGCGGAGCAGGTGGCGAAATTCGGTCCCTTGAGTCCGTGATACAGCGCCAGCAGTCCGGACGCCATGTTGAGGATCAGCATGGGAATCATGAACGGGCTGACCCGGCCCGGCCCTTTGTTGAGCAGAATCTTGTGCTGCTCCTCGGTCGTGTAGAGTCCGCCAATGCCGGAGCCGAGGAAGACCCCCACCTGGGTGAGATCGACGCGCCCCAAGTCCAAGCCGGAATCCTTCAACGCACCCCAGCCGGCGTAGACGCCGAAGTGGGTGAAGCGATCCGTGCGGCGCACTTCCTTCGGGGAGGGAAAGGCGGGCGTGGGATCGAAGTTCTTCACCTCGGCGGCGATCTGACAGTCGTACGCGCTGATATCGAAGTTTTCGACGCGGCTCACGCCGCACTTCCCGGCGATGATGTTCTTCCAAAGTGGATCGGCGTCCAAGCCCAGGCTCGAGGCACAGCCCAGTCCAGTTACCACCACGCGTCGGTCAGACCAATTGCTTCCCATAGTTGACGCCAATGAGGTTGGACGCGGGCACGGTAGGCAAAGGTTTTTTCGTGCTGGACAACGTTGTTGGGTGGGTTTTGGCACCTATGCCCACGAAATCCTTCGTGGGCGTCGGGTGCGGACGGCCAGGCGAGCGGGATAATCCGTGATTTCCCCGCCGCGGGTTGGGAATTAGGGTGCGCCCGGTGCGAGTCGCGTTTCTGACACATGAACCGTTCTATCCGCCGAGCGGCGGTGGATCGGCGGAGGCCGTGTATCTGGTGGAGGAATTCGTGCGGCGCGGGCATGAAGTGCACCTCTTTTGCCCCGAGTTTGCGGACTCCTCGTCGGTGGCGGCTCGTTTTGGCATCACGCTGCATCCGTTCACCCGGTGGGCCATGGGTCGCTACACGGCCCGGCGGAATCTCAAGTATCTGCTGTATCCGAGCGCCTTGGCGGCGCTGGTGCGGCGGACCGTCTGCGCGGCCCAGCGTCAATACGGGGCCGACTGGCGCTTCGATATGCTGGTGGCCCAACACACCATTTCCGCCGTGGCGGCCGGACGCTTGCGCCGCCGTTTGGGCGTGCCGGTGGTCTTGAACTATCTCGACTTTCTCACCGGGTTTATGGAAACCTGGCCCGCGGTGTTCACGCGGAGTGGCTTGGTGCCTGCCTTGAACCGCTTCGAACTGAATCTGCCGCGCCGCTATGATGTGGAAGGGGTCATGACGGTTAGCCAGCCGCTGGCGGACCGGCTGGCGGCGACGGGGTATCCCCGGGAACGGCTACGAGCCATCCAATACGGCTACGACGCCACTTTGTTTTCACCCGGAGAAAAACCGCCCGGTGGCCCGCCGGTGGTGGTGATGCACGGATCCTTTGATCAGCATCATTTGGGGCGTATTGCGCGCGAGGCCGTGATGCAGGTCGTGCGGCGTCGCCCGGAGGTCGTGTTTCGCTTTGTGGGGCAGGTGACGGAGGGATTGCAGCGGTTTGCGACGGACGTCCGGACGGTGTTGCCGCAGGCGCAGCTGGAACTCACCGGTTTTGTGCCGTATGCCGAAGTGGCGCGCCAATTACAGGGCGCCTCAGTGGGGATCGTACCGTACGAGGAATCCCGGGGCACCCACTGCGCGTTTGTCGCCAAGGCAGTGGAATACCTGGGCTGCGGTCTGCCGGTGGTGAGTACGCCGTTGGAGAACCTGCAAGCGTACTTCCGAGGCGAACCGGCGCTGCGCTTCAGTGGGTTCGATGGGGAGAGTTTTGGGGCGGCGATTCTGGAATGGCTGGCGTGTCCGACGGAGGAGCGTGCGCGGGCCGGTCGTCAGGCGAGTCAGCGGGTGGCGGCGGAGCTGGATTGGCGGATCATCGCCCGGAATGCGGTGGATTTCGTGGAATCGCGCCGTCGTGAATCCCGCGGCTGACGCGCCGATCGTCTTCGGCGGCGCGAAGAGGTGGCTTAGCGCACTGCGGCGGCGAGCGCCTTTTTTACGGCCGTCAGGACCCGACGTTGCACTCCGAGAGGACTGCCGGCGATCCGCGCTCCCGCGGCCGCCTTGTGGCCACCACCGCCGAAGAGTTGGGCAATCGCGGCCACGTCGACCCGGGGATCCTTGGAGCGCCAGCTCACCCGGGTGAGGTTTTCGGCGGATTCTTCGAAGACGAGGGCGACTTCCACGCCCTCAATGGCCCGGATGTGGTCAATAAGGCCTTCGCTTTCCTCCGTGCTGGCGCCCGCCTGCGCGTAGTCGCGCTTGCGCAGCCAGAAATAGGCGGTGCGGTCCCCGTGGGTCAGCCGGAATTTGCTGTACACATGGCGCAGCAATTTGACGCGGGTGAGGGGATAGCTTTGGTAGACCTCCTGGCAGATCCGCCCCAGTTCGGCGCCCCGCTCAACCAGCAAGGCCGCCGTTTGCAAGGTGTCCGGGGTCGTGCTCGGATATTGGAAACTGCCGGTGTCGGTACTGACGGCGGTGAAAAGGCAGTTCGCGATCGGACTGGTGATTTTCCAGCCCGCCCACTGACAGAGATCAAAGATCAGTTCGCCCGTGCTGGGTTCGCGGGGGGAGACCCAGTTCAAGTCCGCGTACTTCGTGTTCGACGCGTGGTGATCGATGTTGATGAAGCACCCGCGGGCGGCGATGTGGTCGGCGCAACGGCCCAAGCGCTCGTAGGCGGCGCAATCGGTGGCCACCACGACATCAAACTCCCGGCCGCTGGAGGGCTTCCGAAAACGCTTATCCGGATCGAGAAACCGCAATTTGTCGGGCACCACGTCCTCATTCCAGATCGTGAGTTCCTTGCCGGCATTTTCCAGCGCCAGCGCCAGGCCCAGCTGGGAGCCGATGCAATCCCCGTCGGGGCGGACGTGGCCGACAATGCAAATGGTCCGGGCCGCGCTCAGCCGTTCCAGAATCTGTTCAACTACTTTGGGGCAGTTTTTCAAAGGAGCATGCCGGGCCGGAGCGGCCCCGGGTTGGGGCGGTTAAGCCGCCGGCGCGGCAGGGGGCGCGGGCGGCGTCGCCGGTGCCGGCGCCGGACGGCTTTGGTCCAATTCCTCCAGAATGGCGAGGACGCGATTGGCCTCCGTCACCGAGTCGTCGAGGCGAAACTGGAGAATCGGGGTCCATTTCAGCCGCAGGACCGCACCAAGTTGCAGGTTTAATCGCTTGGAATTGGTCTCCAATACGGCGGTGGCCTGCAAGCGTTGATTCCTCGTGCCGACGTGGCCCACGAAGACCAGAGCGTTCTTCAGGTCGGGGGCGACCTTGACCTCGTTGATGTTGAGCAAGCCGACCTTTTCGACCGATAACTCGCGCCGCATCAATTCCGCCAGCTCGCGCTTGATCAGTTCGGACACCCGTTGCAGGCGGCGGCTGGGGGGCTTGGGTGTCGTCATGGATAAGTAAAGGGCAGGGAAGAAAGGAGAGACGGGGCGGGGGCGGGGCGATCCTCGCCCGCCGCCCCGGTGGCTTATTCCAACTTGGCGGTGGTTTTCTCCACGGCGTAGCACTCGACGATGTCAGCTTCCTGGAGATCATCGAAACCCTCCAGGCGCAAACCGCATTCCATGCCGACCCGGACCTCGTTGACCTCGTCCTGGAAGCGTTTGAGGGTCTGGGACACGCCTTCGTAGATGACGTGGCCAGCCCGGCGGACGCGCAATTTGCCGCGCACGAGCTTGCCGTTGGTGACATAGCACCCGGCAACCTTGCCGCCCTTCGAGAGCTCGAACACCTTGCGCACCTCGGCGGAACCGACATTGACCTCGGTGAGCAGGGGATCGAGCAGACCCGCCATGGCTTCTTTCACCTGATCGATGAGTTCGTAGATGATGGCGTACAGTTTGACCTGAACGCCTTCACGCTTGGCGGCTTCCGCCGCGGAACTGTCGACCCGAGTGTGGAAACCGAGAATCACGGCGTTGCCGGACGCGGCGAGCAGGACGTCGGATTCGGTGATGGCACCGACCGCGTTGTGGATGATCTCGAGCGTGACCTTCTTGGTCTCAATCTTCCGCAAGGCCTCGCAAATCGCCTCGACCGAGCCTTGGGTGTCGGCCTTGACGATAACCTTGAGCACTTTGGCCGTGAGGTCGTTGATCTGACCGAACAAGTCTTCGAGCGACTGGCGTCTCGGCCGGACGCCTTCGAGGTCGGCTTTTTTGCGGACGCCGAAGCGTTCCTCGGCCAGGTCCCGGGCGGCGCGTTCGTTTTCGACCGCACTGAATTCGGAGCCGGCTTCGGGCACACCGTTGAGTCCGAGGACCCGGACAGCGTAGGACGGCGTGGCCTCTTTCAGGCGCTGACCATCCTCGTTCATCATGGCGCGGACGCGACCGTAGTGCTCACCGCACAGGATGACGTCGCCCAGGCGCAACGTGCCCTTGCGAACGAGGACCGTTGCCACCGGACCGCCCGGTTCCACACCGGATTCGATGACATTGCCCTTGGCCTTGCGATCGTGGTTGGCCTTGAGCTCCTGCAGTTCCGCCTGCAACAGGATGGCTTCGATCAGTTTCTCGACGCCGGCTCCGGTGAGCCCTGAGCACTCGACATAGAGGGTGTCGCCGCCCCAGTCGTCGGGAATCAGACCCCGGTCCTGAAGCTGTTGCTTGACCCGCATGGGGTTGGCTGCCGGATGATCGCACTTATTGACGGCGACCATGATGGGAACCTTGGCGGCCTGAGCGTGTGAAAGGGCCTCCAAGGTCTGGGGCATGACCCCGTCATTGGCCGCCACCACCAGAATGACGATGTCGGTGACGTTGGCCCCGCGGGCGCGCATCGCCGAGAAGGCTGCATGGCCCGGGGTGTCGAGGAAGGTTAGCTGGGTGGACGCGCCAGTGATCGGATGCGGATAC
Organism: Verrucomicrobiota bacterium; assembly: GCA_947471985.1. Lineage (GTDB taxonomy): Bacteria > Verrucomicrobiota > Verrucomicrobiia > Limisphaerales > UBA9464 > CANIZL01. The sequence continues at coordinate 46,129 of CANIZL010000022.1, read as the reverse complement.
GCGATGGTATACGCACCAATATGCTGGGTGATGCCACCGGATTCGCCCGCGGCAACGTTCGCCTTGCGGATCTTGTCGAGCAGGGTGGTTTTGCCGTGATCGACGTGCCCCATGATGGTGATCACGGGCGGCCGGGGCTTGAGCGATTCGGGGGTGTCTTCCTGATCCAGCTCGACTTTTTCTTCGCGCGGAACATTGACGCTGTGGGCCGCCTTGTCGCGCTTCTCCGTTTCAAACCGGATGCCGTGCTTGGCACAAAGTTTGATGGCGACCTCGGTGTCGACGGTTTGGGTGACCGTGGCAAAAACGCCCATTTGCATCAGATCAGCAATGATCTGGAAGGGCTTTTTGTTCATCTTTTCCGCGAGCTCGCGGACCACGATGGGGGGGCGGAGGGTGATGGTCGGCGCGCCATCGGCCAAAGCCAGCCGGGCTGCGGCGGCACTGGATACGGGTGCGCCCCGCTGGGGGTTGCCGCGATCATCGCGACGATCATCCCGACCGGCGGGCCCGCGCTGCTGGTTGAAGGAGCCGCCGCCGCGGTTGCCGAAAGCACCACTATTACGCTGTTGGCCGCCGAAATTGCCCCGTTGGCCGGTACCGCCGCCACCGATTCCCCCGCCGGGACGGGCGAAGGTTTGTTGCTGCTGACCGGGGCGCGGCGAATTGAAGCCGGGCTGACCGGGGCGCGGGGCATTGAAACCAGGCTGACCGGGGCGCGGGGCATTGAAACCAGGCTGACCGGGGCGCGGCGAGTTGAAGCCGGATTGCCCGGTGGGCGCGGGCTGGCCGGTTTGACCCGGCCGCGGTGCATTGGGCTGGCCGGGGCGGGGCGGGCCGGACTGCGGGGGTTGTCCGGGGCGGGGAGGCCCTGAGCGGGATTCCTCGCGACGCTCGTTGCCGCCACCGGTGCGGCGCCCATAACCGAATTTCGAGAGATCGATGGAGCCGATCTTCTGACCCAGTTGGGCTTTGGGAGGCTCCGCCGGTGCCGCCGTCGGCGGCGGCGTTCCTGCCGATGCCTCGGGTATCGAGGTGGCAGTCTCCATGGGTTTGGGGGATGGCTCGTGGGCGGCGCTGGGCGCGGTAGCGCGCTCGACGGTATCGTCGGCGGGAGCTTCCTGCTGAGGTTCGGGTTCGGGCTCGGGCTCGGGTTCCGGCTCGGGTTCCGGCTCAGGCTCAGGCTCGGGTTCGGGAGCGCGGATCAGTTCGACAACCGGGGCCGCTGGTTCGGGCGCGGGTATCAGCACTACGGGCGGCGGTTCCGGCGGCCTGGGGTGGTGGTGTCCGTGCACCGCTGGTGCCGACGTCTCGACGTTGGCGGCGGATGCCTCTTCGGCGGGTCCCGGGTGGTGTGCGCCAGTCGCGGCACCATCCCCGGCCCCCCGGGCCATCGGTCGAAGGGTCTCCTCGAGGTATTCGCCGGTGATCTTGTCGAGCGAGCTCGAGGGGACCTTGGCGGCGGTGATACCCAACTCCTTGGCTTTCGCCAGGACGAACTTGCTTTCCAAGTTCAGTTTCTTCGCGATGTCGTAAATCCGAATCGGCATGTATGCCCTTTTCCTAAATTCCACCGCCCCGCTGCGGCTGTCATCAGCCGAATTCAGCGGGGCGGAGTCTATTCCGCAGACCCACTACGCGACGGGTGGCTCCGTCTTCCGACGAGCCATTTCGCCCTGAGCCGCAATCAAAATTGTTCCCGCGGCGTCGCCAATGCCCGGAATTTCGGCGAGGTCCGCCGCATCCACTTCCGCCAGTTCGGCCACGGAATGGAAGCCCGACTTCACCAGCAGCTTGGCCTGTTCGGGCGTGATGCCCGGCACAGCCGCCAATTCCGCTTCCGCATGCGCCACCTTGCCGGCAAATCCGGGGACGACGTCTTCCTCGCCCTCAACCGAGATTTTCCAGCCGGTCAACCGCTCGGTCAACCGGGTGTTGTGCCCGCGCTTGCCGATGGCGAGGGAAAGTTGATCCATCGCGCAGGTCACCAGGATGTGCTTTCGCGCTTCATCGACCTTCACCGTCCGCAACCGCGCCGGGTTCAACGCATTTGAAACCAGCTGGCGAATATCCGCTGACCAAGGGAAAATGTCCACCTTCTCATTGTTCAGCTCGCGGACGATGTTCTTGACCCGCTGTCCGCGCATCCCGACGCAGGCGCCCACCGGGTCCACTTTCGGATCCCGGCTGAACACCGCGAGCTTGGTCCGGAAACCGGGCTCACGGGCCATCGCCTTGATCTCGATCGTGCCATCGGTCAGCTCGGCCACCTCAAGTTTAAACAGCTTGATGACGAAATCGATGGTGGATCGGGACAGGATGATTTCCGGGCCGCGGTCCGTCTTTTCGACGGCCTTCACGTAAGCGCGGATGCGTTCGCCGATCTGGTATTCCTCGGTGGGGACGCGTTCGCGATTCGGCATGACGGCCTCGAATTTGCCGAGATCCAGGTAGACATCCGAGCGCTCAAAACGCCGCACGGTGCCGCTGACAATATCCCCTTCGCGATCCTTGAACTCGCTGAAGACGAGTTCTTTTTCGGCCCGCCGCACCTGTTGGAGCAGCGCTTGCTTGGCGAATTGGGCCGCAATCCGGCCGAAGCCAGCCGGCGTGACCTCTTTTTCAATCTCATTGCCCAGTTGCACGTCGGCTTTCAGCCGGCGGGCGTCAAAGAGCGAGATTTGGTCATGCTTGGAGAGCACCCGTTCGGCCACGATCAGCTTAGCCCACGCCTGAATATCGCCCGTCTTGGGGTCGATGGTCACCCGCAATTCACGCGCCGGGCCGACCGCCTTTTTGGCGGCAGCCAGCAGGGATTCCTGGATGGCAGCAAACAGCCGCTCCCGGCTGATGCCCTTTTCCTTCTCCCAGAACTCCACGCCTGCGATTAATTCAGCATTCATTGTGCTTAGCCACGATCCCCGACCCGTTACGGGTAACAAAAAAGTCGGCAGTTTTGGCTCCGACTTTCTCTTGCCGCGTACTCCCGGCCCGGGAACTGTTAACGAAAGATACGTTAGGTTTTCCGTCGGCCTAGCGTCAAGGCGGGTTTTCGGGAAGGTCGTCGCCCGGCGAAAGTTGCAGTGATATCCATAACCAACTGACAGTTATGCGATTGTGACTTATTTCCTCAACTACTACCCCCGTGTCACCGGGCACGTCCCTCGCCGGGACTCCGTGGGCCGACACCGCCCTGTTCATTCTTTACCACCCGGAATCCGCCGGTGAAACGGTCTTCTTAACGGGTTGATTTCGCCTGCTCAATCAACTCCCAAAATCGGGGATTCTCCTGCAACGCTTCGTCCTCACCGGTGGGCAAACTCGAGCGAAAGAGGAAATCCTTCAGGGTATTCCGACTCAAGATCCGATGGACTACGACTCCCAGCGGGTGGCGTTCAAAGTATACGCGGTAATCCCCCAGATGATACCGCTTCATCGTGCGGCCGCCGCGGGTCAGGCTGCCGAAGCCGGAGTCGGCCTGCACCTCTTGCGGCAGGCCGCGGAACTGTCCCAGCACATAGAGCTGAAGTTCCTTGGGCAACTTGGCCAACTCCGCGGCGCTCGTCGGATTGAAGATGATCTGAAACGGTTGCACGGCTCCCTCTGTCGACGATTCCGCCGGTGGATTCAACCGAAAAACCCGTCCGCTCTCGCGGCGGGGGTGAGGCTGGGGGTTCGGAACAGGCTGGTGGCGCCGATATGCGCCGGGTCCGGACCGCCACCGGCCGGGTGGGTGGGGTCTTCCAGCAGATGTCCCGTGGTGGGGGCTTGGCGGACCAGACTCTTCAAGGCCGTGAGGTCGGTGGACCACTTCCAGCCGGTGAAATACTCCGTTCCCGGAAACTGGGCTTTGTAGAGCGCCCGCTCATTGTAGCAGGTGCCGAGGTGCAGATGATCCCAGCCGAGGTGGGCGAAATACTCGATCGCGCGGGTCATCAAGAGCATGCCGGGTTGGCTGGCCCGTTGCGCGAGATCATAAAACGCAAAGTAGTAATAGGCGACGCGGGGCGGTTGCAGATACAGCAATACGGTTCCCAATTCGGCTCCGGTGGTGGCGTCCTGGAAGTGCAGAACATGGGAAATCACTGGGGCAGCCATCAATCGGTCCAGGCGTTCGCCCGGCATGACGCCGGCCCCGAAACGTTCTTCGGCGAAGCGGAGCCAGGACGCCCGGCGTTCCGCGTGGTAGTCGAAATTCGCACGCGGCAGCAGCTCGCAGCGGACCGACGCGCCTTTCCGCAGGACCCGACGATTCTCCGAACTGGGCTGCCAGTCCCGCAATCCCACCCGCAATTGGCGGCAGAGATAAAAGCGCGTGAGTTGCGGCGAGGAGGGCAGGAAACCGGCGGCGAAGAAATCAGCCGGAGTTTCGCCCGGCTCGGGAAAGCCCCAAACCACGTACGGAAACGCATACCGGGTGTAGTCGGGCGGCGCTTCGGAAAATACCAGTTTCATCGGCCGCGGCGAACGTAGAGCCGCGGCAGCCGGCCGCGCCAGCCCGCGAGCACGTCGTAGCTGACACTCCGCTTCAAGGCCGCCACATCGTGGGCGGTAATCTCCGCGTCTCCTTGCCGTCCCATGAGTACGGCTTCATCGCCCAGTTGCGCGGTTGGGATGTCCGTGACATCCACCGTAATGGCATCCATGGCGGTGCCGCCCACCAACGGAGCGCGCTGTCCGCCAATCAAGGCGGCGCCTTCGTTCCGCACGCGCGGGAAACCGTCGCCATAACCCAGCGGCAGGACGGCGATCCGGCGCGGGGTTTCCGCCCGGTATCGCATGCCGTAACCCACCGTGTCGCCGGGTTCGAGGTGCTGTAGCGCAGTGATCCGGGCCTTGACGGTCATGACCGGCCGCAAGTCGGGCAGTCGACGGCACACGGCGGACGGATAAACACCGAGCGCCAGGATGCCGACCCGGACCATGTCGGCGTGGGCCTCCGGCAGATCGAGAAAGCCCCCGCTGTTGCAGGTGTGCAGGCAGGGCACGGGCACTCCCGACTGTCGCAGGATGGCCACGGCTTCCTGGAAGTTGGCGAGCTGCTGGCGGGCGAACGTCTTTATCAGTTCGTCGCTCTGGGCGAAGTGCGTCAGGGCGCCAGCAATTTCCAGATGCGGCAGCCGGGCGACGGCCGGTGCCCAGTCAGCGGCGGAACGCCACGGAAAACCAAAGCGGTTCATACCCGAATTGATCTTCAGGTGCACCGTGATCCGTCTTTGCTCGCGGGCGGCAAAGGCGTTCAGGGCCTCCGCCACCGCGAGCGAGCCGACGCACGTCATGAGCCGGTGGTCCACCAGCCATGGGAATTCTTCCTCGGTCCTTTCGCCCAGCAGCAGGATCGGAGCCTCGATGCCGCGGGTGCGGAGGCGCATGGCTTCGCCCACGGTGAAGGTGGCCAGGGCATCAACCCCCAAACGCACCGAACAGCGCGCCACTTCCAGCGCCCCGAGTCCGTAGGCTTCGTCCTTCACGACATGCATCAGTCGGACGTGTGCGGGAAGGTCGGACCGGATTTGCCGCAGATTGTGCTCCACGGCATCCAGGTCGACCTCGACCCAGGCCGGCCGGGGAGGTCGGGGGTCGCTGGTGAGGAACGGGGCGCTCATTCTGCACCGGGGGGCCAGAGGGATTGTCCCACATCGGTCCGGTAATACGAACCGAGCGATCGAATGCCGCGGATGTTGGCGTACGCGGTGGCGATGCTCTCTTCGAGAGTGGTGCCCAGGGCCGCGACATCACACAACCGGTGGCCCGTGGCGTCGATTCCCGTTCCGTCGGCGGCTGCGGCGACCTCATTCCACCAAACGTCGCACGTCGGTGGGCGGGCGACGTTTACGGGTATCGGCGGACCATTGAGCTGAGTGAAGGGGTAGCCGTAGCCGGCGAGCGTGAGATTGCAGCCGTACCGCAGGTTCTCGCGCCAGACGGGCCGCAGGGGTTCGTTCCGGGCGCAGGCGAGCAGGGTGGCCAACGGATTCGCCAAAAGCCGGAGGATCATCGGTCCGCTGGTGACGCCGAGGCGAACGTTGTACTCAAGCACGTGCCAACGATTTTCGTGGCGGATGGCGGTGACCTGCACGGGACCGTGAAAGCCCACCTCCCGGAACCAGGGCCGCAAGGGCTCCAGCAGTTCCCGGACGAGGCCGTAGCGGTCGTTTTCGTCCCGTTCCACCAGGCCGCCCAGCGGGGCGCCGGCGACGATGCCCAGGTTGCCGTTGAAGGCCCGCTTGTATTCCTGATTGGTAACGAGCGGGTAGATTTCCCCGGCGCTGACCAGGGCGATGTGTCCCGCTTCGCGACGACCGAGGTATTCCTGGAGGAAGATACCTTCGGAATCATCCATACGCGGCAGCCAGGCCAATGTGTCCTGCGGGGTTTCGCAGACGATCGTATGAATCGGGCTCGTCGGCGAGCAGAGGGGATTCTTGATGACAAACGCCCGATTTTCCGTGCGAACCCAATGCTCGGCGGTGGCGCGGGTCGGGGCGAAACGGGCGCGGGGAAACGGAATGCCGAAGCGTTCGCACAATTCCCGGGCGAAATCCCGCTCACGCTCGAGTCGGAGTCCCTCGCCCGTGGCGCAGAGCAGGGGCGGGTTCAGGGCCAGAAACTCCTCCGTCCACGGCTTGATCGCCCATTCGATGGACATCGGAACCAGCAGGTCGGGCTGCTGTTCACGGATCCACGCGCAGGGATTCGGCAGATCGTCCACCGATTGGCAGGGCGCTTCCAAGCGCGGTCCATAGTGGCCGTAGGAGCGGGTCAGATAACCGCGCACGTCGGCACCCCCTTCGCGCAGGATGTGGAGGAAACCCTGGGTGAAGGCGCCAACACCCAGCACCAGCACCGACGGGGAGGCAGTCACGCTCATGGCGATGATCGGATCAGCGGAGTCGTGGGATCGTCGCGGGATTACACCGCAACCCGGAAGGACTCGCCCTTCTTCAGGCTCAGGGCAAAGGCGGCCATTAGCTCGGGAATTTGTTGAAGATCCTTCAGGTTCACCACTTCCACCGGCGAGTGCATGTAGCGGTTCGGCAGGCTGATCAACGCGCTGGGAATGCCGCCCCGCGTCCAGAAAATGACGTCGGTATCCGTGCCGCTGGTGGCGCTCATGGCTTCGTGCTGGAGCGAAATACCCTTGTCGGCGGCCACCGTCTCCAGACGCGCCACGACTTCGGGATGATTGCAGCCGCCGTGAACGACCGTCGGCCCCTGGCCGAGGCGGACGTCGCCGTGTTGTTCCCGGCTCACCGTCGGGTAGTCGGTGGCGTGAGTGACATCCACTACCAGCGCCACGTCCGGCTGCAGGGAATACGCGATCTGGCGCGCTCCAAACAGTCCGACTTCCTCCTGCACATTCGCCACGGCGCAGACTTCGCACGCCAGTTTCTTCAAGTGGGGCTGGAGCAATCGCAGCGTCTCGGCCACGGCCCAGGTGCCGATGCGGTTATCAAAGGCCCGGGCCACGGCGAGGTCATTGCGGAGCAGTTCAAATCGGTCGTTGAGCGTGATCGGATCCCCCACCCGCACGAGTTTTAAGGCCTCCTCCCGATTGCGGGCGCCGATGTCGATGAACAGGTCGTGGATCTTGGGCAGCTTCGCATCCCCTTCCGACTTGGTGAGATGGATCGCCACGTTGCCGACGACGCCGAGGATCGGGCCGCCGCGCGTGTGGATGGTGACCCGCTGCGCCTTGGTGATGCCGGGGTCGATGCCGCCCATCCGTTTGACGTAAATGTAGCCGGCGTCATTGACGTAGTTCACGGCCATGGCGATTTCGTCGGCGTGCGCCGCGAGCATGAGGCGTGGGCCGCGGCCTTTGTTCACGATCGCCACGGTATTGCCGTAACTGTCGGAAAACGTTTCGTCGGCGAATTTGCCGGCGTAATCCCGCCACAACCGGAGCCCGCGCACCTCATGCCCCACCGGGCTGGGTGTGTTGACCAATTCTTCCAGAAAACGGAGTGATTCAGCACGCATCGGCGGATCGGTAGCGGATGAACGGCCGGGGGCAAAGTGGACCCGAGCGGGTCTTTGTTGTTTCCGGGGCGGGACATGCCTTATCATGCCCCTCATGGTGTTGACTGTGGTTAAGTACGGCGAGCCCGTGCTGCGCAAGAAAGGTGCCCGTGTGGAACGGGTGGATGACGAAGTGCGGGGATTCCTCGCCGACCTCATGGAGACGATGTATGCGGCCCGGGGCGTCGGACTCGCGGCGCAGCAAGTCGGCGTGGCCCGGCAGATGTGCGTGGTCGACGTGCGCGGCGTCAAGGATCGGCCCTCGCAGCTGTGGGTGGGTGGTCAGCCGGCTGACGTGGATTCCTTCATGCCGCTGGCGCTCATCAATCCCCAGATCACTCCGGTCGGGCCGCGCGCGCGCGGTCCGGAAGGATGCCTCAGTTTTCCGGAGATTTTTGGCGATATCGAGCGGCCCGCCGAAGTCGAGGTCACGGCCACGAATGAGCGCGGAGAAGAGTTCTCCTTCCGCGCGGGCGGTCTGCTGGCGCGGGCGGTGCAGCACGAGGTCGATCACTTGAATGGGATTTTGTTCATCGACCGCATGGATTCCACGACCCGGAGCGAGGTGAAGCCGGACGTCGAAGATCTGCAGGCGGCGACCAAGGCGAAGCTCCAGGCGAGGAAATAAGGGCCGACCTTCCTGAGGAGCTTCAGCGCAATTCCGCCAGCAGTTCCTCCGTGGTCCAAGTGCTGTGGCTGGTGAGCCGGTCCGCGGCCGCACCGTGTGCCCAAACCCCGTAGGCTACCGCACGCTCGGCGGGGATCCCCCGGGCGAGCCACCCGCCGATGAATCCCGCCAGGACGTCGCCCGTGCCGCCTTGGGCCAGTCCGGCATTGCCGGTGGGATTCACGGTGGTCGTGGCGGCGTCCGCGATCAGGGTTTGGTAACCTTTCAGAACGGCGAGGGCGCGGAAGCGTTGCGAGAGTTCCCGGACGGCGGACACCCGGTCCGCTTGTACGGACTGGGTCGATACACCGAGCAAACGTGCCGTTTCGCCGGGATGCGGAGTGAGTATCCGGGGCGCGGCGGGCGTGGGCCGTCCCGGAAGCCAATCGAGCGCCGTCGCGTCCGCAAGTACCGGTCCGGGAAAGTCCCGCCACAGCGATTGAACCCAGCGTTGCAGTCCCGGCGGCAATTCGGGTGCCGCCAAACCCGGGCCGACGACAGCGGCGGTCACCGAAACGGGGGGCGCGAATCCTTCCCGCCAGGCGTGCACCATGGGTTGGGCGAGTTGGGCGGCCACCGGTCCGTAAGCGGCGGGATCGCACACCACGGTCACCAAACCCGGACCGGCTCTCAGCGCTGCCCGGGCCGCCAATACGGCAGCGCCGTGATAACCCGGACTACCGGCGACGATCAACAAATGCCCTTGGGTCCCCTTGTGAGCGGCGGTGAGCCGTCGGGGTGGGAAATTGGTGAAGTCGGCCTCGGTGCACCAGTCCAGCGGACTGGCGGGTTCGTGGGGGCCTCCCGCGGGCGCCAGACCGATGTCGGTGAGCACTTCGATCCGTCCGGCGGCGGCTAATCCCACCAATCCCCGTTTGGGCGCACCCACGGTCAGGGTGTCGGTGGCGATCACCAAGGCCCCGGCTGTCCCACCAGTGTCATCGGTCAGTCCGGAGGGAACATCGACGGCGACAACTCGGAAAGCCCGGCCGGCCGTTTGGCGATTCAGTTCCTCGATCAATTGGCACCACGGGCGTGTGAAGGGACGATTGAGGCCAATCCCAAACAAAGCATCGATCACCCAGACCCGTGGAGCTCGGGCAGCTGCCCGCGGCAATTCCGTCGCGATTTCCGCGGTGGCCGCGATGGGGTCCGTCACGGAGATCATCCGCTGGTTCCGGCGCCAGCCGATCCAGTGACTGGCCGCGCGTGCGTCGTCGCCGTTGTGTCCCCGGCCGGCGAGGAAGATGAACGCGTCCTCCGGTGTCGAATGGGTGAGCAGCCAATCACCGATCCGGTGCCCCACCTGGGCGATGACGTCGATCGCGCGGATACCGGCGGCCCATGACGCAGTTTCCCAAGCCCGCATTTGCTCCACGGTGAGAACAGGGATCGGCATGCCCCACCCTCGGAAACTGTGAGCCCGCTGGCAATGGGTGTTGCCCCGCCGTTGCCTGGCGTCGACGGGGAGCAGTGCGACTGGATTCACCGGGGGCGGATGTGACAGCTTGCCGCAGTGGGACAGCCCCCTTCGGATCCGGCCAAAACATCCACCGCTGAGGAATCAGCGGCACTGGATGAATTGCGCCGGCTGCTATTGGCGCCGGAACAGAAGCAACTGGCCGAAGTCCAGGCGACGATCCAGGACCCACAGCTGCATGCCCAAGCGGTTGGCCTCGTCCTGCCGGAGGCCGTGCTGCTCGCCAATCAACGGGATCAACGTTTGGGACGCGCGTTGGCGCCCACCATCGAAACGGCCCTGAAGGAATCGATCCAACGGGATCCCGCTCCCTTGGCCGAGGCGATTTTTCCCATTATTGGTCCGGCCATCCGGAAGAGCATCGCGGCTCTGTTTCGGGAGTTGACCCAGTCGTTCAATCGCACGCTGGAGCATAGCCTGTCCGTCCGCGGTTTTGGCTGGCGCTGGGAGGCGTGGCGCACGGGTAAATCGTTTGCCGAAGTCGTGCTGGCCCGGACGCTGGTTTATCAGGTGGAACAAGTACTGCTCATCCACAACGAGACCAGCCTGTTGCTGGCCGAGGTGCGGGCGGCGCGGACGGAAACCCGCGACGCGGATCAGGTCTCGGCCATGCTGGCGGCGATTCAGGATTTCATGCGGGATTCTTTCCGAACCGATCGGAAGGACGGCTTGAACACCGTGGAATTTGGTGAACTGACGCTGTGGTTGGAGCACGGGCCCCGCGCCACTCTGGTGGCGGCCATCCGCGGTCACGCGCCGGAATCCCTGCGGCCCCGGCTGCAGCAAACCCTGGAGGATTTGCATGCCTCGCATGCCGCGGCGTTGACGGGATTCTCGGGCGACAACGCGCGGTTTGCCGATCTGGCGCCGGCGTTGGAGCGGTGTTTGGTGATGGAACAGCACGGGGCCACGTCGACCAAAACCTCTCCGCGCCTGTTGTGGGTGCTGCTCGGATGCGTGGGATTGCTGGTGGTGGGTCTGTTGGTTTGGCGCGATCGCCAGGCGCGGGTGTGGCAGGACTTCCGCGACGAACTGGCGCAAACCGAGGGCATCGTGCTGACGGAAGCCGCTCAACTCCAGGGTCGCTGGTACTTCCGCGGACTGCGCGATCCCTTGTCGATGGCCCCGGCCGAGGTGCTGGCCCGGCACCCGCTGCCCACCAATCACGTGGTGTTTCAATTCACCCCGTTTTGGTCGTTGTCGCCGGGTTTGGTCCTGCAACGGGCGACGCAGCGCCTGGCCCCGCCGCCGGGTGTGACGCTGCGGTTGGAAGGCGAAACGCTGGTGGCCGAGGGGTCCGCGCCGGCGGCTTGGTTGGACAGTGCGCGCGCCCTCGCGCCGATGCTGCCGGGAATTAATCGCCTCAATACCGCGCAGTTGCTCGATTCGTCCCAGCAAGCCCTCGCTGAGGCCCGGCGACGTGTGGAAGCGGTGACGTTGTTTTTTACCGAAGGCAGCGGGACGGCGGTGACCGCCACCAACGTGTTGGATCATCTCGCCACTGAAATTGCCGCGCTGGTAGAGGCGGCCGGGCGACAACGGGTCCAGGTGGAGGTCCGGGGGCACGCCGACCGACAGGGCACGCCGGAGGTGAATCAGCGGATTGCGGGCCTGCGCGCCCAGTCCGTGGTAACCGCACTGCAGGAACGCGGTGTGCCCGCCAAAATTCTGCGGGCCGTGAATCGATCCACGCAGGAAGCGGGTCCGGAGCGGGCCAATCCCCGGGATCGCCGGGTCACGCTGCACGTCGAAGTGGGGCCGCCGTGAGGACCGGCGGGAGAGGCCTTCGCCTCCCCGCTTGCTCCCCGGCCCGGTCCTCGCCATTTTCGCCGCGATGTTCCGCATTTTTTCGCGCCCCGTCTCGGTGGCTCTTCTGGTCGGCTCGACGATCGCCGGTGCCCTGGCTCAACAGCCGGGGGATAATGACTACAAGCTGGGCCCGGATTCCCAGTACGATCCGAAGGTGCCCCACGGCGTGGTCACCAAACAGCAATTCGCGGCCGGCGCGAATTCGGCGTTTCCCGGCACGGTGCGGGACTACTGGACGTACGTGCCCGCGCAATACACGGGCGACAAACCCGCCGCGTTGATGGTTTTTCAGGACGGGGGTGGTTACATCTCCACCAATGGCGGCTGGCGGGTGCCGCTCGTTTTTGACAATCTGATCGCCCGCGGCCAGATGCCCGTGACCATCGGGGTGTTCATCAATCCAGGCGTCGTGCCCTCGCTGCTCGGCACCAACGCGCTGCCGCGCTTTAATCGGAGTTATGAATATGACGGTCTGGGGGATGCTTACGTGCGCTTCCTGGCGGAGGAACTGTTGCCCGAAGTTCAGGCGAAATACCTGATCACCTTGGATCCGAATCTCCGCGGCATCGCGGGTTCCAGTTCCGGTGCGATCGCGGCGTTTACGGCGGCGTGGGAGCGGCCGGATTTGTTCCGCCGCGTGTTCAGTACAATCGGCACCTACGTCGGCCTCCGGGGCGGCAATGAATACCCCACGCTGATCCGCAAGTGCGAGCCGCGTCCGTTGAAGGTCTTCCTGCAGGACGGCTACAACGATCAAAATATCTATGGCGGCAATTGGTGGATTGCGAATCAGGACATGTTCAGCGCCCTGAACTGGGCCGGTTACGAGGTGCAGAAGGAGTGGGGCACCGGCGGTCATGACGGCAAGCAGGGCGGGGCGATCCTCCCGGATGCTTTGCGCTGGTTGTGGCAGGGCTGGGGCACGCCCATCCACTCGGCCCACACCAACCGTTCTCCGGTCGGCCAGGTGCTTTTGCCGGGGGAAGGCTGGGAAGTGGTGGGGCAGGGGTACGAATTTCCGGGCGGCCTGACCGCCAATGCCCAAGGCGAGGTCTTCTTTGCGGACACCACCCAGTCCCGCGTCTACAAGGTGGCGACGGATGGTTCCGTGTCGACGTTCCGCAGTGACACCAGCGGGGCGCAGGCTCTGGCCACCGGGCCGGAAGGGGCGATCTACGCCACCCAACCCGAGGCGCATCGAGTGGTGCGCTACAGCGGCAAGGCGGATGAACAGATCCTCGCCACCGATAGCTTCTGCAAGGACCTGACCCTCCGCTTCGATGGCAGCCTCTATTTTACGGATCCCCAGACCCGGTCGGTGAAGAGTCTGGTGAAGGGCCGGATCGTCACCCTGAACACCGGGATCGAATTCCCCGCCGGACTGTGCCTTTCCCCGGATCAATCGCTGCTCTACGTCACCGATCTGGTGGGGCAATTGGTTTACAGCTTTCAGATCCAGACCGACGGCTCCCTGGCCTACAAACAGCCGTATTTCCACCTGCATCTGACGGACAATCCCCGCGGCTCCGGGGCCGACGGCCTGTGTGTGGATCGCGACGGCCGACTGTATGTGGCGACGCCGGTGGGCATTCAGTTCTGCGATCAGGCGGGGCGGGTGAATGGAATCATTGGCAAGCCGGAGCCGGATGCCTGGGCGAGCGATGTCTGCTTTGGGGGCAAAAACTTCGACGAATTGTACCTCACCGCGGGCAAGAAGGTGTGGAAGCGCAAGCTGGCTGTGCGCGGTTTGGTGACCGCCGGCACGCCGATCGTTCCGCCCTCGCCGCGGCTCTGAGGGTCGTCCAACGGCAGGTCCGAGATCTTATTCAGCGGTTGTTCAGCGGTTGACGAGTCCCGGGAGGCATCGCTTCCTGGGACTTCGCATGTCTGGGTCCGCTTGCTGCCCGGGATCGGTCAGGCTCACGCCCGCCTTGCGTGTGCGCTGTGAAACGTGATTGTCCCCGTCTTCGCGGCGGCAGGCGCCGCGGGGATTACGTCCATGAGTCAAAAGCCGGATTACAAGCACACGTTGAACCTGCCGCGCACGGATTTTCCGATGCAGGCCAACCTTGTTCAGCGCGAACCGCAACGCCTCGCCCAATGGGAGGCGGCGGATATTTACGGTCAGATCCAGGCCGCCCGCGCCGACGCCCCCACCTTCGTGCTGCACGACGGCCCGCCCTTCGCCAACGGGGACGTCCACATCGGCACCGCGCTCAACAAGATCCTCAAGGACCTGATCCTGAAATCGAAGACCCTGCGCGGCTATCGCACGCCGTATGTGCCGGGATGGGATTGCCACGGTCTGCCGATCGAATCCAAGGTGACGCAGGAGCTGCGCGCCGCCGGACGTACCGATGCCGATGCGGCCACCATCCGCTCCGCCTGCGACGCCTATGCGCGCAAGTATCTGGATTTGCAGCGCAGTCAGTTTCGTCGCCTCGGCGTATTTGGCGTCTGGGATCAGCCGTATCTGACGCTGGACCGGAAGTACGAAGCGGACGAGCTGCGGATGTTTGCGGACGTCGTGGATCAGGGCTTCGTCTATCGCGGCAAAAAGCCCGTTTATTGGAGCATTCCCTTCAAGACCGCCCTGGCCGAGGCCGAGGTGGAATACAAGGATCACGTCAGCCAGAGCGTGTACGTGCGGTTCCGTCTCGCCGGGGAACCCAATACGTATGTCCTGATCTGGACCACCACGCCCTGGACCCTGCCCGCGAATCTCGCGGTCGCGTTCAATCCCGGATTTCATTACTCCTACGTGTTCGCCGCCGGGGCCACGTACCTGTTGTCGAATGCACTCATCGGGGCCGTCGCGGCCAAGTGCGGTTGGGAGAATTACCAGATCGTTCGCACCGTGCAGCCGGAGGAGCTGGAGTCCCTGAGCTACGAGCATCCTTTCTGCGCCCGCACGGGGCGGTTGTATCCGGCGGAATTCGTGGAGAATTCCACCGGTACCGGTTTCGTTCACATCGCCCCGGGCCACGGTACGGAGGATTATGGTCTCGGGCGGACCGTGGGTCTGCCGGTGTATTGTCCGGTGGATGACGAAGGCCGTTTGGTGCACACGTCGGATCTGCCGGCGGAGCAGCAAATGCCCGCGGAATTGCTCGGCAAATCCGTTCTGGAGAAGAACAATCGCAGCGACGCCAATGACGCCGTCTTGGAGCTGCTCCTGAAGATCGAGGCGCTCGTCTTCCGCGAGGATTACACCCACAGCTATCCGCATTGCTGGCGCAGCAAGACGCCGATTGTTTTCCGCGCGGTGGACCAGTGGTTCATCCGCATCGACCACACGGTGCCCGGGAAGACGCAGACGTTTCGTCAGCAGGCCCTGGAGGTCATCGCCCGCGATGTCCAATGGGTGCCGGCCTGGGGGCAGAACCGGATCCAGGGCGCGGTTGAGTCGCGTCCCGATTGGTGCATCTCGCGCCAGCGCACTTGGGGCGTCCCGATCCCGGCCTTCTATGACGCCCAGGGCGAACCCATCCTGAACGCCGAGAGCGTCCGGCAGGCGGCAGCTCTGATCGAAGCCCACGGTTCCAATGTGTGGTTCGAACGCAGCGCCGCGGAATTGTGGCAGGCGTGCCGCCCCGCGGGTTGGACCGGTCCGGAAGCGGTCAGTAAGAGCCAGGACACCCTCGACGTGTGGATCGATTCCGGCAGCTCCAGTCGCGCGGTGCTGATGCGCCGTCCCGAGTTGAACCGGGGCCCGGCGTCGGCGGGCGATCCGACCGCCTGGCGGGCGGACGTGTATCTCGAAGGGTCCGATCAGCATCGCGGCTGGTTCCAATCCTCCCTTCTGCTTTCGCTGGCGGGCAATGGCCACGCGCCATTCAAGACGGTGCTCACGCACGGTTTCATGGTGAAGGCCAGCAAGCTGGATCCGAAGCAGAAGGAAAAGGTCAGCAAGAGTGCCCAGGGCACCTACGAAAAACCCGAGACGGCCGAACGCTATCTCAAACAGTTCGGGGCCGATGTCGTGCGCTTGTGGGTGGCCTCCCAGGATTTCCGCGGGGACATCTGGGTGGGCGACGATCGGGTGGAAAAGGCGGGCGAAACCTACCGACTCATCCGTAACACGCTGCGGTACCAGCTTTCGAATTTGTACGATTTCGATGCGGCGCAGCACGCCGTGCCGGATGCCGCGTTGACGGGCCTGGACCGATGGATCCTCAGCGAATTCGCCCGACTCGAACAGGCCGTCGCCGCGGCGTACGATGCCTACGAGTTTCATCATGTTTATCAGCTGCTCTCGCAGTTCATCGCCGTGCAATTGAGTTCGATCTACCACGACGTGGTGAAGGACCGGTTGTACACCGATGCGGCCGCGTCCACGCGGCGCCGGGCGACGCAGACGGCTCTGCATCGGATGGTGCAGCGGTTGTGTCAGATGCTGGCGCCGATGTTGGCCTTCACGGCGGAGGAGGCCTGGGAATGTCTGACGGGCGCGCCGACCAAGTCGGTGCATTTCAGTCGCTGGGAGCCGGGTGTGGACGGCCAGACCGAGGCGGATCGGGCGACCTGGAAGACGCTGTTTACGCTGCGGGAGCGGGCCCTGCCGGAATTGGAAAAAGCGCGGCAGGCGAAGCTCATCGGCAAGAGTCTGGATGCCGTGTTGCACTTCGATCTGGTGACGGAGGAATCGGCGATAGCGCAAAGCCGGCAGGAGGAACTGCGGGAACTCGCCAACGTGTCCGGGGTCTGCATCCACGTGGTGGAGGATCCGCTGACGGCCGGCGTGCGGGTGCAGGTGGCCAGCGAACTCAACTGGCCCAAGTGCGAGCGTTGCTGGCACTGCGAGCCGTCCACGGGCCAGAATCCGGCACACCCGGGCCTCTGTTCCCGCTGCGTCATCGCGGTGGTGGCGGTCGGTTGATTCCCAGCGCGGAAGTCGGCCCGATTTGACCCGCTGCGCGGCTGCCGGTTGGGTCCCTGCGGGCGCGGAAACGTTGAACGTTCCGCGCCCGAGTGGCGGGAAATGGGGACGCGAATACTTCGCGGGTCCCCCGGCTTCACTACGAGTTGCGCCTTACATTTACTAGGAGTCGCTACCTAATCTTTTAGGGTGGGGGGATGAAGTTGTCGTCCGGTCCAGTGGTTCCCGGAGAACCGCGCCGAATTTTTTTTAAGGCCGCTGCCGCCGCTGCCATTGGCGGCGTTTTGGGGCTTGTGCCCGTACTGACGGGCGTGTGGGTCTGGCTGGACCCCGTGCGGCGTCGCACCCATTCCGGGGCCGGCGCGTTCCTGCGGGTCGCGACCCTCGAATCCCTGCCGGCCGATGGCGTGCCCCGGCGGTTTGCCGTGGTGGCGGAAAAAATCGACGCCTGGACCCGTACGCCCCAGACGCCGGTTGGGGCCGTCTATCTGCGTCGGACGTCCGATGGCACCGGCCCGGGAAAGGTGACCGCCCTCAACGTGGTCTGCCCGCACGCGGGGTGTTTTGTCGATTATCAGGCCTCGCGCACGGGATATTTTTGTCCGTGCCATAACAGCACGTTCGCGGTGAACGGGGCGATCGACATGCCCTCGAGCCCGAGTCCCCGGGGTCTGGACGAGTTGGCGGTGGAGATCCGCGGCCGGGAAATCTGGGTTCAGTTCCAGAATTTCCAGACCGGACGGGCGGACAAAGTTGCGCTTTCCTGACGGCCACCCTTCGGAATCCTCGCGTCTTCTTCCCGCATGAAATCCCTGTTCGATTGGTTGGATGACCGCACCGGTTGGCGGCGCATCGCCCATGAGGCCTTGTCCGAGAACATCCCGGGTGGGGCGCGCTGGCGGTACGTTTGGGGCAGTACGCTGACGTTTGCGCTCGTGGCGCAGTTCGTTACCGGGATGTTCCTGTGGATGTACTATTCGCCGAGCGCGACGTCGGCGTGGGAGAGCGTCTACCACATCCAGCACGTGGCGGCCGGCGGATGGTTCCTGCGCGGTTTGCATCATTACATGGCGCAGGCGATGAGCATTCTCCTGGTGCTGCACCTGCTGCAGGTGGTGATCGACGGCGCTTACAAGGCGCCGCGGGAAGTGAATTGGTGGTTTGGCGTCGGCCTCCTGTTTCTGACCCTGGCCCTGTCACTGACGGGTTATCTGCTGCCGTGGGATCAGAAGGGCTATTGGGCCACCAAGGTGTCGACGAATCTCGCCGCCCTCACCCCGTTCGTGGGGCCGGAGGTGCAGCGATTGATCGTGGGCGGGGCCGACTACGGGCATCACACCTTGACCCGCTTTTTCGCCCTGCACGCCGGCGTCCTTCCGGCGGCCACTGTGGCGTTGGTGGTGGGACACGTGGCGCTCTTCCGTCGACACGGGATCACGCCCAAGCGGCCGTTGCGCAAACCGGATGCGGCCTTCTGGCCCGATCAGGTGCTGGCGGATGCCGTGGCGTGTTTGGCGGTTCTGGCCACGGTCGTATTTTTCACGGTGCGCCACCACGGGGCGGAATTGAGCGCTCCGGCGGATCCGTCGGAAGAATACCCGGCGCGGCCGGAGTGGTATTTCCTGTTTCTGTTCCAGTTCCTCAAATACTTCAGCGGCCACACGGAGGTCTGGGGGGCGATTATCATCCCGAGCCTGTTGGCCGTGGTCCTGGGGGCCATGCCCTTGATTGCGCGCTGGCGGATGGGACATCGGTTCAATCTGGTTTTCCTGGGCTTGCTACTCGCGGGTGCGGGCTTTTTGACCTGGCAAGCCCGGCGGGAAGATCGGGGTAACCCTGAATTTCAAATGGCCGTGCAGCGCGCGGAGCGGGACGCCGCCCGGGCGGTCAGTCTGGTGCAGCAGAGCGGAGGAATTCCGCCGGAAGGCGCGGCGGCAATGCTGCGGCAGGATCCGCTGACCCAAGGGCCCAAACTCTTCGCGCGGAACTGCGCGAGTTGCCATCGCTTCGATGGCCACGACGGATTGGGCCAGGCGCGGACCGAGGAGATCACCGCCGCTACCGGGGATACTTGGGCGTCGCTGGCGGCCGCCCGGTCCAGCTCCGAGGCACAGCTGCGGGCGATGAATCCGCAGGTGGGAACGGTCGCCGCGGGGACAAAACTTCGCGTACCGGAGCTGATTTCGGCCTCCGACCTGGCGGGCTTCGGTTCGCGGGCGTGGCTGGCGGGAATGATGGATCCAGCGCAGATCGCCGGACTCCACTTCTATGGCGGCACGAAATTCAAGGACGGCAAGATGGTGAAGTACGTCCGTGAAAAAGTGCCCAAGTACTCGCCTGCCCAACGGGAGCAGTTGCAGCAGGTGATTCAGGCGGTGAGCGCGGAGGCGCAATTGCCGGCGCAGGCGGAGGCGGATCTGCGCGACGCCGCCGGCATTGAAGCCGGCCGCAAGGCGCTGCGGGAAAGTCTCGGCTGCACCGATTGTCATGCGTTTCGGCGGCCCGACGAGGATGCCACCGCCCCGGATCTGACGGGCTGGGGATCGCGCGAATGGTTGGTGGGGATGATCACGGATCCCACCCACGATCGCTTCTACGGCAAGCGGAATGATCGGATGCCGAAGTTTGGTCGGGACGGTGTCCTGAGTCCGTTGGCGGTGGGGCAGCTGGCGGATTGGCTGCGATCGGCGCCGGCGAGCCAGAGCCGATAGTCCGCGGGCGTCCGATCCGGGTCCGACCTCCGCTGGAGGGCCAGGAGAGGGACTTTAGCGCCGCTTGGCGGGGCCGAAGAAGTAGCCTTTGCCAATGCGGGCGCCGCGGCTCTTTCCAGCCACCGGGCCCAACTTGGCTTCGTCGAACAGCACCGTGTACTGGTACGGGAATCCTTCGAGTTTGACCCGCTCGATCTTCTTGCTGATGAAGCGCTCGATGCTCTGCAGGTCCTGGGCGTCGCTCGCCGTGAACAGCGTGAAGGCGTCGCCGCTGGCGTGGGCCCGCCCGGTGCGGCCGATCCGGTGCACGTAGTCCTCGGGATGTTCCGGGACATTGTAATTGATGACGTGGCTGACATCCGCGATGTCGAGGCCGCGTGCGGCGATGTCCGTAGCCACCAGCACTTCGTAATACCCTTCGCGGAATCCTTCCAAGGCCTGTTGCCGTTCCTTCTGGGAACGATCGGAATGGATTACGGCGGCCTTGTGACGGGCCCGCTTGAGGGAGTACAAGACGTCGTCCGCGCTCCGTTTGGTACGACAGAAAACGATGACGCTCTCCCAGTGGATCTTATCCAACAGCGCCAGCAGGAGGTCCTGCTTTTGGAGTTCGGCGACCGGGTAGACGACGTGCTTCACGGTCTCGGCCACCGAACGTCGGGCCCCGATTTCCACGGTGACCGGATCCTTCATGGCCCATTGGATCAGCGTCTCGATCGCCGGCGGGATCGTGGCCGAGAAGAGGGCAGTCTGCCGTTCCTTGCCGCACTTCATCACGATGCGCTTCACGTCGGGAAGGAACCCCATGTCGAGCATGCGGTCGGCTTCATCCAGGATGAGGAACTGCACCAAATCCAATTTCACCGCGCCCTCCTGCAGATGATCCAACAACCGGCCGGGCGTGGCGGTGATGATGTCCACGCCTTGTTTGAAGGCATCGCGCTGGGCGCCGTAGCCGACGCCGCCGTACACGAGGCCGCAGTGGAGGCGGGTGTACTTGGACAGCTTGAGGAAGTTTTCGTGCGTCTGGACGGCCAGTTCGCGGGTGGGCTCGAGGACGAGGCAGCGGGGGCCTGGTCCGTGGGGCCCGAGGCGCGACAGGATCGGCAGGGCAAAAGCGGCGGTCTTGCCGGTGCCAGTCTGGGCGGACCCAATGACGTCCCGGCCATCGAGCAAAAGCGGAATCGCCTGCGCCTGAATGGGTGTCGCTTCCTTGTAACCCAGCTCCGCCACCGCATCCTGCAACGCGATTCGGAGTCCCAATTCGGAAAACTGCATGGTGGATGTTAGCCGACCAACCCCGGGGGGAGGAAGGGGATTCAACAAAAGCCGCTATTTCGCCGGCTGCGGATTCCGCCACTCGCGCTGATCCCGCGCCAGGAGGTCGTCGGCGGCGCTCGGCCCCCATGTGCCGGCCGAGTAGAATTCGCGGTTGGTCAGCGATTTTCCGATCCATGCCGTGCGGATCGAGTCCACGATGGACCAGGCGGTTTCGACCTCATCGCGACGGATGAACAGCGTGGCATCCCCCGCAATGGCTTCCAGTAGCAGCCGTTCGTAGGCCTCCGGGGTGTAGGCGCCGAATTCGGAATCGTAACTGAACCGCATTCGCACGGGACGCAGTTCGGTGCCGGCGCCGGGGACCTTGCCGTTGAAGCGCAGGGTGATGCCCTCGTTGGGTTGCAACCGCAGGGTCAGGGAGTTGGGATCCAACTGGGTGCGGGCCGAGAAGAGAATGTTGGGCGCCGCCTTGAATTGCACGCGCACCTCGGAAGCGCTCAATGGCAGGTTCTTGCCGGTTCGCAGGTAGAATGGCACGCCGGCCCAGCGCCAGTTGTCGATGAACAGGCGTATCGCCGTGTAGGTTTCGACGTTGGAGGTGGGCTTTACCTTGGGTTCGCTGCGATACGCCGGGCGCGCTTCGCCATCCACTTCACCGGCGAAATACTGTCCGCGCACCACGTTCTCCAAGACCTGCTGCGGCGTCATCGGCCGCACGGATTTCAGGAGTTTGACCTTCTCGTCGCGGATGTTCTCCGCCTCGACCGAAGCCGGCGGTTCCATGCCGACCAGGGCCAGGATCTGGAGCATGTGATTCTGCACCATGTCGCGCATGGCCCCGGCTTCCTCGTAGTAACCGCCGCGGCTGCCCACGCCGATCTTTTCCGAGACGGTGATCTGGACGTGGTCGATCGATTCGCGATGCCACAACCGTTCGAAAATGGCATTCGAGAAGCGGAACATCAGGATGTTCTGCACCGTCTCCTTCCCGAGGTAATGATCGATGCGGAAGATCTGGCGCTCGTGACAGAAACGGATCAGTTCCGCGTTCAACTCCTGGGCGCTGGCGAGGTCGTGGCCGAAGGGTTTTTCGATGATCAACCGGTCCGGGGTCAATCCCTCCTCCTTCTTCAGCAGACCGACGGTGCTGAGGCGCGAGGCGATTTCGCCGAAGAGACTGGGTTGAACCGACAGATAAAAAAGCAGGTTCTCCTTGAGTCTGGGCTCGGGACTGGACTGGATGATCTGGCGCAACTTCTCGTAGCCGGCGGGGTCGGAGATGTCGGCCTGACAATAAACGATGTTTTTGGCGAACTCCGTCCACACGTCGTCGTTGACCGGCTTGGTGCGGGAGAATTGCGTGAGTGCCTCGCGCAGTTCCTGGCGGAAGGAGTCGTCCGTTTTGTCCCGGCGTGCGTAGCCGATGATCCGGTAGGGAGTGGGGAGGGCCTTTTCGAGGGCCAGATGGTACAACGCCGGAATCAGCTTGCGGAACGTGAGATCCCCGGAGGCACCAAAAATGACGATGGTGCAAGGGTCCACTTGGCGCGTCGGCTTGGTGGCCCGGCTGGCGAGGAGTTCATCAAGGTGATCCGCGGATTCGCTCATGTCAGGAGGTAGGGTGGGGGGACGGCGGCCGGGATTCAATTCCGGTTTCGACCTTCAGACAGCCGGGGGTGGGACAGAATCCTTCGGTTAGGCAGCGAGGGCGAGGTGCAGAGGATCCCGCCCCATGGCTTGTGCTTCAACAGCATGTGCGGTCGCGTACGCCAAGGCGCTGGGCACACCCGCCGGGGGGGGGCGGATTTGAAATCTCGCCTTTCTGAGAACCACACCTTGCCCCCGCGGCCCGCAAACTCCCGTCCTGAAAGCGGGGGGGCCTGATTCGCCAGGCGTGGCATGTCGACCCGCTGCAAGGCCCGGTTTGCCAGAAACTGATGCGGGTGATCGCCTTCATCGACAACCCGGATGTGGTCGAGAAAATTCTCCGTCACCTCAATCACTGGTGTGGTCCGGCCGCCTTTGCCCCGGCCTGTCCGCCACCCAAGTGCGATCGTGAGCCGAACGAACCGGATTTTTGAATAGAGTACGATACGATGCCCGACTGCGAGAATGTGATAACTGATTGATTGCAAACAGCATCAGGCCGCACCAACGCGTTTAACAGTCACTCAAAAAGCAACCTTTACCCGTTCACTCCTCGCCCGCGGCCCGATTGCGCCAACGCGACCTCCAAAATGGTCCGCGGGTCCTCGAAAGCATTTGCGGCTCCAGCTCCATCGCCGCAACCTGCCTTCAAATGAACCAATCCGCGAAAGCAAATCTCCCTTTCCGCGGAACGTCGAGAAAGCAAATTCTTATCACTGATTTCGCCGAAGTGGTTCACCTGCTCTGGGCGAAGTGGTTCACCTGCTCTGGCGGAAGTGGGTCGCGGATCAGGTCGAGAAACGATTCCGGCACACGCTCAAGACCGACGAGCCTTATCAATCGCCCGGGTTCACCGCGCGACGTCAGGATCTCGGCGTGAAGGAGATTTACGAATGGCAGATTCAAAGCGTGATTTTGCCCGCCGGCGGACATGGCGTGGGGTGCTTCTTCAACCACATCACCGTCAACCACATCACCGAGCGGAAGCGTGCCGAGGAAACGCAGCGCCGCCTCGAAGTGGTGGCCGCTTCGAACCAGAAGCTGGAAAAGGAAATCGTCCGTCGGCAGACGCTGGAAAGCTCCCTCTGGAAAAGCGAGCAAGACCAATGGCGGCTCCTGGAGCAGTCGCATCTCTTGCAGGAACAGTTGCGGGAATTGTCCCGTCAGATTCTGACCGCGCGGGAAGAGGAACGCCGGGAAATCGGCCGTGAGCTGCACGATGTCATCGCCCAAACGCTGACCCGCATCAACGTCTGGCTGGCTGCGTTGAAGAAGGGAGCCGTGCTGGACACCAGGAATCTCGACCGCAACATCACCCTCCCGCAGCGGCTGGTGGAAAAGTTGGTGGACATCGTGCATCAGTTCGCCCGCGAGCTGCCCCCGTCGGTGCTGGACGATCTCGGGCTGATCCCTGCGCTGCATGGCTTCATAAAAAAAGTTCACCACGCGCACCGGCGTTCGCACTCGATTGACAGCCTTTGCTGCGGTGGAACAGCTGGATGGCGTCCGGCGCACGGTCCTTTTTCGCGTCGCGCAGGAGGCACTCACCAACGTCGCGCGCCCTGCGAAGGCCAGCCATGTGGACGTGAGCATTCAGAAACTGCCCGGCAGCATTTGCCTGAAGCTCAAGGAGGACGGCGAATTCTTCGACGCGGAACGCGTGCTGCGAACGACAGGGAAGGGACGCCTCGGCCTGCTCGGCATGAGGGAGCGGCTGGAGATGGTCGGCGGATGTTTCGATTTCGAATCCGCGCCTCGCCAGGGCACGACCATCGGGGCCCATCTTCCGCTCGGCAAAGTTGCGCGGGGGGGGGCAGGCGGAGGCCGCTGAAGCCAAAACTTGAAATGTTATGAAGCGAATGACCGTTGAACTGACCAATGCGCCCCGCCTCCGGAGCGCGGCGGTGTCGAAGACCACCCGCAGCGGCTTCGCAACCAGTGAAGCGGCGACTCACAGAACTGAATTAACAAATGAACCTTCGTCCGGTTGGCGGAAGACACTGCGGGCGGTCAACGCCAGCCACCGTAATCTCGGACCCTGTTCCTGAAATATGAACGCAACAACCTCCTCGCCCGCCCGCAAGAAGTCCCCGCTCACCACCGCCCGGGGCAACGGTGCTCACACCCGGCCCAAACCGGCGCGCGGCCCCGCCGAGGATTCCGCTGACGCGCGCGCGCGGCTGATCCTCGTGGCGATGGCGGCGTATCGCGACGGGGACTTCACGGCGCTATTGCCAACGGATTGGGTGGGGACGGATGCGCAGATTGCGGCGGCCTTCAACCAGACCATCGCGCAGACACGGCGTGTGACGGGGGAGATCTCGCGGCTGAGCACGACGGTAGGCAAAGAGGGGCGGCTGAAGCAGCGTCTGTCGATGCCGGGGGCGATCGGCGGGTGGGCTGCGGAGGTGGATTCCATCAATACGCTGATCGACGATCTGGTGCGGCCGACGACGGAAATTGCACGAACCATCGGCGCGGTTGCGAAGGGCGACCTGGGGCAGTCCATGGAACTGGAAGTCGACGGGCACACGCTCAAGGGGGAGTTCCTGCGCTCGGCGAAGCTGGTGAACACCATGATCGAGCAGCTCTCGGTCTTCACTTCGGAGGTGACCCGTGTGGCCCGCGAGGTCGGCACCGAGGGCAAGCTCGGCGGCCAGGCGCAGGTGAAGCGCGTCTCGGGGGTCTGGAAGGAACTCACCGACTCGGTCAACCAGATGGCCGGCAACCTGACCGCGCAGGTGCGCAACATCGCGGAGGTGACCATCGCGGTGGCCAATGGCGATTTGTCCAAGAAGATCACCGTGGATGTTCGCGGCGAAATTTTGCAGCTCAAGGAGGCCACCAACACGATGGTGGATCAGCTCCGGTCGTTTGCTTCGGAGGTGACGCGCGTGGCCCGCGAGGTCGGCACGGACGGACGGCTCGGCGGCCAGGCGGTGGTGCCGGGCGTGGCGGGCACCTGGAAGGATCTCACCGACTCGGTCAACGCAATGGCGACCAACCTCACGGCGCAGGTCCGCAACATCGCCACCGTCACCACGGCGGTGGCCCGCGGCGATTTGTCGCGGAAGATCACCGTGGATGTGAAGGGCGAGATTCTGGAATTGAAGGAGACAATCAACACGATGGTGGATCAGCTCAACGGCTTCTCCTCGGAGGTGACGCGCGTGGCCCGCGAGGTCGGCACCGAGGGCAAGCTCGGCGGCCAGGCGCAGGTCGGCGGCGCGGCGGGCACGTGGAAGGATCTCACGGACTCGGTGAACTCGATGGCGTCGAACCTCACCGGACAGGTCCGCAACATCGCGGAGGTTACCACGGCAGTCGCGAAGGGCGATCTCTCGCGCAAGATCACGGTCGAAGTGAAGGGCGAGATTCTCGAGTTGAAAAACACCATCAACGTCATGGTGGACCAGCTCAACGGCTTCGCCTCGGAAGTCACCCGCGTGGCGCGCGAGGTCGGCACCGAGGGCAAGCTCGGCGGCCAGGCGGAGGTCGGCGGCGTGGCGGGCACCTGGAAGGATTTGACGGACAACGTGAACTTCATGGCGTCGAACCTCACGGGGCAGGTCCGCAACATCGCGGAGGTCACCACGGCGGTGGCCAACGGCAATCTTTCCAAGAAGATCACCGTGGACGTGAAGGGTGAAATTTTGGAGCTGAAGAATACGATCAACACGATGGTGGACCAGCTCAACGGCTTCGCCTCGGAAGTGACGCGCGTGGCCCGCGAGGTCGGCACCGAGGGGGCGCTGGGCGGGCAGGCGGAGGTGCGCGGCGTGGGCGGCACCTGGAAGGATCTCACCGACTCGGTCAACGCGATGGCGACCAATCTCACCTCGCAGGTTCGCAACATCGCCGACGTCACCACCGCGGTGGCGCGCGGCGATTTGAGCCGCAAGATTACCGTGGAGGTGAAAGGCGAAATTCTGGAGTTGAAGAACACCATCAATACGATGGTGGATCAGCTCAACGGTTTCGCGGGCGAGGTCAGCCGCGTGGCCCGCGAAGTCGGCACCGACGGCAAGCTCGGCGGCCAGGCCGAAGTGCTGGGCGTGGCGGGCACCTGGAAGGATCTCACCGACAACGTGAATTCGATGGCCTCGAACCTCACCGGCCAGGTCCGCAACATCGCCGACGTGGCCACGGCCGTGGCCAACGGCGACTTGTCCAAAAAGATCACCGTGGATGTGAAGGGCGAAATTCTGGAGTTGAAGAACACGCTCAACACGATGGTGGACCAGCTCAACGGCTTCGCCGGCGAAGTCAGCCGCGTGGCCCGCGAGGTCGGCACCGAAGGCAAGCTCGGCGGCCAGGCCGTCGTGAAAGGCGTGGGCGGCACCTGGAAGGATCTCACCGACAACGTGAATTCGATGGCGACCAACCTCACCGGCCAGGTCCGCAACATCGCCGACGTGACCACCGCCGTCGCGCGCGGCGACTTGAGCCGCAAGATCACCGTCGAGGTGAAGGGCGAAATTCTGGAGTTGAAGAACACCATCAACGTCATGGTCGATCAGCTCAACGGTTTCGCCTCGGAAGTCACCCGCGTGGCCCGCGAGGTCGGCACCGAGGGCAAGCTCGGCGGCCAGGCGCAGGTGCCCGGCGTGGCGGGGACGTGGAAGGATCTCACCGACTCGGTCAACGCCATGGCGACCAACCTCACCGCGCAGGTCCGCAACATCGCCGACGTGACCACCGCCGTGGCCAACGGCGATCTTTCCTCGAAGATCACGGTCGAAGTGAAGGGAGAAATCCTGGCGTTGAAAATCACCATCAACACGATGGTCGATCAGCTCAACGCCTTCGCCGGCGAAGTCAGCCGCGTGGCGCGCGAGGTCGGCACTGACGGCAAGCTCGGCGGGCAGGCGGCGGTCGAGGGCGTAGCCGGCACCTGGAAGGATCTCACCGACAACGTCAACTCGATGGCATCGAACCTCACCGGCCAGGTCCGCAACATCGCTGACGTGGCCACGGCCATCGCGCGCGGCGACCTCTCGCGCAAAATCACCGTCGACGTGAAGGGCGAGATTTTGCAGCTCAAGGACACCATGAACACGATGGTGGATCAGCTCTCGGCGTTCGCTTCGGAAGTGACACGCGTCGCGCGCGAAGTCGGCACCGAGGGCAAGCTCGGCGGGCAGGCGCAGGTGCCCGGCGTGGCCGGCACCTGGAAGGATCTCACGGACAACGTCAACTCGATGGCGTCCAACCTCACCGGCCAGGTCCGCAACATCGCCGACGTGACCATCGCCGTGGCGAACGGCGACTTGTCCAAAAAAATCACCGTCGATGTGCGCGGCGAGATTTTGCAGCTCAAGGAAACCATCAACACCATGGTCGAGCAGCTCCGCTCCTTCGCCTCGGAAGTCACCCGCGTGGCCCGCGAGGTCGGCACCGAAGGCCGGCTTGGCGGTCAGGCGGCGGTGCCCGGCGTGGCCGGCACCTGGAAGGATTTGACCGACACCGTCAACGGCCTCGCCAACAACCTCACCACCCAGGTCCGCAACATCGCGGAAGTCACCACCGCCGTCGCGCGCGGCGACCTCAACCGCAAGATCACCGTGGACGTGAAGGGCGAAATCCTGGAGTTGAAGAACACCATCAACACCATGGTGGACCAGCTCAACTCCTTCGCCGGCGAAGTCACGCGCGTGGCGCGCGAAGTCGGCACCGAGGGCAAGCTCGGCGGCCAGGCCGAAGTGCGCGGCGTGGCCGGCACCTGGAAGGATCTCACGGACAATGTCAACTTCATGGCGTCCAACCTCACGGACCAGGTCCGCGGCATCGTGAAGGTGGTTACCGCCGTCGCCGACGGCAATCTGCGCCAGAAGCTCACGGTGCAGGCCAAGGGCGAAGTCGCCGCGCTGGCCGACACCATCAACGGCATGACCGACACGCTCGCGACCTTTGCCGATCAGGTGACGAACGTGGCGCGCGAAGTCGGCGTGGACGGGCGACTCGGAGGCCAAGCCAACGTCCCCGGCGCCGCCGGCACGTGGAAGGACCTCACCGGCAACGTCAACCTGCTCGCCGCCAACCTTACCACGCAGGTTCGCGCCATCGCCGAAGTCGCCACCGCGGTGACCAAGGGCGACCTCACACGTTCCATCCAGGTGGATGCGAAGGGCGAAGTGGCCGAATTGAAGGACAACATCAACACGATGATTTCCAACCTGCGCGTCACCACCGAGTCCAACCGCGAGCAGGACTGGCTGAAGACGAACCTCGCGAAGTTTACCGGCATGTTGCAGGGCCAGCGCGCGCTGAACACCGTGGGCCAGATGCTCCTCACCGAACTGGCGCCGCTGGTCGATGCGCAGCAGGGCACCATCTATCACCTCACCGGCGACTTCGAGCTGCGGCTGCTCTCCAGCTACGCGCACAGCGGCGAGCGGCTGCCGCCGACGCTCCGCCTCGGCGAGGGACTGGTTGGCCAGTGCGCGGTGGAAAAGAAACGCATCCTCCTCGCCGACCTGCCCCCGGATTTCATCACCGTCTCCTCCAGCCTCGGCGAAGCGCGGCAGGTCAGTATCATCGTGCTGCCCGTGCTCTTCGAGGGGCAGACGAAGGCGGTCATCGAGCTGGCCTCGTTGAAGAGCTTCAACACCGGCTCGCTCGCCTTCCTCGAACTGCTCACGCAATCCATCGGCGCCGTCTTCAACACCATCGAGGCCACGATGCGCACCGAGGGTCTGCTCACGCAATCGCAGCAGCTCACCGTCGAATTGCAATCCCGCCAGAGCGAACTCCAGCAAACCAACGAGGAACTGGGCACCAAGGCGCGGTTGCTCGCTGAACAGAACGCCGAGGTCGAGCGCAAGAACGCCGAGGTCGAGCAGGCCCGCCACGCCCTCGAGGAAAAAGCCGCCGAGCTGGCCCTCACCTCGAAATACAAATCCGAGTTCCTTGCGAACATGTCGCACGAGCTGCGCACGCCGCTCAATTCCATCCTGATCCTCAGCCAGCAGCTCGCCGAAAACGCGCCGAGCACCCTCAACCCGAAGCAGGTCGAATTCTCCCGCAACATCAACTCCTCCGGCTCCGACCTGCTCCACCTCATCAACGACATTCTCGACCTTTCCAAAATCGAGTCCGGCACCGTCACCGTCGAGGTCGAGGAAATTCCCTTCGCCGAGCTACACGGCAACATTGACCGCAACTTCCGCCACGTGGCCGAGGCCAAGAGCCTGCCCTTCAATGTTCACTTCTCCGAAGGCCTGCCCAAGGTCATGGACAGCGACCCCAAGCGCCTCCAGCAGATTCTTAAGAACCTGCTTTCCAACGCCGTCAAATTCACCGCCCACGGCAAGGTCGAGGTGCGCGTGGACCTCGCCACGCAGGGCTGGACGCCCGACCACCCGGTGCTCACCAAGGCCCCGCAGGTCATCGCCTTCGCCGTCGAGGACACCGGCATCGGCATCGCGCCGGAGAAGCAGCGGCTCATCTTTGAGGCCTTCCAACAGGCCGACGCCGGCACGTCCCGCAAATACGGCGGCACCGGTCTCGGCCTGGCCATCAGCCGCGAACTCGCCGTTCTGCTCGGCGGCGAAATCAAACTCTCCAGCGTCCACGGACAGGGCAGCACCTTCACCCTCTTCCTGCCGCTCCATTACTCCGGACCCGACAGTGTTCGGAACACGCCGGCCTCCGCTCCCACGGCCAGAGAAGCCGTGGCGCGTGGGTTGCCCATCCTGCCCGTCGCACGTGAGGAGCACATTGAGGATGATCGCAACGTCATTGCCGAGGGCGACCCGGTGCTGCTCATCATCGAGGACGACCCGCATTACGCGCGCATTCTCCTCGGCCTGGGCCGCGACAAAGGCTTCCGGGGTATCGTCGCGCAGAAGGGCGCGATGGGCCTTTCGCTCGCCCGGCAGTTCCGTCCCACGGCCGTTTCCCTGGATATTTTCCTGCCCGACATGCTCGGCTGGACGGTGCTCAACCAGCTCAAGCTCGATCCGACCACGCGCCACATCCCGGTCCAGATCGTCACCCTGGAGGAAGAACGCCAGCATGGCCTGGAACACGGCGCGTTCAACTACCTCATCAAGTCGCCCACCACCGATGGCCTGGAGGCGTCATTCGACCGGATCAAGGAGTTCACCGTGCCGCGCACCAAACGGCTGCTTGTCGTCGAGGACAACGACATCGAGCGGCAATCCGTCGTTGAATTGCTCGGCTATCAGGACATCGAGATCGACACCGTCGGCACCGGCGAGGAGGCCTTGAGCGCGATGCTCGATCAGGCCTTCGACTGCGTGGTGCTCGACCTGCGCCTTCCCGACATGAGCGGCTTCGACCTGCTGGAGAAAATGCACGCCGAGCCGGAACTGGCCGACGTGCCCGTCGTCGTCTTCACCGGCAAGGACCTGACCTCCGAGGAACAGACGCGGCTCAAGACGATGGCCAAGA
Source organism: Verrucomicrobiota bacterium (assembly GCA_947471985.1). GTDB lineage: Bacteria > Verrucomicrobiota > Verrucomicrobiia > Limisphaerales > UBA9464 > CANIZL01. Next base: position 15,218 of record CANIZL010000022.1, on the reverse strand, counting down.
GCATCGTTCTCAAAGACGTTCAGTCTCCCGAGCGGTTGCTCGACGAAACCGCGCTCTTCCTGCATCGCGTCATCACCGATCTGCCGGCGGAGAAGCAGGCCATGCTTGAACGCCTGCACAGTTCCAGCGAAGTCCTGCGCGGCCGTAAAGTACTCGTGGTGGATGACGACGCGCGTAACATCTTCGCCCTCACCTCGCTGCTGGAAAACCACGAGATGGAAGTCATCAGCACGACCAATGGCCGCAGTGCCATTGAGATCATCCAGAACACGCCGGACCTGAGCCTCGTGCTCATGGACATCATGATGCCCGAGATGGACGGCTACGAGACGATGAAGGAAATCCGCAAAGAATCGCAGTTCCGCACCCTGCCCATCCTCGCCCTGACGGCGAAGGCGATGAAGGGCGACCGCGAGAAGTGTCTCGATGCCGGCGCGAGTGATTACATCGCCAAGCCGGTGAATACCGATCAACTCCTGTCCCTGATGCGCGTCTGGCTTTTCCGATGAAAACAACTATCGCCACCCGCACCATGTCGGCCGTTCAGGTGCCAGGCCCACCAACCCGGCCTCGCGCGGATCAGTCCGCTCCCGCGTCTGTCTTTCACGAACACGCCATCAACATCCTGATCGTGGATGATCGGCCGGAAAATCTCGCCGTGCTCGAAAGCGTGCTCGACGACCCCGGCTACCGGCTTGTCCGCGCGGAGTCCGCCGACCAGGCGCTGCTCGCGCTGGTGGTCGAGGAATTCGCCCTGCTCATTCTGGACATCCGCATGCCCGGCATGTCCGGCATCGAGCTGGCGCAGATGATCAAGGGGCGCAAGAAGACCGCCCAGGTGCCGATCATCTTCCTCACTGCCCACTACGCCGAAGACCAGCGCGTGCTCGAAGGCTATGGCGCCGGCGCGGTGGACTATCTTCACAAACCGGTGAGTCCGGCCATCCTCCGCTCGAAGGTGGCCGTCTTTGCCGAGCTGCACCGCAAGACCCGCGAGGTCGCGCAGGCCAACCGCACCCTTCTCGCCGAAGTAGCCGAGCGCCGGCGGGCCGAGGAGGCGCTGCGGGCTTTGACGCACCGCGTGGTGCAAGCCCAGGAAACCGAGCGCGGGAACGTGGCCCTGGATTTGCACGACAACGTCACCCAGATGCTCTGCGCCATCCTGGTTCGCAGCCAGGTGCTGGCGGACAAGCTTTCCGCGGGGGCCGGGGCACCGAGACTAGATGCGATCAAACTGCGCGAGTTGCTCGGCGAGGCCGCCAATGAAGCCGAGCGCATCTCGCGCAATCTGCGGCCCGGGGTGCTGGATCAACTGGGGCTGGCCGCCGTCCTGCGCGCCACCAGCGCGGAGTTCACGGAGCGGACGGGTTTGCCCGTCAAACTCGACTGCATGAAGCTGGAGGAGCGCCTGCCCATCAACATCGAGATGGCGCTCTACCGCATTCTTCAGGAAGCCCTGGCCAACGTGGAGCAGCACGCCCGCGCCCGGCAGGTGACCGTGGGCCTGGCGCAGTCGGGCGGGCTCGTGCAGTTGAATATCACCGACGACGGGGCCGGCTTCGACGTGCACCGTCACTGGGCCAAGCAAAATGGAAACGGCAGCCTGGGTCTGCTCGCCATGCGCGAGCGCGCGTCCTCCGCAGGTGGCGACTTCAAGATCAAATCCCTTCGCGGCACCGGCACGGAGATTGAGGTCTGCATTCCACTCGGCAAAGCGGCCGGGGCAGGCGGAGCCGCTGAATCCCGGACTTGAACGTTATGAACCGGATGACTGTCGACCTAGGGCGTGTCTTCAAATTAGGAACTCAGCCAATCGAGGATGGCAGCGAGTTGGACAAAGCCCGGAAAGTGCAAGGCCAGCTTCTCGTAGCGAGTCCCGACCCTGCGAAAGCGCTTGATCCGTTGAAAGAAATTCTCCACGCGGTGCCGTAACCGGTAGTAGCCCCGGTGTCAGCGCACGGGTGCCTTGCGGTTCTTCAGGGGTGGCATGCGCGGACAGCTGCCCTCGTCCCAAATCCGTTGCCGGCACGCCGCCCTCGTCCTGGGGCCAACTGAACCGGCTCTTCGCGAGCCGCTTGGTCAGCAGCCAGGTTCCCGATCCGTCCCAATAGAGCAACTTGATGCGGGTTCGATTTCGATTGGTAAAGACAGACAGACAGATACCCGCGCTCGGGTCCTCCTTCATTTGATGTCGGACCAGGTCGCCAAGTCCCTCAAACCCTTTGCGGAGATCGGTTGTGCCGAGCGCCAAATATACCTGGGTCGCGGGTCCGGTGGGAAGCATAGTCGCCTCAGAAGTTGGCAGAGTTCGAGCAACTCATCGGGATGAAATCCAGCGGATACCTCCACACTGTGGCCACGGGGAAATTCAATTTTATACACCCGCCGCGACTTCTCGCTGGGCGTTAAATCCACCGGCACCCGGATCAGGGTAGCCGGCGCCGTGCTCAGGGATTTGTTCCGAGCCTTTCGGAGCCAAACGTTGAGGCAGGACAGGCTCAACCCATTCCGAGCGGAAAACTCCCGCTGCGTCAGACCGCTTTGGTGAAATTTTGCGAGAAGTTCAGCCCGTTGGCTGGGAGTGGGCTGCCTGCGTCGCTCTGGTCGAGAATTCATCCCGGAATACTAACGCCCGCCGTCCCGGCGGATAGACGTCCTTCCCCGGACGGATGAGGACAGGCCGCAGCCGTCTTCCCCCGGAAACTCTGGGCGGGGGGGGGCGCGTCTCAGTTGGCCCAGACCGGCGGAGTAAACGCGGTGGTCCGCAGCTTGCACATCGATTTCTATCTCGGCGGAGCGGCGAGAAGGCAAATTTGATCAATTTCCCGGGCGACGATGTGGGTTGACGAGTTTCACCGCCTTGGCGTGGGCGAGCACCACCTCCGGATCGCGTTGCAGGGCGTCGAAGTAATGGCGGGAGAATCCTTGGCCTTCCTCGGACGCGACCAGCAGCTGGCGCGCCTGCCCCAGCAGGGCCTCCCGGGTACCGCTCGGTGGTGGTTCCTTGGCGTCCAAAAACTCGTCCATCGCGACGACAAGCTGGGACAACGGGTGCAACCAAGCGAACCAGGGATCGCCGGTGAGCAATTGCAGAAAATGGTTCGGCGACCGGATGGGACCGAGGGTCTGCTCGTACCCGACACGCTCGGAATCGACCAGCGTTTTGTGCAAGTCGAGCAGCGCGTCACGGATATCCGACAGACAATCGTTCATGGTTCGATCTGTTTCCGCCACCAACCTACCTTCGATCCGGCCGCCGGCAACGTCGGGGCCGCCCGCCCCATTGGATCAACTCAACCGGTCGTGGAACGGTGTAGAATCCCGGTTCCTCCCCGAGCGGGTGCATGCGTGCGATTCAAGTGCATTTCCGGCCGGGGTAAGTCATTGGCTTAGCCAAAGGCGGAAGAATTGGGTCGGGGAGTTTGTGGGCATGACGAATTCGTTCAGGACGGACCCCGCGGTGAAGTTGGCGATCGGTTCCCACAGAACCAGATCGGTGGTGGCCTGAAGTTGTAACGGCAATAACGGATGGCCGGGAAAGCGGAGGCGGGGACCGAAATTCGACCATACGAAGGTCAGCGGCGGTGCCGCCGCGACAGATTGAACGGCCGTTTCGAGGGTGAAATCGCCAGTCGCACCGAAGAGGCCGTCCACCGCGATGGCGTATTCATGACCAACGATCGGGTTGAAGAACGCAGTGCCATCGTTCAAGAATTGCAGACCGTCGACGGAGCGAAGTTGGTCGACTCGAGTTCCCTGATAAACCGCCAGGAGCGACGGGGAGAGTTCGCCTTTTACTTTGATGATGGCGGTGCCGGATTCGGTCGGCTGCCAGCGATACCATACAGAGCGTCCACCGAACTGGCTTCGATGTGAGGGTTCTTTGAACTCCCGACTGGACCCGATATTCCAACCCGGGATCGACCCGCCACCGGTGGGGATTGTCTGGCGGTCGGCGAAGTTGTCATTCGCGGGCGATGCTTCAGAAATGAGTTCCAGAGTCGATGGAAAGAACAAACCTTGGTAACTCGCTCCTACGCGAATTTGGAAGCTTTCACCCGTATTGGCGGGAAACGTTAACTCGGAACTACGGTCAATAGTTCCCTCGCTCACTTGCGCCATGTCGGGTGATAAATTTGTGCCGCGAAAGACGCCGACACGGAGCGGCGTGGTGAGCGTGAGTCCGGATCCGAACGATGTTCCGTTGGGCGTTTGCCGTATCCGGACAGGTCCCGAGACTGGGGCGGTCCAAGTCCACCAGGCGGTGTGGTCCAGGTTGTTCGGGCTAAAAGGCGGCTCGTTGGGCTCTGCCGTGGTCAGATCAAGGTTCGCCGAAAAAGAGATCCTTCGCCCGGTGAGCGGAATGCGGTTGGCGAATTGGTCGTTGGCCAGCATTGGGGTAAACGGGTTGTGTGCGATGATTTCGTAGTTTCCGGCCGAGACAACGGCTCCGTCGTCCAAGACAAGGCGATATTGAGCCCCTTTCGTCACCCGGGTTCTTCGCGAATCGCTGGACGGAATTGGCGACGGTAGGCCGATCTGAGGGTTCGGCGAGATTCGAATCAAACGGTTGATGCTATCCCCCTGGTAGACGGTTAAGTCCCGGAGATATCCATCGCTTGGGGCGGTCCAACGCCACCACTGACTGTGCCGCGCCGGGACGCCCAGATGGGGTGGCTCGCCCGGCTGGGCGCTTGCGAGCCACGGAATGGCACGAAGTTCAAATTGGTCTCCAATAATCGCGGTGGCCTTCTCGAAATTGTCGTTCAAAATCGGCGGAATAAATTCGAAGGCGATTTCCTCGCTGGTTTCCACCGCCAAACGGTAGTCTTTCCCCGCCACGACGCGAAAGGCGCGCCAATACGCGTCCGGCGGTGCCACGTTGGGAAGGTTGGTGCTGACTTGGTTGGAATCCATCGGATACACCTCGAAGTCGAGCCGGCGTTTGATCACTAACAGACCTTCCGCGGGCGCTGACCATTGGTAATACGCCCGATTGGTGGCGCCATATTGGCGGGGATCCGGTCGATAGGGTAATACGCCGAGGGCGTTGGTGATCGTGCTGGGAGTTTCCGGATTTAAATTCCGCGCGCGAATACGTAAGTTTATACTCGAAACATACAGATCCTCGCCGGACGTAAGGTGGATTCGAGCCGTGATGGGATGGAATCCAGGTGCGGCGTTCCGCCAATCCAACCGCCAGGGAGGCGAGTAAGTTCGCCCCAACGAGTAGCCTGAGAAGAACAGGCTTCCGTCGGCAATGAACTCGCAGTAGTCGATGGCACTGGTGGGTACCGTGGATTCCAGTTCCAACCGGATCGAATCGCCTTCAACCCAATCGACGGATTGGGATTTGGCCCAACGAGTCGTGCTCAAGAAATGCTCTAATTCGAAGGATGGACTTTGCAGTTCGGTGTTTGGATCGACAGCCTTCCCGACGGAGATCCAATAGACTCCACCGGCTTCGGCAGGAAACTGAAACCAGGGCGAACCTGTGGATAGCTGGGAGCTTTCGGTGATTACTGGGTGGAGGCTTGCGAATTCAGCGCCTTGGAAAATTGCCAATCGGGGGCTTCCAAAAAGGACGCGAAAATAGGCGCTGCCACTCGCCGGCGCCTGCCACCGGAACCAAACGCTCCGGGTGGTTGCCGGTGTGTTGGTGCCAGGCTCCCTGGATTCCACGGTGGCCGCTTCGAGTGTTCCCGGTGTCGAGGCGCCGTAGCCCACGATGGATTTCGCATGGCCGAAGTCGTCGTTCTCGGGTCGAACCAGCAGGGCAATCGGTAGAGACGGTAGGACTGTCCCCTCGGCGGTGGTGGTTGCGACCTCGAATTCGTTCCAGCCGGCCGGCAAGTTGGTGACTACGAAGGGCAGGGCGGCACTGACGTCGGTCGCGAGATTCTTGGTGCTGACGAAACGGGGAACGGCTTGGACGGCGATCTTTTGCCGCCATGAAATCAGCGTTTGGGTCGAATCACCAGGCATCAGGGCGCGCAGGGTGACGGATTCTCCGGCGAGAATCTTCGCCTTTGAAGCGACCGCAATGCGGAGTGAAAAATCCCACGGTTGCTGGTAAACCCGCAGGTAATCCGGCGGGACCAGGACGCCAGCTTGCTCCACGGCCAGGAAGGTCTCACTGAAGTCGAGTCGGACATTCACCGGACGATCTCCCGCGGCGCCGGAAATGCGAATGAAGTAGATCTCGTTCGTGCGGGCTAAAAAGCCGACGGCCTCCCCACTCGCGGGTGCCACTGGGACGCAGCTGAGCTTATCCACCGCGGATCCGGAGAAGACGCCATACTCGAGCACGGTTCCCGAAGTGCGTGGTCCGGAAAGATGCGACCCGTCCGCAGGTTGCAGTACCACCCAACCGACGCGGGGAGCGACCCAGCGCCACCAAGCCCCAGGCTTCCCGAAAGGCTCCCCGGTTTCGAGCGTGGCGCCGCCCAAATCAGCGGCGAACGAGACGTGTTGCCCTTCCAAAGGGGTGGCCGAGGCGAAATCATCGTTCGGTGGTGACGGGAGGTAATTGAATCGGAATTCCGCCCGGGTTTCGGGTATGTCCAAATTACCCGCCAGTCTGATCCGATACAACGTATTGGCCGCAACCTTGGTGTATTCCGTTGCTCGTCCAAATGCCGGCGGGAGCGAATTCGTGGAACCATCGGCAAAAACTTCCCAGCGTACTGGTTGTCGGCAGATTGCTTCACAACGTATGATTCCCGATTGGGGTGCCTTGAAAGAATACCATACGGATTGTTTAATACTGGCGCCATCCGCCAAGCCCGCTTCTCCGGGTTCGAGGGAGGCGGCTCCCAGCTCGACCCGATTGGTGGCGCCATTCGGCGTCAGAGTCAGGGAGTTGGTGATCGAATCATTGGGCACTGGCAGGGGCGCCAACTCAAAATGGTACTGGCTGAATCCAATATCCCCCGCGATCCGAAATCGATAGACGGCGCCTTCCTCCACGATCCCGTTCGTTACGGTTGTAAGTTGATCGATTTCGTTCCCGGACCAAAACTCCATATTATATCCGGGCTGCGCGTCACCGATGCGCCCGGAATAGGGGGCGACCCAACGCCACCAAAGCGAGCCAGGTTGCCCCGGAAGCGGCGGTTCACCGGGTTCTTGAGTCGCCCCTCGGGTATCCGCGGTGAACTCGATCCGATCACCCTGAAGCAGTCCTGGAGTGGCAAAGCTGTCGTTGGTGTAGGCAAGACGAATCGTCGTCTCCGGAAGATGATAGCGGGTCCCATTCGAGCAATCGGCCCACGCGGTAAAGAAATGATCGCCAGCGATCAGTTCCGGAATGGCCCAGGTGACTAGTCGATCGGAGTTCAGCTTCGTCCCGTTGGACCAGCGCCATTGTAGGTTGGTAACCAAAGCGGGATGAACGATGCCATCGAGCCCGAGTTCGACGCTCAGCGGTGGTTGAAGGATTCCGGTCAAATCGACGCCAGTGAGCCGGAGGGGGCGGGTTAGGGACAAGTTTAGCTGAGTTCGGCCGTAGAACCCGTCCGCCACGGCGAGCTGATAATCCTGTCCGGCTACCACAGGAAAGCTTAGGCGTGGCTGGGCCCAGTTGTTTGAGGCTACGAGTTGAAGCTTCCCGAGCTGATTACCTTGAAAAACGCCGATCCATGGAGTTGGGGAATTGGGGCGAGCCGTGATTTCGACTTCACCCGTTCCCGGGGCGGTCCACGACCACCAGGCAAGTCCGTAGACTTGGTTCGGGTCCCGGGGGTCCTTTTCCGCACTCGCTACCCAGGCATTCAACACAACGTTATCGCCTCCAAGCGGAATCCTATTCTCAAAGCGGTCATTCGTCGGTCGGGGAAGGTACTCGATCTCCAAAACTCCAGTGTAGGAATAGTCGGGCGATAGTCCCGATCCTTGAGTGGGGGGTGGGTTTACCAGGGCGATTTGGAGAGTTTCGCCGCGTCGACATTCCCAGATTGGACTGGGGGAACCGAGAGTGGGATGATCCCGCTGGAGTTGGGCAAAGGTTCCTCCTCGGAGCAGGATGGTACGAGAGTTTCGCGGTGGATCGTGAGGTTCACGAACTTGAAAATGGCCATCTCCGGGAGCGATCCATTCAAACCAGATCGATTCCCCATGAGTTTCCAGAATGGCCGCTTCCCCCGGCTCTTCGGTGGCATCCAAGAGATAGAAGGGCGTGGTGACGAAGGCTCCAGCAAGCCGTTGCCGATTCGCGAAGTGATCGTTGTCGGGCTGAGCCAATAACTGCAGACCGAGGCCCCAAACGGCCACGAACGCGAGCACCCAGGATTTCATTAACGTTTGGATTACTGTGATGTCGAAAACTGGTAGGGAACGAAAAGGCTGACGTCACATTTTGATGGGGAGGGGAGGGTGCACTCGGCCGGACGCTCAGTGAACCCGGCCTGGGATTCGTCGGGGTGGAAGCATTGACTCAGGTTTTCGTCGCGAGGAGCCCGTCGCCATCGGAATGGTTCCTGGTCGAAGTGGGCGGATCCGCGCCGCCTTAAAGCCCTATCCGGATATGGACGGTACCGGCCGGGATTGGATTGGGTACGACGGACCCAATCCCAGTGCGTGGTATGTTTCTGGGCACGGTATTCCGCGGAGCGCCGAGAAGGCCGATTCTGCTATGAGGGCGGCCAACTGATGACCGTATCCATTCTGCGAATGCCGGCTATGCTTTAGGCCCTCGCTTCATCGCGTCGGACCGGAACCGATCGCTTCGCCGGATTTGATCCCGCCTGCTGTGGACACTGCGGGCCGATCGGCGTCCTCGAGTAGGGCTTCCCAGGTTTCCAACGATCGGCCCCCAACGAAACGCCGTCGCACCCAGCCGTCCCGATCCAACAACACTTGGGTTGGCAACTCCCCGCCATTGAAGCGGCGGCCGATACGTCGCTCGGGATCCAGCAGCACCGAGAAGCCCAGTCGATGACGGGCGGCTATCGTCCCGACGGTTTTCCGCAAATCCCGCAGCGCGGCGTCGTCGAGCGGCCCCTCCGCCGGTTCGGTCCCATGGGGAGAATCAAGACTGATGCCCAACACCACCAGATCCTCGGGATGCCGTCGCTGCAGTGCGTCCAGCACCGGAAATTCGATCAGGCAGGCCGGACACCAGGTGGCCCAAAGGTTTAACAAGACCCGCTTTCCCCGCAGGGAGGCACTCTTCACGGGACGCCCCTGGAGATCCTCCAACACGAATTCGGTCGTTGGCAGCCTGCGGGGGGGATCCGGCACCCATCGGCCGGTCGGATCCGAATTCGGGAATCGTTCGCGCCACTGCCGGGTGGCTGTCCGGATGGCGTCCCGATCTGTGTCGGAAAGCTCGGGTTTGACCAGGGAATTGGCGTTGGGCAGAACGCGGGACAGGCGGAGCCCGGAATCAATGCCCGTCCACTGACGAAGTACCGCGTCGGCAGCGAGCGCCACCGAGGGATCCGAATCGTCGAGCCGAGGGAGGACCCAGTCGATTTGGTTCGTCCCGCCGCGGTGACGCAAGGTCTGAAGACCGAGACGGCGCACCTCCGAATCCGCATCCTCCAACAGGGTGCGTAGAGCACGGGCCGATTCAGGGGACGCCAAATCGCGCCACCCGCCCAACGCGCGGGTGCGCAGTTCCAGATCCGGGTCGCCCGCCGCTTCGAGGAGCCAGCGCGATCCCACCTGATTCCAGTCCGCGTCCATCGGCCCGCTGGCGAGATGATCGCGACGCGAAATCCAATCCAGCAGGAGCGCGCGCCGATGTCCCAATCGGCCCGTATCCCAGAGTCGCTGGGCCTCGGTAGCAGAGAGAGTCCGCAGCGAGGTTTCAGCCAGGTCGGATTCGTCCAGGGTATCCGCCACCAGGGCATCCCGCACCGCCCGGGAATGCATCCACGAGGGCCGCAGCCACGCGGCCGCGGCGATGACCACGACGCCGGCGGCGAACCAGTACTGAAGTCTCTTTCGATGAAGCGGAGTCATTCGGTAATGTCGGGTGGAGTGGCAATTCCTTACACTCGATTGGGAACACGGTTGCCCCGTTTCCTTGTCCCTCCCAGGTTCGTCCACGAATCCGTCGTGAATACAAAGATTCCCTCGTGCGGCCTTGCCGGCTCGTTCCCCGCGATGACGCTTCGCCAAAGCCCTCTTTTCTCCGAAATCGCTCACCCAATGCCGGCCGACCAATTGCGCCCACCTCATCGACATTAATCCGCGATTTCTCTAAAGTGTTTGCGGCGCCGGCTCCATCGGCGTAAAACCGCTTGATGAACCCATCCACCCAAGCAATTCTCTCTTTCCACGGAGCGTCGATGTGCAGGTTTCTAACCCGAAATCCCTTCCGGATGGCGATACTTTTCGGAATCGTTCTTCGACTTGGGGCGAGCGAATCAGCAACGGCGACTGCGGTCCCTGGCGGCGATAAGGATTCCGTCGTCGTGGCGGTAGCGGGAAGGGGATACGCGTCCGAACCGGCGGCGGTGATTGAGGCAGCGCTCAAGGCTTTGGGCCTGACCGTGAGTTTGACGTCGGAACGGGTTCCAAAACTGACCTTGGACGGTCCGGAGGGGAGTGTTGCCCGGGTGGAGTTTGCCGGGAGCGTGACCGGACCTTGGACGACGTGGACCAATGTGACGGTGAGTGCGCCTGGGTTGGATCTAGTGGATTTATCCCCGGGTTCCGGGATTCGTTTTTACCGTGCGGTGGCGGTCGAAGATACTCCGGGTCCAGCTGGCTTCGTGTGGATTGCCCCAGGGACTTTTGTGATGGGAAGCCCGACGAGCGAAATCGGCCGCGACCTTCATGAGGTCCAACACACGGTTAAGTTGACGCAGGGTTTCTGGCTGAGTGACCACGAGGTGACGCAAGAAGAATATGAAGCGATAATGGGGGTTAATCCGTCGGCATTTGGTGGATCGAACCGTCCAGTGGAGAGTGTGACTTGGAACGACGCCGTGGCCTATTGCCGGAAGCTGACGTTGCAAGATCAAGGAGCCGGACGGATTACGGCACAGCAGGCGTATCGGTTGCCGACGGAGGCGGAGTGGGAGTATGCGGCAAGAGCAGGGACAACGGGGCCTTGGTATGGGGATTTAGACGCGATTGCATGGTATGCCGACAACTCCGACCACTCGACACATGAGGTCAAGCAGAAGACTGCCAATGCCTGGGGCCTTTACGACATGCTCGGGAATGTGTGGGAGTGGTGCTCGGACTGGCGTTGGGATTACCCGACTTTCCCCGTGACCGATCCCACCGGGCCGAGTGTGGGTGTCATCCGAGTGTACCGCGGCGGATGCTATGAGTTCGACGCCGCGAGCGCTCGTTCGGCGACGCGTGACGCGGTCGAACCGAGCGGTTGGAGCGTCAATCTGGGTTTCCGCGTCGCGCTCAGTTCAGTTCGGTGAGCTAAAACCAGGAGGTTGGCGGAGCCGCTGCGGAGCCGGAGTCGGAGTCTGGTTTGGTCAAGTGAACGGAGAACAAAGATCGGGCTTCCCTGGGGCAGGAGGTTCCCCGGTCAACGCCATAGTGAGGTTGCCTTTTCGGGGTGACGGTGCGGGTGCGGGGGACGTGTGCGCACCCATTTCCCAGCGGTGGAAGTTTTTTGGCGGGCCCACCCGTGAGAAGTCACAAGGGTATGAAACCCAATGCGTATTCCGGTGCAATTCGGAAAGGAGTCCGAGGAATGTCGGACCGTGCTCCGATTCAATCCGGATAGCGTTCCGGTTTTTTTGGATAGTCGATTTGGCGTCTTGAGTGCGCTGATGGAGTTGGGTTCAAAATGAACCCGCTCGGAGGCAGGCGATGTCGGGCATCGATTCGCGGTAACCTCACCGGGCGAGACTTCAGTGTCAGTATTTGGGGAAGATGGCCGGGCTCGGGAAGCGCTCCTCCATGCTGGAGGAGCCATCGTTGAGGTATTCCTCCCGCGGCACCTGGACCTGGGGCCAGTTGCCGGAGCGAACCCGCACCGTCCGGCCGGGACGGATGCCCTCGATGATGAGGTCGGTCTCAAAACGGATCTGGATGCCGCTGCTGCCCAGAGGCGCCGGGCCGGGCGATTGGGTGACCTCCAGAATGGATCCGCGGGAAGCCATGTGCGCGGGTCCGTAGGCGCCGTGGGCGTGCTTCAGGGTGTTCTCGACCGCATTCATCATGGCGGAGTCACCCTTTTTAAAATCGGCATAAAGCGAATCATCCATCCCGCCGAACAGGGTGGCGGTCACCGTGGCGCGGCCAAACTTGCCGTACTCGACGGCGTCGATCCACGCGGGCATCCAGCGGCTGCGGATGAAGGCCTTGTGGGTCTCCGTTTGATGCCCCGCGGCTCGTAGCATCGCGGCGTCATCCAGCCAAAGGTCAGAAATGTGAAAGCGCGTGAACACGCCATCCGGGGTGGGTTTCCAGGTGATGCCGAGCAGGACCTCCTGGCCGGCGAGGGATTTCTTCCCCTCGGCGGGCCACGCACCCTCGGTAATCAGCTCCTTGATGGAGAGGCATTCGCGGCCACGCCAGACGCGGGTGGCGGCATCGAAGGTCAGTTTTTCCTCGGCGGCTGCGCTAGCTCCACCTGGTTTCGCTGTAAGGGTGGCGACGATCATTCCCTCGTTGTTCTTGAGGTCCACCTCCTTGAGCTTCCAGACCCATCCCTCGCGCTGGCAGCGGCTGGGTTCATCTTCGAGCAGGAGCACGTGGTTCTCGGCCGGAAGGATGCCGGCGCCCCGATTGTGGTTTGCATCCATCTTCTTGTTGTCGATGGGCAAAACCGGCACGGCCGAAATCTTCGGGTCGGGCGGGAGAAAGGCGCGGACGTGCAGCACAGTGCCGAGCGGGATGTCCCGCAAATCCGCCGGTGCACCGTGATAGCGGACGATGGCGTAAGGCAGCAGGGCGAAGGGGTGCGGGTCGTTGCGGAAAAACATGCCGGATCCCTGCACCCGGATGCTCCCGCGGCGGTTCGCATGGTCCACAAAGACAAGTTCACCCCGATAGGAGTGGGCTTTTTCCAATGGGGGAAATTTTCCGGCTTCGGGACGGAAGATTTCGGAATTTTGTTCCTGGTTCTTGGTACTTGGTTCTTCGCTGAAGGCGGTGCCTTGAACGAGGCAACACGCACACAGCAACCACCAAGAACGAGGAACGAAGAACAATGAACCAAGAACCGAAAACTTCATATAGTAACGACCTTATTGCTGTCGCCAAACTGGTCGGTCTCCACACCCATGCGCTGGGCCATGAGGAGAAGGAGATTGCTCATGTGGGCGTCCGTGTTCGCGGGGCGGCTGCACAATTGGTAATGGGCACTGGAGAGCGCTCCGTCCGCGCCGACGTCGTAGCCTCGGAAGTCCGGGGCCTCTTTGTTGAAGTCGACGTGGCGGCCGTGCTTCAGGCGCAGGTCGGATCCGCCGGCGAGCACGAGTGGCAGGTTCGCATTGCCATGGCTGTGGCCGTAGCACATGCCGCTGCCGAAGAGAGCCATCGTGGAGCCGAGAAGCGGCCGGCCGCCCAGGTCCTTGGTCTCCGCCAGCCGGGTGAGGAAGTAGCTGAACTGCTCGATGGCGAACGTGTCGTATTTGGTGAGCTTCTCGATGTAGCCGGCATCACCGCCGTGGTGGCTGAGTTGATGGCGCGACTCGGTGATCCCGATCTCGGGAATGGCGAAGGCATCGCCTTCTCCGCCCAGGCTGAAGGTGGCCACGCGCGTCACATCCGTCTGGAAGGCGAGAACCATGAGGTCGTAGACGGTGCGGAAATAGTCCCCCGCCATGGTGGCGGCGATGTCGCGGTTGGTGCGTTTGCGATCCGCTTCGGAGATGGCGGGCAGCGGCGTGTCGATCCAGGCATCGGCCCGACGCGTGCGGATCTCCGCTTCACGGACGGAGGTGAGGTATTGCTCCATGCGTCCCTTGTCGGCCGCGCCCATTTTCTGCTCAAGCTGGCGCACCTCGGCGAGGTTGGCGTCCAGCACGCTGCCTTTGCGGCGCAGGGATCTCCGCTGGGCCGTTTTGCCGCCCTTCGGTTCCTCGAACAGGGAGGCGAAAATCTCGCTGCAACGACGCATCGCGGGCAGACGTACCCCATCCGCAGTGCAGGCGAGGGAATCACCCGTGAGCGCAATTTCCATCGAAGCGACGCGCGTGTGTTGCGCGGTGATCTCGGCCATCTTCTGGTCCAGTGAGATGGTGTTGCGGTCGGACGGGCCGAGTTTTCCGCCGGTCAGCCAGACATTGATGCAGTTGTGGTGGTGGCTGAGCGCTCCCGGGTGGTGCAGTCCGCTGATGGGCGTGATGACGTCGCGGTGTTTTTCCAGGGGCTTCAGCGACCGGGAGAACTGGTAGTCGTTGCCGGACTTGAGGATCTGGTAGTTGAGCGAGTGGACGCCGTTGGCGAGGTAGATGAAGGCGCTGCGCCGGGGCGTGGCGGTGGAATTTTCCGCCGCCCGCAGCGGGATCATGCAGTCCAGCAGCGGCAGGGATATGAAAGTGCCCAGCGCGCGGAGCGCATGGCGGCGGTTGATCAACCAGGGTTGGGAGAGGTAGTTCATGGGGAGCAGAGGGGTTGGAGTGGTGGAGGACTGGAGTGGTGGAGTTCTGTGTGCTGATTCTTCATCACTCCGATCCCGGCCGAAGTACGCCATCACGGAGGATACGGAGGTCGTGGGTTATGGCGGGGTCGGAGCCGTATTCGATGGGGTCTTCGTCAACGATAAGGGTTTCAGTCCAGTCATTGGCGTTGCGCTTGCGTTCGAGGGATTCCACGAGTTTTAGGAGACGATTCTCCAACCGGAAAATCAGCGAATCGAGCTGCTCAAAGGTGGAAGATTCGATCTGGCCATTGCGGGAATAGGCAATGAAACCCGAAAGAGTCTCCCCAAGCGAACCGAGCGCAATATTCAGATGCTGGAGATACTCGCGAATAGTGCGGCGGCAGTAGCCCTCGGCAATGTTGCGGTGCACAGAATCACTGGAGGCTATCGCCTGCGAGGCAATCTTCTTCAGCTCAAAAGGCCAGCCGCGGACCGCGGACAAAGCGAGTCCATACAATTCGACAGCATCCTGCCGGACCAGCAATTGCTGATATCCGCGGTTCTTGTTTCGTCGTTCAGCACTCATAAGTCATCACTCCATCACTCCATCACTCCATCACTCCATCACTCCATCACTCCATCACTCCATCACTCCATCACTCCATCACTCCATCACTCCATCACTCCATCACTCCATCACTCCATCACT
>CANIZL010000021.1 GCA_947471985.1 Verrucomicrobiota bacterium | reverse complement strand
TGCCCAGTATGTGAAGCAACTGCAGCCGAAACTGGAGGTGGAAGTGGTAAAGAGATCGGATACAGCCCAGGGTTTTGAAGTGCTACCGAGGCGTTGGGTTGTAGAACGAACCTTCGGTTGGCTGATGCAATACCGTCGCCTCACCCGGGATTACGAACGTACCGTCGAAAGCGCCACTGGGTGGATTCATATTGCCATGATACGAATCATGCTGCGTCGACTCGCGTGATTGCTGGGGTTTGGGGAGTTTTCAGACGGGCTCTTAGGGATTTCAAGGGCGGCGCGATGGTCCAATAGTCATTGAAGGGCATCGTGGTTTCTATCTGTCCGCGCTGAATGTAGCGGCCGAAGTCGTCGCCGGTTACGGTGCTTTGAAAGCCAATGCAGTGGCCGAACACGTCAACGAGTTCGGGCTGCATGGTGGCCCATAACTCCTTTAGGTAAGCGGTAAGTTCCGCCGGATCTCCCGAGTTGGCGTCAAAGTCGGCGACAAAGAGCAAAAAGGGGCACGAGAGATTGTCCTGCGGCTGGGGCAGCACCGGATTGACACCGGATAGCGCCACTTTGATGGCGTCCTCGGGATCTCTCCCGTTGTAGGTCACGTTCTCAATGACGACGAAGCGCGCGAAGTGGGTGCGGTTATTCCGGGAAAAGGGACTGTTGATTCCGAGGTTCGTGCTGGTGGGTGTTTGCAGCGCGGTCGGAAGTACGGCCAACGCCTTGCGCACCAATTGAATCGGGGATTTCCGCTGCTGGCCTTGTTCGGTCAGGACGGCCGTGGAGATGGGCAGCAGCGCGGTTAAGTAGTAGTGACCGCCGTCGTAATTGGGCATGGGGTGGGCGTGGTTTAGGGTTGTTGGGTGGGAGCCCAGCGTGCGCGCACATAGTCGGCCCGATGCGTATCGGCTCGCTCCGTATCCGTACTGGGTATGGGGGCATAACCCTGAGAGCCGAGATCCGCCTGGACGGAAAGCAGGGCCGCATCGTAAAGTTTGCGAAATTCCGCGGGCGATATTCCTTCACCGGCAGTTCCAGTGTGGCTCGCGGCCAGGTTCTTGATCGCGCTCATCACCCGCAGTGCGGCCTTGATGTCACGCTGTGCCGAGCCCGGGGTCGCGTTGTAATAGTAATCCGTGGTGATTTGATTGTGCCGGATGTACTCCTTGAACGGGGTGATGGGAATCGATTGGGGAAACTTGGTGCTCGAATACCAAAACAGGTTGAGACCATTGGGGATGCCGTCCGAAAAGGCGTCGATGTATTGGTCCCAGGTGCCGTTGAAATTACTGATGAAAAGCATGTAATCATTGGTAAGATTCATCGGTCCCTGCCCGAAATCCGGCCACTGATTGCGGCGTACCATCACCCAACGCGCGAAGTGAATGATTTGCAGACCCAGCAATCCGCTCAACGAGGCGGGAATGACCCGTGAAATCATGAACAGGAACGTGTTGATCGGCGTCTTCCAAGGCCGCATTGGTGTCAACAGCGTCATCGCATAAGCTTTTCCGGCCACGTTTGACATAAGGGAATAACTTGGAATTGGGGCTTTCGCCGTCACTGCTGGTGCCGATTCGATTTGGCACGCACCGCGATTTACTGGCGGGCACGGTGGATTCCGGTGGCGTTGGAGCAAGGAGTTTCTTTAACTCCATTTACTTTTTCTCGTGCGATTGGAAGTGGGGTTTGCTCCGGCTTGAACGGCGCCGGAGTCGTGAGGGCAAAGGGCATAGAGAATGGGAGGATCTTATCTGCTGGAGGTCGTGCCTGGAATCGTTGGGAAATGAGTCTCGAATCGGTGCCACTAGTAGTTGTGGACGCGGGCCTGGATTCTGGTTCGGCGAGATTCAATTTCGAAACGTTTCGACTGATGGTTGCGTGGTATGGTGGAACTATGATTTGTCGATATTGAGGTGCGCTGGGATTGGGGGCGCGTGGAAGTATGAGTCACTGGGGCCGGTGGCGCCGGCGGCATCGGCCCCGAAAGGTTTCAGTTTTGGCGCGTGGTAATGTGGGGGTAGCCGATCTGAGCGGTGCGTGGTTTATTCAACCCCTTGAGGGTTGGGCCCGCTAAACCAATGACGACCCGGGGTAACCCGAGACGGGTAATCCCGGGATGGTTGATGTAGTCCCGTGGGATAGAGGATAGACTCGGAGATCTCGCCAAACGATGGCAGACCGAGGGCAATCGATGGCCATCAGTTAGAAATCCTTTGTGCGGGAGGTGAGGGGAGATCACCGGTGGACGTGGCGATTCTCTGGAGCAGTGCCAGGGTGTCGTTCAACTGTGGCGAGTGACTGACGCTCCTCCGGGGCTATCGCACTTTCAGTATGATCGAGCATTGTCTTGAGGGGGATGGCGCCGCTGCATCGCGGAACTGGACGGATGGCGTATGCTTGCGGCGCCCCATTTCTACCGACCGGGCTTCAAAATCCCTCGCCCGTCGGCCGATGACGTGGTATCTCCACCCTTTCGCCTCCAAATTTACGCATGAAGAATCGAATCGCATCCTGGCGCGTCTGGCTGGTCGCCGGCGCCTTGTTGACCGGGTTTACCGGTGTTGCCGCTCAAGGCGGGCCCGCCGCCGCAGCGGTGTCGCCCGCCTCCGAGTCCGGCTTTGTCTCCCTGTTCAATGGTCGTGATCTGACCGGTTGGGCGGGTCGTCCCGAACATTGGTCGGTGGAGGACGGTGTCCTTACCGGACGAACCACCAAGGAGAACCCCGCGCGGGGCAACAACTTCCTCATCGCCAAGGTCGGTGACAAAAACCGCGTGGTGGAGGACTTCGAACTCCGCTTCTCCTATCGCATTGTCGCCAACAACAACAGCGGCTTCGGCAATTCGGGCGTGCAGTACCGCAGCTTCGACAAGGGCAACTTCGTGGTGGCCGGTTATCAGGCCGATTTCGAAGCGGGCTCCACCTACTCCGGCATCCTCTATGATGAGGGCGGCGGCGCGGGCGGGCGCGGCATCATGGCCGAGCGCGGTGAGGTCGTGAAGTGGAGCGCGGACGGCCGGAAGACCGTCACGGGCAAACTCGGAGCCTCCGCGGACATCCAGGCGAAGATCCGCCCCAATGAATGGAATGAGTATGTGATCATCGCCAAGGGTCACGAACTTCGGCACTTCATCAACGGCGTGCAGACCGTCGGCGTGGTGGATGACACCGATGGCAAGCGCCTCAGCTCCGGCATTCTGGCCCTCCAGCTCCATGCAGGTGAGCCGATGACGGTGCAATTCAAGAATCTGCGCTTGAAATCGATCGCTCCCGCGGCCAGTGCGGCGGTCAAGGTGGCGAAGGATTTCAAATTGGAGGCGATCTACAATGTGCCGCGGGAGACCGAAGGTTCCTGGGTGGCCATGTGCATGGATCCCAAGGGCCGGCTGATTGTCTCCGACCAAAACGGTGCGTTGCACCGGGTCACGTTGCCGTCCGCGAATGGCGGTGAGGTTAAGTCGGAGAAGATCGGTTTGGACATCGGCGGCGCCCACGGATTGCTCTATGCCTTCGACAGCCTCTATGTGGCCGTCAACGAGGGTAAAAAGACCCATGGCCTCTACCGGGTCCGCGATACCAACAACGACGACGTTTTCGACTCGGTCGAGTTGTTGCGCGAACTCAAGGCCGGCGGCGAACACGGGGTGCATTCCCTGGTGCTCTCCCCGGACGGCAAGTCCATCTACGTCGTGGTCGGCAACCAAAGCGAACTGACCGCAGTGGATTCCTCCCGCGTGCCGATGAACTGGAGCGAGGACAATCTGTTGCCGCGCCTGCCCACCGGTTTCATGGACGGCTCCTACGCGCCGCAGGGCTGGATCGCCAAGACGGATCCGAACGGCAAGAAGTGGGAACTGATCGCGATGGGCTTGCGCAATGAGTTCGACGTGGCGTTCAACCACGAGGGCGAACTCTTCACCTACGACGCCGACATGGAATGGGACATTGGCGCCCCGTGGTATCGGCCGACGCGCGTGAATCACGTGATCAGCGGGGCTGAATACGGATTCCGCAACGGCAATGGCAAGTGGCCCGATTACTACGTCGACAGTTTCGGCGCGGTGGTGAATATCGGACCCGGGTCGCCGACGGGCATTGGTTTCGGCTACGGCGCCAAGTTCCCGGCCAAGTACCAGAACGCATTGTTTCTGGCGGATTGGAGCTTTGGAAAACTGCGCGCGGTGCACCTGCGGCCCGACGGCGCGAGCTACGCCGCGGACGTGGAGGAATTCATCAGCGGCCAGCCGTTCCCGGTCACCGATTTCGTCATCAATCCGCACGACGGCGCGATGTACCTCGCCGTTGGCGGACGGGGCACGCAATCGGCTCTCTATCGGGTCACCTACGTGGGCACGGAATCCACGGCGCCCGGCAAGGCGGATCCCCGCCTGCAGGCCCGTCGTGATTTGCGCCACAAGCTGGAATCCTTCCATGGACATGCCGATCCCCAAGCGGTGGCGACGGTCTGGCCGTACCTGAGCGATTCCGATCGCGCCCTGCGCTACGTGGCGCGGATCGCCCTGGAATGGCAGGATCCCGCCACCTGGCGTGAACGCGCCCTCGCCGAGAAGGATCCCCGTAAGGCGATCGCCGCGTTGGTGTCGCTGATCCGCGTCAGTGGTCTGGACGCCACCCATCGCAAACCCACCACTCCCGCGGTGGACGCCGAATTGGCCAAGCGGATCCGGGCCTCGCTGGATCGGATCTCCTGGTCCTCCCTCAAGGCGGCGGATCGCGTGGATCTGCTGCGGGCGTGGTCGCTGGCGTTCATCCGCCTGGGACCCCCGGACGAAGCGACGCGTCAGAAACTGGTCGCGAAGATCGATCCCCTCTTCCCGGCGCATAATCGCGACGTGGACAACCTCCTCGCGCAATTGCTGGCGTACCTGGAAGCGCCTTCGGCCCCGGCCAAGATTGTGGCTGCCTTGCGGACCGCCCCGACGCAGGAAGAACAGATCGATTACGTCTCCTCGTTGCGTGCGGTGAAGGGTGGCTGGACCCCGGCGCTGCGGGAGGAGTACTTCCGTTGGTTCCAAAAGGCGACCACCTATCGCGGCGGTAACACGTTTGCCAGCTCGCTCCAAAACATGAAGAAGCAGGCGGTCGACTTCCTGAGTCCCGCCGAGAAGGAGTCCCTGAGCTCCATCCTCAATGCGAAGGTGACCACGAAGAGCCCCCGCGAAACCCTCGCGGCCCGTACCTTCGTCAAGGAATGGTCCGTGGCCGAACTGGCGCCCATCGTCGAGCGCAATCTCAAGGGCGGCCGTAATTTCGAGCGGGGCCGCCAGCTTTACGGCGAAGTGGCGTGCGCCGCCTGCCATCGCTTTGTGCAGGAGGGCGGCTCGGTCGGACCTGAACTCACCGGCGTGGCCGGACGATTCAGCGTCCACGACGTGCTGGAATCCATCGTCGAACCCAGCAAGGTCATCAGCGATCAGTACAGCGCCATCATCGTGACCAAGAAGGACGGCGACACCGTCTCCGGTCGCGTGGCCAACCTGGGCGGCGGCGACGTGAATATCGTGGTCGACATGTTCGACCCCGGTCACATGGTCAGCGTCCGGATGAAGGATGTGGAAACCATCGAAACCTCGACGGTTTCCATGATGCCTGAGGGCCTGATCAACAGCCTCAAGGCGGAGGAGATTTCGGACCTGATTGCGTATCTCTTCTCGCACGGTGATCCGAAGCACAAGAGCTTCCACTGACGCGCTTCCACGGATCGCCGCGGATATTCCGTCGGCAATTCAGTTTGAACCGGCCGGGCCGGGGATGCGTCAGCTCAGGCTGATGACCCCGCGCGTGTTTCTTTCCGGGCTGGTTGGCCTTCTGGCGTGTTGCAGTCACCTGCGGGCGGAGACGATCCTGTTCGTCTCCCCCGCGGGTAACGACCAATGGTCCGGTCGACAGGAATCCGCCAATCCTGCCGGTACGGACGGCCCTTTCGCCACGGTGGCGCGGGCCCTCGAAGCGGTGGCAACAATCCGCCGTTCGCGGATCGCGCCAGCGCCCTTGGAGGTCCGGATCCTTCCCGGTCGCCACGAATTGGCGGAGACCTTGCACGTGGGGCCGGAACATTCCGGGTACAGTCCGGACGCCCCGGTAACGCTGCGCGGTGTGGTGGTGCAGGGCGAGCGGCCCGTGCTCTCGGGTGGCCGCCGATTGGTGACTCAGCCGAGCACGGATTCCGGTCCGCCCGGATGGGTGGCGCAAGTGCCGGAAATCGCCCAAGGAAAATGGTACCCCCGATTACTTTCCCAAGGTGACACGTGGCTCCCCCGGGCCCGGCATCCCAATACCGGATTCTTCAAGACCACGGGACCCCTCAGTGCGGACGTGCCCTTGAAGATTCCGATCCAGCCCGCTGAGTTGCGCCCGGAACTGGCGGGCGCGGACACGTGGCTGATCATGTGGCAAAAGTGGTCGGACCTGCATCTCCCGTTCACCCGGCTCGATCCCGGAGCCGCGCAGGCAGTGATTCCCACGCGGGAGGCCCGGCCGTTTTGGATGGACGAACCCGACGCCCGCTACTGGATCGAAAACAGCCGGGCCGCGATGGATCTGCCCGGGGAATGGGTGGTGGAGGGAAGCTCGGGAACGCTCCGCGGCCTGACCGCGACGGGTCCGAATCGTGCCTTGCCGCTGGTGGCGGCGCGGCTGTCGACACTGATCGAAATTCACGGTGCCCGCGCTGGCGCGGAAGCGGTTCATGATTTCCGCCTCGAGAATCTGACTTTGGCCGATGCGAATTACGACCTGCCGGCGGGCGGACTCATTTCCCCCCAGGCGGCGGTTTTCCTCTCCGGAGCGGTGCACGTGCAGCACGCTGTGCGCGGACGGATCACCAATTGCCGCTTCACCCGCTTGGGCGGCTACGGATTGGAACTCGCGCAGGGATGCCAGCATTGGGTGGTTGAACGCAGCGAGTTCGAACAGCTCGGCGCCGGGGCCTTGCGACTGGGTGTGCCGGGAGGAAACCTCCAGGATCCGCCCGCCGCCCGGACTCACAATCTCACGATCACGGATAACGAGATCCATCAACTGGGCCTCGTCTTTGCGCCGGCCTGCGGGATTCTGCTGTTTCAGGCCAGCTCGAATCACATCGCTCACAATCAGATTCATGACCTGGCGTACACCGGGATTTCCGTGGGCTGGACGTGGGGTTATGCCGACTCGCCGTGCCATCACAATCTGATTGAATCGAATCACATTCATCACCTCAGCCAGGGTCGGCTCAGTGACATGGGCGGCATCTATCTGCTGGGACCGCAACCCGGCACCGTGGTGCGGGGCAACTGGATTCACGACGTGGAGAGCTATCGGTATGGCGGCTGGGGTTTGTACACTGACGAAGGCAGCACGGGCATGCTCCTGGAAGGCAATGTGGTTTACCGCTGCAAGGACGCGGGATTTCATCAGCACTACGGACGCGACAATACGATCCGGAACAACATTCTGGTGGATAATCGAAACCACAGCGTGATGCGGACCCGCTCGGAGGCGCATCGGTCCTTTTGGTTCACGAACAATATCATTGTCGGACCGGCCGCCCAGCTGTTGGGCAGTGATTGGACGGGGACGACGAATCAATTCTGGTCCGACGCCAACCTCTGGTTTGATCCGAAGGTGGGCCCGGACCCGAGTGGGTATCGCTTCGGTCCGAAAGCGGAGAACACTTGGGCCGCCTGGCAGAAACGCGGACAGGACGCGCACTCGGTGATTGCGGATCCGTTGTGGGTGGATCCGACCCGTCCGGAACTCGGCGTCCGCCCGGACTCACCCGCCGTGCGGCTCGGCTTCCAGCCGGTGGATGTCAGCCATGCCGGGGTACGGCGCTGAGTGGGGCGCCCGCAGGTGCCGGCGTGGGTGCGGGTGCGGATACGGAATCGCCCGCTTCCGCTTTGGACGGCGGGGCGGCGACGGGATAGCCTTCGGCCATGCGTGGTGTGCTTGTTCCTGCATCGCTCCTTGGCGCAATGATCCTGCCGTTGGCGGCGGATACTTTGTTGCTCAAGGACAAGTCCGCTGTCACCGGCAAGATTCTCGCGGAAAAGAAGGATCAGATCGTCGTCGATCTCGGGTTTACCGTCGTCACGGTGCCGCGGGAGGACGTGCTCAAGGTGGAGCGGGAGGCTGATGTGAATGGTGCAACGGCTCCCAAGGATGTCCCGCCGCCCGCGGTCGCCGTCGGGGCCAGCGGCCTTTACGCGAGTGCCACCACACCGCCGCCGGAACGTCCGGTTCGTGAGTTGGTGGCCAAGTTGGGCGAGAGCGTCGTGCAGGTTCGGACGCCCGGGGGATTGGGCTCTGGTTTCTTCATCACCGAGGAAGGGGATTTGATCACCAACTTCCACGTCATTGAAGGCGAGACCAAGATCAGTGTGGAGGTGTACCAGCAAAAGAACGGGCAGCTGGAGCGGAGAAATTACAAGGAGGTCCGCATCGTGGCGATCAACAAGTTTGCGGATCTGGCCATTCTCAAAGTCGAGGACGCCGGAGCGCCGAAGTTTGCGCGGGTTTTACTCGGCGATACCGAACGAACGGCGGTCGGTGAGCGGTTGTTTGCGATCGGCAGTCCCTTGGGCCTGGAACGGACGGTCACCGAGGGGATTCTCAGCACCAAGACCCGGCAGATGGGGGGGGACCTTTATCTCCAGACCACGGCTCAGATCAATCCGGGCAACTCCGGTGGGCCGTTGTTCAACCTCCGCGGTGAGGTGGTGGGCGTGAACAACATGAAGGTCACCTTTGGCGAAGGGCTCGGCTTCAGCATCCCGGTGGAACAGGTGAAGTGGTTCCTGAACCACCGCGATGCGTTTGCGTATGACACCGACAATCCGAGCAATCCGTTCCGTTACCTCTCCCCGCCGAGCCGGCTCAAATCGGACGTGAAGTAAGGATCGCAACTGGTGCGGCGGCCGGAGCTGCGGCCGTCGGCCGCCGTGACTGATCCGGATCGGCTTAAGGCAGCAGGCGGGAGACCAGGGCGCTGAGCACCTTGCCGTCCGCGCGTCCACCGGCCTTGGCGGCGGCGGCCTTCATCACTGCGCCCATGTCCTTTTTGGACGTGGCGCCGACTTCCGCGATGGCCGCCTTCACGACGGCTTCGGCCTCCTCGGGGCTCAGGGCCTTCGGCAGGAATTCCTCGATGATGCTCAATTCGAGACGCTCGTTGGCTGCCGACTCCGGCCGGCCACCGGCCTCAAAGCCGTCGATCGCGTCCTTTCGCTTTTTGGCTTCCTTCTGCAGGACGGCCATAACCTCGGCGTCGTTGAGGGATTCGACTTTCTTTTCGATCTGCAAGTAACCGAGGGCGGACTTCACCGACCGGAGCGTGTTCACGCGGTCGGGCTGTTTGGCGAGCATCGCCTGCTTGAGGCAATCCGTGAGTTTTTGCTGAAGTGACATGACAGGACCCGTACTATCGCCCGAGAACCGGGGGAAACAACCCGAAGCGGCGGGAACGCGGTCACCGAGTATGGGACAAAATCTTCTAATCGCCGGCTGAGGGAGAGAGCGGATGGGGCTCGGCGACGACGCTTTCGAAGTGCTGCCCGGTGAGTTCGCGGGCTCGCGGATACCCCGCGGTGGGTTTCTGGAGGGCGGGGCTCGCCGCCACCGTTACGTGATCGGAAACATTGCTCTCTCTCCCAATACTGCAGCCGCCTGTAGTCCGCTTCCGCACTGCCGGGATGATTGGGCAGGCAGAGAGATTGCCTTTCTCCATGGAGCCAAACTGGCTCAGGCCCGACAGAAGTTGTTC
Source organism: Verrucomicrobiota bacterium (assembly GCA_947471985.1). Classification (GTDB taxonomy): domain Bacteria; phylum Verrucomicrobiota; class Verrucomicrobiia; order Limisphaerales; family UBA9464; genus CANIZL01. Next base: position 59,223 of record CANIZL010000021.1, on the reverse strand, counting down.
TTGGGACGAAGATTCAACTCAATGTATCTAGCGCGATAGATACTCTTTATCAAAAAGGCGAAATCCAACGACTCGATGAATTTTGTCTCACACTCGCGGTCACCCGGTTGCCACTGGGCCGACCCCGCCACACGGTTGGGGTGCCGGTGCAGCGGGGCTTGGGTGATCAGACTTCAGTGACGGGTGCCGGCGAGGTATTCCAGCAGCGAGGCCAGATCGGCTTCGCCGAGGGACTCGAACCCAACGGGCATGATGGATTGATTGGAGGATTCCACGCTGGCGAGGGTACTGCGTTGCAGGGTGTGCTTCTGGCCGGTGAGATCCAGCAGTTCGATGCTGGTGCTGGTTTCGCCATCCAGACGTCCCGACCAGGTTTCGCCGGATTTGGTGGTCACATTCCAGAGCCGGTAATTGGCTTCCACGGAGCGGTTGGGATCGAGAATCTCGGTCAGGATTTCGGACTTCGGCCGGGCACCGATGCCGCTTAAGTCCGGGCCGATATTCTGGCCGACGCCGTCGACCTTGTGGCAGACCGCGCAGTTGGCGGTGAAGAGTTCCTTGCCGCGCGTGGCATTGCCGGCTTTTCCGGCGGCGGGCAGGAATTGCTTCACCACGCCCTCGCGATCCGCGCTCAAGCCCTTGCCGGCGTTTTGCAATTCGCGGGCGCGCTGCGCGAGATTGGGGGCGGTGCTCTGGCCCAATTGCTGCCACTGTTGCGGTCCGAGATCGCCCGGGAGCAAGTCGCCCTTGGCCACCGCATCCAGGAGGGACTCCGACCAGGCCGGACGGCGCATGAGCTGGGCCACCGCGGTGCGACGGGCGGCGGGGGTGTAGTTTTTCCAGGCGCTGAGAATCCGGCTGCCTGTGCTGCCCAAGCGACTGCCGCCGACGGCTTCCAGCAGACCCGCCGAGAGGGTGGGAGGCGTTGTGGGGGTGATCTCGTGCAGTACGGCAGTCTGGTTGGCTTCGGTGTCGGCCAGCCGGATCAGGGCCCGGGCGGCGGCGATGCGGGCGGGCTCGGCGCCGGCGGAGTGGCGGACGTTGTCGAGGGAGGCTTCCGTCACCTTCGCCAGCAAGGCGGGGAACTCCCCGATGGCATCCCACTTTTGGGCCAGCAAAAGAAACTCGGCCTGGGCGGTCGGCGACACGCGCGATATGGCGTCGCGGAGGTCGGCCGCCTCAAACGCGGGGCGCTGACCCTCGGGCCAACCCTGGGCAAAACCCGCGAGAATGGCTTCGGTCGTGGCGGCGGGCAGTGCGGCGGTCTGGACGACGACCCGCGGACCGAAACTGGGGGCATCGGCGGCGGCATGGCGGGCGAGGTTGCGAACCACTTCCAGGGCGCCCTCGGGGAGGACCGTGGGGTGGTTTAGGATCAATTCCCCGACGGGTGCGCCGTTCTGCACCACCGCGGCGGTCAGGGCATCGCGCAACCAGCGATCGGAAGTGTTGGTGGGGTCCTGAAGCGCCGCGAAAATGGCTTCACCGGCGGGAACTTCCGACGGCATTTCCGCCAACGCGAGCAGCGCCGCCAACCGCACCTGGGCGGCCGAATCCGCACAGGACTTCGCATCCACCAAGGCGGTTACGGACTCGGGCGTGCGGGCCAACGCCGCCACCGCGGTCTGGCGTACGCCTGCGGAAGGATGTTTGAGGGCGGCGAGCGTCGCCGCGATTCCGGGTTCGCCGGATTTCAATCCTTGCAGCACCCGGAGCGCGTGAACGGTGCCCGCGTTGAGGCCCGCGGAATCCAGCGCGAGGTCCCGCGTCAGGGCGGTCAACGCCGGTACCACCGATACATCGCCGTGCTCCACCAACAAGCGCTGAGCGTGCAGGCGGACAAGTTGCGTGGGGTGTTTCAGGGCGGCCACCAACTCGGCCGGGGACGCCTTGGACAGATCGATCTTTGGCGCCGCCTTCGCTCCCGTCGCGGTCACGCGGTAGATCCGCCCGTGCCGCTTGTCGCGCAGGGTCGTGTCGTAGGCATTGCCGCGGCCATTCTTGAATCCATTCGGCACGGGATTGTGCTGAACGATATAATTATACCAGTCGATCACCCAGAGTGCGCCATCGGGTCCGACTTCGGCGACAATCGGCGCCGTCCATTCGTCATCGCTGGCGAGGAAGCTGCCCTGGTTCACCGCACGGAAATCCGAGCCGCTACCCTCGAGGCGGAACCAGCCGACGAGATGTCCCGTGGGTTCGGCAACGAAGGCGGTGCGATTCCAATACTCCTCCGGAAACGAGCGGCCGGTGTAGAGGGCATGTCCGGCTCCCGCCGTGTAGCGACCGTGGGCGTCGACTTGTCGGACCTTGCTGGTGATCGGGTAGAAATTCTGACTGTTGGCGATCGTCTCCATTCGCGTGGCGGCCCAGCCGCGCACGCGTTCGTAGAAGCGGTTGGGCACCGCCATGTGCCAGCTCGCGTTGTTGTTGGCGGTCGAGCCAAACACCACGCCTTCCTCGCTCAGGCCCAGACCCCAGGTGTTGTTGTTGCTGGAGCGGATGAATTCCAGTTCCGAGCCATCCGGACGAAACCGATAGACTCCCATCGAGAATTTGATTTCCCGTCCGCCCACCGTGCCTTCAAAGCCGCTATAGCCGACCGTGCCCCAGATCCAGCCGTCGTAGCCGTAGCGCAAATTGCTGGCGGTCGCGTGGGTGTCCTCCATGCCCCAGCCGCTGAACAAGACGCGGCGTTCGTCGGCGACGTCGTCCCCGTTGGTGTCCTTCAGAAAGAGCGTGTGACCGCCTTCGAGGACGATCAGTCCGCCGTTCGCAAAGCACAGGCTCGTGGGAATGCTGAGCTTGTCGGCGAAGACCGTGAATTTGTCCGCCCGTCCGTCGCCGTCCGTGTCTTCGCAAATCTTGATCCGATCCCGTCCCTGGCCCGGCGTTTGCAGTTCATTCGGGTAGTCGACGGTTTCGGCGATCCAGAGGCGGCCCCGTTCGTCCCAGGCGAGGGCAATGGGTTTGACGATTTGTGGCTCCGCGGCCCAGAGCTGCACGGAGAAGCCCGGTTGGGTCACCAGGTGTCGGGCGGATTCCTCCGGCGACAGCGGGGCCTGCATCTGGGTCAGCGGTGCGCCTTGCGTGCCCCACTTCTCGCTCGGCAGATAGTTCGGCAATCGATCCGGCGCCTCCTGATACTGGAACGGCGGCAGCCCGCTGTGGGGTTTCAAAGGATGCGGATCAGGTGGTGGCGCGGCGGCCCCAACCGGGCGGGACGTGCAAAAAGCTGTGGCCAACAGCAGGGCGAGGTGGAGTCGATGGGCCGCAAGAGACGTGCGATTCATGGCGCGATGTGAAGTGCCGCAGTAGTTAGGCGTTGAGGTGGTGGCAGACAAAAGAACCGTGAGCCCGTGTCCTGGATCGGCGGGTTTACTTGCGGGTGGGATGTCGCACACTGCGCGGCATGCCAGAAATCATCCGCGAGCGGGGATTGACCAACGAGGAGTTTTTTGCGCGCCACGCGGCCCCGGGGCGGGTGGGTTTGGTGGGCGGCAATACCTGGGTGGATCGCATCATCGCCCGGGCTGAGCGGCATCTGGATCCCGACCACAAGTGGAGCCGCTGGACGCATGCCTTTCTGCTCCAGGGCCAGCGTGCGGACGGACATCACTGGGTCATCGAATCCGATCTGGAGATGCAGCACAAATACATCCGGCTGGGCGTGCAGGAAAACCGGGTTGATAAATTCCATGACGCCAGCGTGTATTCAACGCTGGCGATCGTGGATTTTGGGCTCACGCCCGAGCAGACGAACACGCTGGTCTCCGCGGGATTGGATTTGGTCGCCAAACGTGCCCGTTATTCCCTGCGGGAATTGCTCGGCACGCTGGTGGCGCTGCGTCGGGGCGAGGCGCGGGATCGGGAAAATCGTTTGGCGCAGGAGCACAGCTATTTCTGCTCCGCCCTGGTGCACCAGGTGTATCGCACGGCGGGGGTGGATCTTTTTCCCGGCGTGGACGTCAAGCACACGACGCCGGAGGAATTATCACGCTCGCCGCGGCCCCATACCCAGTGGTTGCTGGAACGCGAAGTCGCGACTCCGGTGCTGACGACGATGCTCGAGTCGGTGCGGCACAAGGTCGAGGTGCGTCGCCGGGCCCGGGCACGGAAGCGCCACCAGGTGGAAGCCGCGGCCGCCAAACCTGGAGCAGATATCCCCCATTCCCTGGTGCCGCCGCCCATTCCCTGAAGTGCTGCCCGCGGCCGGTCAGCCGTGCAACATGCGCTCCAGAAGATTCGCGGTGATGCGCTGCACCCGCGGATCCGGTCCCTGTGGGGTGGAATAGGATTTGGGGCGGCGAAAGCCCGGGGGTTCGCTCAGGCCCACACTCCACCAAATGGTACCCGCGTTAAAGACCACGTTTTTGCGCGGGCCGGGATAGATCGTGGCGGTGAAAATGCCGTCGTTCGGTTTGCCCGGTTCCGAGTAGGTGGGGCTGCTGGCCACCACTTCCAGTCCGGGAATGGGCGCGGGATCCCCGTGCCATTCCCAGCCAACGAGCCCCGGAATGCTGTCGCCCCGTTTCATGCCGGTGCCGGCGAACAACCAGTGATCCGGTGCGACGCAGGTCCAGTCGGCGCCGCCGGTCACCGGACCGGTGCTGTGGGCGCCGATCAACTCGTTGGCGTAGGGGCGTTCGTGGGGGAGTGAACTCATCGCGATGAATTCGCGTGTGCCACCGGGTGGACCGTAGACCCCGATCCGTTCAAAGATGCGGTCGGCGGCGCCCCGTTGGTCACGGTCGTAGCGGATCTTCCCGCAGATCGCGTTGCCGGAGAAAAACGCCACGTTGAGCCCGGCCGCAACCGCGGCCTGCACGTGGCGATACATTTCGAGGGTCCAATACTCATCGTGACCCACCGAGAAGAAGCCCTTCGCCCGCAGGAGCCCGGCCGGATCGCGGTGGGTGTCGCCATTGCTGATGTACGTGACGTCGTAGCCGTGCTGCTCCAGCCAGTACGCCAGCGGAAACTCGAAGAGCAGGAATTCGCCGGAACCGGTGGTGTTCGTGTAGTCGTTGAAGGCTTGGCAATATTTGCCGTAGGGCCGGTTGAAGCTGATGGAGACGCCGCCGCCCCACCACCACTCGTGTTCGCCGTTGTCGTAGAGGGAGAATTGGGTGGGCCAGCGATTGTAGGCCTGCCAGGTGTTGTCGCTGCACTGAACGATGAAGTCGGCGCGACGGTCATCGCGCACGATGAAGATCACGTAGCTCTGCGCGCCGTCGGGCGTGCGGGTGAGTTTGCCCAGATAGACGCCACTCACCCAATCGCGGGGGATGATTAGTTCCGCGGCGGCGGACCAGGCACAATCCCGCAGGCGTTGCCGGCCGACGGGGGGATCCACCTGGGGAGCGACGTTGAGAATGGGGAACTCGTGGACCTTTCGGCCGCCCAGTCCGCCGTAGTAGCCGAGGCGGAACAGTTCGAGGCGCACCGGACCGGCGGGCTGGGCGCTGAGGTGGAAGGTCAGCTGTTCCCCGGCGCGCACGGAAGTTTGGGAGACGTAGCCTTCGATCGCCGGACTGCGCCATTTGGTGGCGGGGTCGATGGACACCCGCTGGATCTGCCAATCGCGGGTCCCGGGTCGCGCGTTTTCCTGGCGGATGAGGTCGCGCTGGGGGCGGGAGAAACGGCCGGGCTGCGTGGCGCATCCGGCCAGCGCCAGCCCCGCACCCCCGGCGGCCAGGGCCTGCAGGGCTTCACGACGGGAAAGCAAGGGTGACATGCCCGGAGTAAACGACATCCGGGACGGCCTGACGAGGCCCGATTTTTGGTCGGCGACGTAGTCGGAAAGGGTTCGCTCGGCCATCACGCCATTCTCTCGCCTTCCGGCCGTGAAGCGTTAGCCTCCCGACGTGCTGCTGGTCATCGACAATTACGATTCGTTCACCTTCAACCTGGTCCAATACCTGGGCGAAATGGGTGTGGAACTGGCCGTGCACCGGAATGATCAAATCACCGTGGCCGAGGCGGTGGCGTTGAAGCCGGAGCGGGTGCTGATTTCTCCCGGGCCGTGTTCGCCGCGCGAAGCCGGGCTTTCCAATGAGCTCATCCGGGCTTTTTCCGATCGGCGCATCCCGATTTTTGGCGTCTGCCTGGGGCATCAGTGCATCGCGCATACCTTCGGCGCGCAGGTCGTGGTGAATTACCGGATGATGCACGGCAAGACCTCGCCCATCCATCATGACGGCAAGGATCTCTTCGCCGGGATGCCCAATCCGTTTTTGGCCACGCGCTACCATTCACTGGTGGCCAAGCGCGACACCCTGCCGCCGGAGCTCGAAGTCACGGCTTGGACCGATGAGGACGAAATCATGGGGCTGCGGCATCGGCACCTGCCGATCTGGGGCGTGCAGTTCCATCCGGAAAGCATCCTCACGGAACACGGTCGGACGATTCTCGCCAACTTTCTGAAGCTGGGCGGCCCGGCTTCGACGGGGGCCTGACTCTGCCGCCAGGTTCAAGGCGTTGGAGCCTGCACCGACACGCGGAAAAATTGCGCGGTCACGGTGGGATCCACCCGGAACTGTTCGGTGGCACTCTGAGCGATGCGGGGGAAACCCGTCACCAGACCATAGCCCGCGTGGGCCACCGGGGAGCTTTGCAGGGAATACCGTAAGCCAATCTGCGTGGGCCAGCGCAGAGTGACACTCCCGTCGGCCGATCGCAGCCATTGCAAGGTGGGCGCGGGTGAACTGGCATCGTTGGGGCGGGTTCCGGCCGCAAATTCCTCCGCGTTGGTCCGGCCATCGCCGTCCGGATCCCCGGTCGCACCGTTCGCGCCTGCGGCGGAGAGTGGGTTGAGGCCATGGGCCAACTCCCAGCCGTCGGGCAAGCCGTCGTGATCCGTGTCGGGATCGTTCGGATCCGTGCCCGCCGCCGTTTCCTCGGCTGCGGTGAGCCCATCGCCATCGGGGTCCGGATCCGGCGGCAGGCGGAAGCGCACTCCCTGCAGCACGCCGCGGCCGGCTGCGTCGAGGGCAAAGGCTTCACCCAGAAACCCGGTGTCGAGATTACGGGTTTGCTGCCGGGCATTCACCGCTCCGCCGCCGACCACGGCGCCGATCTGCAGGATGTCGCCTCCCTGGAGCGGGCCGAGGGCACTGCGGGGAATGACCAGTTCCACGAAATCGGCGTCGTGCTCCGGAGCGGCCCAGGCATCCTGCGGAGAGCGATTGAACTGCTGCATACGGGTGCCGGGCACGGTCGAGAGGGAGGCGTCGAGACGGAAGATGCCTTCGCCCAGGGCGGGTCCGTTGGTGGTTCGCGCCCAGTCGCGAAACGTGCCGTCGGCATATTCGTCACCCAGCACCGCGACGAGGCTGGGTTGGAAATTTTGGAAACTCAGGTTCTCCAGGAAATCGACGGCATCCGCCCCTTCGCCCGCGGGATCCGGCAATCCGTTGCCCAGGCCGGTCAGTTGCGTGACGCCCGGTTGGCGCGGGGTTTCGATGAAGAGGTAGGCGTCGGCGTCGTGCGGCAGCATCAAGGCTCCGAGGCCGAGATAAACGTTGGTCTTGTCCCACGCCACGCGCACGTGGCCGAGGTTGGCGAAATTCCCGGTGGTGGATTCCACCGCGGCGGCTGCGTCGAAGCCATAGGTTTGCCCGGGCCAGTTTCCGTCGAGCACTCCCGGACCGTTTTCGACGACGGGCGTCATCCAGGCGGCGTCAGTGACCACGGCGGGACTGGCGGTGCGCCGGATGCTGAAGGTATCGAAGGACACGCCGTCGGCGCCCACCGCCCGCACTTGCAGTGTGTCGCCAGCAAACGACAAGCGGGTGTAGTGATGGCGTCCGTAGAACTGGGTGCTGGTGTCATCGAATTCCAACAGGTTGTACAAACCCGCGCCACCACCGCCGGTGACCAGCGCGTGGACGCCGTCGACCGGCAGAAAGCGTTCGTAATTGTGATCGTGGCCGGAGCAGATGAGCTGCACTCCGTATTTTCGGGCCACGGGCAGCAGGTTGGCCCGCACGAGATCGGGATCGAAAAAGCCGGGGCCGGGACGACCGTATACATCCTGCCGATGGGCGGAGCTGGTGTAGATGGGATGATGTTGGAAGATCACCTTCCAGGGTTTCTTGCTGGCGGCGAGATCGGCCTCGAGCCAGCGATACTGTGGCGAACCGGGTGTCAGGGTGTGGATGGACGCCAGGGGTAGGAACAGCGCCACGAAATGCACGTCACCGGCGTCGAAGGAATAATACGCCCCCGGCCAGGCGCGTTCGCTGGCCAGGTCGGCTTCGCTCACGGAGGTCCGCGGCTGACGGAGCGTGTCGCGATACGGGACGTTCCATTCGCCCGAATAGAGGAAATCGTGATTCCCCCACACGGAATAGAACGGCGTTTCGGCCAGGGTTTGGCGATAGACGCTGACAAAGCGGGTGTCCGCGAGGGCGGCGGAAAAGGAGGGATAAATGATGTCCCCGACGTGTAACACGAGTTGCGCGCCGCTTTCCCGGAGTTGCCGGGCGACGGCGTATTGGGCCGGGGTGCCCCAGCCGGAATCTCCAACGACGGCCACGGTGAGATCGCCGATGGCGGGCAGCGTGCGCACCCGGTTGGTGGACGTGATCAGTGGGCCGTCCTGGTTGGTCAGGACCACGCGGTATTGGTAGTCGGTATCCGGCAGCAGTTGCGTGACGGCGATTTCCTGATTGGTGCCGCTGGAAGGAGTGGAGAAGGATTGGGAGAACTGTCCATTGCGACCGAGTTCCACCCGTCCGGTGCCCGGGGTCCGGGTGCGCCAAAGCACACTGAGGGAATTGGAGGTGACCAGTTGCAGGTAGGGTGTCCGGGTGAAATTGGCGAGCAGCTCGGGCACCAGTACGGGACGGTAGAAAGGCCGTTCCTGGACGCGCACGGCGAGCTGGTTCGTGCCCGCAACGAGCAATCCGGGGCGGAGATCGATCGGGATGACCTCGGCGTGTCCGTAGGACCGAAATTCGGGAAGGACCGATGGCGCCACCTCGGGTTCATCGGCGACGGGTGGAAATCCGCGACGGGCGACCTCCACGCCGTTGAGGTAGACCAGGAGACCGCCGGTGTGATCCACCCGCAGGTTCAATTCGCGGATACGTTCCGGAGCGGAAACATTGAAAGCCTTGCGGAAAAGGACGGTGGACCAATCGCCGGGGGCAAAGTCGTAACGGGTTTGTTCGCCGTAAGCGGTGTTGCCGAAGCCCGAAGGGGCCTGGTACCAGCCGGTCTCGGGGAAATTCGCGGCGCGCCAGGTCAGGTTGGTGACCAGGGCGGGGGGGGCGTTGGTGAAGCGCCAGACGTCGCCCAGTTCGATTAGGGCCTGGGCCTGGCTGCGGATCCCGACCAGCAACAGGGCGAGTCCGAGGCGGCTCCAGGCGCCTATTCGTCGCTGAGGGGATTGCATGGGCGGCAGCCTATGGCGGCGGGGGCGAGCGTCAAACTCCCGGTGCGGCCGCTCCGGCGACGCCGGCAACTTGCATTGGGCAGTCCGTTTCGATCCCCACATATTGGGTGGGATGTCCACCGTGCACGTTCCTTCCCGGCTTCCCTCCCTCAATCCGGCGTCCCTCTTCGAGCATTACCGGGGCCAGTACGCCACCACGGTGCTTGTGGCGGCCGTGTCGGAATTCAACGTCTTCGGGCATCTCGCCGGCGGGCCGTTGGATTTCACCCAATTGCTCGCCCGGACCGGACTCGCCGAGCGCCCGCTGCAAGTGCTGCTCACGGCACTGCGGGCCATGGAGACAGTGAACCGCTGGCCCGATGGCCGCTATGAACTGACTCCGCTGGCGGCCGAACACCTGGTAGCGGGCGGGGAATTCTTTGTCGGGGATTATTTCGGTCTCGCCCAGGATTCGGCGGAGGTTCGCGAATTGGTGGTGCGACTGCGCACCAATCGGCCGAAGGGGGCCGACGACGCCGGGGCGGGGTTTATTTTTCGTGCAGGTTTGAAGTCGGCGATGGAAGAGACCGCGGCCGCCCGACACTTCACGCTGGCGCTGGCGGGGCGGGCCAAGAATGTGGCGCCGGTCCTCGCGGCCCAACTGCCGCTGCCGGATGTTTCGCGATTGGTGGATGTCGGTGGCGGCACTGGCCTCTACTCCCTCGCGCTCCTGCGGGCGAACCCGGCCCTGCGGGCGATTGTTTGGGATCGTCCCGAAGTGCTTCGGATCGCCGCGGAATTCGCTGCTTCGAGCGGGGTGGCGGATCGGCTCGAGCTGGTGACGGGCGATTTCTTCGCCGACGCGTATCCCGCGGGTGTCGACGCCGTGCTCTTGTCGAACATTCTGCACGATTGGGATGTGCCGGCGTGTCGCGAGATTCTGCGCCGGGCCGCGGCGGCCTTGCCGGTGGGCGGGCGGCTGTTCGTGCACGATGTCTTTCTGAACGATGACCTCGGAGGCCCGCTGTCGGCGGCGCTCTACTCGGCGAACCTGTTTGCCGTGACGGAAGGCCGCCTGTATTCGGCCGCGGAAGTTCGCGGCTGGCTGACGGAGGTGGGGCTGACCCCGGTGGATTTGCAGCCGACCTTGATCCATGCGCAGGTGTTAAGTGCCGTAAAGCGCTGAATCCGCAGCCGTGGCCGGGCGTACCAAGCCCAAGGCCAGCCGGGCTTGATCCCAAGGAGATTCCGATGGATCCGCCGGCCTTTCCATCGGCTGCGCGCCGCCTATCGTGCCGGCCTCAATGAGTGTCTTGGCTGAACTGGAGTGGCGTGGCTTGGTGGCGGATTGCACGGACGTGGCGGAATTGACCCGGCGGTTGGCCGCGGGTCCCGTGACGCTTTACTGTGGCTTCGATCCGACCGCCGACAGCCTGCACGTGGGTTCGCTGGTGCCGCTGCTGGCGTTGCGACGTTTCCAATTGGCGGGGCATATCCCCATCGCCGTCGCCGGCGGTGCGACCGGATCGATTGGTGATCCCAGCGGCAAGACGCAGGAGCGGCAACTGCTGACCAAGGAACAGATCGGCGCCAACGTGGCGGCGGTGCGGGGACAACTCGCGCGTCTCCTTGATTTCCAAACCGTGGTGAACCCGGCGCTGCTCGTCGACAACGCCGAATGGACGGCGGGCGTGAGTTTTCTCGATTTCCTGCGCGACATCGGCAAGCACTTCACGGTGAATCAGATGGTGGCCAAGGAATCCGTCCGCGCCCGCATGGAGGATCGCGAGGTCGGCATCAGCTTCACGGAATTCAGCTACATGCTGCTGCAGGCGTTTGATTTTTACGAACTGGCCCGGCAGCGGCAGTGCCAGCTCCAGATCGGTGGTTCCGATCAATGGGGCAACATCACGGCGGGCATCGATCTCATTCGCAAGAAGCTGGGACAGGGGGCTTATGGGCTCACGCTCCCGCTCATCACGAAGGCCGACGGCACCAAGTTCGGCAAGACGGAGTCCGGCACGATCTGGCTCGATCCGCGGCGGACGAGTGTTTATCGCTTTTACCAGTTCTGGATTCAGACGGATGACCGCGATGTCATTCGCTACCTGAAATACTTCACCTTCCTGTCGCAGGAGGAAATCGCCCGTTTGGAAGCCGAGCACACGGCCAATCCCGGAGCGCGGGTGGCGCACCGGGCGTTGGCGGTGGCCGTGACCGAGTTGTTGCACGGGGCGATACCGACGGCGGACGCGATCCGGGCCAGCGAGATCCTCTTCGGCGGTGGTTTGGAGGGAGTCACTGAAGGGACGCTGCGGGAGTTGGTGGGGGAAGTGCCCTCGAAGATCCTGCCGGACCTGCCGCTCGCGGCGCCGGGGATTTCGGCGGTCGAACTCTTCGCGCAATCCGGTTTGAGTCCCAGCAAGGGACAGGCGCGGAAGGATCTCGAAGGCGGCGGGCTTTACGTGAACAACGTCAAACTCTCCGACGTGAATCATCGCATCACCTCGGCCGATCTCTTGTTCGAGCGCTATCTCCTGCTGCGGAAGGGCAAGCGCAATTACACGGTGGTGTCGCTGCGTTAGGTTTTTTACCACAATCGTTCGCGGGAGCGGCCCCGGCGGGACTTAGTTCCGGTCGATGTTTCGATCGATCGGTATTCTGATGCTGGCGGCTTGGGGCGCCCTGGCGGCCGCCACTCCGTCGGGGGGATTTCAACCGGCCGCCCAGCGGTTTGAACAAGAGGTGGCGGCGAAGTTCACCGCGGGTCTTCCGGCGGGAGCGCCGCAGTTGCTGGAATTGAACCCGGCCGGCGAACCCCGGGTGTCCGCGGGCGGGCAGTGGTACCGCCTCGCGGCGGAGCGTTGGGAACCCATTCCCGAATTGAAATCGACGTTCCCGGGCGAGTTCGTGGTCGCGGATACCGAGGGTGCTCCGCTTCACGTCGCGGTGCCCTGGGCCGACGTGCGCCAAATGGTGCGGCAAGGCACCAATCTCTGGGTGGCCACGGTGGCCGACGCGTGGTGGGTGGCGAGCGGACGCACCCGTTCCCTCCAGTGGCCGGGGAATCATCGCCTCCGGCAAATCGCGGTTGGACCCGATGGCACCCTCTGGGTGGCGTCGAGCGGCGGATTGTTCGCGGGCGGAGGTTCCGCTTGGACCCAGCACACGGCCAGTGATGGCCTGGGTCGCGCGTGGGCCGTGCAGGATGTTCTGGGGGTGGCCTGGGACGCGCAGGGCCGGCTGTGGTTTGCCTGCGCGGCCGGGGTGGGCTGCCAGACCGGGGAGGTCTGGAAATTCTACACGGGCCGGGAAGGCCTGCCTTGGAACGAGTTCACCGGCCTCGCTGCGGGACCGGGTGGCACGATGTGGTTTGGCACCCGCCGGGGCGCCATCCGTTTCGACGGCACGGAATGGGCCTATCGGCAGGGGCTGCGCTGGCTGCCCCACGACGACGTCCGACAGATGGCGATCGATACTCGGGGCAATGCGTGGGCGCTGACGGCCGGCGGTGTCGGGGTGGTGCGGCGGCAAGCAATGACGTTGGCGGAAAAGGCCAGCCTTTATGAAACGGAGCTGACGAAATACGTCATGCGCCCGCCCTATGGTTATCTTTCCGAAGCGTCCCTGAAAGGGCCCGGCGACAAGGCGTCGGCCACGACCCAGGACAGCGACAACGACGGCCTGTGGACGGCGATGTACGGAGCCGGTGAATGTTTCGCCGTGGGTGCGACGGGAGATCCGGCGGCCCGTGCCCGGGCGCGGCAGGCGTTTGAAGCGCTGCGGTTTCTGCAAAAGGTGACCCAGGGCGGTGATCACGCCGCGCCGTTGGGATTCGTGGCGCGGACGGTTCGCCCCGTGGAATGGCCGGATCCCAATGCGAATACCCCGCAGGATGATATCGCCACCCGGAAGCACGACAGTCTTTGGAAAATCTACGCGCCCCGCTGGCCCAAGAGCGCGGATGGCAAGTGGTACTGGAAGAGCGACACGAGCAGTGATGAACTCGACGGTCATTACTTTTTCTATCCGCTTTATTACGATCTGTGCGCCGATACCCCGGCGGAGAAGGAGCGGGTGCGGGAAGTGGTGCGTGATCTGACCGATCACCTGATTTCCCACGACTTCACCCTGACGGACCACGACGGAACGCCGACGCGCTGGGGCATGTTTGGACCGCGCGGATTGAACCACGATCCGATGTGGTCGTCGGAGCGCGGATTGAACTCCCTCAGCATGCTCACCTATCTGGCGGTGGCCGCTCACGTGACGGGGGATTCCAAGTACAACGCGGCGTCCCGGGTGTTGATCGATCAGCACGGCTACGCCCACAACGCGATGTATGCCAAGGTCCAGCACGGACCGGGCTCGGGAAATCAGTCGGACGATGAAATGGCGTTCATGTGCTACTACAGCCTGCTGCGGTATTCAACGGATGAACCCCTGAAAGCCCTCATCCGCTATTCGTTCTATCGCTACTGGGCCAATGAATTTCCGGAGTTGAATCCGTTCTTCAATTTCGCGTACGCCGCGCACAATATCGGCCAGACCACCACGAACCCGTTCGGCACCTTTTCGCTCACGCCCTGGAAGGGATGGCACGAGGATTCCCTGGCGACGCTTTACGGGTTCCCTCTCGATCGCCTGAATTGGTCCCACCAGAACCGGCACCGGCTGGATCTGCAGTTCCTGACGCCGCATGGATCGAGCGATATCTATGAACCGCGGCAAGGGGATCGCGGGCAGCGGATCAACGGCAAGGTATTGCCTGTGGAGAACCGGCATTTCAATCATTGGAACACCGATCCGTGGGCGTTGGATTACGGTGGTAGCGGGAACGAACTGGGCTCGGGTACGGTGTTTTTGCTGCCGTATTACATGGGTCTGTACCACGGCTTCATCGCCAAACCCTGAGCAGGGGGAGGCGGATCCGGGGGCACTTCGCGAGTGCCCCCGGAGGTATCGACAACCGACTTACGAGCGCCGCGTGGGCGGAGCCGTCTTCGGCTTTTCCTTTTTCGGCTTCTTCACTTCCTTTTTCTGACTGTTGTTGCCTTTGGCCATATGGAACCTTTCCAGTGCGCTGCGGTTATGCGGTTTCGTCGTTTGACGAAATTATCGCCTTCAAGCAAGCAGCTGTGAGCCGGCGGGGAAAAGGTTAACGCAATAAATCTCCGGGACGGCGCGGGTTTAGGGCGTCACGACCCGGTAGAAATGGCGGCTGCCGGGCGTGGGATCGACCACGGTGGCGCGATGCGGCACGGGTTCCGCGGGCACTTCCGCCACGCGGATCCAGGCACCCGAAGTGAGGTCCGTGCGCGCTTGGATTCCGTAGGGACGGTCGGCGTCGGCTTCGAAGACCAGCGTTACGCCCTGCGGCGTAACGGCGAGGGAATCGATTTGGAGCCGGATTACGACCGGGGTGCTGTTCGGATCGTCGGCGCCGGGGGATCCGCCGGAGTTCCGACTGCCGCGCCAGTCGAGGGCGTTGTCGCCGGCAGGATGCCCCGGGTCGAGGGTGCGGGGGACGAGGGAAGGTCCGGAACCATCGGCTGCGACGGGCCAGGCCCCGGCGGTCCCGTAGGCGACCCGGCGCAGGGTGCGGCCGGCGGCGTCGTTCAGTTGGATCACCTCGCCGGAGTTACTGAGTTTTCCTGTGTAAGTGCCCGCGATCTGGACTCCGGGATAACGTTCAGCGAAGCGGCTGGGATTGCGGACCAGTACGGCAAATCCTCCCGCGGCCAGCGAGGTGCCGGTCGGAAAGGTGAAGCTGATGCCGTCCGCGAAAGCGACCCCGCTGAGGTCCAGTGCGACGGTCCCGGAATTCTTCATCTCCACGAACTCGAATTCATCGCCATCCACTCCTGTCGTGCCCGCCGGGTGGTACATGATTTCGGAGAGGGTCAACGCGGTGAGATCCTGGGCGGGGCGGAAGACTGCTTGTTGCTGCGCGCTCCAAACCGTGCCGGCCACTACGCGGGCCCGGATCTCCGTGGTCTTCGACACTTGGAACGTGCCGTCGAAGCGCACGGCGGTGGGGGAAATGACGCCGTTCACGAGGCGCGGATCAGTGCCGTCCCGGGTGTAGTAAATGAGGCCGCCCGCATTCGTTTGAGTGAGTTCGAGGGCGAAGGCCGCCGGGATCTCACCCGCCGCGTGATTGAAGCGCGGCGCCGTGATGGCCGGGAAAAGTTTGTCTGCCCGGAGCTGATCCAGGACGAGCTGGGTGCGGTTCGGGAACCAGTTCTTCAGGATCCAATTGATCTCCGTCTGCCAATCGGTTTGCCCGAGAGCGGGCTTCCGGGCGGCATCGCCCCAGCGGGCCGAATAGGCGCGGATCGCCGGAACCAACTGGGCCGCCTTGCGGAGGAATCGATTGGTTGCGGCGGTATACGTCAGTGCCCCGCCGTCGAAGAAATGGCGCTGCACGTGGTCGGCGAAGCGCAGTCGATATTCGGCGTTCCGCAGCAATTCCTCATGCATCCACTGCGGATTCGAGAATTGAAAGTTCCCTTCGTTCGATCCGCCAAAGGGGCCGGTGCGGTCCACCTGGCTGTTGGGCGATCCGAGCGTGTGTTCGCAATCCGAATTAAAAAAGCGGAAGCCCACTTCGGGGTTCGTTCGGTCCCGCATGCCGAACCAGTTGTTGGGTTGATTGTTGCCGAGGAAGGACGAGAGCGTCGCGTCGCCGTCGCCGCTGTAGAAAATTTCCAGCAGATAATCGATCAGATTGTCGACATCCAGCATCACGGGCAGTTGGGGATCGCGCATGCCGTCGGCGCCGCAGCCGAGAATGCGGAAGTAGTTCGCGTTGCTGGGATTCACGACCAGGGTTCGGGTCATGGTCCAGAGGTTGGACCAGGCCAGCATGTTTCCGTCGGTGGCCTCGGTGACGAAATTGGCGACGTGATTGCCGCATTTGACGACGTCGTAGTTGGCCTTGTCGCCGCCGAAGTAGGTGGCGCCGTAAGAGGCCTCGGGGCGTTCGTCGAATTCGTAAATTCCCCAATACTGACCGTTGAGATAAACGTGGGTGTAGCGGTTGCGGCGATAGGGTTGCCCGAGTGCGCCGAGGGTTTCTTCGCAGAATTCCTCGCGCACCAGCGTGTCGTGGGGGTCACCACCGGTCCAAGAGTAGTTCTGGCTGGTGCGCAGATCGAAGGTGTCGAACTCCCGGGCGCCGTCGTCGCCAAACAACGGGTACGACAATTTGGCCGCGCCGAATTCGGAGCGGAAGAAGACGCGGAAGGAATGTTTGATGAACTGCGGGTTGCGGCTGTAGCCACCGCGAATGCGCAAGCCGCAACGCTCGTGAAATCGGCCGGGTACCGCGTTGGTGGCTTCCAGAAATTCAATCGAAGCGGGCCGTTCCCATTCCTCGCCGTGACCGGACGCGTTCGCGTAGATGCCGGTGCTGGCATCAAAGAGGTTGGCCATTTCCGTGACGATGGAGACCGAGGGCAATTGGGTGAGGGCGTCCTTCCAATCGGCCAATGAGTATTTGGCGACCACGGTGGGATCCATCCCGTAATCGACCGAATTTGCGCCCCACGTTGCCGGGAAATTGGGCGGGGGCACGCGGGTCGTGGACCAGTTTGCCGCCTGCCGGATGACGTCGGCCGGGAAGATATACGTGGCGGTATCGACGTCGGTGGGGCGCCATCCCTCGCGGAAGGCGCGCATGCGCAGGATGGTGGTGTTGGTGAGGGTGAGTGGACCTTGATAGAGCGTGCCTTTTCCGGGCCCCGGTTCGTCCCCGTTGACGGAGAAGTAGATCTTCGCCGCGGGGGTGGCGGAGGTGAGGGACAGCGCAAACGGTGCGTCGAAGAAACCGCGGTCGACGTTGAATTTGGTATCGGCGACTTCGCCCAGATAGAACTCGCCGAGGTTGGCGGCACCCGGGCTCGGCGTGGCCAGGAAGACGTTCGTCGCGGTCTCGTGACGGGTGGCGAGCAATTGCGGTTCGAGCAGGAAATTGGGGTCGCTGGCGGCGAAGTTCAGGGCCTGGAAGGCCAACAGATTGGTGCCGGAGTGGAGCTGACCGAGTGCCGGGGTCAGATCCACGCTGACCCACTGCACGGCATCGGCCACCTCGCGTTTGGTGGTCGCGGCGGAATTCCAGACCGGCGTCGCTGGCGCATTTCGGCGCGCGACTTCCACGCCATTCAGGTAGGCCACGAATCCGTCGTCATAGCGCAGGCGCAGGGTCAGGTCGCTGAGTTCCGTGGGCTGCTGGACAGCAAACCCGGCCCGGACAAAAGCGGAGGCGTTGTGTTTCAGCATGACCGATTGCAGGTCAGTGCGAATGAAGGGCTGATAGCCGAGGATTTCCTGGCCGAGGACGGCGACCTCTCCCAGCGACAGCACGTTGGCTTCATCGCTGTTCCCCTGTCCGCCGGTGCCGGTGAGCGTCGGGTCTGGTTGGCGTTTAATTCGCACCCAGCGGCCGACCACGGGGTTGGCCAGGTTCACGTCCAGATGATCGGGACCATTGGGGTAAACGAAGCCCGTGTTCTTCGGGTTTAGTAACGGGGAGGTGAAGACGACAGACTGGTCGACCCCCAACACTTGCACGGTGATATCGCGGAGGCGGGAGCCGCAGCAGGAGGTGCGGTTGTTCAGGGTGATCGACCGGATCAAGGCGCGTCGTCCGAGATCCAGTGTCCACGTGGCCTGCGCATCATTGCCCTGGGTATGCGTGAAGTCGCCCGGATCGCCATTGATGGCGAGGCCGGGGATGAATCCACTCAAGGTGGAAGATTGAGTGGCGACGGGGGCCGGCGTGCCGGTGCGGGCAAGGTTGACGACGCCACCGCCCGCAGCGGGTCCGGCGTCGAAGCCGATGGCCGTCGGGGCCAAGCCGGAAATCCATTCGGGTCCCGGGTTCAAGGATGCTTGGTTCCAATCGTCGGGCAGATCAGAACCGGTGACGGGCACCAGGATTTTTGGGGTCGTATCCGACAGGAACGAGATAGTGCTCACTCGCTCGGCGTCCCCAAACGAGGTGTCGGGACGCAGTTGGGGGTAGGGATCCAAAGCGGATCCCCGGGTGATTCCGTCGGGCCGGAACAACGCCAGAAATCCACCGCCGGCGCTGAGTCGGAAATTGGTGTGGAGCGGAGCGGCGTTGTTAGTGTGATCCTTTCCTGAGGCGAATACCAGCAGCCGTCCCTGGGCCGGCAGGATAACGTGAGGAAACGCCCATTGAGTGGGACGGATGGGGTCGTCGGTCAGGAACCAGCCGGCCAAGTCCAATGGCTGATTGGCGGGGTTTCCGATTTCGATCCAATCGGAGAAATTGCCGTCGTCGTCGGCCAGGGTGCGCGTGTTGGCCGCCATGATTTCGGAGATGACGGGATCGGCGCGCAACAGTGGCGCACCCAGAAGTGCGAGCAGCGTCACCGCGCGGCCGCTGGCCGCGGTCAGTTTTTGCAGTCTTGCCAACATCGTGGTGGAGCATAGCACCGGCAGGAGTGGTGCGGCTACGCGCACCGGAAGAATCTCGGTCCGGCAGCTGGGCGTGGCGGCTGCGTGTTGACGGCAGAGGGTGCCTACCGCAGCGTGCCGCTGATGAAGGCCGTTGTTTTTATTCTGATTGCACTCCTGTCGCCCGCTGGATCGGCGAAGGAGACCAAGCCGGTGCGGCCGGATGTTCTCGCCCGAACCCACGACCAGGCCGAGAACGGTGAGGCCGAGGCGCAATTCAATCTGGGTTCCCAATTCGCCCGGGGCGAGGGCGTTGACCGTGACCTCGCGGAGGCGGTGAAGTGGTATCGCAAGGCGGCCGAGCAGGGACACGCCCGCGCCCAGGCGAAGCTCGGTGTGATGCTGGAAGGCGGCTTCGGGGTGGCCCGGGATTCGGCGGAAGCGGTGCGCTGGTTTCGGAAGGCGGCGGAGCAGGGGAATCCGGATGCGCAAAGTGCCCTGGCGGCGTATCTGACCGACGGCTCGGTGGTTCCCCGGGACGTGGCGGAGGCGACCAAGTGGAAGCGGATGGCGGTGGCGGGCCATCGCCGGTTGGCGGAACAGGGCGACGCCGAGGCCCAGTGGTTGCTCGGTTCGCATTATGCGGCGGGCGACGAGGGGGTGAAGGATGCGGCGGAGGCCGTCAAATGGTGGCGCAAGGCCGCGGAACACAATGCGTCCTGTGCCCTGAATCTGGCCGCGAAATACCTGGCGGGGGATGGGGTGGTGAAGAATCCGACGGAGGCCATCAAGTGGTATCGGAAGGCCGCTGATCAAGGCGAGGCCACGGCGGAATTGGAGTTGGGAAACATTTACATGTTCGGCCGCGCCGACGGCGTGGCGCGCAATCCGGTGGAAGCCGTGAAATGGTATCGCAAGGGCGCCAATCGGGGCAACGTGGACGCGCAATCCAATCTCGGCGCGGCCTACTACGATGGGATCGGGATCACCGAGAATCTGGCCGAAGCGATGCTGTGGTATCGCAAGGCCGCGACCCAGGGGAGCACTTTCGCGCAGATGGAGATCGGGAAGATGTTCGCGAAGGGCGAGGGCGTTCCCAAGGATCCGTTGGAAGCCGTGAAATGGTATCGGGAAGCCGCGGGCGAGGGGGACAAGAAAGGGGCAGCGGACGAGCGCCCTTCGGCGGCCAATCTCTTCGGCCGGATCGGCGCCCAAGTTTGCCTGGGCCAGATGTATGCCGCGGGCGAAGGCGTGGTGAAGGATTCGGTCGAGGCCTTGAAATGGTATCGCAAGGCGGCGGATCAGGGGGATCCCAAAGCCCAATCCCTGGTCGGCGCCGCGCACGAGAATGGGGTGGGTGTTCCCATCGACAAGAATGAGGCGCTGGTGTGGTACAACCTGGCGGCGATTTCCGGCGATGATTTCTATCTCAAGGATCGCAACCGCCTGGAACGTTTCCTGGGTGCCGAAGCCTCCCGGCTGGCCCAGCAGCGCAGCAAGGAGCTGCAGCAGCAGATCGATGAGAGGAAGGGGCGGGCTGCCGGTCGGTGACGACGAATGGTTCGATGGGGCAGAAAGCCGGTATTCGTAAAGAGACCACGGTTGTGGGTGGTCGGTGGGAGGAACTCAGCTTGGGTCAACACCCCGTTTTTCGGTCAGGGAGATATTATTGGGCCCGTTGAACGATCGGGCAACTCCGGGGGATCGTGGTGGCTGGGGCCGGAATCGAACCGGCGACACTGCGATTTTCAGTCGCATGCTCTACCAACTGAGCTACCCAGCCACACGAGCGCGCCACTTACGAGGACAAGCCGATGTTTGGCAAGGGATATCTCCTTTGAAACCCTCGGGAATATTTTTGGAGCTCAATCCTCTAATCGGCCTTGTCGGCCCCGGATCCACTGTCATCCTTAACCCGACGGTCGAAAACGGACGCTTGGTAGACGGGGTCTCCTCGTGGGTCAGGTGGAACGGATTCGGTGGTCATGCGCCGTGGCTTGCTGGGGGGCAGTCACGGCGCATTTTCTTTGCGACAATTCGTCTCCCAGTCGTTACCTGATCGGCACAATAAGGCTCGGGGATTCCTGGGTGGGCTGAGGATTGGGCACTTCCCAACGCCCTTCACCCGAGGCGACCGGACCTTTTCGTCTTGGAAATACTACCAACCGGGACTTTCCCAGTGCCCGATTCAGTGCTTCAAGCAACGGATGCTTTTTCATCGCCTGACGCCCCGGACGGGCCTGGTGCTCTCGGGACTGGCCCTCGTGACGACGCTCACAGCGTGCAAGGTCTCGGTACCCGTCAATCAAAGCACGACGGAACGGGTCGGGCGCGGTGCCAATGGAACCGTGACGCCCGTGAATCAACG
Organism: Verrucomicrobiota bacterium; assembly: GCA_947471985.1. Taxonomy (GTDB): domain Bacteria; phylum Verrucomicrobiota; class Verrucomicrobiia; order Limisphaerales; family UBA9464; genus CANIZL01. Next base: position 38,047 of record CANIZL010000021.1, on the reverse strand, counting down.
GCTGACCCCGCTGGGGCGGGTGATCGAATTGCCTGACCTCCGGCCGCAGGTCCTGGCGCTATCGCCCGACGGCCGGTTGCTGGTGACTTCGGGCAAATCCAGCGAGATCGTGGTGGTGGACCCGGTCAGTGGCGCGATCCGTCAGCGCATCGCGATGCCGAACGAAAAACAGGAACCGTCGCCGGGCGAGGTCTCGCCCAACATTCTTAAGCCCGACAAGGAGGCCATTGTCAGCTTTACCGGCTTGGTGTTTTCGCCCGACGGCCGGCGACTTTACCTGAGCAACGTCAAAGGCTCCATCAAGGTGTTCGCCGTCGCCGCGGACGGCACGATCACGCCCGCTCACACGCTCCTGTTGCCCGAAGCGAAGGCCCCGCGGCGCAAGGAGGAGATTCCGGCGGGACTGGCGATTTCGTCCGATGGATCCCGCTTGTATGTCTGCGGCAATTTGTCGAACCAGTTGCTGGAACTCGACAGTGCGACGGGACAGGTCCTGCGGCGCTGGCCGGTGGGGGTGGCGCCGTACGATGTGGTGCTGGTGGGAAAACGGGCGTATGTCTCGAATTGGGGCGGACGCCGCCCCGGTCCGGGCGATCTCACCGGACCGGCGGGGCGGGGGACGGAAGTGCGGGTGGATCCTGTGCGCTTTGTTGCGAATGAAGGTTCAGTTTCCATCCTGGACCTGGAGAACGACGCCAAGAAGCAGCACCCGAACGCCGAGATTCTCACCGGACTGCACGCCTCGGCGCTGGCGGTGTCGCCGAATGGCCGCTGGGTGGTTTGTGCCAATGCCGCGGCGGACACGCTCAGCGTGCTGGATACCCGCACGGAGAAGGTGGTCGAGACCATCTGGGCCCGCGCCAAGCCCAGCGATCTACTGGGGGCGTCGCCCAACGCATTGGCGTTCGCACCGGACGGTAAGACGCTGTATGTCGCCAACGGCTCGCAGAACGCTGTGGGCGTGATTCGTTTCGATCCGGCGGATCGCGAATCGCACCTCGTGGGCCTCGTGCCCGTGGGGTGGTTCCCCGGGGCCTTGCTCCACGATACGGCGCGGCACCAGCTGGTGGTGGCCAACATCAAGGGCTTGCCCGAACGCACCAAGGCGTCCTCGAATGGCGCGCAGGGGTACAATTCGCATCAGTACAGTGGCTCGCTGTCGCTGGTGCCGCTCCCCGCGAAAAAGGATCTGCCGGCGCTTTCCGAAACCGTGGCGCGCAATCTGCGCCGGGACGCGATTGCCCAATCCCGGCTGCCGGCGCGGCCCGGTCAACCGGCGCGGCCGGTGCCGGAGCGCATCGGCGAACCCAGCCCGATCAAGCACGTCGTTTACGTCATCAAGGAGAATCGCACCTACGATCAGGTCCTGGGCGATATCCCCACGGGCAACGGGGATCCGAAACTCTGCATCTTCGGCAACGCGATCACGCCGAATCAGCACGCGCTGGTGCGGGAGTTTGTGTTGTTGGACAACACGTACTGCGCCGGAATTCTCAGCGCGGACGGACATCAATGGAGCAGCACCTCATTCAGCACGGACTACATGGAAAAGTCCTTCGCCGGCTTTCCCCGCAGTTATCCGGACGGCATGGGTGAAGACGAGGCGGACGCGCTGGCGTATGCTCCGACGGGTTTCCTGTGGGACAATGCCCTGAAGTACAAAAAGACGGTCCGGAACTACGGCGAGTTTGCCGCGCCGGCCGTGCGGTGGCGCGATCCCAAACGCAAGGGCAGCCCGGATTTCCTTGCGTGTTATCGGGCGTGGAAGGGGGAGACGAACGACGTGATCTTTGCGAGCACGCCCATGGTGGATTCGCTCAAGGGCATCCAGCCGGCGGACTACGTGGGCTGGGAAATGAGCGTGCCGGACCAGTACCGCGCGGATTTCTTCCTGCGTGAATTGAAGGAGTTCGAAGCCCGAGGTGAATTTCCGCAGTTGACGTTGATCTGTCTGCCCAATGATCACACCAGCGGCACGGGCAAGGGCACGCCGACCCCCGACGCCTGCGTGGCGGACAATGACCTCGCGTTGGGCCGGATTATTGAGGGGCTGTCGCACAGTCGGTTTTGGGCGGAGACGGCGGTTTTCGTCATTGAGGACGATCCCCAGGCGGGCTGGGATCACGTGAGCGGCTATCGGACCACGGCGTATTGCGTCAGTCCGTACGTCCGGCGCGGGGCGGTGGTCAGTTCGCAGTACAACACGACCAGCCTGATTCGGACGATGGAACAGATCCTGGGGCTGCCGCCGATGAATCAATTCGATGCCAGCGCGACGCCGATGTGGGATTGTTTCCAGGACACGCCGGATCTGACGCCCTTCCGGGCCCGTCCGACGAATGTCCCCCTCGACAAGATGAACCCCGGATCGCATGCGCTGCAGGACCCCATTCTGCGGCGGGACGCGGAGGTTTCGGCCAGGATCAATTTCCGGGAAGTGGACAAGGCACCGGAGGATGTGCTCAATCGGATCCTGTGGCGGGCCATGCGGGGCTCGGCGGAGCCCTATCCGGAGTGGGCGGTCACGGCGGGGGCCGATGACGATGATGACTGATATTTGTTTGCCTTGGGGCTGGGGACTGGCTTGTTGGCGGTTCGGGTGCCGCCATGGCGGAATGGCAGACGCGCCGGACTCAAAATCCGGTGCCCTCTAAAGGCGTGGGGGTTCAAGTCCCTCTGGCGGTACCAATTTTCTTTCCCAACCGGACAAGCTGTCCGGTTCCCGGCTGGACGGGGTGTCCGGATCCGGTTTCCCCCGTTCGGCTGCGGCTCATTTTTGCCGCACCGTCGGTCAGGCGGAGGTCTTTCGAGTGAACCGGCTGAAGCCCGCTGCGGTGGCCAGCAGCGCCGCATTGAATCCCAAGAGCAGCTGAACCCCCGAACGGAAGGCGATCATGGGTTCCTGGGCCAGAAACCAGGGGCGCAGCGCCTGGAGGGCGAGGATGTAGATCCCGCTGAGGGCCAGCACGCCGGCCACCACGGCAAAGCGGCGGCGTGCGAAAAGGTCATTCAGAAAAACGTTCGCCAGCGCAAACAGCGACATGGCCCACGCGAACCACGGGACGAGCGGTGCCGCGGCCCAGTTTTTCGGGTTATTGAAAAACATGACCTGCAGCGGCAGGGCCGGCAGGAGGGTGCAGGCGAGGGCCGCCGTACCGCTCAGAATGGCGGTGGCCAGCAATCCGACGCGCAGGGCGTCACTCTTCTCCCCCGTGGCGGCACTGCGGGACAGGCGCGGCATCATGACCAGCGCGAGCGGCGCGGTAAATTGGGTCAGCGCGAATCCGATGGATTGCGCGGGCATGTAGAGGGCCCCCAATTTCCACGTATCGATCTGCGCCCGGGGGATCAAGGCCTGCCAGAAAATCTGGTCGTATTGTTGGAAGAGTTGCAGGGCGGCAGCGCTGCCGGCCAAGGGAATGAATCCGCGCAGCCACGGACCCCAATTCGGTCGTCCACCCTTTTCCCAGAGCAGTGTGCGGGCGCCCCAGAGGCCCATGGAAAGGGCCATCAGGGTGCCGACGACCGCCGCCGTCATGGCGCCCGCCGCGAGGCCGCCCAGGAGGGTCAGCGCCACCCAGACCGCGGTCAGCCGGCCGATCCCATCAAAAATGGCCATCCAACCCAGCTCGAAAAACTGCTGTCGCCCCTGCACCAAACCCCGCATGACGGCCGTGTACAGGGTGGCGAAGCCCAGCGCCCACGTGGCCCAGAGGGAGGCCGGGTTGCTCAATTTCCAGAGTTCGGTCAACCAATCCTGCGCGAGCCACACGGCCCCGGCGAGGAGCACCCACAAGCCCGCGATGGCGGCGAGGACGTTGCGGGCGGTGGCGGCGACGTTCCGGCGTTGTTCCGGGGTCACCGCCGCGGCCGTTTGCTGGGCGAAAAAGGTCCACAACCCGCCGCTGGCGGCCGCGATGACGTAAAAGGTGCTGAGGAGTGCCCGAAACTCCGCGAAGGCCGCCTCGCCGGCGAGTTTGGAAACCAGGGTGTGGACCAGCATCATGGCCATCCCGCTGGCCACGGTGGCCAGAATCATCCAGGCGCTTTGGCGGAAGAAACTGCCTTTCGGGATGGTGTCACTCATGCGTCAGGCGGGCAACCTGTCCATGGTTTGCGATCTGTACAGGATTTGCCCGGATAAATCACAGCTCCACGGTCCCCGCTCGCGTGCGGGCTGTTGGACCTTTCCGCCGCTGAACCGCGGGCCCTACGGCTGCGGGACTCCGCCCGGAATCAGACCCGGCCAGGAATACGCCTGCGCGAGCACCAAGACGCCCACCAGCAGCGCCAAGGCCACGCTGTGCCAGAACACCGCCCGAAGTACGGTGCCGGCATCAGGGCTGTCCGGGCGGCCGCCGGTGGCGACAGTGGCCACCACCAAGCTTTGGGCGTCGATCATCTTGCCCATGACGCCGCCGGAACTGTTGGAGGCCGTCAGCAGCACGGGAGACAGTCCCAGTTGTTCGGCGCTGACTCTTTGCAGGTTCCCGAAGAGGACGTTCGACGAAGTGTCGCTGCCGGTGAGGGCCACGCCGAGCCAGCCGATGAGGGGGGAGAAAAAAGGGAAGTACCAGCCGGTGCCGGCCATTGCCAGCCCCAGGGTGGTATCCGTACCGCTGTACCGGGTGGTGAAGCCCAAGGCGAGCATCAGCGAAATGGTCAGTAGGGCCACCCGGAGATGCCACAGCGTCCGACCGTAAAGCGCGAGCAGGCGGCCGGGGCGCACGCCCAAGCAAAGGCCCGCCACGCCACCGGCGAGCAGGAGCGCGGTGCCGGTGGCCGAAAGCAGGTTGCCGGCGAATTCCGCCTTCTCCTTTTCCGGAGCCCGGACCACGGGCGGAACTTTTTCCACCGCGAGATGCAATCCGGGCACCGGAAATACGGGATTGAAGCAGGCATTCAGACGGTTCTTCACCGGCGCGAGTCCCCAGAGAAAAACAAAGACCGAAAGCAAGCCCCAGGGCACCCAGGCCCGCCAGGCCGGTCCCGCGGGAGTGGTTGCGGCCGCGGCCTCCGGGGACACAGCGCCAGGCGCGGTGGGGGCCAGACCGTCGGCGGACTGAATTTCCGCCGGCTGCCAGATTCGCATAAACCCGACGAGCGATCCCATGGAGATCAGGGCGGCCAGAATATCGACGAGCCAGGGGCCATGGAGATTGCTGACGACCGCCTGGGTGACGCCGAAACTGAGGCCGGTCACGAGACATGCGGGCCACACCCCGCGGAGCCCCTTCCAGCCGGACTGGGCGGCCACCAGCCAGAACGGGATGATGAGCGAGAAGAGCGGGAGTTGTCGGCCGACCATGGAGCTGAGCGCGCCGAGATCGAGGCCGGTGATCTTGGCCAGGGTGATCAGCGGGGTGCCCAAGGCTCCGTAGGCCACGGGTGCGGTGTTGCCGATGAGCGACAGTTTGGCCGCTTCGAGGGGTTTGAAACCCAGGCCGATTAGGAGCGCGCCACTGATCGCCACGGGGGCGCCGAACCCGGACGCCCCTTCGACGAAGGCCCCGAAGCCGAAGGCGATCAAGAGCGCCTGGATGCGTCGATCCCGCGAGACCCCGGCTACCTGCTGCTGCAGGACGGCGAACTGACCGGTCTCCACGGAGAGCCGATAAATGAACATGGCGTTCAGAACGATCCACCCGATCGGGAATAGGCCGAACGCCGCGCCGTAGCCGGCGGCCGCCAGCGCCAGCGACGCGGGCATGTGATAGACCCCGATCGCGATGGCTCCCGCCGTGAGCAATCCCGCGAGGGCGGCCAGTTGGGCGCGGACGTGTCCAAAGGCGAGCAGCCCGAGCAAAACGAGCACCGGCAGCACGGCCACCAGGGCCGAGAGACCCACGCTGCCCAGCGGGGCGTAGTTTTGGGACCAGGACACGAGGCTCAGAGGCGGTCCGGGCGGCACACTTTTGATCGCCACCGCCCGGGAGGTTGCGCCGGCGGGATCACACTTGATCCAGGGGCATCGTCGCATCCCCGAAGGTGCCGGGACGAACCCCAAATTTGTCCATGATTGAGAGATAGAGCCGACACATCTGCCGGTCCGGTTTGTCGGTGAGATCCACCACGCGGCCGCCTTTGATGCGGCCACCACCGCCGCCCACCATGACGACGGGCAGTCGGTTGGCTTCGTGATTGCCGGTGAGCATCGAGGAGCAGTACAGGAGGACGGTGTTGTCGAGCAGGGTGCGTTCCCCCTCCTGAATTGCGTCCAGCTTCCGCGCCAGATAACCGAGCTGTTGCAGGAAGAATTGATTCACCTTCAGCCAGTCCGCGGAGTCGCTGTGCGACAGCAGATGATGGATCATGTAGTCCACGCCCAGATTGGGGAAACGCAGCGACGAATGATCGTTGTTGAGTTTCAGGGTGGTGATGCGGGTGGTGTCGGTTTGGAAGCCCAGCACCATGATGTCCACCATCAAACGCATGTGCTCCGCGATGTCCTGGGGGATGCCGTCGGCGGGACGGGGAATGTTCGGCTGGGTGAGGGTGGGCCGCCAGCCCTGCATCTCTCCCTTCTGGCCGGCCCGCTCCAGGCGCTGTTCCACTTCGCGCACGGATTCCAGGTATTCGTCGAGTTTCCGTTGATCCGTTGAGCTGAGATTCCGCCGGAAATCGCGGGCGTCGCCCAGGACGGCGTCGAGTACGCTTTGGTCGCCCCGGCTGGTTTCGTCCTTGAAGAGCCGATCAAACGCGAGGGCAGGGTACAATTCCAGCGGGGTGGGGGACGTCGGCGAGCTCCACGAAATATGCGAGCTGTAAAGCATCGAATAGTTCTTGTGGACGGACGGGTTCGATTTTTCGCAGCCGAGCACGAGGCTGGGGACCTTGGTGGAGCGTCCGTATTTTTGGGCCAGAACCTGATCGAGGCTGGTGCCGGAACGAATCTCGCCACCGGAAGCGAGGGGGGCCCCGGAGAGCAGGTTGCCGGTCTGGGAGCTGTGGATGTTGCCCTTGAGCGCCTCGGCGTTGTAGAGGCCGCGGAAAAAGAGGAGTTTCTCGCGGAAATCATGGAGTGGCGCGAGCACCTGGCCGAGTTCCATCTCCTTCCCCTCGCCGCGCGCCCACCATTCCTTCGAATGAAAGCCGTTGCCCGAGAAGAGCACACCCAAGCGCACCGGGGCGGAGCTGGCGGGCTTGTTCGCCGGGGCATCATCCCCCCAGACATTGAAGGACTCCATCCACGGCAGGGCCACGGTGACGCCAGCGCCGCGCAGGAAGGTGCGTCGGGTAAAACGATGCGTGCTCATGTTCTTGAAGGTGCTGAGAGAGTGGATACACCAGCGCCGAGCACAAGGGCAGCAAAATCGTTGACCCTGCGGCGATCGCCCGCCAGGCACGTCAGCTGCCCCGGAACACGCCGTTCACAATGGTCTCCTTGGCTTTCCACAGCAGGGTCATGGTCAAGGCCAGGGGAATCAGGGCGCCCAAGAGCAGAAGCGAGAAGCGCAGTTCGTGGAGCGTCAGGATCACGGGCCCCCACGACTCCGGCAGGCGCGCCAGCCACATGGGCAGCCACCAGTCCAACGCTGCGAAGGTCAGCAGGCCGAGGAGCAGGGATTGATTAATGCTCGACAGGAGCCGGGAATCCTGCCGCAGGATTTCGTCGGGCAGCATGGCGGCGAGACGGACCAGCAGATGATTCAGTGCGAGGCCCAGACCAATGCCCGCGGCGAACAGTAGCGCCACGCCGCGTTCAAAGATGGGTTGTCCTGGAAAGCGGCTCCACCAATAGGCGAACGGAAGCAGGCCGATCACCGCGACGGCCGCCAGCGAGGCCCGGTTCACCGCCGCGATCCAGATCTGTTCCTGCGCCTGGAATCGCACCAATTGTCGCAGTCCGTAGCAGACCAGGCCGGCGGCCAGCAAGGCGGCCAGACACGCCGACAGCGTGTCGCTTCCCATGCGGGCCCAAGGCCCGGACCCGAGCGGCAGCGCGCCGGGAAAGATTCTTGGGCCTTCACCGAGTGTGGTCTTGGCTGCCGCCAGGATGGCCAGGGGCAGGCCCCAAAAGACGGCCGAAAGCCCGCGCACGACGCGAGCGAGCGAGGGGAGGAGGGCACCAGCAACCGGATTCAAGGCAGGCGAGATTAGGGGGGGATCGGCACTTATCCAGCGCCGGGCGTGGGGCCGGGTGAAACGTTTTGGGGAATGGAACGGGCCGCTAGGGAGCGTCGTCCGGCCGGTGCGGTCCGACCGCGGGCCGGGAGGCTTTCTCCGCTTGGTGGCGCGTCCACGCCTCGTAGCTCAGCCGGTCCTTTCCGTTCTGCCACAGCACCCACGTGGAGAAGCCCGCCACCGCCCCGCCATAAGCCGTGAGGCCAAGGCCGACACCCAGGGAAACCCGGGTGTCTTCGCCCCATACCAACAGCGCCACGCCCGGCAGGGCGGCGAGCAGGGCCTCGGCCCAATGACAACCCAGCACGAGCCAGCGCGGGGACCGCCACACCTGTTCGGAAAACATCGCCTGATAGGCGGATTCGCCCATGGTGCGCATCATCCACGCGTGTTGGAAATTCCGCCCCGCCACCAGGGCGCTGGTGGTGGTCACGGAAATGGCGATCAAAGGCCAGGTACCAAAAATCACCGCGGTGGCCAGGCTCAGGAGAATGCCCCCGCGCCAGCCCAGCCGGCGGGCGACCGGATTGCCTTCCAGTTCCAGTCCTGGCGTGGCGAGATACGTGGATCCCAAGTCGCAGGCCCGGCCGGCCAGGATCAATGCGGCAAAACCCCACCAACTGCCCGAGCCGAAACGGACAAACTCATTGCCCGTCAGGTTCTCGGCGAACCAGCGGGCCAGGGGCGCAAACAAATCGGACATGCCGGCACAGGTGCAGAGGCGTCGGGTCAGGGCTTCTTGCCATAGACCGATTCCGGCACGACCAGCTGCGGCTCGGTAATGTGGGACACCTTGCCGCCGTCCTGCAGGCTGCGGAAGAAACACGACCGATAGCCCTCGTGGCAGGCGGCTCCCGTCTGTTCGACCTGGATCAACACCGTGTCGCCATCGCAATCGTAGGACACGTCCTTCACCACCTGCACGTGGCCGGAGGATTCGCCCTTCATCCAGAACTTCTGCCGCGAGCGGCTCCAGAACCAGGTCCGACCGGTCTCCACGGTTTTCTCCAGCGCCGCCCGGTTCATCCACGCCAGCATGAGGACGCGTCCGTTGGTGGCGTCCTGAATGATCGCGGGCAGCAGCCCATCCGCATTCCATTTAAGTGAATCGAACACACTCATGTGGCGGGCACCGTAGCGGGTCCCGGTGCACGGGGCAGGGGAAACTGTGCCGCGACGACAAAACCCGGCCGGCTAAAAACGCCAGGTGATCCCGCTGGTGAGTCGATAGTCGGGCACGCTTTGAAACCCTCGATTGGCGATGCGGACGGGTAGATCGATGCCCAACTGAGCGCTGAAACGGCTCTTCCACGTGAAGGCCAGCCGCGGGCCCAGATACCAGGCAGTCATGCCGGTGTGCTCCGAGGGCCGGCCCCCCAAACGGTCCCGCCCCGCGGTATCGTAGCTGGCGTTCAGTTCGAGGCTGATCGTCGAATTGGGTCGCAGCCACAGGAAAACTCCCGGGCCGCCGCTCACCATCAGCTCATCGGCGTACTGGTAATCACCGGCACCCTCCATCCGCGGGTAGTACTGAAACTAGGCGTTCAGAAAGGCGCGCTGCCAATGGGCGTTGGCGGTCAATCCGAGGACGCCGTCCACGGAGCCGGAACCAAGCGCCAGATCGTGGGCGTGCACCCCGCTGGTCACCGGCCCCAGGGCATCGTGATTGTGCCCGGGGCCGACGATGCCCTCGTAAATTCTCAGTTGGCGCGCCTGTTCATCGAGGTGTGCGGTATCGCCGCTGGGTAGCTTGAGGCCGGCGAGAAGATTGATCGAGCCGCCCAGCGTCATGCCGGTGCTCTGCCACACCTGATAGCGGCCGATCAACGAAATGTCCCCCAGCCCCGTTTCCTCGGCGCGGATCGTCTGGGGCCGGGTCAAATCATCGATACCCACCCGCTGATACGACTGGTGGACCAGGGGAATATTGAGACTGATGCCCAGCTTCTCGGTGACGTTCCAGCCGCCGACGAAATGGAACATCCAACGATCCAGATAGTCGGGGTTGGCCCGCGGAAATTCCTCGCCGTTGAACTGCCCGGTCCGGTATGGCATAAATTGCGCGGCCGTTGTGAAGGTGAACCCGCTGCCGTAGGCGCCGCGGGCATCGGCGGCGCGGTAGATGGCGCACAGTTCGCAGGCGTCGAGGGTGGAGGCGGTCAGCAGCGCGACGGTCGTTCCACCCAGACGGAGCAGGTGTTTTTGCATGGGTCAGGGCGTAACCACGATCCGATAAAACCGCGCCGCGGGGCCCGGGGTATTGGTGGTGGGTTCGAAATGAATGTAGTGGTCGGGAAAGGGCAGGGGACCGATGGAATACACGGTGGTCCAATCGGGCGAGTGGACGTCCACGGGTTGCTGCAGGGCGGCGAAATTGGTGGTGGACTGCACGTCGTAGCGGCGTCGTTCCAAGGTATCGAAATGGAGCAGGATGCCCGTCTGGAGATACCGCTCGATCAAATAAAAGCGGGCCAGGGTGGGGGCGGCGATGGCAGCGGAACCAGCCCGGCGAGGCCGAAAATCAACCCGATCCAGTGGGGGTATGAATTCCGCGGTAGCATGTGCCGAGGGCCGATAGATTGAGGAGAGCACTCGGGGACGGCAACCGAAGCCGGAGCCGCCCTGCATTTTCCGTGGCCGGGCTCGAGGCGGAGAAATCTGCCGGGCCAACGCCCGATCCCCGTTGCCACCCCGGTGGCGGACCGCTTCCCTAGGGCCATGGCAGATGCCGAGAATCTCCAGCAACTACGGGAAGCGGTGACGTTGTCGCCGAAAAACGGACCGCTGCGTCAAGCCCTGGCGGATGCCCTGCTCGCGGCGGGGCTGTTCGGTGAGGCGGAAACCGAGTATCGCACCGCCCTTCAGGTGTCCCCGGATCATCCCGGTCTCAAACTGGGACTGGCTCGCGCTTTTCATCAGCAGGGCAAGCGCAGTCACGCTTTGGTGCTGGTGGAGGACCTTGTCCAGATGCGCCAGGCCCCGGGCGCGGCCTTTGTGCTGCACGCCCGCTTGCTGCTGGCGATTGGCGAAGTTCAACAAGCGGTGGAGCAGTATCGGCGTGGGGTGAGCGCGGAGGCCTCCGCCGCGGATCCGGAACTGGCCGCCCGGCTGGGCATTCGCGGGGCGGCCGCTGTCGCCAAAAAAGACGACGACGACGATGATGATGATGATGATGATGATGATGATGAAGACGAAGAGGAGGACGACGACGTTCCCTCGGGCAAGTGGTCGCCGGACACCGATGAATTAATCGATGGCCGCCTCCGCCAGACCGAGGCGGGAGAAGAGGCGTCGGGCCAGCCGGAGGTCGAGCGGCCCAAGATCAAATTCTCCGACGTCGGGGGCATGGACGCCTTAAAGGAGGAGATCCGACTCAAGATCATTTACCCCCTGACGCACGCCGAGATGTATCGGGCGTACGGCAAGACTGTGGGCGGCGGAATCCTGCTCTATGGACCGCCGGGTTGCGGCAAGACGCATCTGGCCCGGGCCACGGCCGGTGAAATCAAGGCCGCCTTTATTTCCGTGGGGATCCATGACGTGCTGGACATGTGGATCGGCAACAGCGAGCGCAACCTGCACGAGCTGTTCGAACAGGCGCGGCGGAATCGCCCCTGCGTGTTGTTCTTCGACGAGGTGGACGCGTTGGGGGCCAGTCGATCGGATATGAAATCCAGCGCCGGGCGTCATTTGATCAATCAGTTCCTGAGCGAGTTGGACGGCGTGAAGTCGAGCAATGACGGCGTGCTGGTGCTCGGGGCCACGAATGCGCCCTGGCATCTGGATTCGGCCTTCCGCCGTCCGGGCCGCTTTGACCGCATCCTGTTTGTGCCGCCGCCGGACGTCGCCGCCCGCGCCGAGGTGTTGCGCTTGCAACTTCAGGGCAAGCCCCTGGCGGAGCTGGATCTGACCGCGGTGGCCACAAAATGTGAGGGCTTCTCGGGGGCCGATTTGAAGGCCGTCGTGGATGTTACTGTGGAACACAAGTTGCGCGAGGCCATGTCCGCGGGAGTGCCGTCGCCGATCCGCACGCGCGATCTGCTGACGGCGGCGGCGACCTTGAAGCCGACGACACGCGAGTGGTTCGCCACCGCCCGGAATTATGCGCTCTACTCGAATCAGGGTGGGACGTACGACGAGATCCTGAAGTACCTCAAATTGTGAATCCCTTACGGCAGCGCGCCGAGTTGCTGTTTCAACAACAGCGTTTCGATTTGGCGGCGGATCAATTGCGGCAATTGCTCGCGCAGGAACCCGACGATGCTGCGGCGCACGCATTGCTGGGGCTCTGTTTGGCGCAGTCGGAGAAATTGGCCGACGCCGAACGCGAAGCCACCCAGGCAGTGCACCTGGCACCGGACCTGGGATTCGCGCACTACGTCGTGGCCAGCGTTCTGTCGCAACGGGGCGAATATGTCCGCGCGCTGGGAGCGATCGACGAGGCCATCCGTTTGGAGCCGGAGGATCCGGCCTATCACGCGGTGCGGTCGCAGCTCTTTTATCAACGACGCGACTGGCCCGCGGCCCTCGCAGCGGCCGAACAAGCGCTCACGTTCGATCCGGAGCACGTCGCGGCGAACAATCTCCGGGCGATGGCCCTGACGCAGTTGGGGCGGCGGGCGGAGGCAGGAGCGACCTTGGCGGCCACGCTATCCCGCGCTCCCGAGGATCCATGGTCGCACGCCAACCTCGGCTGGACCTTGCTGCATTCCGGCAAGCGCAAGGAGGCCCAGCAACATTTCCGCGAGGCGCTGCGGTTGGATCCGGACAATGAGCACGCCCGCTTGGGTATCCTGGAGGCCATCAAGGCGGGCAATCCCGTTTACTCGCTCATGCTGCGCTGGTTTTTGTGGATGCAGCGGCTGAGTTCCACGGCGCAATGGGGCGTGATTCTGGGCGGGTATTTCGGGAGTCAGATGCTGAGTTCGCTCAGCCGGTCGCATCCGGAATGGAGCGGCTGGATCCTGCCGGTGCAGATCCTGTATATCAGCTTCGTCTTGCTCACCTGGCTCGCGCGGCCGCTGGGAAATCTCATGCTGCGGTTGCACTCCTTCGGTCGCCTGGTGTTGACGCCGATCGAAGCGCAGGCGGCCAATGCGGTCGGGGGATGTTTGTTTGTTTCCCTGCTCTTCGTCAGCGCCTGGTGTTTCCTGGGCTTTCCCGCCAGCCTGATCATTGCGGCTGCCGGCTTTCTCGCCTTGTCCCTGCCCGTTGCGGGTATCTATCAGGTGCCGATTGGTTGGCCGAAGTATCTGATGCTGGCCTTTGCCGGATTGATGGCGGTGGTGACGGTGGTTTACGCCGGCGCGTCCGTGGGGCAGTTCTTCGGGAGGCGATCCCTGGGGGATGTCGGTCAGGGCGCGCTGGGCTTGATGGGGATCGGGTTTGTGGCGTGTCCTTGGATTGTGAACGCCCTGATGTTGGTGCGCCTTCGGCGTTGAATGCGGCGGCGGCGGGCCGCACGGTGGTCACGAACTTCGTTCTTACTTGCCCGCAGTGTCCCGTCCGATCAATCGTAGCGGCGCATCTCCACATGAAACCTCTCGTCGCCATCATTGATTGGGCCCGTCAACCGGTGGGCGATCCCGCGGCCAGCATTGAATCCGGGATTCTTGGTGACGCGGCGGTGGTGAAGACGTTCCTCTGCGATACGGAGGCGGATTTTACGGGGGAAATTTTAAACGCTCAGGCCCTCATCATCTGGCACAACATTCAGGTGACCGCGCCCACCATTGCGCGTCTGACGTCCTGCCGGGCGTTGATCCGCAACGGGGTGGGTTTCGACAGCGTCGATGGAGCGGCCGCGGCGCAGCGGGGGCTGGCGTTGTGCAATGTGCCGGATTACGGGACGGAAGAAGTCGCTGATCATGCCCTCGCGCTGACGCTCGCGTTGTGCCGGCAGTTGTTCCCGTTGGATGCCGAGGCCAAGCGGCTCGGGTGGTCCATCGCCGTGGAACCCCGGCTGCGTCGGCTGCGGGAACTGACCTTTGGCATCATCGGCCTCGGCCGCATCGGCACCGCCACCGCTTTGCGGGCCAAGGCGCTGGGATTTCAGGTCTGCTTCTACGATCCCCACCTGCCGAACGGCGTCCACAAAGCCATTGGGATTACCCGGGTGGCCGGGCTGGATGAATTGCTGCGGCGCTCGGATGTCGTCTCGGTGCATTGCCCGTTGAATGCCGAAACCCATCATCTGATCGGCGAGCGGGAGCTGGCCCTGATGAAGCCCGACGCTTTCGTGGTCAATACGGCCCGCGGCGCGATCATCCAGAAGACCGCCATTCTCGAAGCCTTGCGGCACGGCCGCTTGGCCGGTGCCGGCCTGGATGTCGTGGAAGACGAACCGCTGCGCACCGCGGAGGAAGCCGCGACGCCGAATTTGATCGTCACCTGTCACGCGGCGTTTTGCAGTGTGGAGTCCAAGCGCGAAATGCGCGCCACGTCCGCCCGCATCGCCCGGGCCGCGGTTCTGGGCGAGCCCCTCGACAATATCGTCAACGGCGTTCCGCGGACCGCTCGCCCGGCCAACTGAACGGCACCCTTTCCATCAATTTCCCCAACATGCGCATCATTCGTTATCAAGATCCCCAAGGCGGCATCCATTACGCCGCGCAACGTCCCGACGGCACCGAGTGGCAGATCACCGGTGACCTCTTCGGTGCCTATCAAGTCACAGACCGCCCGGCGGTGGTGGCCAAACGTCTCGCCCCGATCGCGCCCGCCGCCATCCTGTGCGTGGGCTTGAACTACCGGCGCCACGCGGAGGAGGGAAAGGCTCCCATTCCGCAATTCCCGGTGCTGTTCATGAAGACGCCGTCGGCTGTGCAGAATCCGGATGACCCGATCGTGCTGCCGCGTCATCTGCACAGCGATGAGGTGGATTATGAATGCGAACTGGCGGTGGTCATTGGCCGGCGCTGCAAAAATGCCACGCGGGAAAACGCCCTCAGCCATGTGCTGGGTTATACGTGTGCGAACGATGTCAGCGCCCGGGATTGGCAGATCAAGAACGGGGGCAGTCAGTGGTCCCGGGGCAAGACCTTCGATACCTTCGCGCCGTTGGGCCCGTGCCTCGTTTTGACCGATGAAATCCCGGATCCCTCCGTGTTAAAGATTCGCACCCATCTCAACGGGGCGGTCATGCAGGACTGGCGCTGTGACGATATGATTTTCGACGTGCCATCATTGATCGTCTTCCTGAGCGGAAGCACGACCTTGTTGCCGGGCACGGTGATCCTGACGGGCACGCCGCACGGAGTCGGCTTTGCGCGCAAGCCGCCGGTCTTCCTCCAGCCCGGGGATCAGGTGACCATTGAGATCGACGGCATCGGACGGCTGTCGAATCCGGTCGTCGCGGAGGCTGTTTAATTCGCCTCCCGTCTCGGCGTAACGCGGCCATCAGCCCCGGAATTCAGAAGAATTCCGGGGCGCTTTTTTGTGCGGGAACGCCGCGCTGTGCCAGGCCGGACCTCAGCCCAGGAAGCCCAGGTTGGCGGTGGCAAACTTGGACAGGTTGGGGAACACGGTCGGGAGATCCACGGCGGGTACGCCAAACCAAGCGGCCAGTGTGGCGCCGTATTGATCGATCGACGTGGAGGGAATCAACGCCCCGCGCGAGCCGGAGTCGTCGGGCCCACCCAGGGCGAGGGAGGGGAACGTGCCGTAGAGCTGTCCACCTTGGACCGCGCCACCCATGATGAGATGATGGCTGCCCCAACCGTGATCGCTGCCGGTGCCGCTCGGTTGCAGGGTTCGTCCGAAGTCCGATAGCGTGAAACTGGTCACTTGATTGGCCACGCCCATTTCGTCGGTGGCGAGATTGAAGGCGGCGAGGGCTTCGGACAGATCCTTGAGTAGATCCCAATGCTGCCAGCTTTGGGAACCGTGGGTGTCAAAGCCGCCCAGAGAGCAGAAGAAGACCTGCCGGCTCATGCCCACGGTGGTGCGCAGCTTGATGACTTTGGCCACCTGCTGCAATTGGTTGCCGATGCTGGTCCCGGGGAAGACGGTGGACAGTGTGGCGCTGTTTCCGGTGAGCAGGGCATTGAGATCCAACGCGTCCTTGCGGGATTTGTTGGCCGCCTGGACGAGCGTCAGACCGCTGTTGAGCCCGAGAATCTGTTGGAGTCCGGTCTTGCGGGCGTCGGCGGCGGCCTGCGGCCAGAGGTTCATGCCGGAGGGATCCAGATTGAACCCCGGAAGCAGGCTGGCGGATTGGATCAGATTGCCGGTGCAATAGAGCGCCGGGCCGGCGATGGAGATCGCCGCCGGGAATGCCGAGGCCCCATTCAAGGCCCGCACTTGATCGGCCGCCCGCGCACCCCAGCCCGTGCCACCGGAGCCGCTGGGGCTGCCGGTCTGCATCTGCTGGATTTGATCGGCATGCGAAAAGAGGTTGGTCGGCAGAGGCGCGGCGTTGGCGAGGAATTGCGCGCGGGTCACCGGTTGCACCAACATGCCGGTATTCGCCAGCACGGCGAGCCGGCCGGAGGCCCAGAGCGGATGGATGGCGGTGAGCCCGGGATTCAATCCGTAAGGCGTGGCCTGGGGCGTCTCCACGGGCAGCAGCGCGCCGTTGTTGTCGGGCAGGGCAATGGAACCGCGGCCCTGTTTGTAGGTATTGAACGCCGCCTGCGTCAACGGCACCACCATGTTGTGGGCGTCGTTGCCGCCGGACAGGAAGACGCAGACCAGCGCTTTGTAATCAGGCACGCTGGATTGCGCGAGGGCATTGATGCTGCCGAGCCGGGAGAGCAGGGCCGAGCCGCCAAGACCGATGAGCAGTTGACGGCGATTGATCCGGGAGAAGTTCATGGAAGGATCTTTTTTTAAGTTGAGGTGGAGGGGTGCGGGTTCAGTACTGGACGGCAAACTGGCCGCTCAAGGCGGTGAGATAGAGGACGGTTTCGATGCGGGTCTTCGCGTCATACCCGGGGGTGGCCGCGTTGATGAGCACGGTCTTCATCGCGTCGGGCATGCGACCGTGCAGCAGGATTTGATTGGCGGCTTCCACCAGCCCGGGCATGTCGTTGCCGTACGGCTGGAAGGGCGAAAGATCCACCACCATGTCGCTCGCCGGGTAGTTGATGACTTCGAAGAAGAAGTTGCCCCGCAAGGCGGCTTCGGTGGGGGAATAGATTTGGAATTCCGGGCCAAACAGCGGGCTCTTCGGAATGTGATAGAGCGGCGAGAACCAGCTGAAGACGGACGGCGGCGCCAGAATCGGCTGGGCCATGTAGTCGAAAAGATACGTGACCTGATGTCCGGCGGTGAACCCACCATTGAGCGCGCGCAGCAAGGCCGAGATTTGCAGGATGGGTTCGCGGAGACGGCCTTGATCGACCGGGGCGCTGTCATCTCGGGCCTCGGGATCCAAGAGGATCGCGCGGACCACGGATTGCAGGTCCCCGCGCACGCCGGCGCCGTTGTCGAGGAAGACGTCCGCCACGCGTTGGATGTAACCGGGACTGGGGTTGCTGGTGACGAGGCTCCGGATGAGGCGGGTGACGATGAAGGGGGCGATGTTGGGGTGACTCATCAGGCAGTCGAGCACGCTGTCGAGATCCTGATCCACCGTCTGATTGGCCGGCACGCTGCAGCCCAGAAAGGTCTTGGCGGAGGTGTCGTGATTCTGCGGTCGGGTCTCCATCGGCGCGCCGAAGTATTCCCAATTGTTGACCCGCGGTGTGGCTCCCGGAGCGGTCGCGTAGGTCCATCCGGTGAGCGCCAGGGCCACTTGGGCGACGGTCGCCTGGGTGTAGGTGGGAATCGGTTGGTTGGCCGCATCCTTCTTTTGCGAGCCGTCCTGGTTGAGTTGCCAGAGGCCAATCGTGAACAGCTGCATCAGTTCCCGCGGATAGTTTTCGTTGGCCCCGCCGGCGAGCCCGGGTTTCATGGAATTGGCGAGATCGAGGTATTTGCCCATGGACGGGCCGGTGCTGATTTCGCGCAGGAGGGTGCGATAATTGCCAAAAGCATTCCGGCTCAGAATTTGCAGGTACGGCAGGGATTCGTTGGCGTATACCAGCTTGTTGGCAGAGGTCACCACAATCTGGCTCAAGGCATAGGCCACCCGTTGGCGGAGTTGATCATTGGCGGTGCCGTAATTGTACAGAGCCCAATTGCGCAGAGGGCCCATGGAGTTGTCGGCGGGCACCGGAATCGGGGTCTCGGGCAGCGTGAATTGTTCTTCGAGATAGGCCGGAATGCCGAGGAGTTCCACGCGGGCCAGGGTGGCGGGTGAGGCGCCGAAGGAGGATTGATCGAGGAATCGGGCCCCCGACAGCCAGACCTGCGGGGGTGGGGGCAGGGAAATGGAAACGAGGGCCTGGGCGTAGATCGAGGGGCTGGCCACGGATGTGGCCCGGACGGTTACGGCTCCGGCGGCGGGCTTCGCGGCGGGTGCGGTGAAGACGCCGGCCGGGGTGATGAAGCCCGCAGCAGCGGAGCCACCCACCGTGCCATTTACCGACCACGTTACCGCCGTGTTGGCGGTGCCGGTCACCGTGGCGGTGAAGGTTTGGGATCCGCTGGTTTGGACCGTCGCGCCAGCGGGTGAGATGGCGACAGTGACGGGCGGCAGGGTGAGGGTGACGGTGGACTGACCGAACGCGGTCCCGACGGCCGCCGAGGTGGCGCGGAGGGTGATCGTGCTGGGGGCCGGCATCAGCAGCGGTGCGGTATAAACTCCCGCCGGGGTGATGGTACCGACGGTGGCGGATCCGCCGGCGGTGCCATTCACCGACCAGGTGACGGCGGTGTTCGCATTCCCGGTGACGGTGGTCGCAAAGGATTGGGTTGCACCAAGCACCACGCTGGCCGTGGCGGGTGTGACGGCGACCACGACGGGCGGCGTGGTCAGGGTAATGGTGGATTGGGCGAAGACGGTGGGATCCGCGGCGGAGGTGGCGCGGACGGTAACGGTGGCGGGCGAGGGTAGGACAGCGGGCGCGGTATAGACGCCGGCCGGGGTGATGGTTCCAATCGTGGCGGAACCACCGACCGTGCCGTTGACGGACCAAGTGACGCCGGTATTGGCGCTACCGCTTACGGTGGCGGTGAAGGCACGGGTGGATCCCAGTGCCACGGAAGCGCTCGTGGGCGAGACGGCGACGCTGACGACGGCGGTTTTGACCGTGACGGACACGGTATTGCCGGTGACGGCGCCGAGACCCGGTTGGCGAACAGCGAAAATAATCGTGCCCGCTGCGGCGGCATTGCCGGTCGCCACAATCTTGGTGGGAGAGACGTATGTGGTAGTCAGTGCCACCCCGTTGGCCAGCGCCTTTGAATCCGGGGCGAAATTGGCGCCGTTGAAGCTGACCTGATAGTTGCCGGTGGCCAGCGGTGAGGGCGATACGCTCCACAGCCAGGGGTACTTGCGGGTAATCGTCAACGTGCCGGTGCCGACCGAGCCGGGATAGGCGGTGCTGGTGGCGCGAACACTCACGACGTTGGCCGCGGGTGCGACCGCCGGTGCGGTGTACAAGCCGGCCGGAGTGATCGTACCGTAGGTAGCGTTGCCGCCGAGGACGTTGTTCACCGACCAAGTGATGGTATTGGGTGAGATCGGAACGTAGGCGGTAAACTGCTGGGTGGTGCCGATCTCCAGACTGGAGGTAGTCGGATAGACGACGACGGCTCCGGCGACCTGCGCCTGGGCTGGCGAACCGGTGGCCAGGAAGAAGGCCAACAGGATCTGCCAGAGCAGGTGCAGGGTGATTGGTGTGCCGGAACGTGGGCTTCCGGGGGTAGTGGTAGTGGGGGAGGGGTTCATACCAAGGCGAGTTTTAGGCAGTTTCCTGCCAAATCGCCGGCACCCGGGACTGGGGCCGGGCGTCGACTGGGGGGCAGGGAGACGTCCATACCGACTGCTATGCCAATTCCCGGCAAAGGTTACAAGCAGCATTAGTGATTCTCTGGACGGGCTGCACTGGGTAGTGGGGGCAGGTTCATAGCAGCGGGCCAGGTTCGTAGGTTCCGAGTCAGCGAACCGGTGCGGCCAACTCCGGAGCCAGGTTCAATATTCGCGAGAATTCAGGGCCCGGTTGAAAGTCGAAATTGCGCACCAGGCTTCTTATTGGAGATCGTTTTCCAGATGATTCGAACGCTTTTAAGTCCTTTTCTCGCAGTTGGGTGTTCAGCGGGAGAGAGCTGCGACAAAACCTGGCAATACCGATGGAGAAAGTGGGTGAATAAACAGCACGCTCGTTTCGCGGTGATCGGAAACAGCGGGGCAGGCTCCTGGTTATTGATGGGCGAGTCGGAGGCGGGCCGGGCGTGATCGTTCCCCGGCCTTCGGGGGGGGCGCGCTGGCTCTTGGGAGAATGTGCGCCGGGTGGCGGCAGACAGGAAGGGGCTCCGGGTCCTTCCGGAGAGCAACATGAACGAGAGATCAGCGTGGGACCGGAGGCCCCCCCGACAGGTGCAAGGCGCAGGGACGGAGCGCGTCCATTCCGGGAAATACGTTTCCCGGGAGCGAAGCAGTTACGCGACGGGCGGCCCCGTCGTTACTTCAGGGCTTCAAATTTCAGCTTCTGTCCGCCGACGCTGGCCTCGGCCATGAGTCCCTGCTTGGCCCGGGTGAAGATCAGCACGCCTTCCATGTAGCGGGCATTTTTGGAGGCACCTTCCGCCGCCGCGACGGCGCTGACCTGGGCGCTCATGGTCAACTTGCTCTGCTTGAAGCTGTCGAAAGCCTCACGGGATTCGAAGAAGATCACCTCGGCGAACTCCTGCCCGCCCACCTGAGCCCCGACCGTGACCTGGGTGAGAACGGCCTTGCCCACGGCAGCCCCCTTTTCGTAGGCCAGACCTTCACCGCGGGCACCTCCGAAGACAAAACCACCCTTGGCGATGCTGGGGAACACCACGTATCCGGTGGCGGTTTCAAAAAGCTTCTTCATGTCCGGATCCACCGAGGTGAAGCGCTCCATGGCCGCCGTGCATTGCGCAAGCAACCCGACGGGAGCCTCGGCGGCCCGGGCCAAGGCAAGGCTCAGGAGCCAGCTCAGGACAAGGAAGAAATAGGGAAACCGCAGCGTCGAAGTTTTCAGTTTCATGGGGATAACATGCGGATCTTTGGTGGCCCCGCGAGGTGAAATCCGGGGTGGCCGCAGGTTGAGGGCAAGCGGGTTCCATCCTGGGGGGTGGCACGGGTCGATCCGCGCTTTCGTCCGCCGCATGAAATTTGTCCCGCACGGGAAAATCGGTTAGCCAGTCGGGGTGAAATCTCCACGTCTGTTCCCTCTGGTTGGACTGGTGGCATGCCTGCTCGGCTGGCCGACCACGTCCTTCGCTCAAACGCCGCCGCCGGGCTTCTCGGCCTTGTTCAATGGTCGCGACCTCTCGGGGTGGCGCGGGGGTGACACCTTTGATCATCGCAAATACAAGGAAATGTCCGCCGAGAAGCGGGCGGAGCAGGACGCCGCGTGGACGGCCGACATGAAGGCGCACTGGCGCGTCGAGAACAAGGAGCTCATCAACGACGGCCACGGCAAGTATGCGACCACGGAGAAGGACTACGGCGATTTCGAGTTGCAACTCGACTACCGCACCGTGGCCAAGGCGGATTCCGGCATCTATCTGCGCGGCGTTCCCCAGGTGCAGATCTGGGATTTCACCGAGAAGGAAAAATTCAACCTCGGCGCGGACAAGGGCAGCGGCGGTCTCTGGAACAACAGTCCAGGCGCTCCTGGTAAGGACCCGCTGGTGCTCGCGGATAAACCGTTCGGTGAGTGGAATCATTTCCGGATCCTGATGGTGGGTTCGCGCGTCAGCGTCTGGCTGAACAAGAAGCTCGTCGTCGATCATGCGCTGATGGAGAACTACTATGATCGCAAGACGCCGATTCCGGCCAAGGGGCCGATCGAGTTGCAGACCCACGGTGGTGAGATCCGCTGGCGCAATGTGTTCATTCGGGAAATCGCCGCCGAGGAGGCGAACAATGTTCTCGCAGCCCGGGGCGAAGTGGGCTTCAAGTCGGTTTTCAACGGCCGCGATTTCACCGGCTGGGCGGGCCCGGTCGACAACTATGAGATCAAGGCGGGCGCGATCGTCTGCAAGCCGCACAATGGCGGTACGATCTATACCAAGGATGAGTACAGCGATTTCATGGCGCGGGTGGAATTTCAGCTGCCGCCGGGAGGCAACAACGGTCTCGCCATCCGGTATCCCGGCAAGGGTGACACGGCCTACGACGGAATGTGCGAACTCCAGGTCCTCGACAACGACGCGGAGATGTATGCCAAGCTCGATCGCCGCCAATATCACGGCTCCGTTTACGGCATGATTCCCGCCCACCGCGGCTATCTCCGTCCGACCGGTGAATGGAATTTCGAGGAAGTCACCGTGAAGGGCTCGAAGATCAAGGTCGAGCTGAATGGTACGGTCATTCTCGACGGCGATGTCGCCGACGTGAAAGAGTTCATGGCCAATTCGGCGCATCCGGGCAAGGATCGCACGAGCGGTCATTTCGGTTTCGCGGGCCACAACGATCCCGTGGCCTTCCGCAAAGTGCGCTTGAAGAAGTTCTAAGTCGCAGTTCGCTCAAAGGGCCATCCCGCGGATTCGTGGGATGGCCTTTATTTTTTGGTGAGCCCAGCCGTGGGCCTTGCTCGCTGTAGTTCCCCGGGGGCCTAGTCGTCCTCGCGTGGATGGATTTCCGGTGGGAGTTGTCCCCGCGCCACCAGATCCGCCAGATCTCTGCGGATACTCCGACGGTCCACGCCGAATTCCGCCGCCAGCGCCGAGATGTTGGGCTTCGAGGTGGATCCCCGCAGACGGTTGAGAAGTTGATGCTGGCGATCCAGTCGCTCGGTGAACAGGCGTTCGCGGTCACCGGACTCGATCAACTCGGCCCGCTCCAGAGATCGCAGGGCCGCCACGGTTTCGCCCAGCCCGCATTCCCGCAGGGCGGTAGCCATCGTCTGCTCCAGAACATCCAGATCCACGGGCTTTTCGATCACGTAGTGGGCCGAATGCGGTCCGCTCAAGGCCCGGATCTGTTCCGCGATCGCCAGCGTGCCACTGACCACAATGACAGGAACGTGGGCGGCGCGTTCCTTCAGGCGGGGCAGAAAGGCCAGACCGGTTTCCCCCTGGCTGAGGACGTGATCCAACAAGATGATTTCGGGCAGTTGATCCGCGAGCGCAGCGAGGGCTTCCGTACCGGATTTTACCCAACGCCACGAACACGCGGGCAGCGCCTGTTGGTAGAGGCGCGCCTGGAGCGGATCGTCCTCGACGAGCAAGACCGAGCAACGCAGCGGTTTCATGCGGGAATCAGTAGCGGGGGATTAGGTGAGACCGGAAGGCGTAGCCGGGGCGCTGGGCTCCCGGGGTTCGGGATCCGGTGTTTTCGCCGGAGTCGGGGGCGGCTGCATCGGCAGCCACAGGCTGAAACGGGTGCCCGTGCCCGGTTGGGTCTGGACGTGGAGCCCCAGTCCTTCTTCACCCGCCAATCGCCAGACGGTGGCCAATCCGAGGCCGGTTCCGCGTTGATTCCCGAGATTCTTCGTCGTGAAGAACGGTTCAAAAATCCGCGGTAAAACGTCCTTGGGAATCCCGGGGCCGGTGTCGACCACTTCCAACCTCACCCAGGGCCCGGGATGCCGCGGCGCCAGCAAAAGCCCATCGGGCAGCGCGTCCGCGGCCGTCCGCAGTCCCCGCACCGAAAGTCGACCGTGTCCGCCGAGCGCTTCGGCGGCATTCACCACCAGATTGATCAGGATCTGTTCCAGGCGGGCCCGGCTGACATAGACCGGGTGGGTATCGGGAGGAAAATCCGTGGTCACATCGAGTCCTGGCAGGAACTGGGTGCGCAATAGCCCCAGGACGTCCTCGGTGACTTCCGCGGGTTTGAGGGATCGGGTGACGATCAACGTGTCCCGGCTGTACCCCAGAATCCCGCGCACCAGACCGCGGCCCTGCTCGACCGCGAGGTGGATGTTGGCCAATTGCTCGCGGGCCGGCGCGTCGGGTGGCAGCTGGCGCTCCACCAACTGGCGGGACATGTGCACGACGGAAAGCAGGTTGTTCAGATCGTGCGCCACGCCGGCGGCGAGGGTACCCAGGGCCCGCATTTTTTCCGCGTGTGCCAGGGTGCTTCGGGCGCGGTCCAGTTCCTCGAGACGTTGCGCCGCCGCCAGCTCCGCCGCGGCATGCATGCGCACCAGGCGACGCTGATTGATCAAGGCCCAGGTCGTCAGGCTCAAGACGAGAATTGCACCACCCAGCACCCGGAACTGCCGCCCCCAGCGATCCGGATCGGGCGGTGTGCGGGGCGGCATCGCGGGGGCGGCGTCCGGCCAGTCCAGATCCCAACGGGCGAGCCCGGCCCGGAGTTGAGGGAGATCCCACACCCCGAGGCCGAGGGGGCGAAAGGCCGGGTTTCCCGGGGGAATCGTTTCGTAGGCCACGGCCACGTGCCGCCCGTCCTGACTCCACGCCACCGACCGGGCCACGGCCGGATCCAAGATGGGGAGCCGGGCCACCTCCGGTCCCTTCAATCCCGCCTCCAGAATCAGGTCGCCGGAATCGGTGATCCGAGCGACGACGCGTCCGTCGGGGGAGGTGGCAACACGCGGATTTTCGGGCTCGGTGCGGAGCCGATTGGCGGGTCGCCCCAGGCGCGGCCCCACCCGCGGAAACAGGACTTGTTGACGTTCAAAGAATGCGACGATCTCGGGACCCGTGTCGTCAAAGGCCACGGCCTTCAGTGGGCCCGCATCGCGGCGCTGCAGGATGCCTCCCTGCCAGATGTGGGGCGGCGGGGACGGCGGATTGCCTCCGACGCGGGGATCGCGGGCCAGGGCCTGGATGGCTTCATTGCGGAGATCCAGATCGGCCCGGATGTGGCGCGCTTCTTCGAGCTCCTGCGCGAAGCGCTCGGTCCAGCCGTTGGTGCGTTCCTGGCGCAGGCGGCGCAGGTCGCCGACGAGTGCCGCCCGCTGAAAGCCCCGCAATTCGCGCCGAACCGACTGCATGCGCAGCCCCAGGCGCAGGGAGCCCACCGCCAGGAGCAACACCAGGAGAATTAATCCATAGTGTAGCCACCGGGCGCGCTGGAGCGCGCTCGCGACATCCCGAGGGGTCGGAACAACCGGCATGCGGGCGGATTATCGTCCGAGCCTTCGGGACAAAGCCAGTGGGCATCCGGCGCCCAGGTGCGGCATTTTTTGTTTAATTTCGGCCAATCTCATCAATGCTGGGCCGATGCAGCCCGTGGAACATGCGCCTTTTGTGACCACCCACTGGAGCGTGGTGCTCGCTGCCGGCGAGGAAAATGCCCGGAATCATACCGAGGCGCTGGAAGAGCTTTGCCGCGCTTACTGGCCGCCGTTGTACGCGTTCCTCCGCCGGGACGGGCAATCCCCGGAACAGGCGGCGGATCTCACGCAGGGATTTTTTGCCCAAGTCCTCGAGCGTGGCGTGCTGGGGCAGGCCGATCCGTTGCGCGGTCGGTTTCGCAGCTTTCTACTGACTTCCCTGCGTCATTTCATCCTGGATCAGCGGCGCCAGGCGGCGGCACTCAAACGTGGCAGTGGTCGGAACTGGCTGCTGCTGGACACAGGTACCTTGAATGAGGAGGAATCCCAGTTCGCCGTGGTACCGGTAAGTCCGGAGACGCCCGAGAATGTGTTCCTGCGGCGCTGGGCGGCGGCGTTGCTGGAGTTGGCGATGAGCCGTACCCGCGAGGATTACCAGAAACTGGGGCAAGTGGCCTTGTTCGACGCGCTTAAGACCTCGGTGTGGGGTGCGAACGAGGGCGAGGGTTCCGAGATGCTGGCCGAGCGATTGCGGCTCACCACCGGGGCCATCCGGACGGCGACCACCCGCCTGCGTGAGCGTTTTCGGGCCCGACTCCGCGGCTGCGTGGCGGAGACCCTCAGCCCGGATGCCTCCGAGCCCGAGATCGATGCGGAACTCCGCGAGTTGACTGCGGCTCTGCGCTGAACGGCCAAAGTTTCCGGTGCACCGGGGCGGCGCGCGGAAGTGTTCGGCCGGTCTTCGTGGCCAACCCTCCCGTCGTCGCCTAGCCTCCGGTCATGAGCGACAATAAGTCCGACGCCACCATGGCGGTTTTCCTTGATCTGGAAAACATCGCCCTGGGCGCCCGCGATGCCCGGTTCCCGCGTTTTGATATTCAGAAGATCCTGGAACGGCTTCTCCTCAAGGGACACATCGTCGTTAAAAAGGCTTACTGTGACTTCGATCGTTACAAGGAGTTCAAACGCGATCTGCACGAGGCAGCCTTTGAATTGATCGAGATTCCCCACCTCCGGCTTTCCGGCAAGAATTCCGCGGACATCCGCATGGTCGTGGACGCCCTCGATCTCTGCTATACCAAGGGTCACGTCGATACCTTCGCCATCATCAGCGGGGATTCGGATTTTTCCCCGCTGGTCAGCAAACTCCGCGAAAACGCGAAGACCGTCATCGGCGTCGGGGTTAAGAATTCGACCTCCGATCTGTTCCTCAATAACTGCGACGAGTTTCTCTACTATGATGATCTCGTGCGCCGTGAGCCGTCCAAGGCCCGCCAACGCACGGCTCCGGCGCGTCCGCCTGCGAGCAGTCCGTCCGGTCCGGGTCGCAGTGCCCCCCCGGTCAGCGCGGCTCCGGCGGCGGCCGCGGCGGCCGAACCCGACAACGCCCCGGTGTCCGGGCCTTCGCTCGACAAGGCGTTGGATCTCGTGGTGGAAACCATCGATGCCCTGGCGGAAGAGCGCGCCGATGACGAGCACATCTGGGGGTCCATGATCAAACAGGCCTTGAAGCGCCGGCACCCGGGCTTCAACGAACGGGCGCATGGCTTCCGGTCGTTCAATGATCTCTTGCTGGAAGGTCAGCGCCGCGGACTCGTCCGTCTTTTCGTCGACGAAAAGAAATCGGGCGCGTACCGGGTCCTGCCGGTGGAGTAGCGCCGGTATTCCCGGCGGGTGGCCGGTGTTCGACCTGAGCACCGTGCCGCACCCGTTGCGGCGGCGTCCGGGCCGGGCCGGGGCAGCGACTAGAAATCGAACTGGTCGATGTTCTCCTTCGTGAAGAGAAACGGTTTTCCCAGAAGGAGATTGTCCCCTTGGATTTCGATGGAACCGAGCCGGCCCGCCTCATATTTGGTGGCACCGGCCTTGAGTTTGCCCTCGGCAAGACTCTTGGCGGCGTGGATGGTGAGGTAGCCCAGGTCGGTGGTTTTCCAGAGGATGACCCCCTGCGTTACGCCGTCCTTCACGTAGCGACGGTTTTCGCTGGGCAGTCCCAGGCCGATCACCTTCACCTGGCCCGCCTTGCCGGCCTGCTTCACGGCTTCGGCGGCGCCCGGGACGCCAGGTGAGCAGATCGCCATGATCAACTTCACGTTGGGGTATGCGCTGAGCAGCGTCGTGGTCTCGCTTTGGGCTTTGTCCTTGAGATCGTCACAGGGCCGCAGCGCCACCATTTTGAGGCCGGGATACTGGCTGGCGCGCCGGGCCTCGATGTGTTTCTGCCACTCGTTCATGTTGGCGGCGGTGAGGGACGCGGTGATGATGGCGAACTCGCCCTGGGTGCCCATTTGCCGGGCGGCTTCGTCCATCAACGCCTGGCCGATGCCTTCCGGGGTGGCTTGATTCACGAAGAAATCGCGCGCATCGGGGGCGGCATCGGAATCGTAGGTCAGCACCTTGATTCCCTTGGCCCGGGCTTTGCGCAGGGCGGTGGAAATGCCGTCCCGGTTTTCACACGCCGCGGCAATCACATCGACGCCCAGGGTGATCCAATTTTCGATGATCTCATTTTGCCGGGCGGGATCGGGATTCACCGGGCCGTCGAAAATCAGGTCCACGCCGAGCTCCTTGGCGGCGGCTTCGGCGCCCTGCTTGCACGAGACAAAATAGCCGTTGCCCTTGGACTTGGGCATCAGCGCAATCGTGAGACGCTTGCCACCGCCGGCGGATGTCGCTCCGGAATCGGGTTTGCTGCAACCGGTGATCAGTTGAAGCAGCAGCAGGACGCCGAGCGAGGCGAGGCCGCGGGCATACCGCGGGCCGAACCAATTGGAAGGGGAAATCACCCCGGAATTGGAGCGCAGGAAGTCGGGCTCAGCCAGTGCGAATACGGTTCGAACCGGCCTTGGCTGCGGTGCCAGGAGGCGCCCAGAGGGCCCGTCCGGGCCGCGTCAAAACTGTGCCTGAACGGCCTCGGCGATCGCCCGGAAGGCCTTGGCCGGTTCGCTCATGGGCTGGCCGACGACCACGGGAATGCCGGAATCACCCCCTTCGCGGATGGCTTGAAACAGCGGGATTTCCCCGAGGAATGGCACGCCCTTGCGGGTGGCTTCCTGCCGGCCGCCGCCGTGCCCGAACAATTCGAGGCGGGCGCCATCCGGCGTGGTGAAGTAACTCATGTTCTCCACGATGCCGAGGATGCGGACGTTCACTTTCTCGAACATCGCCACGCCCTTGCGCACGACTCCCAGCGAGGCTTCCTGGGGCGTGGTGATGATGACGCCGCCGTCCAGGGGCACGATCTGGCACAGCGAGAGTTGCGCGTCGCCGGTGCCGGGCGGCAGATCCACGAGGAGGTAATCAAGCTCGCCCCACGCGACGTCGTGCACGAACTGCGTGATGGTCTTCTGAATCATCGGCCCCCGCCAGATCACCGGTTGATCGTCGTTCTGCAGGAGGAAACCCATGCTCATCATCTTCACACCATGGGCCACCGGCGGGACGAGTTTTTCGTCGGCACTGATGGTCGGCTTGTCCCGCTTGCCCATCATGAGCGGCACGCTGGGGCCGTAGATGTCGCAATCCAGCAGGCCGACCCGGTGGCCCATTTGTTGGAGGGCGCAGGCGAGGTTGACCGCACAGGTGGATTTGCCGACGCCGCCTTTGCCGGAGGCCACGGCGATGATTTTGGCGAGGCCGGGAATCTTCTGTTTCTGCGCCAGGCCGGTGGGCGTCGCTGCGGCCGCCGCGGCCGTGGGCACGCGCATTTCGACATGCGCATCACTGAGGCCGGGGAGTTGATCCCGCAGGGCCAGCCGGGCGGCGTCGGCGATGCGTTCCCCCAGTTCACTGTTGGGCGTCGTCAATTCGATCAGCACGCCCACGGCGGTGCCATCGATCTGGATGCCCTTCACGAGCCCGAACGAAACAATGTCCCGGCTGTATCCGGGATACTTCACGGTGCGCAGAACGGCGAGCACATCTTCCTGTGTCATGTGGCGGGGAAGCTGGTGGCAAATGCGGAAAAGGGAAGGGGACTTGGGCGCGGGGATCACTGCAGGGAACGGACCCACTCGCCCACGGCCGTGCGGATCTGGGCGCCGGTCTGGGCGCGCGGAGTGACAAATCGGGGGGTGAACCAGGGAAACGCGCCCACCAGATCCGGCGTCACGAGGACCTGGCCGTCGCAATCCGGTCCGGAGCCGATGCCGATGGTCAGCATCGTCCGGGTCTCGCGGGTCACTTCGGCGGCGACGGGAGGCGTCACCAGTTCGAGCACGCAGGCAAAGGCACCGGCGGCTTCCAGAGCCCGGGCATCGTCGAGCAGGCGTTGTCGCCCGGCTTCGTCACGCCCCTTGATCCGGTACTTGCCGCCTTCCTCCAACACGTGCTGGGGAAGCATGCCGATGTGCGCCATGAAGGGAATGCCTTCGGCCTGGAGCGCCTGTACCTGCGGCAGAATCTCCTGGCCGCCTTCCGCCTTCACGTATTCCGCCCCCGCGGCGATCAGTTCCCGCGCGGTGGCCACGGCGGCGGCTGGGGTGTCATAGGTGCGATACGGCAGGTCGGCTCCCCAGAGGGCGTTGGGTTTCGCCCGGGCGACGGCACGGGTGTGATGGACCATTTCCGCCAAGGTCACGTGCGTGGTGTCGGGATAACCCAGCACCACCATGCCCAGGGAGTCGCCCACCAACAGGATCGGCACCCCGGCCTCGTCCAACAGGCGGGCCATGGGATAGTCATAGGCGGTCAGGACCGGCACCCGTTCCCGGCCTTTGCGTGCGAGAATTTCCGCGACGGTGATTTTGCTCACGTCCGCAATCTGGCGGGGATGCACCCGGTTTGCGACTCGGAATTGAGCCGGGGCCCGCACGGTCAAAAAGGGTTCGTGGGCGATGTGCTTGGGTGGGATCCGGACGCGCCACCCGCTTGGGGAAGCCCTGACGCTGACGTCCCTTTGTGCCAGTGTGCCGCATGTCAAAACGTCCTGCCGGGTTCGCCGTCGCGATCGCGTGCGTCGCTTTGGGCCTAGCGTTTGGTGCCGCGGCTGCGGATCCGGGCTGGTTTCCCTTTGTCCCAGCGGCGGATTCCCAGCCCGCGGAATTCGATCTGCGATCCCTGAATGAGCGTTTCGCCGGCGAACACGGACCGATCGGTGCGCGGGAAGGCCATTTCATCCGGAACGGGGATGGGCAACCCGTTCGCTTCTGGGCGGTCAATGGCACCGGACAAAATGACGCTCCGGAAAAGAATCCGGGCCGACTGGCGCGCACGGCCCGTTTTCTGGCCGGGCGGGGTGTCAATCTCGTCCGTCTGCACGGCGCGGTGTTTGATCGCGAGGGCCGGCCCGATGCCCAGCGCGTGGCCCGGATTCGCACCGAGATTGCTGCGCTCAAGGCCGAGGGGATTTACAGCCTGTGTTCCATTTATTTTCCCCTTTGGCTGGAACCAAAACCGGATAACCCCTGGCTGCCCGGATACGATGGCCACAAACATCCGTTCGCGGCCCTTTTCGTGAATCGGGAGTTCCAGGCTCAGTATCGACGCTGGTGGGAAGCCCTGCTGCTGACGCCCGGTCCGGATGGACACCGCTTGGTGGACGATCCCGCCGTCATGGGCTTGGAGGTTCAGAACGAGGATTCGCTGTTCTTTTGGACCTTCAGCGATCGCAATCTGCCCGAGCCGCTGCTGGCCCTGTTCGAGGAGCGGTTTGGTGCCTGGGCCGTCGCGCAACATGGCTCCATCGCGGCGGCGTTGGATCGATGGGGAACGAAACCCGGCCCGCATCCCCGCGACGTCCCGGCGGCCGGCCGCCTGGGTCTGCGGCCCTTATGGAACCTGGCCAATGAGCGCACCCTGAGGGATCAGGATACCGTCGCCTTTCTGCGGGAACTTCAGTCCTCCTTCTATCGCGAAACCATCGCCTGGCTGCGTTCCCTGGGCTTTCGGGGAGTGATCACCGCGTCCAATTGGACCACCGCCGACAACCGGGTGCTGGGACCGCTGGAAAAACTCACGTACACCGAAGGCGATTTTCTCGATCGCCACGGGTATTTCTCCTGCGCTTCGAAGGGGGAGAATTCCGAGTGGTCGATTCGTGTCGGTCACACCTACCGCGATCGCAGTGCCCTGCGTTTCGATGCGGAGGAAGCCGGCAAGCCGCGGTCCTATGTGCATCCCGCGATGGAGATCACCTATGACGGCAAGCCGAGCATGCTCTCGGAAAGCACCTGGAACCGGCCCAATCGATATCGCTCGGAGGCCCCGCTGTATTTCGCGGTGTACGGCGCACTGCAGGATACCGATGCGATTGCGCACTTCGCCCTCGATGGCGGGGAGTGGAGCGTGCAGCCGGGATTCTTCATGCAACCGTGGACGCTGGCGGCACCGTCCCAACTGGGACAGTTCCCGGCCGCCGCGCTGATTTTTCGTCGTGGGCTGGTTCGCCCGGGTGCGGTGCTGGCGTCCCTCAATCTGGGGCGGGAGGACTTGCGCCGCCTGCAGGGGACGCCGCTGCCACAGGATGCCGCCTTTGATGAATTGCGGGCGAAGGATGTCCCGGTCGGTGTGGAAATCAAAACCGGGCAGACGCTGGACCCGCTGCTGCACTTCGCGGGACGCGCGGAGGTCCGGTTCGTGGACGGAAAATCAAGCCATCGCTTGGAGGATCTGCGTCCCTATGTCGATCGCACGGCGCAGACGGTGCAGAGCACGACGGGTGAAGTGCGACTGAACTACGGGGCAGGCACGATGACGCTCAACGCCCCGGCGGCCCAGGGCGCGAGTGGCAATTTGCAGGCCGCCGGTCGGATAAAACTGCGCGACCTGGAAATGGAATCGGCGTTGGATCTGGCCCACATGGTGGTCGTCAGCCTGGATGGAGCCCCGCTGGCGGAATCGCATCGCATGCTGCTCCAGGTGATGACCGAGGAACGTCCAACCGGCTGGTCCACCGAACCCGCAGAGAAGGGGCAGCAACGCATCAAATCGCTGGGCAAGAATCCCTGGGAGGTGCGGGAGACAGCGGGGCGGGTGCGTTTTCTCGGCGCACAGGCGGGCTCCTGTGTGTTTACACCGCTCGATTTGAACGGACATCCCAGCGGCCCGGCGGTAGCGGGCCCGGAACTGCGGCTTAATCCCCGGACGCTCTACTACCTCGTGACACGTCCCTGAGCGCTGGGGGTGGCTCCTTATTGTGGCCGCGGCGTCCCGCCGCTGTTCTCGCACACTTCGTCCCTGCCCGGACGAGCGGCGTAACCTCGGGAGAGACCGCGCCCGCTTCAACGCTCCTTCAAGCGCTCCAGGAGTTCGGTAACCCGATCCACTTCGAGGCCCGGCGGGACATGGTCCACGATCCATTGCAGATCCTCGCGGGTGCCGTCGAGATCGCCGGTGCGCTGGCGTAATTGCGCCCGCTCCACCCGCTGACGGGCCTCGGCCCGCGCGTCGCCCGCGACCGCCACGAGCAGATCCTGATACGGCAAGGCTGCGGCCTGCCCACCGGATCGCTCCGCGAACACTGCCAGGTTGGTCAGCATGCGCACCACGATGGCCCGCTTGGTGGCTGGCTCGAGAAACTCACTGCGCACCGGCACGCCCGCCGCCTGGCTACCCAGGGCATCCGCCTCGTCGTGCGGCAGGCGTCGTCCGCCGTCGAAGACGTCCAACAACTGGGCGTCCTCCCCGGGTGGGGCGTAGCGCACGATGAAATGGCCCGGCAAGGGAACGCCGTGCATATGCGGGATGCCGATGCGGCTGGCGAGTTCCAGGAAAACGATACTGAGCGTGATGGGCAGTCCCTCCCGGTCATCGAGCACTTCGCTGAGGTGGGAATTGGCCGGGTTTTCGTAATCGTGGCGACTCCCATGAAATCCGTGTTCGGTGAACAGATACTCGCGCAACGCCTGGAGGCGTTCGGCGGCCGTCGCGGTGGCCGGCAGGCGGGCTTTAAGCTCGGCCCCAAGCTGTTCGAATTGGGCCCGGTAGGCCGCGACGTCGAGTTCGGGCTGATCATGCCACGCGAGCAGCAGGGCCGACTGGACCAGGTCCACCTGGGCATCGGGCTGGGCCAGCAGCCGAACCAATTCATCCCGCGCTTGTTCCCGGTGAGCCCGCAGCGAGAGGGCGCGGAGTCGGGCCGCTTCGGTTTCGAGTTCCCGCGCCCGGCGCGCCAATTCGCGGCGTCCGGCCGCGAGGTGGGTCTTCAACGACGGCAGGAGATCCGTCTCGGTCCAGCGCGGCGGACGGGCGTCGCCCAGAGCGGCGATCACCTCGGCGGGCCAGGCGGGTTCGGCCGGGGCGTTCGTGCCCGCGGCAAAGTCCCGAAATTGCGCCTCGGTATCGCGAAACTTGGCGAGCCCCAATCGCGCGCCGAAGCCGCCGGACCAGGGCTGTTCATACACCAACGTGTCGTTGACCGAACAACGCAGCCGACCCGCTTCGACCTGCACCCGCAGCAGATTCCAATCGCCGGGCCGATACGTCGTGACCGGTTTGGTGCCGAGAATGCGCCAGGAGAAAACATCCGGACCGGCGAATTCGGTCAGCCGCAATTGCCCGCCCGTGGGATAGAATCCCCAATGCTGATCCTGGCCGTCCCCGCCGAAAATCAGGCCGGCTGCGCCCGCTTCATCAGTTAAGCGCACCCGCACGGACAGTTCATACGTCGGGCCATCCGCCCGCTGGGTACGGTAAAGCAGTGCCCGCCCGCCGAAACCCGTGCCGGGACCTTCCACCAGGATGCGCCCGCCCTTTTGCCGCCAATTGCCGCCGAGATGATTTTCCCACGTGCCGGCGGGAAGTTCGCCGACCCGCAGCCACCGCGAGTAACTCATCGGATTGGGGTGCTCGAGCAGGGGCTTGAGCCGCGTCACGGGGGTGGCAAAACCCAGATTGCGCGTCAGGGCGGATTTGGCGTTTACAATGCCGACCACGCGTCCGTCGCGATCCAACAAAGGGCCGCCCGAATTACCGCCTTCCACAGGCAGCGCGACTTGGAGGACCTCGACACCTTCCACCTCGCGGCGTGCCGACAGCACGCCGGCCACCACGCTTCGTTCAAGTCCGAGCGGATTTCCCACCGCCACCACTTCCGCGCCAGGGTGCAACTCACGGTCATCACCCAGAATCAGCGGGATGAGCGAGGACGTCTCGACGCGAACCACCGCGAGATCCGTAAAACGATCCCAAGCCTCGATTCCGATCACGGCCGGAGTGGAGCCGTCGGCCAATTTGACGGTGATGGCCCGGCCCTCGTTGATGAC
The DNA here is from genome assembly GCA_947471985.1 of Verrucomicrobiota bacterium. Taxonomy (GTDB): domain Bacteria; phylum Verrucomicrobiota; class Verrucomicrobiia; order Limisphaerales; family UBA9464; genus CANIZL01. The sequence goes on along the minus strand of CANIZL010000021.1, from coordinate 3,453 downwards.
GTGCAGGCTGGTGGCAATCAGGTTTGTGCTGACGGCAAAGCCCGTGCCCAGGCCCCCGTCGGCCGCCCCGGAACGCGAGGCGGTATTGAGGGTGACGATGGAGTTGCGGGTCGCCGCCGCGAGTTCCTCCGCCGATTTGGCCAGCGCCGTCGGAGCGCCAAGACTGGCCCAGGCCAGAGATAGGGCGAGGATCAAAACCGGGACCGGGACCGGGACCAGGGCCAAAAGGAATTTCCGAGACCGCATCCCGTACCATCCATGTCCGGCTGCGGGAAGCAAACCGGGAACCGCAGCTGTCAGGCGGGCGGTTCCCGGTCAGGACTGAAGGAGATGGACTACTTCTTCTCTTCCTTCTTATCTTCTTTCTTCGGCTCTTCCTTTTTCTCCGGAATCACCAACTTTGCCCCGGTATCGATCATCAGGAGGGGCAGGGCGTCCTGCAGTTTCTTGACGCCTTCCGGGGTCACCTTGGTTTGCCAGAGATACAGCGAGCGCAGGTGCTTCATGTCGCGGAGATTTTCCAATCCCGCGTCGGTGACCTGGGTGCCGTAGAGATTCAGGTAAACGAGATTCTTGAGGGACTTCAATTTGGCGAGGCCCGCGTCCGAGATGCCCGTCAATTCGAGACCCAAGGCCTGGAGTTGTTCCAGCTTGGCCACTTCGGCCAGACCGCCATCCGTCACCTTCGTGGTGCCGAGCCGCAGATCGACGAGACTGCCTACCTGACCGACATCCTTGAGGGCGGCGTCGGTGATTTCCGCGCCCTTGAGTCGGAAGTTGGCTTCCTTCCAGGGGACGTTTTGGGCGATCGGACGGGGTTCCACGCCCAGCTTGGCGAGAGCGGCGATGGCTGCGGCTTCGCTGGCGGCGGGTTTGAAATCCTTGGGCAACTCCGGCAGCGGCGGCAGGGGTTTGCGCGGCACGGTGGGGGCGGCGGTGGGCGTCGAGCCTTCGGGGGCGGCTTTGGCCACCGCCTTGATCACGGCGCCGTCGGGCCAATTGGCGCCCTGTTCGATCCACGCGGCCAGAGTCTTGATGGCGGCTTCGGGCAGCGGGCCACCCTCGGGCGGCATCAGGTCGTCATTGTCCTTCGGCAAGGTGACGCGCTTGTGCATCGGGCTCTTGCCCAGATCTCCGGCGACGATGGCCGGGTCGCCGCTCTTGCCGCCCTTGAAGGCATCCGCCTTTTGATCGAGCCGGAATTTGCCCTTTTGCTTTTCCGGGCCGTGGCACTTCACGCAGTGCTCGGCCAGCAACGGGGCCACATCCTTGTTGAAATCCACCTTGTCCGCCGCCTGCGCCGAATTCACGGCGAACGCCGCGGACACCAGGATCGCGATGCCAAACCGGGAGCCGAGGGTCCCGCCGTTGAATACCGTGTAGTTCATGAAATGCAGTAGTGCGCCCTACCGACGCCGGCCGGCCGGCCGGCATTCGATGCGGGAACGGGCGAAGGATAGAACACACATTCCGCACAACGGAAGGCTGGAAAACGGGTTCGGGTGGGAAAACTTGGCGGTGCAGGGAAGCGGCGTGGCATTTTTTTGAGGCGCCGGCGGCAAATGACGGTTGAACGGCCGTTTCGGTTTTGTCCGTTCACGGGAAAATTTATGACTAAAGCGATTCGTGCTGGCGTGGCCGAGTGGTGATTATTGGGCCAATCCGGCGGGGAAGCGTGGGCCGGGGTGGAATTTCGTTCCGACGGCCGGGAGGTAGAATTGGGATACCTTGAAAAGATGCGTTTGACGGATGGGAAACCATCCGCCTAACATGCGGCCCTCTTTGGGTTCCAGAGTAGCTCAATGGTAGAGCACGCGGCTGTTAACCGTGGGGTTGTAGGTTCGAGTCCTACCTCTGGAGCCAATTTTATTGAGGGAATTGAGGACCCTCAGTCATTCGACACAGATCCCGCACAGATTTCAGAGGGATCGGGCGCCAGAATCCGAAAGGTGAAGTTTCCCGTCACCATCGAGCATCGCCGGTTCTCGGCGAAGATTTACGGCAAGAGCGTTGCCTATCCGTTCTATCGGGTCGCATACAAGGCCGGCGGTAAGCGGATTATCCGGTCGTTCTCCGAGTTCAAGGAAGCCAAGGCCGCGGCCCAGTCCAAGGTGCGCGAACTCGCCCAAGGAAGCCAGACCGCCGCCCTTTCGTCCAAAGACGCCTCTGCCGCTCTCGCCATTCGCGATGCGCTGGAATCCTTCGCCCGCCAGACGGGGCATGCCTTCACGGCTCTGGAAGCCGTCACGGGGTTTCTCGACGGAGTGAAGTACCTGCCCGCAGGCTACAGCCTTCCCGAGGCTGTGCGGTCATTTGCGGCGACCGTGGCCGTAGTCCAAGGGAAGCCGGTAGCCGAAGCCGCGGAAGAGTTCCTCGCAATCCGGGCGCCGAAGGCGAAAGCGGCGGAAGGACGGCGTTCCCAGCTCTCCCCGGTCTACGAGGCCCACGTCGAAAGTTGGCTTCGAGAATTCACCAAGATGTTCCCGGGGCATTCCCTCGGCGACCTGAACAAGGATCTGCTCTCCCGGTACGTGAGCACGCTGGAAAAACTCTCGCCCAAGTCGAAAAATGACCGGAGAGCGGCGCTCGCCATGTTCTTCCGCTGGTGCGTGCGGCAGAATTACCTGCCACCGACGCAGCGATTGACCGGGGCAGACGCGATGCAGAAGGAGCCGCTCGATGCGGCCCCAACGGAATTTTACCGCCCGGCCGAATTGCGCGCCCTGCTGGGAGCGGCCCGCGGGCAGATGCGAGCGGTGATTGCTGTTCAAGCCCTTGCCGGATTGCGTTTGGAGGAGGCCCGGAAACTGAAATGGGAGAACGTGTTTGGGGTCGAGGGCCACATTGAGATTACCGCCCTCAACGCCAAGACCCGCCGCCGCCGCCTCGTCGAGATCTGCCCGGCGCTGAAGGCGTGGCTTGAACCTTATCGCGAGTGCACTGGCAAAGTGTGGACCGATACCGCGACTTTGAACGGCTTCGTCAGCGCATTTGCCCGGCTTCGTGATTCGCTGGGAATTCCATCCCGGAGAAATGGCCTGCGCCATGCATTTTGCAGCTTTCACTTCGCAGTGCATGCCAACGAGAATTTGACCGCGGCTCAGGCTGGAAATTCCCCCGCCATGATTCACCAGCACTACAAGGGTTTGGCGACCCGGGCGGAGGCTGAGAAGTGGTTCAATGTCTGCCCTGCGGGTGAAACTCCGTAAGTTCGAGCCGATTGCCCCCCCCCCAATTCCGAGTAGTCAATAAGGCGCAAACTCAAAAAAGGGGCGAAATGGTGAGAGATAATGTACGACATGTTAAACCAACGGTGTCTGTCTAGTTTCACAGGTAAGCTTTCATTGCAATGCGGAAGTGGCTCAGGGCGGCCGTCCAGCGCAGAGCGCGGATAATTCCGTTGCGCAGCGCCCGGATAAACTGGGCGGTCAATTGCACGATTGCCGGAAGTTT
>CANIZL010000020.1 GCA_947471985.1 Verrucomicrobiota bacterium | reverse complement strand
GGGAGCCTGGCTCGGTATACGAGGGACGGCCGGGATAGGGAGCCTGGTACGCTATCTGGCGCACGGGGGAATAGGGAGCGTGGCACCAGTTACCTGCGCAGTGAACCTGTCCCAGTGTTGGTGGGGGTGGACTTTGAACCTGGTACGCAGGGGCGGTGGTGCCGTTTCGGCTCCGGCTCGCCAGCCGCCCTGATACCCTCCCTCTCGCCTGCCCGGGCCAAGGCGGGGAGATTTTCGTCCCACACTCAATCCGAAACGCCGCTTCAGGATCGCGATTCGTCCGATACCGACAAAGGAGTTCATTTGTGGCTTGAGGCGGGAGACCGCCCGGCACAGACTGCCGCGGAGTTTTTATGAAGATCCCCCACAACCGGCCGGCTGGCGCCTTGTCTTTATTCACCCTCGTTGGCTGGCTGTTTCTGCTGGGAAGACTAGCCGGCAGCGTCCAGGCCGAATCGTTCACCTTGCCTGCCAACGGTGTCGTTACCAACGGCGTACCCGGCATCGGCGCCGGAATCCTCGCCGCGTCGGGGGAAGTGGACGCCTATGCCTTCACCAGCACCGCGGGTGCCGTCGTCTATTTCGACGAACTCACCGGCTTCAACTGCGGCTCCCCGCACCGGTGGAAATGTGTCGGACCCACCGGAGGAATCCTGTTCGACGAAGCCTTCGGTGCTGCCGGCCCGTGCGATTCCCGCGACGCCGGCCGTTTCGTTCTCACCAACGCCGGACCCTACTCGGTTACCGTCTACGGCGTGGAGGACGGCGGCGGCGACTACTCCTTCCGCGTCGTACCCGTTGCGGATCAGGCCTTCAGTCTCACCCTCGGCCAGAGCGTCACCAACGGCGTTCCCGGCACCGGCGCCGGCCGCCTCGAGCTGCCCGGTGGAAAGGACGTCTATACCTTCACCGCCAACGCCGGCCAGGTGGTTTACTTCGACGAACTCACTGGCTTCAACTGCGGTTCCCCGCACCGCTGGAAATGTGCCGATCCCGCCGGTGGAATCCTCTTCGACAAAACTTTCGGAGCCAGTGGTCCGTGTGCCCCCCACGATGGCGGCCGTTTCGTGCTCACCAACGCCGGACCGTATTCGGTTACCGTCTACGGCGTGGAGGACGGCGTCGGCGACTACTCCTTCCGCGTCGTACCCGTGGTGGACCAGGCTTTCAATCTCACCTTCGGCCAGATCGTCACCAACGGCGTCCCCGGCGCCGGCGCCGGCCGCCTCGATGTGCCCGGTGAAAAGGACGTCTATACCTTTAACGCCACCGCGGGCCAGGTGGTTTACTTCGACGAACTCACCGGCTTCAACTGCGGCTCCCCGCATCGGTGGAAATGTGTCGGCCCCACCGGTGGAATCCTCTTCGACGAAATCTTCGCATCCGCCGGTCCGTGTGATCTCCACGACGCGGGTCGTTTCGTTCTCACCAATGCCGGACCGTACTCGGTCACCGTCTACGGCCTGGAGGATGGGATCGGCGACTACTCCTTCCGCATAGTCCCCACGGCAAATCAGAGCTTCGACGTCACCCTGAATCAGACGATCCAACCCAATTCGCCGGCCGCCGGCTCGGGATCGATCGAGTTACCCGGAAGCTCCGACACCTATCACTTTACGGTGGGCGCCGGGACACCGGTCTATTTCGACGCCCGATCCGGGAACAATTGCGGGGGCGTTTTGCAATGGCGCTGCATCACCCCAAGCGGGACCACTGTCTTTGACCAAGTCTTCGCGGCCACCGGCCCCTGCGGCCCGACCGATCCCGGTCTCCTGACCTTGACCAACGCCGGCGTCTACGAAGTCGTGGTCAGCGGCAGGGAAGACGGCACGGGCGATTACGAATTTCGAATCTGGTCCGCCGCACCGACGTTCCTCCGGCAACCCGCCGACATCGTGATCGCCGCCGGAGCGGCGCTGCAACTCGATGGCGAGGCGGGCATCGTTCCGCCGTTGAATTACCAGTGGCAACGCAACGGGGTCAACCTGACCGGCGCAACCTCCCCCGTCCTCAATCTGGGCAGCGCCCAGACGTCCCAAACTGGCATCTACCGGCTGATCGTCACCAATGCGTTCGGCTCCGCCACGAGCCGCGAGGCCAGTGTCCGGGTGTACAACGGACGCCTCATTCCGGTCGCCACGGCAACGCGTCGCGATCTGCCGCCGGTACCGGGCGACGGCGTCCAAATCGAACTGTTCAACGAGATCGGTGGCGGCGGCGTCCCGCGGACGGAAATCCTCGCCAACCGGCCGTCCGACGGAACCACCCGGTCGCCGGAAATCGATTTTCCACGTCCCGGCGAGATTGTTTTCGTGGGGGATCGGTTCGAGGGATTCTTCGGCTCCACCACGGTCCCGCCCGAACGCGTACGGAATCTCGCCGCGCGAAATTTCATTCTCCGCCACCAATTCCTGCTGCGGATCAGCCGCGACCTGGATCTCGATCCCACGACTCCGGAAATCGAACTCAAACTGGGCGTGGGCAGCGACGACGGCTATGAACTGCGAATCGGCGACATCCTCCTGGGCGAGGCTGGTGACCGAAGCTTCAATTACAGCTGGATCGAATGTGTCTTCACCGGCGAAGGGCTCTACCCGGTCACGTTGCTGTATGCCGCCAATTCCGCCGGGCAGAGCGGACTGGAGTTTTCCTGGCAGACCGCCACCAGCGGCGGCGCACGGATTGTGCCCCAAAAGGCCCTGTACACGGACGCCGACCTGGGCGCGGTGCTGGTGACCTTCGAGGAAAACCCCGTGGGCACGGTCCTGAACAACCAATATGCGGCGCTCGGCCTGAGTTTCACCGGTGGGCCAGGCGTCAGCGTAACCACCGCACGGCCCCTGGAATTGGTGCCGATCTCCGCGCCCAATGTCTGGGCCTTCGCCGGCACCGAAACCCCGGGCGGGGAGATCGGGTGGAAGTGGTTGGCGCCCGGCTCCACCGAACCCGGTTTCACAACCGTTTCCAGCTTCTTCCTGCTCAACGCCCAGCCCCCTGGGGTGGAAGTACTGGGCTTCGATGCCACCGGTTTCCAAGTCTATTCGAACCGCTTCGCCGGCGGTAAAGGAACCCAGGAACGCGTGCGCATCCGACAGGACGGCCTGCAACGCGTGGCCGTGCGCTGGCCCGCCGGGATCACCGCGCCGGGGATCGATAACCTTTCATTTAATCCTCCCCAAGGCGTGCCGCCGGCCGTGCACTTTTTGCCGGTGTCGGACCGAACCTTGAGCCCCGGCGAGGAAGTCGCCTTTCTGGTCGGAGCCGTACCCGCGCAAAAAGCCGCCACGTTCACGCTCGTAACCGGACCCGCGGGCGCAGCATTGGATACCGACACCGGGATCTTCCGCTGGATCGCGCCCGCCGATGCCGCCGGAACGTTCCCAGTGACGCTGCGGGTGCGGGATTTCCTCGGTCGCACGGATACGGTGGCCTTCAACCTCATCGTGCGGCCGCAGCCCAACTTGATTATCAGCCGACTGGAGGCGACCGGGGACGGCGAGACCGGCGGCCTGCTCCGCGTGACGGTGCGGGAACTGAACCGCGGCAACGGGCCGGCCACCGGGCATTGGAATCTCCGCTTGTGGCTGACCCGCACCGGGGAAGTCGATGCCTCCGCGCGCGAATTAGCCACGATACCCTTCACTGGCACGCTGCCCGCCGGGCAATTCATCGAGCGCACCGGGCAATACCTGTTGCCGCAGGAACCCGGCGCTTATTTCGTGGTGGCACAGAGTGACGTGGAGAACACGGTGATCGAGCAGAACGAAGCCGACAATCGCGCCGTGGCCGGGACTCCGGTGCGCGTGGAGTTGGCGTACTCGGCAACGGTTGCCACCGACTTCACCCGCGGCCCCGCGGGCGCGCCCATTGTGCTGACGGGCACCGCCCAACGCCGCAACGGTTCACCGGCCGCCGGCGAACTGGTGACTATCTTCCTGAAGGTGCGGGGCACGACCCGCATTCTCTCCGCCCTGACCGACGCGCAAGGTCGGTTCCAAACCGTCTTTCGTCCGCTGCTCGGTGAAGCCGGCACCTACACCATCGGCGCCACCCATCCCGCCGCGCCAGATGCCCCGGTACAGGATCAGTTCTCCCTGCTGAATCTTGCCTGGGAACATCCCGAAGGCACCCAACCGATCCCCGCTCTGGGGGCGGGCACTAATTCGACTCTGCTGCAAAACCGCAGTGACGTTCCCCTCACCGGCGTGCGCGTGGCCGTCGTTTCCGGTCTCACAGAACTCCCCGGCGTGGCGCTGGATATCGTCGCTGGCGACACGCTACCGGCCAATGGCTCATTGCCCGTCTCACTACGCCTGCGCTCTACCCGCGACGAATTCGCCGCCGGCACCCTCATCGTTCGCGCCACCACGGCAGAAGGCTTGAGTCGGGATTATCGGCTGAATGTTCAGGTCGTGGGCCGGACGGCCCGCCTCGTGGCGACACCCGATGCACTGGCAGCGTCGGTGCTGCGGGGCGAACCGACCGCGGTAAGCTTTGATGTCCGCAATGAGGGCGGGCGGGCGACCGGTCTCCTGAGCGTCCTGCTGCCCGTGCCGTGGATCACCGTCGCCGATGCCCAGCCGTATCCGTCACTGGAACCTGGCGCCACGCGCCGAATCAGCCTGCTGGTGCGGCCACCCACTGAATTGACGCTGGGTGATCAGCGCGGGGCTCTGGCGATCACAGACGGCACGAACGGCGTCAACGTGGCGTTCAATTTCACCACGGTCTCCACGGCCATCGCCAGCCTCACCCCGGAGGCCACGGACGAATACACCTTCTACGCGGCGGGCTCTCCGCGACTGGCCGGAGCCCGCGTAACCGTGCGCGAATCCGGTCGCACCACCGTCGTGACCAACGGCGTCACCGGCGCCAACGGCCGCGTGACTTTCGGCAGTCTACGTGAAGGCATCTACGACGTCGACGTCACCGCCGACAAACACAGCACCTATCGCGCGCCACTCCTCGTCGCCGCCGGTCGGGACAATCTTTACCAAACCTTTCTCTCGCGGGAGACGGTGCAATACCGGTTCTCGGTCGTGCCGACGGAAATCGAGGATCACGTGAAGATCGCCATCGAAACCGTGTTCGAGACCTTCGTTCCGATCCCGGTGGTCACGCTCGATCCGCCGTCGGTGGACCTCTCTGAAATCCAGCAGGATCGCACGGAGATCGAACTAAAAATCACCAACCACGGATTGATCGCCGCGCAGGGTCTGAAGTTGAACTTTGCCAGCAATGCGAAATGGACCTTCACGCCGTTGCTGGGGGAACTGGGCGATCTCGCCGCCCGCAGCAGCATTACTGTGCCGTTGATTATCGAACGCCACGCAACCGCGCCCGCACCCGCACCTGGCGGCGCAACTCGCGGCACCCCGGCCCGGGCCGCCGCCGCAGACGATTGCGGGCTCGGCGGTCACCTCGAGTGGTCGCTCATCTGCGCCACCAACCAGAACACTTACAGCGTGCCCTTCGCCGCGCCGGCGGATTGCCCCGGCGGCGGCGGCCTGGGCTTCCTACCGTTGGGTGGATCTCCCGGGGGTAGCTCAATCTTTTTCGTCGGGGGCAGCTACACAGCACCCACGCCCTGCGATCCCTGCGGCGCGAAGGTTGCCGGGGCGATGGTGGATTGCATCATTGGATTCCTCCCGTTGGGACCCGCCCTCGGTTGTGCGAAGGACACCGCGGGATGCGCGACCTCCGCCATGAATTGCGCCACCAATATCCTGGGCGGAACGGCGTGCGACACCGCCGATCTCGGGCTGAGTTGCGCTGCTGCCGGCGTGAGCTGCGCGGAACTCGCCGGGAAGGAGATCCCGTACGTCGGCCAAATCATTTCCGCGCTCGACTGCGCCAAGAAACTCGCCGACGCCTGCAAACCCGAACCGGGTAAGACGGGCACGGTTTCGCGATTGGGCGCCCGCCCCGCCGCCACCACCCCGACGTTTTTCCCCGGCCAGGCCGGCGTGGCCGAAGCGGCCCGCCGACTCGAGGCCCAAGTCGCCGCGATCCAGATCCTATTCGGCGATCCCGCTTGGCTGCACCCGAAGCAGGGCACCAACCTCAGCCGGTTCCTCGCGGGCTTTAGCGCCGCCATTGCGGTGACCAGCGATGGCGGCCGCACCGTCAGTGCCGCGGAAAAGGCGGCCCTGTTGGCCGGTCCGCAGCCGGACCTCGTCAGTCCGACCCAAGTGACGGCGTTCATCGAACGTTGGAATCGCACGGTCGATTATTACGGGCGGCGCATTTACTTCCTCGCCTCCGTCCCGGCCGCTTCCAGTCTGGATTTCATCCCGCTGGATCAGTTCACCGCGGCCTCGGTCGCCGCGGCGGAGGCAATTGCCGCAGATGAGCGCGATGGCTTCGGCGGCGATCCCCTAGCCGGCTTGCGGGCGGCAATCGCCACGGTGCGGGAAAATCTCGCGGGCAGCGGTGGCGGCGTTTGCGCCCGCGTCCGACTCCGACTGGATCAGGAGGCGGTGACCACCCGTTCCGCCTTCCTGGCGACCCTGGAGTTGGACAATAATTCCGCCGATCCCCTCACGGATGTGCTCGTTGAATTGGACCTGCGCGATTTCGCGGGCAATCCCGTCGGCCCGCGCTTCGGCGTCCTGCCGCCCACGCTCACGGGTCTGAGCGATGTCGCCGGCACCGGCCGCGTGGGGACCAATGCCTCCGGCCGTGCCCAGTGGCTCATCGTCCCCGGCAACCTGGCCGCCACCAACGCCGAACCCGTCCGCTATCTCGTCGGCGGCCGCCTGCGTTACACTCAGGCCGGAGTCACCGTGGACGTCCCGCTCGCCCCGGCACCGATCACCGTCTACCCGAATCCCCAACTGTCCCTGACCTATTTCCATCAACGGGACGTCCTGGCGGACGACCCCTTCACCGACGTCGTTGAACCCAGCCTGCCCTATGAATTGGCCGTACAGGTGCGCAATCACGGCTTCGGCACGGCCCGCGCCTTCAAGATCACATCGAGTCAGCCGAAGATCATCGAAAACGAAAAAGGCCTGCTCATCGATTTCCGCCTGCTCGGTACCGAGATCGCCGGGCAATCCATCACGCCGTCCCTCACGGCTGACTTCGGCGACCTTCCACCCGGGGCCATCCGCAGCGGTCGGTGGTTCTTTAAGTCGTCGCTCCAGGGCCAGTTCATCGACTATTCGGCCACGTTTGAAAACGTCGGTCCGTTGAAGAATTTCCCGGAGCTTTCCACCATCGACCGGGTCTCGATCCACGAACTGATCCGCAGTGTGCGGGTGAGCGGCACGGACGCGGTACAGCCGGATTACCTGGTGAATGACGTGCAGGACGATGACTTCCTGCCCGACACGCTGTACCGGAGTGACGGCTCCACCAACGTCGTCCGGGTCGTGCGCACCGGTACGTTCGGGCCCTTTGAACCGGTGGGGCATCTCGAGCGGCCGCTCGAGATCACGGCCGCAGCTGGCTGGACCTACGGACGCCTACTCGATCCCACGCTGGCCGACTACGAGCCGCAGGGCGTCATCCGTGTCTCGGATGGACAGGCCCTGCCCCAGGCCCTGCCCAGCGCCAATTTCTGGACCACCGACCGCACCTTCATCGCCGGCGGACGACGCCCCCGGTACGAGCGCACCCTCCATTTCATCGATCAGACGGCCGCCGGTCCGGTGCGTTATCGCATCCTTTATGGACCGCGGACCCCGATAAATCTCGCCCAACCCAGCAGTGAAGTTCAACCCCTGCCCGCGAGCAGCAGCACCGTCATCCCCCTGCAATGGACGTTGCGCAACAATCCCGGGGGTGACCCGGTGACCTACGACATTTTCGCGGCCGTGGACGCCGGAGATTTCGTCGCGTGGCGAACCAATTTGAGCACGCTGGGGGCGCTCTACCCCGGCGAAACCGGCCGACACTACCGCTTTTATTCCGTCGCCGTCAGCGCGGCCGGAGTGCGCGAGGATGCGCCCTCCATCGCCGACGCCAGCACCACCGTGGGCCGCACGAATCAACCGCCCCGATTCACCACACCGACTCAATCGATCACCATCGATGAAGGTACCGCGCTCCAGATCACCCTGGCCGCCGTCGACGGCGACTTGCCGCCGGATCTGCTCTCGTTCGCCCTGCTGCCGGGCGCGCCTGCCGGAGCCACGCTGGATCCCCGCACCGGGGTCCTGCGCTGGGCCGTGGGCGAGGGCACCAGTCCGGCCACCAATAAGTTCAATGTGGTCGTCACCGATCACGGCCTGCCCTCGCTGAGCAGCACGGGCCTGGTGACGGTGATCGTGCGCGAAGTGAACACGCCGCCGGTCGTCGAGGCGATACCACCCCAGGTGGTCAACGAAGGCGATCTCTTCGAACTCACCGTGCACGCCACCGATTTCGATCTGCCGGTGCAGGTTCTTCAGTATCGCCTGCAACCGCCCGTACCCGTCGGGCTGACCGTCGACGCCCTGAGCGGCCGGCTGCACTGGCGCCCCGGCGCCGCCGATGGTCCCGCGACCAATCACGTCACCATCCTCGTATCCGACGGACTCGTGGTCACCGCCGTGGAGTTTCCCTTGGTCGTGCGCGACACGCGGCCGGAATTCGAACTCTCGCTTGGCACGACCAACCTCTACACCGGTGAATCCGCCAGCCTGCCGATCCGGCTGGTCTCCGGCTATGACCTCACGGAACTCGTCGTGCAAAACGCCTTGGAGACGGATCACCTGGTCGACTTTGTCCTGACGCTCACGGCGCCGGAGATCGGCGAAGCCAGTGTCACCCCGACCGGTCCGAACAGCTACGAAACCCATTTCCGCACCCTGCCCGGCCGGGTGCTCACCGGCGATCGGGAGATCGGTCGCTTAAGTTTCCGGGCCCAAACGAACCGGCCGTCGGCCATCGTTTTGATCCGGTTGGATTCCGCCGTGGGCCAACGGAGCACAGGTGAATTGCTGAGCCGTCCCCGTCTCACCTCGGGCCGCGTCGCCGTGATCGGCGTGGATCCTTTGGTGGACTTCCCCTCGCCCGAGCGCGCATTGCGAATCTACGGACATCCCGGGGACCAAATCCGCCTGGAGCGACAAACCGGATTGAACCCGCAGGCTTGGCAAACCTGGCGCACCCTCCAACTGCAATCGCGCTTCAGCGAGATCCCCGCGGCCGAAGCCATCACCGGCCCCGGACCGGATTTCGTCCGCGCGCGCCGCGCACCTTAAACCGGCGAGGAAAGGAACCCCACCGCGGGGAGCCGGCTATTCCGGTTCCCCGACCAGATTCGCCCGCATCGAGCGGCGATTCGGCCGTACGCGGAAATTGCCATAACACAGCAGCCGGAGAATGGCGTCCGGACGGAGATGCCAACTCGCCCAAGTCAGGGGCGAGTCTCCGTTCATATCCTTCGCCTCGCGATTGGCTCCGGCTGCCAGCAGCAACTCCACCGTATCTTCCGCGCCGAACGCCGCGGCGCGATGCAACGGTGTCTCCGCCCGGGTCCGGCAATCCCGCATAAAGCCGCCCGTTTCCACCCCGGGCTTGGTGACCTCGTTCGGACGCGCCCCGTGTCGAAGCAACACCCGGAGCACCCGGTCATGGGCCACCCGATCCGTCGTACAAAGCGCAGCGTGCAGCGGCGTCTCTCCCGTATCCGCGAGCGGTTGATTCACATCGGCCCCGTGTTCGATCAGAAATTCGCAGAGCCGCCAATGCCCGTGAAAGGCAGCCCCGTTGAGATCGAGATTGGGTCCCAGCGCGCCCAGCGATGCGCCGTGATCGAGCAAAAAACGGATCGCGCTCACGTCCCCGTAATAAGCACACCATTGCAGCAGGGACATCCCGTCGGCGCCCACCGTCGTGGCCGGCTGGCCGGCCGCAATGTAGGCCATCACCAAATCGGTCCGGCCCGCAGCGATTCGTTCCAGCGGATCTGGTTTCATTTCAGGTCAGATGGGAAAGTTCAGCCGACTGGAGTCCACCGACGATGCGAATCTCGGTCTTGATCGAATTGGCGATATAGCACTGCTCGTGCGCCCGATGATGCAACTCCGCTTCCTCCGCCGGCGTGGGCTGCTTTTCGCCCCCATAATTCACCACCGGCCGCAGCGTCACCCGACTCACCCAGGGAATCCCCGCGGCATTCGGGGTCATCACGCCCACCGCGGTGTCGCGATAATCCTCCACCAAATATCCCTCCCTCCCCGCCAGGAAAAGAAACGTCAGCAGGTGACAACTGGAAATCGCCGCGACAAAGGCCTCTTCCGGGTCCACACAGGCCGGGTTTGAATACGGCACCGGCACCACCGAGGGCGAGGCCGAAGCGGGCACCGTCACCCCGCCATCAAAGCTCCAGGTGTGCTCCCGCGAGTATCGGCCCGGAAGAAAATCCCCGCCCGCGCGGGTCCAGTGTAGGGTCGCTTTATATTCGGCCATGTCAGTGCGAAGGAGGACTAATGAACCACTAAAAGGAGCCCCGGCGCAAGGGTCGCCGAAGTCGACCCCACCCCCTGCCCCGCAGGTTGCATTTGCCAAGCCGGGGTGAAGGGACGCAACATCCGCCGCAATTATCCCGCAGTTTTACCGTCCCCTTTCCGCTCATGCATCTCACGTGGTTCGATTGGTCGATCATTGCCGCTTACTTCCTGATCAACCTGCTCATCGGGCTCTGGTACCGACGTCAGGCCACCGGTTCGACTGAGGAATTCTTCGTCGGCGGCCGGCGTGTCTCCTGGTGGCTGGCCGGGACCAGCATGGTGGCCACCACGTTCGCCGCCGATACCCCGCTCGCCGTGACCGGTCTCGTCGCCGCCAATGGCATCGCCGGCAACTGGGTATGGTGGAACATGCTGCTGAGCGCGATGCTCACCGTCTTCTTCTTCGCCCGCCTGTGGCGCCGCGCCGGCGTGGTCACCGACGTTGAATTCGCCGAACTCCGCTACGGCGGTCGTCCCGCGGCCTTCCTGCGCGGCTTCCGGGCGCTCTACCTCGGCCTGCCCATCAACTGCATCATTCTCGGCTGGGTCAATCTCGCCATGGTGAAGATCCTCATGATCATCTTCCCCGGACTCGAATTGAAGGCCTTTGGCTTCGCCATCACGGATCCGAAACTGGCCGCGCTGGTTATTGTTTTCGGCATCATGCTGGTGACCGCTTCCATTTCCACCCTCTCCGGTCTCTGGGGCGTTCTGGTCACGGACCTGTTCCAGTTCGTCCTGAAAATGGGCATGGTGATCGTCCTCGCCTTCTATGCCGTGCGGGCGGCGGGCGGCATGGATGTGATGATCAGCAAACTGCATGCGCTCGATCAAACCCGCGGGGGTGGCGGCTCCATTCTCTCGTTCACTCCCGAGATTGGTTCCCCTTGGATGCCGATGATCACCTTCTTCGTCTATCTCGCCGTCACCTGGTGGGCGACGTGGTATCCGGGCGCCGAACCCGGCGGCGGCGGTTACGTCGCCCAACGCATCTTCTGCGCCAAGGACGAACGCCATTCCTTGCTGGCCACGCTCTGGTTCAGCATCGCGCATTACGCCATCCGGCCGTGGCCCTGGATTCTCACTGCCCTCGCCTCCCTGGTCCTCTATCCCGACTTGAAGGACAAAGAAACGGGGTTTGTGAAAACCATCGTCGATCCCAACGTATTTCCGCCCGCGCTGGCCGGCCTGATGGTCGCCGCCTTTGCCGCCGCTTACATGTCCACCGTGGCCACGCAGCTCAACTGGGGCGCGTCGTATCTCATCAATGATTTCTATCAGCGGTTCCTGAAGCCCAAAGCTTCCGATGCCCACTATGTGCGCGCGGGCCAAGTGGCGACGCTCCTGCTGATGGTCGCCTCGTCGGCCGTCACCTATTATCAGGATTCCATTAGTGGGGCCTGGAAATTCCTCATGGCTATTGGCGCCGGCACCGGCAGCGTCTTCATCCTGCGTTGGTTCTGGTGGCGCATCAACGCCTGGAGCGAGGTCTCGGCCATGGGCGCCTCCTTCGTGGTTTCGATGCTGCTCCAATTTGGCCCCATCTCGCTGCGCGAGGCCTTGGGCGTCGCCGGCGGCACGGAGGATCCGCGGTCGTTTGCCTGGACCGTGTTGATCACCGTCGTGTGTTCCAACGTGGTGTGGCTGGTGGTCACGTATGCGACCGCGCCCGAAGCTCAGTCCACGCTGTTGAAGTTCTACCGCCGCGTGCAGCCGAGTCCCACCCTATGGGGTCCGGTCGCCCGCGAAGCGTCCGAGGTGAAACCCCGTCGCGACGGCTTCAGCAATCTCGCCGATTGGTTCGCCGGCTGCGTCATGATCTATCTCGCCCTGTTTGGCGTGGGCAAAATCCTGTTCGGACAGGTGCTGCTCGGGCTGGTTTTCCTCGCCGTGGGTGCGCTGGCCGGTGCCTTTGTCTATTGGGACTTGAACCGGCGCGGCTGGCGCGTCCTGGACGACGATAAAGCCCCGGGGGCCTGAAGTCCGCGCCTGATCCCCGTTGGCCGGCAGAGCCGCGGGGATCCCCCCATTGGGCCCGCAACTTACGCCTTGCCGCGGTTTTTAGGGCAGGTGTGCGACGGAAAATACGCTGCGAAATAAACCTTCGCCTCCTTCTCCTCGTCTGGGCGATCGGGGTGCTATTGATGCTGGCCGGTCGGGCGGCTTCCCCCAGCCCCGAAGCCATCCGTCAGCAACTAAGTGCCCTCGCCGGGCGCGTCACCCACTTGGCCACCGAGGACATTATCCGCAATCGTCGGTCCGAGGGCCAGTGGCCGACGAACCTAGTGGCTGAGCAGCAAGGACTCCTGGCCGACTTGCACTCCCTCACGAACGAACGCCCGGCGCTGACCCTGCTTCTGCAAGATGCCGACCCCAAGGTGCGCACTTTGGCCTTGGGCGCCCTCTTCATGCGCGAGGATCCCCAGGACCTGCCCGCCATCGCCACGCTGGCCCGGGACACGGCCGCGACTCTCCCAAACCTACATCGGTCCTTCAACAGTCGGCCCGGCCCACTTTCCGTTACCGAGGTGGAATCCCCGCAATCCGTCGGGGACGTGGCCAGAGCCATGCTGAGCTTTTACCTCGAGGCCGCTCAAATGGCGGCCCCCAGGCTGCTGGTTCGGCGTGGAACCCCGCCATTGGACACCCCCGGGCTGTTAGGGAAGTTCCGCCAATACTGGTCGGAACGGGGCAACCGCACGAATAACCCGAGCTGGCTGCTGGCGAAAATGAAGCGCGCCACGCGGGAGACCTTGCCGTATCAACCAAAGTATCAGGCGGACATCGCCCGGGTGCTGGCCGAGGTGGACGCGCTGCCGCCCGTAGAACGGGGCTGGACGCTGCTCTATATCTGTGCGGGCGTATATCGCGATTCCTCCAGCGAACTTGTGCCCGGTGACCGCCTGGCCAAGGCTCTCGAACCCATCGGATCGGACAACCTGCTGAAATTCCTCCAGTGCCAGCCGGTTTTCGAGGCGCCGGACTTCCGTTTGAGTTGTGTGGAGGGCGAGCCCACCCGGTATTTTTACCGTCGGATGCAACGGTTGGTCCTCGCTCACGCGACCAAACTGCTGCGCGCCAGCGACGCGGATGCGGTGGAAGCCGCGGCCGACGAGGACTCCGCCGCCTGGGTCGTCGCCGCCGCCGAATTGCGGGGTCTCATAAATCCGGAGAAATCAGCCGCGGCCCTCAAGGCCAAAATCGGCAGCCAGGGACCCGCCGAGCTGGCGCTCGCACTCTGGCGCCTGCGCGGTGCGGCGGAGCAGGATTTCCTCGCCAGCTGGTTCTACACCGCCCTGCGGGTGGCGGAGCGGAACTCCGACCACCCGCCACAGGTCTTTCTGGCGGCCTTGAAGAAGGAGGCGCGCCCCGATACTTCCGCCTTGCTGACGCGAATCGTGGGCGACGCTCGCTTCACTCGTGCCGACTGGGCGTGCCTCGCGGAAATCCTGATCCACGTCAACGCAACCCTCCCGGCCCCCCTCGTTAAGGAGCATGCTATCTACAATCAGCAGCCCAATTCCAACCAGCCGGATCAACGCGATGTGCTGAACCATTGGCGCAATCTGCTCCGGACCCACTTCGGCGCGCCCGCATTTCCGCCACCTGCGCGGGTCCCGTTAGCCCAAACCTTGCTTACCACGCCCGCTTGGTCCGCCCCGATTGCCGGCAATAGCGAGATCTCCGCCCAATCCCTGGCGGTCTCGCCCGACAGCCGGCTCATGGCGATAGTGTCCCATGAGAGCCAAACCGTCGTCGTGCGTGCGGTGGAGACCCAGCAAGTACTCTGGGAAATAACCCTCCCGTCGGACTCCACCGAAAAGCACCTTATCTTCTCAACCCAACCCTCACACCTACTGCTGTATCGATCCAACCTCGACGGAAAATCGGTGGTTCATGATATTAATCTGAAAGACCGTTCGATAACCCAGCGAGCCATCGATGCCTTGCCGGGGCATCCTGTGGTGTTTGATGAAAACCTATCGCGATTGGGTTTTCCCTTGGGTGTTCATGATTTGAGGGCCAGCCGGAACTTGTGGCGGTTGGCGGCCGACTCGCCCGGTGAGCGGGCTCAGGTGTCGCTCTCGGCCGCTGGCCGTATATTTGCGATTGGCGGGGGCAACTGGACGCATTTCGCGCGCGTGTTCGACGCGGCCAGCGGCCAGTTGCTTCGCGAATTTCCGGAGTTTTCCGGGACCATCGCCGGTCTGGCGTGCACCCCGGATGGGAAGATCCTCGCCACCGCATCCACCGCCGAGGGAGTGCAAGTCTGGGACACCGTCACGGGCGAGCTGCGACTCGACCTCCCGTGGCCCGTCCCGGAGCCGTTCCAAACCCGGCCCTGCCTCGTCGTGTCCCCCGACGGACAGCAGCTTGCGGCGGCCACGATGATTATCCATCTGAAGCCCCGCGCTATGTTCGAAATCCGTGTCGGGATTTTCGATATCACCACGGGTTCCCTGACCAGCGAGATTCGCCTCGCCGCCCCCGATTTCGGCAAACTGTTTATCAGTGCGATGGCCTTCGCTCCGGACGGCAAGCTGTTCTACACCGCCGGGCACCAGCTCTGCGCTTGGACCTTGCCCGGAAAGTGAGGGAGGGAGCGGCTGGAGCGGTCCAGGGCAGTTGTTGTCGCCGTAACCGGTGAAAATGTGCGGATAGGGCCGGGTGATCGGAAAGCGGCGGGACGCCGCTTCCACAGGGAAGGCGCCGCACCAAATCCCGTCGCCCGACCCGCCTGACGTTAGGCCGCCTCCCCCCGGCCGGCAGCGTCATTTTTTCCGTGAGGGGTCGCTGGCCTCCGTGTCAGAATCCGAGTTCCTGGTATGAACACCTCCGTCCATCGAACCCCTCCAACGACCACCGCCACGCACTCCCGCCGGCCCCGTTCAAGGGCGTTCACCGTCGTTGAATTGATGGCGGTAACGGGGGTTCTGCTGGTGCTGGCCGGACTTCTCCTCCCGGCTCTCGCCAAAGCCCGACCGGCCTCCGACCTGCTAAATTGTCAGGATAACCTGCGCCAAATCGGCCGCGCTTTCAGTGTGTACTCGGGCGATTTTCGCGAAGAAATCTGCCGGACTGGTGGACTGGACGTCCTCGTCGATAGTACCAATCCCAAAAAGAATTACGGGCTAAACCAACAGTGGTGCATGGGGAACATGTCTACGGCTCCCAGTTGGACTAATACGGCGCTCATCCAGGATTCCCTGATCTACCCCTACGTCCAATCCCTGGCCGCCTACCGCTGCCCCGCCGATGTCACGACCGTCGGCCCCACCGGGCCCCCGAAAGTCCGAAGTATCTCGGTGAATGGTTTCATGAACCCTATCAACGCCTGGGGCGCTGGGCGCGTCTTTCGCAAACAGAGCGACCTGATCCTGGGCCCGGCCATGACCTGGGTCGCGACGGAGGAAAATCCCGCCTCCATCAACGATGGCTGGTTCATCCATCCTCCCGATACGAGCGCCACGCCCGCCTGGGTCGATTATCCCGCGAGCTATCATCAACAGTCGGCAAACCTCAGTTTCGCGGACAGTCATGTTGAAAACCGCCGTTGGACGGATCCCACGGTAATAACCAGAGGCGGCATCCTATTTTCCAATGGCGACACCGACCGTCCCGCAGATTACCGCTGGCTGCAGGAAAGAACCACGGTTCCTTGATCCGCCGCAATCTCCAACCTGCACGACATTGCCCATGAAAAGCCCGCCAATTTCTCGGGGTGCAAAAATGCCCCGGATTCTCGCCGCGCTCATAGTGTCGTGGCCTGCCGTGGCCGCGATTCCGGTCCTGCCGCTTTTGATCCCCAATCCTCCCGTCGATATTTCAACGACCGGGAACGGCATTTCCGGGGCAGCGTGTTTTTCCGGCAACGGTCGCTTCCTGTATTTCAGTTCCAGCGCCAACACGATTGTAACCAACCCGCCCGCTACGGCTTCGTTGCGCCTGTTCCGTCGAAATAGTGCCACCGACGCCGTCGAACTGGTTCCGTCGCCGCCTTTTGGTTCGGTCGTGACGCTCGCCGCGTCCGTCGATGGCTCCCGCCTCCTGGTACGAGCGTCGAATCGGAGCGATCCGGACCAATGCTCCCAGCTTTACCTGATCGACACCGCGTCCGGCGAAAGTCGGGCCGCCAACGCCACGGCCGCCGGGGCCATCGCCTCCATCCCGTGCATCGACGGTCTCATGACGCCCGACGGACAATGGATCGCCTTCGTCACTCAGGCGCGGTTGACGAACGATGACACCAATTCGGTCGCCGACGTTTACTTGTGGAACACCCAAAGCGGAGTTCGACGCCGGATTAGCCAGCAGCCCAGCGAAACCCGGGCGTCCAGTCCGGAGTTGGTCGGGGTGTCGGAAAATGGTCGCTACCTGGCCTATCGATTGGCCGCCGTTATCTCCCCAGCGCCGACCGGTGCGCAGCGAGCCACGGATCTCATTATTGCAGATCTCGAGTTGGGAACGGAATCGCGTTTGGAAGCGCCCTTCAATTCCACGCGAAACGGGCGATCCATCGCCAGTTCGTCCGCGGTGCTGTCCGATTCCGGACGCTCTTTGGCGGCACGTTTTGATAGTGTCCCGGGTGCGTCGTCGAATCCTCAGAGCCCGGGCATCGGCGCGATCTTCTGGTGGGATCTCGCAGC
This sequence comes from Verrucomicrobiota bacterium, assembly GCA_947471985.1. GTDB lineage: Bacteria > Verrucomicrobiota > Verrucomicrobiia > Limisphaerales > UBA9464 > CANIZL01. Next base: position 53,250 of record CANIZL010000020.1, on the reverse strand, counting down.
GGGGACGAGCTTGAACGTCATTCCCCGCAGCTCATATCGGCAGAATCCGGGAGCTGGCGACCCGGGTCCGGCCATGGCCGCCGACGGACGAACGTTGGCCCTATTGTATTTGGACCCGGCGCAACCTACCGATCCGAATACCCTTCGCGTCTGGTCGCCGGAAGCGGGTCTTCAGACCTTGGCCACGGCTGCACTCACGGTTCCGCCCCGCGGACTTTCGCCGGCTCCGCTCCTCCCGGACGAAATCACCTGGGCCCCCGACGGCCACACGTTGTTTTTCACGGCTCTCGCAACCACGAACTCTCCGTCACGATCCTTGTATCGGTGGGAACTGGCGAGCGGGCAAAGTCAGTTAATTTCACAACGGACGGACGGAAAAGCGGTGGATCTCGGTACGGCATTTCCCGTGATCAGCCCGGACGGCCAGCAACTCGCTTTCACGAGCGGCTCACCCGACATCGTCCCGGGCGACCAAAATCACGCGATCGATTTATTTCTGGCGAATGTGACTACCGGCAGGATTACACCTGCGGGTCCGGCCCTCCCGGGCATCCACCTACCCTTCGCGGACGGTCGACAGTTCGTGGGGGAACGGGCCATGAGCGCCGACGGGCAGCGGATTGTTTTCACCAGCATTTCCGCCGAGTGGAGCCCCCAGGATCAGAATGTGCACGGGGACGTCTTCCTATATGACGGTGTTTCCGGCCACATCTCCCTCGTCAGTCGGGGGACCAACGGTTTATCGGGGCCGGGCGACTCGTTTGCTCCCATCCTGTCGGCCAATGGCCGGTGTGTGGTATATTTCAGTCGGGCGCCGGGCCTGACCTACGGGACCAACGGTGCCATTGTCCAAGCCTATCATCAAAATCTATCAAGTGGCCGCACCCAACGCATCAGCCGTCGGGCCGCAACAGAAAACGGGGCTCTGAACCAAATCTCGAATCCCGTCCTCAGTGCGGACGGCCAGTGGGTGGCCTTTATTGCCGATTCCACAGCGGGATTGATCAATCCGGCGCCCGCTCCGGGCCGCGGAGTCTATGTCTTCAACGCCGCGCTTGGGGAGATCCGCTGGCTCTATTCCTTCGCGGGTCCCTCGAGTTCGGAACAGGTTCGGATCAGCGATGACGGAGCGATCGTTGTCGCGGCGCGAGGATCGTCGGCCGGCCGCTTTTTTGAGGTCGCGGAGATCCAACTCTCAGCCTTGGGCACCGTGCGGACGTGGCAGACCAATATAACTTCCCTGGCGCTTAGCCCCGACGGCGCGCAAATCGCTTTTACACCGGCCCCTTTTGGAATCGCCAAATCAATTAATGTGGCGGGCACTTTCGGGACGGGCGCTCCGGTCGAGATTTACCGGAATGAGGCCGCGACGGCCTTTTCCGACCTGCAGTTCACCGGGGATGGGCGCCACCTCCGATTCATTGTGACCTCCCAGTCGCCCACGGCAGGATCTGACCTTGGCCAGGATCTGATCGTTGCCCCCGTCACCGGGGTTGGTTTTGAAGTGGTCTCCACTCCGCTTGCCGGATCCAATTCGGGGAGCCGCATTAGTGGGGTATCCGCCAGCGCCGATGGACGTTTCGTCGCCTTTCGCTCCAATATGGCTTTGGTTCAAGGAGCGACGCCGGCGAGTCATATCTACGTCCGGGACCGACAACGGGGCATCATCTATGCCGCGGATCCGGGCGCGGCGGTTGGGGGAGTAAACCCCTTATTGAGTGCGGACGGACGAACCCTGGCTTTTACGAGTCGTGCAGCTCTCGCCCCGGGCGACCCCTATGGCTGGCAGGATCTTTTCCACGGCCCGGTGCTGGACGATGCCTTGCCGATCGATAGTGATGGCGACGGATTGCCCGACGAATGGGAGTACGCGAACTTTCACACGCTCCAACAAGGTCCCAACGATGATTTCGATGGCGACGGCGCCTCCAATCTCCAGGAGCTAATCGCCCTGACATCTCCGATTCGGAAACCGACGGCCCTCAGTTTCCGACGCCTGAAGGCGGGGTCCGGGGATCTACTTCACGCTGAGTTTACGCCGGAGCAGAACACCCAACTGCGTCTCTTCAAACGCCGGCAGCTTGATGACCAATGGGTGCCCATCGGCGCGACCCTTTATCCGAGCCACCAGAAAGTCGTTTGGGAACACCCGATTTCCTCCTCGACTCCGAGCGAATTCATCAAGCTCGAAATCGAATAGGGCATCGCCGCTGCGGCGAGGGGCGAGAATCGGCACTTCGTCTCCGTCATCGGGGCGGCTGGTTGAACGGCGCTACCGGCCTCACCGTGGCGCAGTCGCCAAAATACAGCGGCTGCGCGCTGCCGTCGGACGTACCAAATTCGGCACCCCGCGGGCCGCAGTCCCCAAAAGGCCCGAGCGGGCGGGAACACCCTATTTCTGTTCTTCGGTCCGCAGCATTACTTCGTTGCGGCGTAGGAAGGACGGGGTCCACGGCGGATCAAAATAGCCGTACACCGGACCGGACAGCGCCGTCAGGTGCTCCCGTTCCTGCCACGCCTGCAAGCGCGCCAGGGATTCGGCCTCATTCTCCGCGCTCCGAGCGCCCCGGAAGCGCAAGACCGCAAATCGGCCGGCCGGCAGTTCACGCACCGTCAACGCGCCATCCGCCGGCTTGGGCACGTTGGCGGTCGCCATCTTGGCCGGCAGCACAAACGCCATGGTCCTATTGGAAGCCCCAACCGACATGAAGACCGGCGTGGTCATGGAGATCTTTTGTTTCCCTTCGTTGGCGCCGGTGATGAACCGGAACAACCGCATGAACCCTCCGTCGTTTCCGGCCGGATCCGCCATCGGCGTCTCCACCACGGTAAGCGCCGGATAATCCCGCAGCTCGAACTTCCCGTCCGACCGCACCACCCGGTACGGCGCGGACTCGTACCCCGCGCGCGTCGCCTGGCACCCTGCCAGCAAAAAGCCCACGCCCACCACCACCGCCAAGATCCAAAGCCACATATGTTTCATAAAATTTCCACCCACAGACAACTCAAACCGACGATCCGGAGAGAACCGCTTTCATATCCGATTGCGGCTTGAGAATTACCCCGCCCGGCGTCTCGTGGACGCCCGACGAAATGGAGCCGATGACCTCCCCTCCAAGCCGGTTGAAACCGGATGCAGTCACCGTCGAGTCGCCCGATCGCCGCGCTACCCCGACTGGGGCCCCGCTTCCCGCCAACAATCCGCCGCTCCGCCCCGCACCGCCCTCAAGGCCCGCGCCGGCCACACTCTCGACGGCGGCCAAACCCACATCGCGCCTCGAGCCGGTACGCCATCCGAAGTACCCAACCTGTCTCGATTCCGCCGAACTGCCAACCCCCGCCCAAAACAGGGTGCCAGGCTCACTATCAAATTACCTTCCAACACTTTACCATAAGCCGCCAACCAGGCACGCCCCCGCCAGCCTTGGCTCCAATGGTCCGCGAGACCATTCCCCGGCCAGCAAGTGGTACCAGGTTCACCTTCCGTGGCACCCAAATTAGGGTACCAGGCTCGCTATCGGACTATCATTCAGCATTTTGTGAAAATGTCCCTTATGTGAAATCCGCCGGTGCTCGGGTTCCGAGTCCGCTCGGCCACCCGGGGATCTACGAATTTCAATACCGACACCGATGAGAGTTCGGTCGGATCGGCGCACGGAGGCGACCTCGTTGAGGCGAGCGAAAATGGATCGAGCGTAACCCAAGGTAGCGCGCCGGGGGCGCACCCTCTTCGGGGGAGGCAATTCCGTTTGGCATGGGACCGCCACGGGATGGCCCCATGCCAAACTATAGTGCCAGGTTCACCTTTCGGCCCGCCTCGATTTGGGTGCCAGGCTCGCTATCTTATTGCCTTTTAGACTTTTAAAAAAATCCACAAATCAGCATAGCCCACCAAGCGAGGCTCAACAGGTCCGCCGGGAGCCCAAGCTCAGGCCCGGAGTTGGGCGCTCTTCCCCGAAAGCAATTCGGCGGGCAAGTACGGCATTGCCGACGGCCTCCGGCATATCCCGGCAACCCCAAACCTCTGTCGGGTGACGACCGATGAGCACTCCAGCCCGCACCGTCGGAACCCTCCAGCCGGAAACCGCGGGCGCTCTGACGACCGGAAGCCCGGGGGGATAGGCGGGACTCCTTTGCGACCTGCATATGAAGTCCTCAATGCCGAGCATCTCACTGAGGATAGTCAGATTCACGCACACCGCCCCCCGGGGGCGATGCCGAGAAACGGGGCTAGGTTCGCCTTTTACCGTGACCGGCTAGGGTGCCAGGCTCGCTATCTAATTAACTTCAAGCATCTTGCGTGATAACCTCATCACCAAAAATCCCACCAACTCACTCCGCCGCCGGCCAAGGGGTCGCCCGGGCGCGGGCTTGAGCGAGCATCTCGCCCCAATCGCCGGCCAGCTTGGGCGTCCAGTCGAGTTCCTGGCGGAGATAGCCGCGCGGGCCGCGGATCGTGAACTGCATCCGAGCGCCTCCCGCGGCATCGGCACACCAAGCCAATTCCACCGCCGAATCAAAGTGCCGGTCCGGCAGGGACGGCATCGTCACCGTGTCCGGCCATGGCGCCCCGCCTGCCGTCGCCGCCGCCACCCGCCCGAGGAATTCCTCCAAGGCCGCCAAGTTGCGCGCCGAGGCGGGGATAAAACCAACCCAGGGCGTCCCCATCGACCGCACCTCAAACACCAGTTGCGTACGGCCGTCCCTCAATTGGCACAACGAGGGCTGCGCCGTCCCGGCCGAGCATCGAAATGTCCACTCCGGATAATTCTACAGCGGGGCCCCGAACAGCACATCCCGACGAATGGAGTCGGGACCCTGTACCGAAATCAATTTGTCATACCAGTCCGACATACGGAGCCAGTCTGGCCCCGGCACTCGCCGGAAAACCAGCCACTACTTTCCACTCACCGACACCAGTTTCCCCGAGCGAATTGACTCCTCTTCCGCTTCGCACAAAGCCACCGCGCTGGCGCCGTCCGCCGCCGTGACCGTGCTCGGGGGCTGGCCCCGGTGAATGCAGTCCAGAAAGTACTTCAACTCCCCGACATACCCGTCGCCGCCATCCGGCTTGAGGGTCGCCGGCGGCCCGCCGCGCACGATGAGCCGCAAGGCATCCGCCCCCCGGGCGCTGTCGAAATCCAGGGTGGCCCGTTCAAAATTGACGGTATAGGACATGCTGAATCCGAAGCCCTCGGTCATCGCCCAACTGCCCTCGGCACTCACCGTGGGTCCTCCCGGATATTGGTACATCGCGAGGACATGATCCGTGGCCCCGCTGACCTTGCTATATCCGCTGGCAAACACCGCCGCAGGACTGCCGAAACAGGACAGCAGGAAATCCACGTCGTGAATGTGCAGGTCCAACAAGGCTCCGCCGGATTCCCCGCCCTGCAGAAAATGGTTGTGCCCCCAGGCCGGCGCTTGGGCGACCCGCCGGAATCGCGCATCCAACACCCGGCCATAGGTGCCGGCGACCACCGCCTGCTTCAGCCAAACATACTCCGGCCAGAACCGCAGGCACATCGCCGGCATGAGGAAGACGCCCCGCCCCGCCGCCACCGCTGCGGCCTCCACCAGCCGTTGTGCCTCCACGGATGTCCGCGCCAGCGGCTTCTCAACGAGCACATGTTTACCCGCCGCCAGGGCCGCGAGCGCCAGCTCGACATGAGTTCGGGTGGGCGTGCAGATGTCGATTAGTTGAATGTCCGGATCCACGAGCAATGCGCTGATGTCCCGGTACGCCTTCACCGAAGACATATCGAGCCGCAGCGGGCTGGGATCGCCCACGTTGCCGGCGACCTGCGAAAAGTCGCCATCGAGATGCCGGCCGCTCGGATTCGCAAGGGCGGCGATTCGGGCGCCCGGGACCTTCGCGTACGCCTTGAGATGAGCCACGGTCATGTAGCCCGTGCCGATGATACCGACATTGATCATGCGCCCCTGCATAAACCATCGCTCCCCCGGGAGGAAACGGATCCCTTCAAAACCCTTTCGCCCGTCCAACCGCGCGCCGAGGGGGTAGGCGTGAAAAACGTGAAAGTTCCCGGCGGTCCGCTTGTATGAGCCCCATACTACAAACCTTCCGGGCCGTGCGGGCGTTCAGAATGCGCCGCCGCAATTCCCGCAGAAGGTCGAACCGTCCCGCACTTCAGCCGCCATCGAGTTTCCCGGTCCCATGCCCCGTTCGCCCAGCGCCCTGCCCGCCCTCGCCCTCGCCCTCGCGGGCGCCAGCGTGATCGAGGCCGCGCCGCTGAAACTCCATGTGCCCTCACCGGATTGGCGCGATCAAATCATCTACTTCGTGGTGACCGATCGCTTCGCCGACGGCGACCCGTCCAACAACGACCTCCACACCGGTGAATTCCGCGCCGGATCCGAGCCCCACTACAACGGCGGCGATCTGGCCGGGCTCGCCCAACGGCTGGACTACATCCGCGGACTCGGCGCCACGGCCTTGTGGATCACTCCCCCGGTGGCCAATCAATGGATTAATCCCCGCGGCAGTTATACCGGCTACCACGGTTACTGGGCGGAGAACTTCCGGCAGGTCGACCGCCACCTCGGCACGTTGGCCGATTACCAAAGACTGTCCCACGCATTGCACACGGCCGGCATGTATCTGGTGCAGGACATCGTGGTCAATCACACCGGCGACTACTTCGACTACCCGGGCGGCTGGGACGCCCACGACCCGACCCACCATTACGTGCCGTCGCGGACCTCAACCCCGGTACCCGCACCCACCCAGCGGCCCTTCGATCGCAATGACCCGCGCAATCCGGCGCATCGACGCGCCGGCATCTACCACTGGACGCCCGGCATCGCCGACTTCAACGAGCGATTCCAGGAACTCAACTTCCAATTGTCCGGCCTGGACGACCTGAACACCGAGAATCCCACCGTGCGCCGCGCCCTGCGCGCCAGCTACGGCCACTGGATCCGTCAGGTCGGCGTCGATGCCTTCCGCGTCGACACGGCGTTCTACGTGCCACCCGACTACTTCACCGATTTCCTGCACGCTGCGGACTGGCGCGCCCCCGGCATCGCCACGCTGGCCCGGCGCACCGGACGCCAACAGTTCCATCTCTTCGGCGAAGGCTTCGGCATCGATCAACCCTACCACGACGAGCAGGCGCGCAAGATCGAGGGCTATATGACGGGTCCCGCCGGCGAACCGCGGTTGCCCGGGATGTTGAACTTTCCGTTGTACGGCACGCTGGGCGACGTCTTCGCGCGCGGACGACCCACCGCCGAATTGGCCTACCGCATCACGCGGACGATGCAAGTGCACGCGCGACCGCACCTGATGCCGACCTTTGTCGACAACCACGACGTCGACCGTTTCCTCGCCGGCGGCACCGAAGCCGGATTGAAGCAGGCGCTGCTGGCGCTGATGACGCTCCCCGGCATCCCGGTCATTTACTACGGCACCGAGCAAGGCTTCACCCAACCCCGCGCCGCGATGTTCGCCGCCGGCTGGGGCTCCGGAGGTCGCGACCACTTCAACCCCGACACATCGCTCTACCGTTTCATCGCCGCGGCCGCCCGGTTGCGTCGCGACAATCACCTGTTCTCGCGCGGCACGCCGGCCGTGTTGAAGAGCAATCCCTCGGCCCCCGGCGCGCTGGCCTGGCGCATGACCCACGAGGGCGAAGCCGCGCTGGTGGGGCTGAATTCATCCACCGACGAGAGCCTGCTCGACAATCTGCCGACCGACTGGCCCGCCGGCACCGTGTTGCAAGGCCTCTTCGGACTCGACGGCACACCGGCGGACCTGATCGTCGGCCCCGCCGGACGCATCACGCTGAAGCTGCCGCCCCGCGCCGGCTGGGTCTGGCAAGCCACGACGCGCCGCCGCGACGTCGCGCCCCCAACCGCCACGGTCACTCTCGATCCGCTGACGGCGCCCCGGGTGACCGAGGACTTCATCGTCCGTGGAACGGCGCGCGAAGTGCCCGCGCTGAGCCTCGTGGTCGATGGCGATTTGACCCACGCGCAATCCGTCCAACCCGCACCCGACGGCCGTTGGCAGGCCCTGATCGACACCACGCGCATGGTCGATCCGAAAACCCCGCACACGATTACGGCCTGGTCCGACACCCCCGCTGCCACCTCCGAATCGGCGACCTTCCAAGTCACGCGGGAATGGACCCTCGCCGCCGAGCAAAACGATCCCGTCGGCGACGACCTCGGCCCGAACGGCCAGTACCGCTACCCCACCCACTCGAGCTGGGGCCGTCACCGGCAAATGGATCTGCACGGCGTGAAAGTTCTGACCGCCGGAAGCGCACTCCGCCTCGACCTGAAACTGCACGAAGTCACCGCGATCTGGAACCCGCCGAACGGCTTTGACCACGTGGCGTTCACGATCTTTCTCGAACTACCGGGCCGGGACGGCGGCACGCGTGTGCTACCCTTGCAGAATGCCAACCTGCCCGCGGGCATGCGCTGGCACCTGCGCCTGCGCGTCAACGGTTGGTCGAACGCCGCATTCGAATCCAAAGGCGCCACGGCCACGCAGGAAGGCACGCCCATAACGCCCGCGGCCCTGCTTTCCGTCGACCGCAACGCCGCGACAATCAGCTTGGTCCTACCGGCCGCCTTGCTGGGCCCGACGAAATCGCTATCCGGCCTGAAGGTCTACGTCACCACCTGGGACTACGATGGCGGCTACCGGGCCATGCTTCCCACGCCCGCCCCCTATACCTTCGGCGGCGCCGCGGCCGACAGTCCCAAAGTAATGGACAGCAGCGAAGTCCTCGTCCTGCCTTGACCCAAGCTGCCCGCGCGGCCGAATCGCGGACCGTTAACAACAAATGCGTGAGGAGGACGACCGTTCCCGTTCCGAAAATCTCGGGCGCAACTGCCCCACTGCCCATTCCCCCACGCCGAAGGTGCGGCACACCCGAGTCGTTGCCCCAAGGTCGACCTCGGAAAGCCGGCCAATCCGATCGCTATCGATCCCATTCCCAAGCGCCAAAGGTGCGGCATTTCTTAGCCCAGCCCAGCGGGCTGGGTCCTCGGCCCGCGCGGTTTGCGCCCCAACGGGGAGCGATAGGGAGTAAGGCCACCCGTTGGGTCCTCCCGCATTTCAAAGCGAACCACGGTGCTCTCCCTTCCCCCCGAACCGCAACGGCGGTCGAACCACGAACCACGAACCACGAACCACGAACCACGAACCATCACTCCATCACTCCCCCACTCCATCCCTCCATCCAATTCCGGGTCTTGAATCACGGCGCGGGTGCGGGGGCTGGCGGGGGCCCGGACGGCCGTTTAGAAGGCCTTTTGAACGGATGGGCCCCGACGGGATCCTGGAAGAAGCGTACCAAATCCTGCCGCCCCAGTTCCGCGGCCCATTGCATCGGTGTTCGGCCCGTGTTGTCCTGAACATTGGGATCGGCGCCGGCATCCACCAATTCCACCCCGACGAACAGCGGATTGAATCGGGCAACTCCATAGTGCAAGGGCGTGCGGCCCTCGCGATCCCGGGCCTTCGGGTCAACTCCCTGCTTTACCAGTTTCCCGATGAGCGGCCCGATGAAGCGCGGCGGGGCGTTCGTCCCGGACCATCCCACCTTGGCATCGGGCTCACAGATCAGGTGCAGCGCATTCTGTCCGGCCGCATTGGTGGCCGCGGGATTGGCCCCGGCGGCCGCCAGAAGTTTCGCGAGATCATAGTCCAAAGCGCGCATGGCCAGCAGCCAGGGAGTGTACCCGTCCCGATCCCGCGCCTCGAGCGACAGACCGGCGGTCAATAGCGATTTAATGCGGACCGCAGCCGGATCGGCAGCTGCACCCGGCGCCCGGCCTGCCGACGGTTCGTCGAAGGGCCAGATCATCAGCGGCTCGACGGACCGGGCCGGGCGAACGAGCGCATGCAGGGCCGTTCGGCCATTGGCGTTGGTTCGGGTGAGTTCCGCACCCAATTCCTGAATGAACGGCAGCACGGGTTTCCGCTGCGTCGTGGGTGTCGCCGGCATGAGGCCGCCACCGCGCAGGGCGCCTTGCGCCGCTGCCGGGAGGCGGGTCGCCACCTGGTGCAGAGCGGTGGCGGGCTCGCTGTAGGCCAACTCCGCCGGGTATCGGAGCAAATCAAACCAGACCGGATCCCCTTGCGAATTGGTGACTGTCAGCCGCGCCCCACCGCGGACCAGTGTTTCGACTAGATTGAGGGCGCCCCGCCGACAGGCGATTTCCAGCGATGTAACGCCGTCCGCAGTTTTCGCGCTAACCCGCGCACCCGCCCGGAGCAATCGCTGCACCGCATCCAACTCCTTCGGCGGCCGATAAAATGGTGTCGCCGGCCATCCCGGCGGGGACACTGGCACGCTGGGGTTCTGCTGTGCAACGAGCGCGGCCCGGGTGGCGGCCTGGATCAGGGGTGCCTCGGCGTTTGCAGGATTCGCTTGTGCGCCCGCGGCTAGGAGCCTAATCAGGGCTTCCTCGTGTTCCACCGCGAAGCCCAGCGGGACCACTCCATCACGATTCGCGATATCCAAAGGCGCGCCGCCCCGGATCAATTCCGCCAGGACATCCGTCTGTACTGTCAACAGGGACAGATGCAACGCCGTATTACCCTGCCGGTCGGCGGCGCCGACCTCCGCCCCGGCCGCCAGCAGTTCCCGCACGGTACCGGCCTGATTACCCAAGGCGGCCCAGTGCAGAGCTGTTCGATTCCGCAAATCCCGCCCCCGAACCCGGGTCGGATCCTCTTTGATTAGTGCTCGCAACGCTGGGAGATCACCAAGTCCCGCGGCACTGAACACATCGTGCCTCGCGCCCAGCGCCAGCAGCTGCGACGCCGTGGCCGCGCGAACCTCGGCGGGGAGACTGAAGCCGCTGCTCAAGGACTTCCATTCACCTATGTCAGCGTTCCACCGGAACTGCGGATCCGCTTCGAGCGTTGCCGCCACGGCGTGCAACGGGGTCCAGCCCAGGGCATTCGTCGCCCCGATGTCCATGCCCCGCTGAGCCAGCACAACGGCCGACTCTGGTGAACCGGTAAAAGCGGCGACATGCAGCAAGGTGTTCCCGTTCGTGTTCACCGAGCGGCTTGGCAGTGCGTTGGTCAGGATCTCCGCGATTGGAGACGGATCGTCCGGCCCTGGAATCAAAGTTATGGCGGCTATTCCGGGCAGATGTAGGGCAAAGACGTTGGCACCAGCGTGCAATAGAAGACGAAGTGATTCCTGCTTCTGGAGTTTGGGCGCGACTTGCTGGCCCGCGAGGTTCCAATTGCTCAGCAGGCGCTGCAATGGAGTACCGCCAAAAGAGTTGGCCGGCTCCGGGTCGGCCCCGGACGCGAGCAACATCCGGATCGAATCAGGCCACCCCGCCTCCGCCGCATCACCCAGCGGCGGTTCACGAAACCTTTCCGGCGTGGAAGCACCGCTGCCCCAGCCTCCGCGCAGCGCCTGGGCCAGAAGATTGGTGGCGTTGTTCGCCGCGGCCCAGCCTATAATCGACTTGAACGGAATTTCAAAGCACAGCGCGAGCCGTGGTTGAGCGCGAAATAGTTTGAGGATCTCCGCCTCATTGCCCCGTTCAAAAGCACTCTCCAATTGCTGCCATTCCGGCGCACTCCGCCAGCGCCCCGCTTCCTCGGGTGTCACCGGTAGGATCTCCGCCGATCGCAGCAGCAGGAGCGGTCCCCCAAGAACGGCAACGATCAACCCCATCCCAAAATATCGGCACAGCCGCAAAAGGGCGGGGAACGACGAAAAAATGTAAGTTCGGAATGGGTCCATGGCGCCAACGCCGTTAGAATTTCATAACACCCCGAGATCGACAATCGATTTTTGCCCCATTTTCGTCGCTGCCGGGGTCCCGCGAGCCACCACCCCCCAGAGAAACGCCCCACGCACGATGGCCCCTTGGACCGAATACTATATCGAGCCCGTCCCGTTCTTGCCGCCACGAATCCCATTCCCGGCGCCAAAGGGCAACGTTCCTCTGCCCAATCCCAATTGCCTCCGCAGAAGATCGAATGGTTCCGGTCTCTATCGATCCCATTCCCCAGCGCCAAAGGTGCGGCATTTCTTAGCCCAGCCCAGCGGACTGGGTCCTCCGCCCCGGCCGGTTTGCGCCCCAACGGGGAGCGATAAGGCGTAGGACTACCCAACGATGTTCTCCGGCGTCTCCATTCGAACACCGGCGCTCCCCGCCTACCTAAAAGACGCCCCCGCGTACGGCAACGGCGGTCGAACCAAGAACCAAGAACCAAGAACTACGGCAGCGTCGGTCGAACCACAAAACGCGCCCGCAACTCCGGTTGCACGATCAGTTCAAGTCGGGCCGGTCCGGCCGCGATGCGGTTCGTAAAATCCCGCGCCACCAGGCGTTCACCCGGCCCGCCCGGAGTCCATCCCGTCTTGGCTTCGCCTACATGGACCTGCCCCGCCGAATCGGTCAGGCGCCCGATCAATCGGGTGTCGGTCGAAAAATCCCGGCTGCGGAGGATCAAGACATCGTTCAGCGGATTGATCGTGGACTCATTCGTGACTCCCGTGCGAGACACCGTTTGTCGATTCATCCAGCCGGCACACCCGACACACCGTTCCGGCGGGCCGACTTTATACTGGCCATTTTCGAAGGTGTGGTCCCCGGCCGGAAAGAGCCCAGCCACCACCACCGGGTACCCCAGGCCTTCCGCTGCGATCTCCATCGCCGTTCCATTCGTCGGCAGCGGAAAGCTGAGGTTGGTGAAACTCCAAAGCCGATCCGTCGCTAAAACGGACGCCGCGCCCCGACGAAACCATTGCCCGTCGATCTGAAGCGGGGTCTCGTGCAACCCCAATTTCTGGCCTCGATTCCCACTCTGCGCGACCGCCTCCCACGACGCCAACTCCCAATCGGGGTCCAGCTGACCGTTCCGCCACAACTCAAACACCGGACGCCAATGAACGCTCGGGATTTCCCAATAAATTCCGGGCCCACCGTTGGTGTAGTGCTCCAGGCGGACGAGCCGAATTTCAACCCCATTCGTGGCGAGACTTGCCGGCAGCGGCTGCGCACTCCAGCTGGGTTCCGCAGCTTCGCGAAACGACGGGTTGGGAATATCCACCTCCAACGACGCTTCCTTCGGCCCCTTGCCACGGGACCACGGCATCAAAATAAAATGGAACGTACGTTCCCCCCGGGGCCACCCCGGGAAACTCACGCTGCTCCGCATCATCCCGTTTACTCCCCCCATGGCCCACCGCCCAATGGCCGGATAGATATCGCCGTTCGCCGCCCGGATTCCCACCGCAAAATCCTGCACATCGACCGGCTCGCCGAGCAACCGATTATACCCCCGCAAACTGATTACCAAATCGTCGCGATCGGTACTGATCGTCTGGGCCACGTCGAAATTGAAGAAGCGGGATCGCTGAATGACGAAGGGCAACCGCGCACGCAACCAAGCGGGCAACAATTCCCGGCCGAACACATGCTGCTTTCCCACGCTGGGCGGATCGATCCAAATCTCGGTGCCATTGGACCTCCCGACAGTGACGGGCGTCGCCTTCGACGCCGGCCAGTAGACCACGACACCCACGGCGGCCAACCCCAGCACCAAGACCGCGAAGAGCGCAATCCGGCGGAACCACGGGGAGGACGCCTTCGGAACATCCGCAGCGGCCCAGGAGGTCGGCGGGCTAAATAAGGTTGGCATAAGTCGGGTAACGGACTCGTTGCAATACCGCGCAAAACTGGTCAGCGCCTCCGAAATATTAGAAATTCCGCGACCCTGGCGGGGGCGCCATCTCCACTTCCACCACACCTCATTTCCGGCGACGTCTCCGCATCCACCAAGCGAGTGCGAAGGCCGTTACCGCGACCCCCGACAAAACCGCCACCGGCTTCCAACTCCTGCCCCCGGCATTCGGGGGCGTACGTTCCAGCCGGGCCAACTTGTCCAGTGTGTTCACCGCCTTAAGCCCCAGCTTCTCCTCCATTTTTCGCTGGTATTTCGCACTGAACTTCGGGAGCTGATCCGACCGGAGCCACTGGTTGTTGGTGACCCAATAATTGATCGGAAACGACCGGTACAAACGATAATCCGTCACGCCGACAACTGACGGCTTCGTCGCGACGCGAAATGCCTCCTCCGGGACATCGGTCCCGACGAGATCCACCGATATCTTGTATTCGAAACTGGCCACGACATCCCGAACGGTCGTCGCCGGTTCCTGCGGCATGAGAAAGCGAAACGTCGACGTCGCCGGAAAACTCAGTTCACCGGAGGTTTTCGAACCCGCAGTTTCATACGTGGCGAATTCAAATCCCTTGTCGAACGGAGCGGCATACGTCCCCGAAAGTCCACCGGCCTGCAGGTGACCGCCGCAGTGCATGGACGCGTTTAGCGGCAGCGCGGGAAGGCGGCCGATCTGAAAGGTGGATGCGGGTGCCTCGAATTGGACGAACGGATCCGAGCTCAGCGCCCATTTCAAGTTCGCACACCGCTGTTCCGCCACCGTGGTCGCAAAGAAATTGCCCGAAGCCAGGGCGAACCACAGGACACCCAAAACCCGAAACGATTCGCTCCGCGGCACCGGGGAAAAATCCACCGACGCTTCGACTTCCGTGGGATACTGAACCAAAACATACGTCTCCTCGGAGTTACCCCGGATGTGGATCGGAAAATTATTTAACTCATCAAAGGTATCGATGGCATAGCGCTCATTGCTGACGAACACCTCAAACGGCCGCGTGGCGACCGGTTGCAAAGGCACACCGGCCCGGGGCTCGGTACGACGCAGAAAAGAGTAAGTACCCTGGAGATGATAAACCGGTGCCGCCGCACAGGAACCGATCAGGAGATGTCCCCCGATTCCCGCCAGCCAAAAGCCAATCCGCAGCGTCATAAAGGGAGATGCATTCAGAGAAGCGCGAACTGAAACCCTCCCTCACAGAGCGCAAAATTCTCCGGTGAAGTAAGGCGGCGGATTCCCATTCGATTACCCGTGTCCTTACAACGGCGCGGTCGCCGGCTTCCACGGAGTGACGGCGTTCAGGGCGGCGACGATGTGGCGGCGGAGTTCGATGAAATCCAGGGCGCCGTCAAAACGGTGCAGCACTCTGCCGTCCGCGCCCACCAGCAGGGTGTAGGGAAGTTCCCCGCTCCACTTGGCGTCCAACGCCTCCATCATCTTGTACTTGTCCGTGTCGGCGAAAATCAGATTGCGGGCGGAAGAATGGTTCTTTTGCAAAAACCGCTCCACCTTGGCTTGCTCGTCGGGAAATTGGGCGGCCACCGTGATCAATTCGAAGTCCCGGTGACGGAAACGGAGATTCGTTTCCACGATTTCATCGAATTCCGAAACACAGGGGCCACACCAGGTGGCCCAGAGGTGAATCATGCGAACCTTGCCCGACGGTTGACTCACCAATTCCTTCAGTCCCGCCGCCGTAATGGCGTCCAGTTTAACCGGCTCCTTCCGCACCTTTTCCAGCCACCGGGTATTGCCCTCCACTTTGGAATCCCATTTAGTGGAACAACCAAACACCTTGGTCTGCGCCACCGTCGGGGTGCGGCCCGCCACCAGGGCTTCGATGGCATCCGCCAGGTCGTGCGATTTCACCAGGCTCTCGCGTTCGTTGTCGTCGATGCGGCCGACGTAGCGGAGTTTGCGGGCGCGATCGAAAACAAAGGCGTGGGGTGTGGCCACGGGTCCGTATTTCTTCGCCACGGCGCAGTTCTCGCCGTCGTAAAGGTAGGGAAAATTGAAGCCGCGTTCCTTGGCCCGGATTTTCATTTCGTCGAGCGTATCGCCGACGTCGGAAAACCCCAGTTCATCGAGGCGCACGGCCGCACTGCTGTTGGGCGAGATGACCACCACAGCGACCTTGGGCGCGGTAAAGCGGCGGCTGAGGGCCTTGATGCGCTCCTCGTAGGCCTGGGCGGTGGGACAATGATTGCAGTTGAACACCACGCAGAGGACATCCGCACGGGCGTATTCGGCGAGCGTGTGATTCTGCCCATCGACGCCGGGGAGATCGAAGTCCGGGGCGTCACTGCCCAAGGCCAGGGTCGGATGCGCCGGGGCGTCGGCGCCGCGCAGGACGGTTGTGGCGAGGCACAAGACCACGGCCCAAAGACCAATACGTTTCATACTTTAAGAATGAGATTGTGAGCAGACGGGCACGCCGGTCACCACCAAGGACCGCCGAGCGCATCCGGCTGGGGTGTGCGGCCGAAAGGGTTAAGGGTTGGGACTGGGTTTCCCGAGACTCCGCGGAACGGGGTGTGGCTTGGCGCGAAGTGGTACATGAACCCCATTTTGCGGTGCGGGCTCCGAGGGGCAAGGGGTTTTGGCCGGTTAGACCCGGGGTGGGCGCACTCCACGACTTCGGGGGATTCACACATCGCATCAGGACTCGCGCAAGCGTCTTGGACTGCGGTTGTCCTCCACCGCTTTGGAGAGGGGCGCGGATCAGCACCCGGCATGCGGAGAAGAGTGATGCGCGAGCGCTGGGTTTGTGGACGTCGGTCCGGCTCGCAGGTTTTCTGAGAAAAGCGGCAGAGGGCTGCCGCAGTCCAGGACCTGGCGGAATTCGCCGGCCGCATTTGGAGTCGCGGGAGCGTCTTGGACTGCGGTTGTCCTCAGCCGCTTTGGAGAGGGGCGCGAACCAACACCGGGCGTGCAGAGAATGATGATGCGTAAGCGCTGGGTATTCGGACGTGGGTCCGGCTCGCAGGTTTTCGGAGAAAAGCGGCAGAGGGCGGCCGCAGTCCACGACCTGCGGCCTTCCACGACCGCACAGGTGCTCGCGGGAGCGTCTTCTCGAAAAGGAACAGGTCCCCAGACCCGCTTTTTCCAGAGTCCGCTCCGATTCAAGCGGGCGCACAGGTCCTTTCCCCTCCGCTCCTCCACGTGGCGGATTAAAACGGATAAGACGGCTTTTGCCCCCAACGCCGCCCAGCATTCACCGCCACGGTTCTGTTGCTTGCCGGAATCCGTCGCGCCAACGTCGCGCAATTCACTCACACATTATGTCTCCTTGTCGTCGCCTCCCTGCCCTGCTTTTTGCCGTTCTTTCGCTGTCCTGCGCGGCCCGCGCCGAAGTGCATCTGCCCACGGGCTTTGCCGTCGAAGTGATCGCCGGTTCCGAACTCATCAGTGATCCGCTCGATGTGGCCTTCGCCCCCGATGGCGCCGCCTGGGTCACCGGCCGCGCCGGCAATGTCTGGCGCGTCGACACCGCCACGCATACGGCCACCTCGGTGGGCACCGTGGCGACCGACGTAAGCGGCGATCGCGGACTGCACGGCCTGGCGTTTCATCCGGACTTCCCGCGGACCCCGCACCTTTTCCTGTCCTATCACTCCACCAAAGCGCCCGAGGGCAAATACGTGTCCCGGGTGGCCCGCTGGACCATCACCGGCACCGGCGCGAACGCCCGGATGGATCCCCAAAGCGAGAAGGTCGTCATTGAATGGGAAGGCGATCAGGCCGGCCAACACGTCGGCGGCGGACTCCTGGCTCACCCCAAGGAACGCGTGCTTTATGTGACCACCGGGGAGAACAACCAGAATGCGAATCTGCGCAAGTATTGCGACGATCCGGACAACAAGGCGCAGGCGCTGGGCGATTTGCGGGGCAAGGTGCTGCGGGTCGGCTTCGATGGCTCCGTGCCCTCCGACAATCCGTACGCCAAGGCGTCGGGTCCGCAGCGGTTCGTCTACACCCGGGGACATCGCCAACCTTGGGCGCTGAGCTATGACGCCCCGACCGGGTACGTCCTGCTCGCGGAAAACGGGGGCGATCTCGCGGATGACTTCGACGAAGTGAACCGGTTGCTCCCCGGCGCCAATTACGGCTGGCCGAAGGTTTTCGGTGACGGCCTGATGACCTCGTCGCGGACGAATCGCGCGGCGGGCTTCACCGATCCGTGGTTCAAGTACGTGCGCAACACCGGGGCCTCCTGCACGGGCGCGCTGCTGTATCGGTCCACGAAATCGAGCGGTGCCTTCCCGGCCAAATATCAGGGGTCACTTTTCTATGCGGATTTCAGCCGCAAGTCGATCCGCTCGGCGGCCGTCGATCGGAAGTCGGGCCAGGCCGGCGAGTCCGAAGCCTTCCTGCAAGGTCTCACCGCCGGCCCGGTGGCGCTGCAGCTGGGGACGGACGGTGCGATTTATTTCCTGACCCACGGCGGGGCAACCAAGGGGTCGACGAACGACGCTCTGGCGCGGATCGTCTGGAAGCCGTAACCGCTATACGTCCAGCGGGGAGCCGGGAGGCGCGCGGATATAACCTTGATCCTAAGCGCTATAGCCGGGGTTAAGGACCGGATAAATCACCCTCTGAATATGAGGTAAGGGCCGCCCTGAATAGGGGCGGCCCTTCGCACGTCAGTTTCGGCCGACGCAGAAGCAAACGTTTACCCAAGGCATTTTCCCATGCACCGCCCCACCCTTCTCTTCCTCGTCCTCCTCGCCTTTTTGACCTTCTCCGCAGTGGCCCAGGAGAAACCCGAGGCTTTCCGCCCGTTCGCCGAACCGGAATTTCAGCGACATTTCCAAACCTTGCAGCAGTCCGAGGACGGGCCTGGGCGGCTGCATCGGGCACGGGAATTATTCTTCCGCCGAGGGTTGTCGAGCGCCCAGGTCCGGCGTCTGGCGCAGTCCATTCCGAATGAGGATCAACGGGTGGAATTCGTTGTGTCGGCGTATCACTGCACCGTGGATCCGGAGAATTACTACGAAGTCTACGATGCGTTTCAGACCTTCTCGAAAGTGTTCCGGATGCATGACCGATTGGCGGCCCAACGTCGCTCGCCGACGGGTCCCGTGGCCGCGCCCGGCCCCCAACCGCTGACCCGCGCGGAATTTGAGGAAATCAAAACGACCCTGAAGTCGGAGCCCTTCGAAAACAACCGGCTCACGTTGCTCAAGGTCGTCGCCCGGAAGGCGCAGGATCGGATCACTTCCGCGCAGTTGGCCGACTTATTGGGCGTGTTTACGTTTGAGAACAATCGGCTGACGGCGGCCCAGCAGGCGCTGTCCTGGGTTCAGGACCCCGAGAACCTGTATTTGCTCTACGCGAAGTTCAATTTCGCCAACTACAAGGACCAACTCACCCAGGCCATCACCTCCCGCAACGTCCCGGCGAAAAATCGGCCGGAGTAATTAACGGGGGTATCCCGGAGCGAGAATCCAGCAAGTCCGTTACGGACCAGACGACCGCAGTCGAACCCCCAGCACGTTGCCGACCGGTCGGCAGATACCGGCATAGATCGGACTCCGGGGCCGATTCAGGAGCCGGGCGCCAAACCATCCGTCCGAGGCCACCAGCGCGCTCGAACCACCGCCGTCCAAACGCAACGCGTTCGCTGCGCCTAACTGCTGCATTAGCACGCCGCCCTCCCGAGGGGTTACCCCTTCGCTGTAGCCCGGCTGACCGCCATCCGCGACGAGCCAGTACAACCAGCGATGATCCGCGGAAAATCCGACAAACGTGGCGGAGTCCACTTCCAACGTTTCGTCCCGGACCTTTCCCTCGGACAAGACGATCAGGAAGCCGCCGACCCCCTCCGCCACTGGGCCCGTATTGGTCATCGCCGGAACCAGCGCCGGTTGCCCATCGGGACGTAGCACAAATGAATCGAGATTGGGGACCGGCGGCGACCATTGTTCACCGGCGGAAACCGCCAACCCCTGTAGGTGCGTGCGCACGAACGGGGGAATTTGGTAGGGCGTAAACGGCGTGGCGTTCATCGCCACAATTAAACCATGACGTCGCAGCCAGGACGTCGGCAACAGGGCCTGCGCCACGCCTTCCCCATCGCCACGCCCGCGGGGTACGACCACCTGCACGGCGGGATTCTGGAGATCGATCCGCAGTGCGTGGCATTTCACCGGGCGAGGCTGGGAGAGGCTCGCGCGGGCATACTCGACTCCCACGCCCAGGCGCCGCCACGGCTCAAATCCCGTGTCGGGGGCCGGCCAACTTTCGAGAAACGCCGGCAGGCGTACGCCCCACCAATGGGAAATCCCCAGGCCCAAAAACACCATCCCCGTGGCGAGCCCCAACGCCACGCGCGGCCTACGTCGACGCCGCACCGCGGGCCGCCGCTGCTCGATCGAGCCGGGGGACGACGTAGGGGGAACTTCCAGTGACACGCGGGCAAGCTCCGGGATGCCTCCCGGTCGGACAAAAAAAGAATCCTGCGACGGGCGGCTCCGGTGTTCCCGACGCGGAGCCCTTGCACGATCCGCCGTTCTGGCCGCACTTCCTTACCCATAACTGTTCACGCCGCTCCCAGCATTCCCCGGGGAAAATTCGCTGACCGAGTGAAAATCACCCACTTGCTGAAAATTCTTACCCCAAAATGTCCCGCGGGCGGACGCCCGTTCGTCAGTCCTCCAGCGCACCGAAAGGTCCGCCACAAAAAGCGTCAACCGTGACCGGAAGCGATAAATCAAAGCGCCACAGACTGGGCCACCGCCCTCGGTCGGCCCGCGGCGTTTTGGAGATCGCTGCTCCCGCACGGGCCAAACAGGTTTTGACCCGAGGCTGTCCTAGCCCAGAAAGTATTCCGCTCTCGCCACCATGAGTTCACCCAAATTGACTCCCATTCACGAGTTCACCGTCTCCCGAACCTTTACCGCCCCGCGCGCCCGCGTCTGGCGCGCCTGGACGGATCGCGGGCAAATGGCGCAGTGGTTCGGTCCCAAAGGCATCACCACCCCCGTGGCCACGCAGGATTTCCGCCCCGGGGGTATTTATCACTACTGCATGAAAACGCCCGACGGACACGAGAACTGGGGTCGTTGCCTCTACCGGGAAATCGTGCCCCAGGAAAAACTCGTCTGGGTGAACTCGTTCTCCAATCCGGCCGGCGAGGTGGTTCGACCTCCCTTCAGCGACCCATGGCCGCATGAGATGCTGACGACCGTTACCTTCACCGAATCCGGCGAGACCACGGTCGTCAACCTGAGCTGGCTCCCCATCAACGCCACCGTGGAGGAAATCCAGACATTCAACAGCGCCCACGCGGGCATGCAGCAGGGATGGAGCGGCTCGTTTGAACAACTGGAGACCTTCCTGGCGCGCACTCCGCTGATTTCTACCGGCCAGAAAATCACGCCCTTCCTGTGGTTCGACACCCAGGCCGAGTCGGCGGCCCGTTTCTATACGGAGATTTTTCCCGACTCAGAAGTCACCAGTGTCTCGCCCATGGTGGTGAATTTCCGCCTCGCCGGACTGGAGTTTATGGGGCTGAACGGCGGACCCACTTTTCAGTTCACCGAGGCCGTATCCTTTTTTGTGAGCTGCGAAACGCAGGAGGAGGTGGATTACTATTGGGACCGACTCACCGCCGGCGGTTCCGTGCAACAGTGTGGCTGGCTTAAGGATCAATTTGGCCTGTCCTGGCAGATTGTTCCCACCGCGCTTGGGGAGTTGTTGGGCGACCCGGACCCGGCGAAATCCCAGCGCGTCCTGCAGGTGATGCTCCAGATGGTGAAACTCGACATCGCCCAACTCCGTCAGGCCGCCGCCGACACCTGAGCCGGCCGGCTCCACGCCCGCCTAGCGAATCCCGCGCGTGGCCTTTTGGTCCGGATGCACCACGAAGGCGAGCTGCTGGGCGATCATGAGGCGGAAGACTTCCAGGAGATTCTCGTGCCCCGGCTCGCTGCGCCAACGCGCCGTGCCGTTCAAGTATTCGATCACGAAGTGCATCGCTTCGAGGCTCGAAAGGCACAGGTCCTTGGGCTGGCGGCGGATCTGATAAATGGAGCGGCTCGGCGGGTTAAAGCGGATCTGGGGCAACGCACGGAGATTGGCGCTCAGACGCAGCATCTTCCGGGCACAGGCCCAACTGCCATCGATGACGAAAATCACCAACTGCCGTCCCGCCGGAACCGACGCCGCCAACGTCGCTCCGCCCGCTTCGCCGATGTCGGTGGCGTTGGGCCCGGGATACAGCACGACCGGCCACTTCGTGGGATCCGCCAGAATCTCCCGCACCCGGGCGTCCCCGGAAAAATCAATCCCGGCGATCAGCTCCGAATTGCGAATGCAGAGGTGACAGAGCCGGCCGGTGCCGACGCGTTTTCGATTCTCCTTGGGGTGAATGAGGATGACAAACGTGGGCCCGGCATTGAAACTCCGAATATGCGCGCAATAGCACGTATTCGCGGCCTTGCGACACACCGGGCACACGGTCCGCACCCGCGGCTCCGCACGACGGCCTTGCTGCTCCCGACGGGCCAGATAGGCCGCGCGATCCACGATGCCGCCCGGTACGGCGGAATTCATTCGATCGCTCATTTAATATCGCCAAACGTGACCTGCTCCGGCGCGCTGGGTTCGTCCAGAATCTGAATCGTCGTGGCGGGCCCCAGATCGGGATTCTCCCAAGCGCTCAATACCCAGACGATCTTTTTATCCGGAGTGAATTCCACCAACTGAACCGGGGGATGGGCCCGGTCCACGGTGCCGCTCCATTCGTTAAACCAATTGTTCACCAGCGTATTGCCGTTCGGCAGCCGCCACGCGAGCTGCAGGCTGGTGAGCGGAAAGTCCGGTGAATCGGTGGCCGGAGTGAGCGTCGAAACGGTGTCGCCCTGCGGGTTCACTTCGCGGATCGAGGGGCGATCCACGATGAGCAGATTGCCGTTTTTCAAGGGCGTGACACCCCACGGATTCGGAGCGGCGATCGTCCGGATCTCCCGTCCCTGGGCGTCATATTCCACCACGCATTTCCGATCCATGTGGGCCAGCAGCAAGGTTCCGCGCGCCGTGAGCCGACCGTGACGGAACTGCCCATGAACGCCCTTGGGATTACCCACGGTGACGGGAAATTCCTTCACCGTTTTGCCCGTCCGGAGGTTCACCACTTTCACCACGGCGGGATCCCCGTTCTGCACGTAGAGCACGTGCTCGAAGCCGATGGGCATGGCCGTGTGAATCTCGGTGCCCTTGGGGGCATTCAGGTTCCACAGGACCTCCTTGGCCGGTGAAATCAATTTTACCGCGTATTGGTGGGCGAGCAGCAGATTGCCGTTGGACAGCAGTACGGCATCGCTGATTTCACCGCGACCGTCGGGGTCTTCGTACGACCACACCACCCGGCCGCCGCGAACAATAAACGCCCGTCGGTTCTTGGATTCGCCCGCGTAAAGAAAATCGTGCTGAGCCAATCCCCGCCCCGGAAGGACCCGGGTCACTGCGGTGCTCGCGATGCTTTCCGCGCCCATGGACGCCAGCGGTGCGATCAGGGCACACGGCAATGCCAACAGAACCATCCAACTTCGTTTACGACTCACAACCATGGGACCAGCATGGCGCCCGGCGCCGGCACGACGCAACCTCGGCCAACACCGGTCGCCGTTTCGACCGCCCCCTCCGCGAGCCCAGCCGCACCGGCGTTATCGGGTCACCACCGGAGCCACAATGTGCGAGGCCTGACCGCGTTGATGAAAGAGCGTGTTGGTCGCCGTCACGGTCTGCGCCGGGAAATCCAAGGTGAGCGGTGCGCCCGTCTGGGGATTCGGCTCGATGAACGGCGCACCCGTACTGGCCACGGTCACCCGAATGCAATGGCCGCGATTGAAAACCTGACTCAGCGAGCCCACATCAAAGGCCACCCGATACACGCGGTCCGGTTCCAGGAAATTCTCGGTCGTCCAACCATCGCGATATCGCGCCCGGCGGACGTAATCCACGATGAGAATGCTGCGGCCATCGGGATAGACATCGCTCACCCGCACGATGAAGTCCGTGTCCCGGGCGGTGGATCCCACATACAGCTCCGCGCGAATCTTGCCAGTCCACTCGACGGGTTCCGTTAGCGGCGCCGTGGTGAAGGTGCGAACTTCGGCCTGTTGCTCGAATTTCCGGGCATCCCGGGCGCCCGGAAAACTGGTGCCGGGAATTTCCATCGGATGCAGCGGATCACTGAGGTAGGTCGTGCTCGAACGGGTCGCGTGCGGCCGGGTGGTTTCGAGATGTCCCCCGGCCTGCAAGTAGTAGGGAACTTCCTTCGCCGGGATTGGCCAGTCGGGCGCCGTCCGCCATTCGTTGCCGGGCGCGCCCGGTTCGCCCACGGCACCCATCACGTAATACCGCACCGGCGCCTCCTTCTCGATCCCGTTGTCCACGCCTTGGAGATAATGCGCGAACCAGCGGAGCATGTGCGCCTGGGTGTCGAAGCGCGCGTTCTCCGGATACTCGAGTTCGCCGATGCGATTCGATTTGGGCAATCCGCCGTGCAGCCACGGACCCAGCAGCAGTTGCTGTCGACCCCGCGAAAGGGACCCGCCGTGGTGCTGGCGGCCGACGAAACTATCGAGGCTGCCCACCGACATGAAATCGTACCAGCTTCCGACCGTGAAACAGGGCACGTTCATGGCGCGGAAATGCCGGGAGCAATCCTCGTCGCGCCAATACGCGTCATAGGTGGGATGACGGAACCACTCCGCCAGCAACGCCCGGTTGTCCGCGGGATTCCGGGCCACTTCATCCATCTTTTTAAACCGCTCGGGCCGGGTGATGCCGCCGATGC
Organism: Verrucomicrobiota bacterium; assembly: GCA_947471985.1. GTDB lineage: Bacteria > Verrucomicrobiota > Verrucomicrobiia > Limisphaerales > UBA9464 > CANIZL01. The sequence continues at coordinate 28,746 of CANIZL010000020.1, read as the reverse complement.
GATACCCTTCCTGGAACAAGCTGAGCCCGGTGTCGGTCATGTACTGGCAGACCAGGTGCGGCGAACGCGTGACCGCGAGAAAATTCTGGGCAAAGCCGCCCTGGGATCCGCCGAAAGTGCCCACTTTGCCCGTGCTCCAGGGCTGGGTGGCGAACCATTCGCAGAGGTCGTAGCCGTCCCGCAGCTCGCCCCACCCGAGCGCGCGGTAGCCCTGCCAGACGCCCTCGGACACTTGCGCACCGCGAAAACTGACGCGGGCGGCGACGAATCCGGCCCGGGCGATGGAGGCCAATTCCCGACGCGATTCCGTACCCGTGATGACTGCATACCGCTGTTCAAAAACCACCGGCCAGGGACCGGCACCCGCAGGGAAATAGACATAGGCGGAGAGGCGAACCCCATCGCGCATCCGCACCCACAGGTGCTCTTCCCGCACCCCGCCGAGATCGAGCGGGGGCAATTCCGCCGCCCCGACCAGGCTGGCGAAGCACAGGAGCGCCCAGCGGCAGACAAGTGATTTCACGCCGGCAGAATGGGATTCGGAGCCGTGGAAGCAATTCGAACCCGGCGGCCAAACGTCGCTGGGTCACGCGGGGACGCGGAGACGCGGAGGAGAAAAGAACGAAGCAGCTGATCAAAACGGCGGTTACTCCCAAATTTCCGCGCGTTCCCGTGAATTTCCCTGAAAAAGCTCTTCCTGCGTTCGGGCCGCTACCTGCGGGTTCAAATCGACGCCCACGGGATTTCCGGGCGTTTGCTTTTGTGGGGTTCCGGCGGAATGGGTAGCCTGCGGTAAATTCCGTCCACCCGCCGTGAAGTTTTCGCGACTGGGGGCGTCCGCTTAAAAAGTCATGATGGCACGAAACTTCATTCCGGTTTTTCGGTTCCTGCCGATCTGCCTGCTGCTAATCACCAGCGGGGGCGTCCCGGCACACGCCGCGGATGTGTCATCCACCGCTCGCGGGGCGGCCGGACTGGCGGAGGCCACCGCCCGGCATTGGGCCTTTCAAACGCCGCGGCGACCGTCCCTGCCGGCGGTCACCCGAGCGAAGTGGGCGCAAACGCCGCTGGATGCCTTCATTCTGGCGCGACTGGACCGGGAACATCTGGAACCCACCCCCGAGGCCGGCCGCGTTCAACTCCTCCGTCGCGCGGCGCTGGATCTCACCGGCCTGCCGCCCACGCCCGCCGAGGTGGATGCCTTTCTCGCGGATACCGCGCCCAACGCCTATGCGCGGGTCGTGGAACGGCTGCTCGCCTCGCCGCACTATGGCGAACGCTGGGGCCGGCACTGGCTCGACGCCGCCCGGTACGCGGATTCCAATGGCTACGAAAAGGATCGCGCCCGCGAAATGTGGCATTACCGCGATTGGGTGGTAAACGCGCTCAACACCGATGAGCCGTACGACCGCTTCCTCATCGAACAAATCGCGGGGGATCTCCTGCCTGACCCCACCCAGGATCAAATCATTGCGACCGGTTTCCTGCGCAATTCGATGATCAACGAGGAGGGGGCCATCGATCCGGAACAATTCCGGATGGAGGCGATGTTTGATCGGATGGATTGCCTCGGCAAAGCGGTGCTCGGGCTCACCATCCAGTGCGCGCAATGCCACAACCACAAGTACGATCCGATCTCGCAGGAGGAGTACTACCGGTTGTTTGCCTACCTCAACGATGCGGATGAGTTGACCGCTCCCGTCTATGGAGCGGCCGAACGCGAACGACTGGAAGGTGTCCGACGCGACATCCAACGGATCGAGGACCGTTTGCGGGCGGAACATCCGGACTGGCCGGAACGCCTCGCCGCCTGGGAAGCTCAGGTCCGCGGGGACGTGACCGAATGGAGTCTGCCCGAGCTGGTGGAATACGGCGACCCCGGGGGGCTTTCCAAACTGGAAGTGCAGAAGGATCAGTCGCTGCTGGCCGGCGGACACCGCTTTTCCGGCGGCACCTGGCGCATCCGTGCGCGCACGACGCTGACCAACGTCGCTGCCGTCCGACTCGAGGCGCTCGCGAATGCCAATCTCCCGATGCACGGACCGGGCCGCGGTGATCGCGGACAATTCGCCCTGCGCGAATTCACCCTGGAGGTCGCGCCGCTCAACGACCTTACCAATCGCACCCGGATCGTCTTCACCAACGCCACCGCCGATTTCGCCCAACCGGCGACCCCACCCGGCAAGGACGGCAGCGCCAATGGACCGGTCGTCCTGGCCATTGACGGCCGCGATCAAACGGCGTGGACCCTGGACGCCGGCCCGGGTCGGCGAAACGTGGATCGGAAGGCCGTGTTCCCCGCGGTGAATCGCTTCGGTTTTGCCAGCGGCACGGAACTCACCTTCAAACTGCAATGCCACGATGAAATCGGCAGTTTCCGTCTCAGCCTGACTACCGTGTCCAACGCCGTGGCGGATCCCCTGCCCCGGCACGTGCGGGAATTGTTCGCCGTGCCTGCGGCTAATCGGTCGGCGGCCGAACAGCAGCGGATGTTCAGTTATTGGCGAACCACCGTGCCGGAGTTCGCCGCCGCCAACATGGAGATCGAGCAACGCTGGGCGCAGCATCCGGAAGCCAGCGGTACCGCCTTGACGCTCCATCGCCGGGCCATTCCGCGCGAGACGGCGCTTTTAAAACGCGGCGATTGGTTGAAGCCCGGCCCCAAGGTCGAGCCCGGAGTCCCGGCGTTTCTGCCTCCCGTGGAAACCGGCAAGGAACCGCCACGACTCAGCCTGGCTCGCTGGTTGGCGGATCCGCGCCATCCCACCACTGCCCGCGTGCTGGTGAATCGGGTGTGGCAGGCCTATTTCGGGGCGGGATTGGTAACGACCCCGGAAGATTTTGGATTGCGCTCGGACGCACCCAGTCACCCGGAGTTGCTGGATTGGTTGACCTCCGAATTCGTCGCGCCCCAGACGCATCTCGACGGCGAACCCGCCGGGGAACCGCGGCCGTGGAGCCTCAAGCACCTGCACCGGCTCATCCTCCTGAGCGCCACGTATCGGCAGAGCAGTCACGTCACCCCGGCCCTGTTGGAGCGGGATCCGTATAATCGCCTGCTGGCGCGCGGCGCCCGTTTCCGCGTGGACGGCGAAGTGGTGCGCGACATCGCCCTCGCGGCCAGCGGCCTCTTGAATCCCACCGTGGGCGGCGCCTCGGTCTTCGCCCCGGCCCCGGCCTTTCTGTTCGTTCCGCCCAACAGCTACGGCGCGTTTCCGTGGGTGGATGCCACCGATCAAAACCGCTACCGCCGCGCCTTCTACACGTTCCGTCGACGCAGCACGCCGTATCCCATGCTGCAGGCCTTCGACACGCCCAATGGCGATCAGGCGTGCGTTCGCCGGACCCGTTCCAACACGCCGATGCAGGCGCTCACGTCCTTGAATGAACCGCTCTTTGTGGAATGCGCCCAGGCGCTGGCACGGCGGATCGTGACGGACGGCGGAAACACCGACGCCGAGCGGATCCGCCACGGTTTCCGGCAAGTGACCGCCCGGCCACCGACGGACGCCGAGCAACACGAACTACTGGAACTGCTGCAACAACAACGCGCCCACATCCGGGACGGCTGGGTGTCCGCCGCCGAACTGGCCACCGGCACGAACAACATCCCGACTGCCCAACTCCCGGCCGGCGTCACCCCGACCCAACTCGCCGCGTACACCGTGGTGGCGCGCGTGCTGCTCAACCTCGACGAAACCATCACCCACGAATGAACCTGTCCACGTCCGAACACCTGTTTGCCGAATACCAACGGCAACGCACCCGCCGCTGGTTCTTCAAGGAATGCGGCCTCGGGCTCGGCAGCGTCGCCCTGGGTGCCCTGCTCGGTCGCGCCCAGGCCGCCGCACCGACCGGCAATCCCTTCACACCGAAGCCCGCCCCGCACTTCGCGCGCGCCAAACGGGTCATTTATCTCTTCATGGCCGGTGCGCCCAGTCACCTGGAGTTGTTTGATCACAAGCCGGCCCTCGCCAAATGGGACGGCAAACTGCCGCCCGCCGAATTGCTCAAGGGCTACCGCTCCGCGTTCATCAATCCGAATTCCGCCCTGATGGGGCCCCGATTCAAATTCGCCCGGCACGGTCAGTCCGGCACCGAACTCTCGGAATTGCTGCCGCACACCGCGTCGATCGCCGACGAAATCGCTTTGGTGAAATCCCTGCACACCGATGCCTTCAATCACGCGCCGGCGCAGATCTTCATGAACACCGGTTCGACCCAGTTCGGTCGACCCAGCTTCGGCGCCTGGACCACCTACGGACTCGGCAGTGAAACCAGCGATCTCCCGGCCTACGTGGTTTTCAGCACCGGACGCAACGGCACCAGCGGCGGGGCGTCGAATTGGGGCTGCGGCTTTCTGCCCACCGATTACCAGGGCGTGCAATTCCGCAACGCCGGCGATCCGGTGCTCTATCTCTCGAATCCCAAGGGCGTCGACGACACCATCCAACGCGGCTCCCTGCAAACGCTGGCCCGGCTCAATCGTCAGCGGCTGGACGTGGTGGGCGATCCCGAGATCGCCACCCGCATCAACGCGTTCGAAATGGCCTACCGCATGCAATCCAGCGCGCCGGAACTCATGGATCTTTCCAAGGAATCCCGCGCCACTTTGGATATGTACGGCGCCGAGCCGGGCAAGGGTTCCTTCGCCACGAGCTGCCTGCTCGCCCGTCGGCTGGTGGAACGGGGCACCCGCTTTGTTCAAATCTTCCACGAAGCGTGGGATCAACACAGCAACCTGAGCGCGGACATTGCCCAGAATTGCCGCGATACGGATCGCGCCAGCGCTGCCCTCGTGAAGGATCTGAAGCAACGCGGATTGCTCGACGACACGCTCGTCATCTGGGGCGGCGAATTCGGTCGCACACCCATGGTGCAGGGCGGCACCGACGGCCGGGATCATCATCCGAACTGTTTCAGCATTTGGATGGCCGGCGGCGGCATCAAACCGGGGCTCACGCTGGGTGAATCCGATGACTTCGGCTTCAACGTCACCAAGGATCCGGTCCACGTGCACGATCTCCACGCCACGCTGCTGCACCTGCTCGGCTTTGATCACGAGAAGCTCACGCACCGATTCCAGGGCCGGGATTTCCGCCTGACCGACGTACACGGAACCGTGGTGAACTCCCTGCTCGCCTGATCCGAACTCAGCTTTCGTCGGCCGCGTTCAAGCCATCGAACCGCCGGCCGATCCACCAAATGCCGACGGCGCACTCAGCCGCCAGCACCAGGGCCGCCGTGGCCGCCGACGCCAGCACCGCCGGCGTCGTTCCCAACAACCAGTCGCCGAGAAAATAAACCGGCCCGGCCGTCACGGCGACCGGCACCGCGGCCACCAGCAAGATCAGCAGTTGGAGAATACCCAACAGCATCCGCTGCCCCATCATTTCCACGCCGGGATTCTCCCGCGCGGCCGTAAACCACGCGGGGAAAAGGACGAATCCCAAACTGACCGGCAGCGCCAAAAACAGGGTCGCAACCGGAGCCAGCAGGCCCAGGGAGCCCAGAACAACCGTCGGGGATCCAATCGCCGTCAGCGGGCCCATCGCTTGGCCGGCGAGTAAAGCCGCGGCCGCGGCCAGCAGCAGCCATTCGATCAGCAGCGAGCTGGTGATCCCGCCGAGAATTGTGCCCAAAAAAATCTCCCAGCCGGCGATCGGGAACGCCTTGTACAAATCCAGTTCGCGCAACGTTCGCGCAAAACGCTGCGCCGCCGTCTGACCACCGATCAGGACCATCAGTCCGCAAAGGCCCGTCGCGATCATTCCCAACGCCAGCGGCACGGACTCGTCGGTGACCAGCTGCCGGACTCCGATCACGCCCGCCAGCGTGACGCCCGCGATGAGGAGCCAGCGCCGCGGGGTCTCGTGCGATTCAATCAAACCGCACCACCACAGGGCCACCCAGCGGGCCCCGATCGGGGACAAGGCATAGGGTTCGGCCGACCGGCTTGGACGACGGATCCGACCACGCCCGCTCCGCATCCCGGCTACGCGTTCGGCCGTTCGCCGCGATTGTTCCAGCGTGGCCTCTTCAAACGAGACCGCCGAACGCAACACCCACACCGCCTGCAAAGCCAGCAGCGCCAGGGCCGGCGCGAAACGACCCAACCCATCCAGAAACCCCGTGGCAAAGAGCGGTCGCACCACCAGTCGGAAAGGCCAGAGCAGCCACGGCGCCGGCCCGCTGTGAAAGACTTCACTGGCAAAATGCTGCCAGCGCAGGATGAACTGGCTGGCCGTGTCGTCCGCTTCCAGCGTCGGCGGCTGGGGGAGCGAAAGGTACCACAGCCACAGCACCACGGCCGCCGTCCCCGGTACCGCCAGGGTGAGCAAACGACGCCAGCCGCTCGCCAGTCCGCGTTCCGTGAGCCGTTGCACCGCAAACGAGGCGCCCAAGCCATGCAGACTCACCGTGGACAACACGACCCACCAACCGAGCGCCGGTAGAATCGCCCCAAAACCCAGGGCAATCCGCCCGGTGAACACCAGCAGCATCAGCGTGGTGAAGAGGATCGCCGTCTGTCCCCGCAGAATCCGGTACGCCAGCAGCAGGCTGCGCGGCAGCGGCGCCGGGAAGAGGTTCATGACCTCCGCCTCCGTAAAAGCCAGAGCCGCCCGATCCTTGGCAAAAAACCAACCCGACAGCAGGAATCCAAAGAGCACCGCTGCTCCGAGATTCTCCGCATCCGCGGCTTCCGCGACGGACTGTGCCGCCGCCGGTGGACGGTTCGCGCGGAACAGCATTCCCCCCAGTATCCATCGGCCAAAAACGCTCGCCAGATACAGGGTGCCAAAGATCGCGCCGATGAGGTACTTGGGCTGACGCAACCGCCGAAGCCGCGCCTTGATCGAATTGACGACGGAGCGGGATTGCAAATACCACAACGCTCCCACCAGGGCTCGAAACGTCATGGCAAGGGAGGCGGCAGTGGGGTGACCGACGGCGGCACCAACGGCGGTGGCGCGGGCGCCTCCACCGGCTGGGGACCGGCGATGCTGAGGAACAAGTCCTCCAGGCTGGCATCCGCCGAGCCGCCCGCGAATTGCGCCCGAATCTCCGCCAGCGTCCCGTGCACCACCTTGACCCCGCGCTGCAAAATGAGGACCCGCGTACAAATCTCTTCGAGCAAATGCAGCAGGTGCGAGCTGATCACGATGGTCCGCCCCGCCGCCGCCTGGCCCCGGATCAAATCCTTCGTCTTCCGAATCGCGAAGGGATCCAAGCCGGTGAGGGGTTCATCGAAGAACAGGACCCGGGGCGAATGCAAAAGACCGCAGGCCAACTGCACCTTTTGCTTCATGCCGCGGGAGAGTTCCCCCGGGAGTTGATCGGCCTGATCCACCAAATCCAACTGCTCCAGGAGCGGCGGAATGCGGGAATCGACATCCAACACTTGATACAACCGCGCCGTGAAGATCAGGTGCTGTCGCACGGTGAGGTGATCAAACAGCCGGGGTTCGTCGGAAAAATACGCCAGCTCCCGCTTCGCCGCCACCGGCTGCGCGAGCAGGTCGTGCCCGGCGATGGTGATCCGGCCGTGGGTTGGGGGAAAAATGCCGGCCAGACAGCGGAGTGTGGTGGTTTTTCCCGCGCCATTGGGCCCCACCAGCCCCAACAATTCACCCGGCCCGGCCGTGAAGCTCAAATCCTTCACCGCCGAAAACTCCCCGTAGGTCTTGGTCAAACCAACTACTTCCAGCATGGCCCCGCCAACGTGCGCGGCCCGCCCGGGAAGGGACAGCAGAAAAATCCCGCGCCTCACCCCGGCGTATCCGTACCCACCGACCACCGCGTGTTCACCCTATCCAGTGGCATTGCCATCGGCTAACTTCCCCGGTGTGCGTTCTGAGCTGTTTCGAAATGTGCAGCGGATTGTGGTGAAGCTGGGAACCGGGGTCCTCACCGACGCCCGGATGCGACCGGATCAGGTCCAATTTGCCCAGCTCGTGGCGCAACTGGCCGCGTTGCGCGCCGCCGGCCGCGAGGTCGTGCTCGTCACCTCCGGCGCCGTGGGCGCCGGCATGGGCGCCCTCGGCTACGAGGCCCGGCCCGGCAGCCTCGCCGAGCGCCAGGCCTGCGCCGCCGTCGGACAGTCCCGCCTCATGGCCATGTATGAGGCGCTGTTCCGCCACTACAACCTCACCGTCGGTCAGGTGCTGCTCACCCACGAGGATCTCGCCGACCACACCCGGCACCTCAATGCCCGCAACACGCTGTTGACCCTGCTCAAGCGCGGCGTCATTCCGATTATCAACGAGAACGACGTCGTCTCCGTGACCGAGTTGAAATTCGGCGACAACGACAAACTCTCCGCCCTCGTCGCCAGCCTGTTGCCGGCCGATCTGCTGGTCATCCTCACCACCGCCGAAGGTTTGATTCAGGATTACGGCAAACCGGGTGCACATCGGTTGTCCGTGGTGGAACGAATCGACGAATCCATCGTGGCCATGGCCGGCGGCACCACCAGCCTGACCGCCACCGGCGGCATGGCGACCAAGATTACCGCGGCGCGCATTGTGATGCGATCGGGCATTCCGTTGGTGATCGCCTCGGGCCGCCGCTTCGACGGCTTGGAACGAATCCTCGGCGGGGCCGATGAAGGCACGGTCTTCCTCGCCAACACCGCGGGTCTCAGTAGCCGCAAACGCTGGATCGCTTTTTACCATCACGTCCGCGGCACCCTCACCCTCGATGCCGGCGCCTCCCGCGCCGTGAAGGAACAGGGTCGCAGCCTGCTCGCCGTGGGCGTCACCCAGTGCGAAGGCGAATTCGCCGCCGGCGATGTGGTCCGCTTGATGGCGCCCGACGGCTCCGAGATCGCCCGCGGCCTCACCCGCCTGTCCGCCGCCGCCGTGCGCGAACACAAAACCCAGCGCGGCGAAGTCGTGCATCGGGACGATCTGGTGGTCCTCTGACGCCGCTTTACCGAACCCCGTCAACTCTCGTCATCATGCGCGCTCCCACCCGTCGTTCCCCGCCCATCCGCCAATTGCTCGAGGTGATGGCCGCCCTCCGCTCCCCCGAAGGTTGTCCTTGGGATCGCGAGCAGGATCATCAGACCCTGCGGTACCACGCGGTCGAGGAGGTGTACGAATTGCTCGATGCGATTGAGGCCGACGACGACCACGAGATGGCGGAGGAACTTGGCGATCTCCTGTTGCAGGTGGTCTTCCACGCCCAATTGGCCCGCGAACGCGGGGCGTTTGATTTCGATGCCCTCACCCAACGGCTCGTCGACAAGCTCATCCGTCGACATCCCCACGTGTTCGGGGAAGTGAAGGTGAAGGATGTCGATCAGGTCTGGGCCAACTGGGAGCAGATCAAACGCAGCGAAAAAGCGGGTTCGAAGCACGAGCGCAAATCCGCTCTGGACGGTGTCCCGACCCAACTGCCGGCCCTGATGAAGGCCCAGAAGTTGTTAAAAAAGGCCCGAAAAGCCGGCCTCGCTCCCGCCCCCGCCGCGAAGCCCGCCCGGAAGCGGACGCCCGCCGCCGTCGGAAAGGAATTGTTCGCGCTGGCCCAGTGGTGCCAGGACCGGGATTGGAGCGCGGAAGATTTGCTGCGTCAGGAGATCCAGCGACAGGAACGGCTTTGGCGCCGGCAGGAATCCCGGGCCACCCCGACTCCCGCCGCCGCTCCAGCCCGCAAATCCAAAGGGAAATGAGCGCTGCGGGGAACCTTTCCGGCCCGATCACCGTGGTCGGGAGCTTCAACATGGACCTCGTGATCGAGGTTCCCCGTTTTCCCACCCCGGGTGAAGCGATCCTGGGGCGCAACTTCCGCCGCGCTTGTGGCGGCAAGGGCGCCAATCAGGCCTGCGCCTTCGCCAAACTCGGACAATCGGTCGGCATCATCGGCGCGGTGGGACGAGATGCGTTCGGCGACGAAATGCTCGCCAACCTCCAAAGTCTGGGCGTCGACACCTCCGCCGTCGCCCGGAGGGACACCGTCGCGAGCGGCACGGCGATGATCGTGCTCGATGCCTCAGGACAGAATCAGATCGTCGTGGCGAATGGAGCGAACGACACGCTCTTGCCCGCGGACATTGAAAAGCACGCGGAGCGAATCCGGAGCAGTCGGGCCCTAGTGATCCAACTGGAGACTCCGCTCGCCGGTGTCCAAACCGCCTGTGAACTCGCCCACCGCGCCGGCGTACCCGTCTTGTTGAATCCCGCGCCGTTCACGCCGGTTCCGGTGGAACTGCTACGATGCTGTCGCTTCGTCATTCCCAACGAAGGCGAGGCCTCCCGACTCACCGGGTGCGAAGTCCGCGACCCGGCCACCGCGGCCGTCGCCGCCCGCGCCCTGCGGGAACAGGCCCCTGAGGCCGAGATATTGATCACGCTGGGTTCGCAAGGCGTGTGGGTGGCGGGGCGGGAATTTACGGGCCACGTGCCGGGCCTTGCGGTGCAAGCGGTCGACACCGTTGGGGCGGGCGACACTTTTATCGGGGCATTTCTCACGCGCTGGTTGGAGGGCGCCGGACTGGCCGAAGCCGCCCGCTTCGGCGGCACCGCCGCCGCGATCGCGGTCACCCGCCAAGGCGCCCAATCGAGCCTCCCCACCCGCGCCGAAATCGAAGCCTTCCCGCGCCAGTAGGCTCTCCAAAGTGGCAGCGGCGTCCCGCCGCTCCTCCCTTCCTGCCGTTCATTCCCCGCCCCGCCGCCACCGCAGCCACCGGCCAAACCACGTCTTCACCGTCGGTGTCAGCCGGGTGCGATTGTAGAGATCCCCGCATTTGCGGATCGCTTCCGCCTGCGTCGGATACGGATGAATCACCCCGGCCAGCCGACCCAAACCTACTCCGCCGGCCATGGCCACACTGATCTCACTGATCAAGTCCCCCGCATTCCGGGCCACGACCGTCGCGCCCATGATGCGATCCGTGCCGCGCTGGACGTGGATTTTTACAAATCCTTCCGTGGCGCCGTCCGTGATCGCCCGATCCACCTGCGTCAGCGGCTGTTGAAACGTCTCGAGCGCCAGCCCCTGCGCCGCCGCCTCGGCCAGCGTGATCCCGGTGTGCGCCACTTCCGGATCGGTGTAGGTGCACCAGGGGATCTTCACAGCACTCCACCGCCGCCGGCCCAATGGCCCCACGCTGAACAGCGCATTCTGCACCACAATCCGCGCACCGACGTCCGCCGCGTGCGTGAACTTCTCCGGCCGACAGACATCGCCGCAGGCATAAATTGCCGGGTTCGTGGTCCGCAAAAAGTCGTCCACCCGGACACCGGATTTTTCGTCGTACTGCACGCCCGCAGATTCCAAGCCGAGATCCCGCACGTTGGGCCTTCGCCCCGTGGCCACGAGAATCTCGTCCACCGTCGCCGATTGCGTCTGTTCGCCCGCCCGATAGGTCACCGTCCGGCGGTCGCCCTCCCGCGCCACGGCCAGCACCTCGGCGGAAAACACCACGTTCACGCCCTCTGCCCGCAATCGACCCGCAAGCATCGCCGCCGCATCCGGATCTTCCCGGGGCAACAACCGATCCCCGTGATGCAACAGCGTCACCTCACTGCCCAGGCGAACGAACGCTTGCGCGAGTTCACACCCGATGGGACCGCCCCCCAACACCAGCAGCCGGCGCGGTCGCTCCGTCAGGTTGAAGATGGTTTCATTCGTGCGAAAACCGGCCGTCGCCAGCCCCGGAATCTCCGGCACCGCCGCCCGGGCGCCGGTGGCCAGGACCGCCCGATGAAACCGCAGCGACTGATCCCCGACGGTCAACGTCGTCCGATCCGTAAACCGCGCCGCCCCGAAAAACACATCGACGCCCAAACTCCGAAAGCGCGCCGCGGAATCATGCGGGGCCATCTCCGCACGCACGCGCCGCACCCGGTCCATGACCGCGGCAAAATCGACCCAATCCCCCGGCGGCACCCGGACGCCCAGGTCCGCCGCGGCCCGCATTTCCGCCGCCGCATGCGCGCTGCGCAGGAGTGTTTTGGACGGGACGCAGCCGACATTGAGGCAATCGCCCCCCAACAGGTGTCGTTCAATCAACGCCACCTTCGCTCCCAAACCCGCCGCCGCCGCCGCGGTCACCAGTCCCGCCGTGCCGCCGCCCACCACCACGAGATTGTAGCGCCCGCGCGCCGGGGGATTCTTCCAATCCGCCGGGTGCACGGAGGCCTGTAAGGCGCGATTCGCGGCGTCATCGGGTTCAAGCGGGAACGACATCAGCAAAGAGAGATTCAGGTTCCAGGACTACTCAGTGGCTGGCGGCAGGCGTCGACCGAGGGCTTCCCGGGCCAAACGGGCCAGGTAAAACGTCAAAAGCACCGTCACCAACAGACCTGCCGCGAGCAGCGCCCATTCGGCGGTGGATCGGGTGCGACTCTGTCCGAGCCGCGACAGATCGCCGGCCACGGTCCCGAGGTAAACGTACAAAATGGTGCCCGGCAGCATCCCCACCGCGGAGGCAAATACATAATCGCGGAGGGAGACCCGGGTTACGCCGTAGGCATAATTCAGCAGCGTGAAGGGGAATCCCGGCGACAGACGCGTCAGCAGGACTATTTTCCAGCCTTCCCGCCCCACTGCCTGGTCCAGTGCCCGAAACCGCGGCTGCGACTCCAATCGCCGCGTCACCCAATCCCGCGCCACAAAACGGCCCAGCAGAAAGCTCACCGTCGCCCCACCGAGGGCCCCCGCGAAAACATACACGGTACCCCACCACCAACCGAAGAGCGCCCCGCCCCCGAGCGTGATCAGGGAGCCCGGCACGAAAAGCACGCAGGCCACGACGTACACGGCGATAAAGAGCAACGGTGCCCAAGCCCCCTGCCCCCGGACCCATTCCAAGGCCGACGTCACGTAGCCACCCACCGGAAAAGAGCGAAACAACAGCACGACGCCCACCAGCACCAACGCGAGCACACCCACGCGGCGCCAGCCCGAACGCCACCCAGCTGGCTTCGGGGCTCGGTCACGTTGGTGCTCGATCACGGCGGCACACTCGGACCAGTTGCGTCGCAAGCAACTGGGCAATCCCCCCAAGCACCCCGCCCCGCGACGAACCCGCCCGGAGTTTCCGGCGGTCGAACTGAATTGACCAGCCGGTGTTTCTCGTCGGTATTTGCGGCATTGCCCGCATGAAGTCCTCTTTTAGTTCCCCGGGAGCGTTGCCGTTTTCCGTCAACCTCGTTGTCGGCCTCGCCCTCGCCGCTACCGCGCAGTCCGCCGAGCTGCGTCATCCCAAATTTGGCTTCCCGCTCTACACCAATCAGCCGCCCGGCAAACAGACCACCGGCCAGCACGTCGCCGCCAGCACGCCGGCGCTATCGCCCGCCGACGCTCAGAAGAAATTCACCGTCCCGAAGGGCTTCGAAATGCGGTTGTTCGCCGCGGAACCCGATGTCGTGAACCCCGTGGCCATGTCCTGGGACGAACGCGGACGTCTCTGGGTGCTGGAATTGTACGAATACCCCAGCGGCACCAAGCCCGGCGAAAAGGGCCGCGACCGCGTTAAGATTCTCGAAGACACCGACGGCGACGGCCGCGTGGACAAAGTCACGGTGTTTGCCGACGGCTTCACTCTCGCGACCGGCCTGCTCTGTGCCAACGGCGGCGTCTACGTGGGAGCCGCACCCAATCTCTATTTCCTCCGGGACACTGACGGCGATGGCGTCGCCGACGAACGTACGGTGGTGCAGACCGGCTTCGGAATGGAAGACCGCCACGAATTGCTCAACGGCTTCACCTGGGGACCAGACGGGCAAATGTACCTCACCCACGGGGTGTTTACCATTTCCCGCACCACCGATCCCGATAAACCCGGGACCCCGACCGTCCTCACTGCCGGCGTCGCGCGCTTCCAGCCGCGCAATCGACGCCTGGAGGTCTTCGCCGAAGGCACCAGCAATCCGTGGGGCGTGGACTTCGATGCCGCCGGCAATGCCTTCGTCAGCGCCTGCGTCATTGATCACTTTTTCCACCTCGCCCCGGGCGGCATGTATCAGCGTCAGGCCGGCCAGACGCCGTATCCGTACGCCTATGAAGTGCTGCCCAGCATCGTCGATCATGCCCATCACATGGCGGCCTACGCCGGGGTGGACATCTACCAGGGCAATCAATATCCAGCCGAATTCCAGGGCATGGCCCTGCAGGGAAACATCCACGACAACGCCATCCATCGGGATCGCCTGACGACGAAGGGCAGCACCTTCGTGGCGTCCGCGAACGGAGATTTCGTGCGCGGCAACGACGGATGGTTCATGCCGGTCAGCACCCAGACGGGACCCGATGGGGCGGTGTGGATCATGGATTGGTACGACAAGTACCCCTGCTACCAGAACGCCAACGCCGATCCCGGTGGCGTGGATCGCGAACACGGTCGGATCTGGCGGGTGGTTTACACAGGTGATCAACCCGGCCAGCCCGTGCCGTCCCGTCCCGCCGCCGACTACGATCTGGGCCGGTTGAGCAGCGCGGAATTGGTCAAGCAACTGGGTCACGCCAATGTCTGGCAACGCCGCACGGCCCAACGCCTGCTGAATGGCCGCAGCGACATTGCCACCGTGAAGGCGGCACTCATCCAGCAATTCCGCTTTGGCCCCAATCTCAACACCCGGCTGGCTTCGCTTTGGACGCTCTACAGTTCCGGCCAGATCGATAATGCGATTCTCGACGATGCCGCCGCCGCGACCGAGCCCGCCCTGCGCCGTTGGGCCGCCCTGTTCACCGGCGAATGGAATCAATGCACCGACGCCTCGCTGCAACGTCTCAAACGCCTGGCGGCCGATGAGGAAGCCACCGTCCAGGCCGGTGTCGCCAGCGCCCTGCGCGAGTACAGCAGCGGCTCGTTGACAATCAATTCGCCCCCGCGCACGGAACCGTCCACCAGCGGCCCGTTCGTCGCGGAAGTCGCCCTGGCTCTGTTGGATCACGCCAAGGACACCACCGACCGCGACCTGCCCTTTCTGATCTGGACCGCCTTGGAGCCGAGCCTGATGTACGATCCCAGTGCGACGGCCAAATGGTTTGTCGAAAATGGCGAATCCCATCTCCCGCTGTCCGCCCGGCTCGCCTACAAAACCGTCCGCCGCTTCTGCGATGCCCGTCAAAACTGGCTGGTCGATAAAAGCCTGGAACTGGCCGAGGAACTCAACGTCACCTCGCCCCTGCTCGTGGCGGTGCTCGATGGTTTGATCGAAGGCCAGCGCGGCAAGGCCATGGTGCCGCAACATCCCACGGAGCCGCTGCTCAAGAAGTGGCTGGCCAGTTCGAATCCCGAAGTCGTCACCCGCGCCCAGCGCCTGGGCACCACTTGGGGCGATGCCGCCGCGTTGAAAGGGTTGTTCGACAAGATCACCGACGCCGGCACCCCCGTGCCGGAACGATTGAAGGCCATTGAAGCCTCGCGCCAACACAAGGCCGACGACACCCGCAAAGCCCTGCAGACCGTCATCGACAGCCCCGCGCCCGACGCCGTCAAGGTCGCCGCCGTGCGCGCCTTCACCGAAGTGGGCAACGAAGATTCCGGCAAGTTGTTGCTCGCGGGTTGGAGTCACCATTCACCCGCCGTGCGCGCCGCCGTCGCCGAGATCGCACCCACCCGTTGGCAGTGGAAATGGCCCCTCTTGAACGCCGTTGAAAAGGGCGACATCAAGCGCGGCGAACTGCCGCCCGCGGTTATCCGCACCCTGGCCAACGACAAGGGCGACGCGGAACGGGCGAAGGCCGAACAACTCTTCGGCAAAGTGCGCGGCACCCCGGCCGACAAACTCAAGCTCATTGCTGAAAAACGCCGGGTGGTGCTCAACGGCCCGGTGGATCTCGCCGCCGGACATGAACTGGCGAAAAAAACCTGCCTCGTCTGCCATCTCCTCCACGGCGAAGGCGCCCAGGTGGGCCCGGACCTCACTGGCGTTGGCCGCAGCTCGCTCGACGCGCTGCTGCATAACGTCATCCATCCGAACGAAATCATCGGTCAGGGCTACGAAAACGTAATCGTCGAAACCCGCGACGAACGCACCCTAAGCGGGCGCCTGGTGGAAAACACCGCGGTGCGCGTGCGCCTGGCGATGGCCGGCCCCGCCGAGGAAATCGTGAACAAGGGCGACGTGAAATCACTGACCGTCACCGAGAACTCCGTGATGCCCGAAGGACTGGAACAGATGCCTGACGCGGATTTCCGGAATCTGATCTGGTACATCCTGGCCCCGCCCCAGGACGGCAAGCCGCTGAACGAGGAACGGCGCAAGGAACTGTCCGGCGAAAACACGTCCGCTGCCGTGGAACGTCCCACCGACGGCGAGGCGCTCGCACTTTGGGCGCCGGGCTGGCAGGTCGATTGCCCGCCGTTTGAAGGCGCCCCGGCGAAGTTCCCGGAATTCGCCGGCCGCAAAAACGTGCTGATGACGCATCCCATCGATGCCCGTACACCCGCGGCCTTGGTGCGCGCGATCAATTTTGCGCCCGACGAGCATATGGCCCTGAGCTTCTCCGTGGCCGCGCACGAACGCGGCGATTGGGAACTGCGCATCGTGGCCGACGGCGAGGTTCTCCACCGGCAGGTCATCGATCACGCCACGGACGGCGTCCGTTGGCGCAACGTCCGGTTGGACCTCGCCCGCTTCGCCGGCCGCCGCATCGTGCTACGCCTGGAAAACGCCGCCACGGATTGGAACTGGGAATTCGCCTATTGGAGCGACCTCCGACTCGAACCCGTCCAAACGGCCGCCAAGTAAATCGGGAGTCTCCCCAGTCCACGACGCCATCGCGACGGCTCACACGGCGTGAGAATCCCGCGAGGTCGTGGACTGCGGCAGTCCTCTGACGCTTTGGAAATCAAACTCGCGAGTCGGATCGGCGCCCAAATCACCAGCGGGCAGGTACCGCAGTGTCTCCGGACACCACGGGCGCTTCCACATCCCACTCCAAAGCGGTAGGGGACTACCGCAGTCCACGACGCTATCGCGACTTCTGACGCGTCCGGTGAATTCCACGCCGTTTCCCACCGCGAACTCCTCCCCATCTTCTCCAAGATCATGCCGAGGAACGCCCGAATTCCTCCCTACGGCAAAAGCGCCCTTGCCTTGAGGGGCGTCGAGATGCGAAGTAGGGGTTCTTCCGCATGAATCGACGTGATTTCGTTCGCACCCTGGCGGTCAGTGGGGCAGTTCTCGCCACCACCGGGCCCGGGTCTGTCCGCGCTGCCGGCCTCTCCAACGCCGCCGGCCAAAGCGTCCGCATCCCGCTCGGCATGGACAACTTCGCGGTGCGCGCCCTCGGCTTAAAGGGCCGCGCGCTCGTGGATTTCGCAGCCGATCTGAAGCTCGACACGCTCTTCATCACCGACCTCCCCGGGCTCGGTTCACTCGAAGCATCCGCCGCTACGGAGTTGCAAAAGTACGCCGCAGACAAGGGCTTGGCGATCCTGCTGGGATCCTGGTCGATTTGCCCCACCTCCGTCCGCTTCAAGCGCGATTGGGGCACCGCGGAGGAGCATCTCGCGCTGGGCCTGAAACTCGCCAAGGCGGTCGGCTCGCCCCTTTTCCGTGTGGTCCTCGGCGGCCGCGAAGACCGCGCCACGCCCGGCGGCATCGAGGCCCGCATCGCCGACACGGTCCGGGTGCTCCAGTCCCAACGAAGTCTGGCCCGCGACCTCGGGATCAAGGTGGCCATCGAAAACCACGCCGGCGACATGACCGCCCGTGAGCTGGTCGGCCTGATGGAAACCGCCGGCCGCGATTGGGTCGGCGCCAATCTGGATTCCGGCAACGCCCTGTGGACGCTGGAGGATCCCCGGCAAAGTCTGGAAATCCTCGGCCCCTATACGATTTCCACGAGCCTCCGGGACTCCGCCGTCTGGGCCACCGAGAAGGGCGCGAAGGTGCAGTGGACTGCTTTTGGTGAAGGCGGGATCATTGATTGGAAGGCCTATTTCCAACGCTACGCCCAACTCTGCCCGCAGGCGGCGGTGAACGTGGAAACCATTGGCGGGTTCGCCGTGGAGTTCCCCTATCTGGAAGCGGATTTCTGGAAGAACTTCCCCAAAAAGCCCGCCGCCGAACTGGCGCAATTTGAAGCACTCGTGCGCCGCGGACGGGCGATTCCCCAGCACGATTCGAATGATCCGAAGAGCCAGCGCGGAGAGCTGGAACGGAGTCTCCGCTATCTCCGCGAAGTGATCGGCCTCGGCGTCCGGTGACCCGCGCCCGGCGCGAATCCCCGACTGCGTATGATCTCCAAGATCCGTCTCGCCCGCTGGCTGCAGGTCGGCGGCCCCTTTGTGGGTCTGCTCTTCGTCTGCGGCCTCTTTGCCCTGACCGAGGCCCGGCCCTTCATCTTTGCCCCCGGCAACCTGAAGACCGTGCTCGTCCAGACGGTCATCGTCTCGGTCGGCGCCTTGGGCATGACCCTGATCATCATCAGCGGCGGCATCGACCTCAGCGTCGGCGCCGTGGTGGCGCTCACCAGCGTGCTGGGCGCGAAATTGCTGACCACCGGCTGGGGGACCTGGCCCGCGGCCGCCGCCGTGATTCTGGCGGGCGGTGCCATCGGTCTCATCAATGGCAGTCTCATCGCGGGTCTGCGCCTCCTGCCCTTCATCGTGACCTTGGGCATGATGGGTATTGTCCGCGGTTCCGCCAAATGGCTGGGCAACAGCCAGACGATCAGCATTCCGGGTGACGCGCCGATCAACAGCCTGATGGCTCGCTCG
Organism: Verrucomicrobiota bacterium; assembly: GCA_947471985.1. GTDB lineage: Bacteria > Verrucomicrobiota > Verrucomicrobiia > Limisphaerales > UBA9464 > CANIZL01. The sequence goes on along the minus strand of CANIZL010000020.1, from coordinate 10,067 downwards.
GCGCCGCGGGAATTGTTCCCCCTGCCCCCGGGTGTCTGGCTCGCGCTCGGGCTGGCCGTCTTCACTGCTTTCATCCTGCGGAGCACCATTTTCGGCCGCCGGATCTTCGCCCTCGGGTCCAGCGAAGCCACCGCCCGCTTGTGCGGCATCCGTATCGGTTTGACCCGGATCCAGATCTACGGCGTCGCCGGATTGTTCTTCGGACTCGCCGGTTGGATGCAGCTATCCCGCCTCACCCAAGGGGATCCATCCATCGCCCAGGGCCTGGAACTGGACATCATTGCCGCCGTGGTCATTGGGGGCGCCAGTCTCAGCGGCGGCGCCGGCAGCATCCTGGGTTCCCTGATTGGGGCCTTGGTGATGGCCGTTTTGCGCAACGGTGCGAGCTTGTGCGGTTGGCCCAATTTCGCCCAGGAGATCGTCATCGGCACCGTCATCGTTCTCGCCGTGGCCCTCGATCAGTGGCGCCAAGGTAAGAAAAACTGACGGTTGGCTCCGCGTCACCGCACACGAAATCACCGGCCACACTTCCAGCGCCCGGCACATAACGCGGCCGCTAAAAAACAACCGGGGTGTCCGGCCTGCGCCCGACACCCCGGTGATCCAGTTTGCGTAGCTCAACCGACCCTGAGGCCGGTCGGCCCGTTTAGACCCGCAGCCGTACCAACAGGTCCTTGCTGGCGACCGTATCGCCCAGCGCCACCGGCAATTCCGCGATAACACCGTCCACCGGAGCATAGACCGTGGTCTGCATCTTCATCGCTTCCATCATCAAGAGCTTCTCGCCCTTGGCGACCTTCTGCCCCACCGAGATGGCGATGCTGCTGATCAGGCCCGGAATCGGCGCGCCCAACTGCAACGGATCCGCGTGATCCGCCTTCACCCGGCTCTTGGTCTGCGGCGCCACCTTCTTGTCCGCGATGTACGTCTCGCGGGTGATGCCGTTGAGTTCGTACGTCACCGTCCGACGCGCATCCTTGTCGGGCTCGCTGACGTTGATCAGCCGGATGATCAGGGATTTCCCGGCTTCGATCTCCACATTGATCTCCTCGCCACGGCGCAGGCCGTAGAAAAAGGCGGACGTCGGCAGCGCGCTGACGTCGCCGAATTCCTTCCGGTGCTTTTCAAACTCCGCAAATACCGCCGGATACATCAGGTGCGAATAGATGTCGTCGGCCGACGGATCACGTTTGAGCTTGTCGGTGAGTTCCTTGCGGAGTTTGTCGAAGTGCACCGGCGGCGCGGCGTTGCCGGTGCGGCCCTCGGCGTAAGCCTGATGCGCTTCCTTGGCGCGTTTTTCGCCGAGCACCACCCGTTGCACGGCTTCCGGGAATCCGCCTTCGGGCCAGCCCAGTCCGCCGCCCAGCATGTCCACCACGCTGTCCGGGAAACTCGTCGTGCCGGGTTCCAGATTCACCACGTCCGCCGGCTTGATCCCGCGGCTGAACAGGAACAAGGCCATATCGCCCACCACCTTGCTGGACGGCGTCACCTTCACGATATCGCCGAACAACTGATTCACCTCGGCATACGTGCGGGCGATCTCCGGCCAGCGATGGGAAACGCCCATGCTCGCGGCCTGTTCCTTGAGATTGGTGTACTGGCCACCTGGCATCTCGTGCAGATACACCTCGGCGGAACCGGTCTTCGGCGCCGTATCGAACGGCTCGTACTGTTCCCGCACCTTCTCCCAGTAATCGGAAAATTCGTTCAGCGCGGGCAAATCCAGACGCGTGTCCCGGGGCGAATGCTGCAACGCCGCCACCAACGAATTCAGATTCGGCTGCGACGTGCTGCCCGACATGCTCGCCAGCGCCAGATCAACCACATCCACTCCGGCTTCACTCGCATTGAGAATCGCCGCCGCCTGCGTGCCGGCGGTATCATGGGTGTGGAAGTGGATCGGCAATCCCACCGCTTCCTTGAGCGCCTTGACCAGTTTCTTGGCGGCCAGCGGACGGCACAGGCCGGCCATGTCCTTGATCGCCAGGAAATGGGCGCCCATGCGCTCGAGTTCCTGGGCCAGCTTCACGTAATACTGGAGTGAGAATTTATCCCGGCGGTCGTCCAGGATGTCGCCGGTGTAACACAACGCCCCTTCGCAGATCGCATGCGTTCCCTGCACCGCTTCCATCGCGACCCGCAGGTTCGGCAGGTAGTTCAGCGAATCAAAGATCCGGAAAATATCCATGCCCGACTCCGCCGCGTGCTTCACGAAGCCCGCCACCACGTGGTCCGGATAGTTCGAGTAACCCACCGCGTTGGAACCGCGGAAAAGCATCTGGAAACAGACGTTCGGGATCTTTGCCCGCAGCGTCCGCAAGCGTTCCCACGGATCCTCATTGAGGAAACGCATCGCCGTGTCGAAGGTCGCGCCGCCCCACATCTCCAGGGAGAACAGGCCATTCGCGCCGCCCCCGACGCGGTACGCCAGCGATTCCGCGCAGGCCAGCATGTCGTACGTGCGCACCCGCGTGGCCATGAGCGACTGATGGGCGTCGCGGAAGGTGGTGTCCGTCACCAACAAGCGCTTCTGCTTGTGGGTCCATTCGGCGAATTTCTTCGGTCCCAACTCCAGCAACATCTGGCGGGTTCCCGGCGGCGGGGTGGCTCCGGGCGTGGCCGCGCCGCTCAGCGGGGATTTCGACAGGGCCAGCGCCTTCGCCGGCACGAAACCCTTCGCGTGCGGGTTGCCGTTGACGATCACATTGCCCAGGAACGTCAGCAGCTTCGTGGCCCGATCCTTGCGCGACTTGAAGGAAAAGAGCTCCGGCGTGGTGTCGATGAGCGTCGTGGTCGCCTGCCCGGAACGGAAAACCGGATTGCGAATGACGTTTTCCAGGAAGGGGATGTTGGTCTTCACCCCGCGGATCCGGAACTCGCGCAGCGCACGGTCCATGCGGTCCATCGCGATCTCGTAGGTCTGACCCGACGCAATCACCTTCACCAGCATGGAATCGTAAAACGGCGTGATCACCGCGCCGGAATACCCCATGCCGCCGTCCAAGCGAATGCCGAACCCGCCGGGCGACCGATACGCCAGCAGCTTGCCGTAATCCGGCATGAACTTGTTCTCCGGATCCTCGGTCGTCACCCGGCTCTGAATCGCGTAGCCGTTGCGCGGGACATCCTCCTGTTTCGGCATGCCGACTTCCCGGCTGTGCAAACTATGGCCCTGGGCAATGAGAATCTGCGCCCGAACGAGGTCGAGCCCCGTGATGACTTCGGTCACGGTATGCTCCACCTGAATGCGCGGGTTCATCTCGATGAAGTACCACTTGTGGTGATCCAGATCGTAGAGGAACTCGATCGTGCCCGCGTTGTCGTAACGCACTTCACGGGCCATCCGCGCCGCCGCCTCGCACAACTCCTGGATGACGCCTTCGGGCAAGCCGAAGGACGGCGCCACTTCCACCACCTTTTGATGCCGCCGCTGAATCGAGCAATCGCGCTCGTGCAGGTGGATCACATTGCCGTGCTGGTCCCCAAGGATCTGCACCTCGATGTGTTTCGCGTGGGGAATGTATTTCTCGAGAAACACGGCCGCATTGCCAAAGGCCCGCTCGGCCTCGGATTGGGCCTCGTCGAGCAACCCGCCGAGGTCCGCCGCCTTGTGCACCACCCGCATGCCCCGACCGCCCCCGCCAAACGCCGCCTTGATGATGAGCGGAAAGCCGATCTGCCGGGCGGTCTTCATCGCCTCGTCCCGGTCGGTGATCGCCTCTTCGGTCCCCGGCAACGTGGGCACATTGATGCGCTGGGCCAGTGAGCGCGCCGCGGTCTTGTCGCCCATCATGTCGAGCAATTCCGGCCGCGGACCGACAAACGCGATCCCGGCCGCCGCACACGCCCGGGCAAAGTTGGCGTTCTCCGACAAAAATCCGTAGCCGGGATGAATGGCATCCACGCCCCGCTCCACCGCCATCGCGATGATGCTGGGAATGTCGAGGTACGCCGCCACCGGCCCCTTGCCGATGCCCACCGTATACGCTTCATCGGCCTTGAACCGATGCATACAGAAGCGGTCCTCCTGCGCGAAAACGGCCACGGTTTTGAGTCCCAACTCCGTCGCCGCCCGGAAAATCCGGATGGCGATTTCGGAACGATTGGCGGCCATGAGTTTCTTGAACTCACGGTGTTTCGGAACCGCCGGAGCGGTCACGGCAAGGGGTGAAGTGCGGGACGGCATACGTTCGGTGAAGCTGTACCCGAACGAGGCCCCAGTGGCCAAGGAAAGTAAGCGCGGACCCGGAAGATTTACCCCCCGCCCTCGGCGGAGCGCGGACCACCCCAAAAACGCCGCGGGGCATGGCCTTTCAGCCATGCCCCGCGGAGGGTTGCGTCGCCATTTGCGGCGACCGGTGTTCGGAATCAGGCGTCCTTCTTCGCCGCCTTCACTTCGAGATGCAGTTCCTTGAGCTGCCGCGCCGAGACATTCGCCGGCGATTGCGTCATCAAATCCACACCCTTCGCCGTCTTCGGGAAGGCAATGACGTCCCGGATGCTCGTCGTCCCGCACAGGATCGCGCAGAGGCGATCGAAGCCGAGCGCAATGCCGCCGTGGGGAGGTGCGCCGTACTTGAAGGCTTCCAGCATGTAGCCGAAACGCGATTGCGTCTCCTCCGCCGGAATCGCCAGGACGTCCTCAAAAATCGTCTTCTGCACGTCCGGCTGATGAATCCGGATCGATCCCCCACCCAACTCCACACCGTTCACCACGATGTCATAGTGCTGGCCGCGGACCTTCTTCGGATCGGTGGTCAGCAGCGGGATGTCCTCCGCCACCGGCGCCGTGAACGGATGATGGCTGGAGTACCAGCGGTTCATCTCCTTGTCGTAGCTCAGCAGCGGGAAGTCGACGACCCAGAGGAAATCAAAGCGATCCGTCGGGATCACCAATTTGCCCTGCGTCTTGAGCACTTCCGCGCAATAGAGCCGGATCTTGCCGAGGATTTCGCAGGCATTGAGCCATTGGTCGGCCGCGAAGAGGATCAAATCGCCTTCCTCGATCGCCAGCTTGCTGATCAACGCGGCCTTCTCGGCTTCGTTGAAGAATTTCACGATGGGCGATTTCCATTCGCCGCCCTCGACCTTGATGAACGCCAGACCCTTGGCGCCGAAACTCTTCGCGTATTCGGTCATCGTCTCCAACTGCCCCTGCGTCGCCCCCGCCAGGCCCTTGGCGTTGATCGCCTTCACGTGCCCGCCGTTGGCCACGGCATTGCCGAAGACCCCGAACTTGCTGCCGCGGAAGTCCTCGCTGAGATCGACCAGTTCCATCCCAAACCGGGTATCCGGCTTGTCGATACCCCAGCGGTTCAACGCTTCCTGGAAGCTGATGCGCTTGAAGGGCGTCGGAATCTCGCGTCCCAGCGCGGTGCGCCAGACCACCTTCAACAACCCTTCGATCAAGGCGTAAATGTCCTCGCGATCGATGAACGACATTTCGATGTCGACCTGCGTGAACTCGGGTTGGCGATCGGCCCGCAAATCCTCGTCCCGGTAGCAACGGGCGAGCTGGAAATAACGTTCCACGCCGCTGACCATGAGGATCTGTTTGAACTGCTGGGGCGACTGCGGGAGGGCGTAGAAGGTCCCGGGATCGCGGCGGTTCGGCACTAGGAATTCGCGGGCGCCTTCCGGGGTCGACTTGAACAGCGTCGGGGTCTCCACTTCCAGGAAGCCCTGCTCGTCCATGTAACTGCGCGTGGCGATGGCCACCTTGGAACGGGTGCGCAAATTGCGCATCATCTCCGGGCGGCGCAGATCCAGATAACGGTACTGGAGACGCAGTTCTTCGTTGACCTTGTTGGCCAGTTCGGGGTCATCCACCGGGAACGGCAGAACCGCCGCCTCATTGAGGATGGTCAATTCGCGCACCATCACCTCCACCTGACCGGTGGGGATCTTGGCGTTGTCGGTGCCGGTGGGCCGGGGCCGAACCAGACCGCTGACCCGGATGACGGATTCGCTGTGCAACCGGGCGGCGCGAGCCACCAGATCCGCCGGGATATCGGCGGGATCAAAAACCGTCTGGGTGCGCCCTTCGCGATCGCGCAGATCGATGAAGAGCAGACCGCCGAGATCGCGGCGACTGTGGACCCAGCCCTCGAGGATGACCGTCTGGCCGGCGTGGGCCGGGCGCAGCTCACTGCAATGATGCGTGCGTTTCATGCGTGCAAAAACGAAGGCGTACAGTGCGAAGCCCCCCCCAGTGGGGCAACCTGAAGTTGCACCTGAATCCACCGCCCCGGAACCGCCGACTTTCCGCGTGCCGCTGAATTTCTAGTCGGCGAGTCGTTGTTCCCCAATCACCCCCCCTATCTCCCTGACTTTCCCGCCGGCAAGCAGTCCGCGCCTCACAACGCCTTCGGCCGTTGCCGATACCGCTCATACAGCCGCGTATGCCGACTTTCCAACGACACGTCCTCCCCCCGGATCCACATCCGCGTGACCCGCCGCCGGATATCCAGAATATCCCCATCCACCACAATCAACGTCGCCTCCTTGCCCGCTTCAATGGACCCCAATCGATCCGCCAGCCCCAGCATCCGGGCCGGATACAAAGTCAGCCCCCGAATCGCCTCGTCCCGCGACAACCCAAACGCCATCGCCTGAGCTGCACCGTACGGAATGTTGCGAATCCCCGACGCCCCGAAGCGATCCGTCCCTTCGGTAAACGCCACCGGCACCCCCGCCTGCGCGAGCGCGGCCGGCGCGGCGAATTGCACGTCGTAGCTGTCGCTATCCCGGGGCGGCAGCGTGAAGACGTGCTCATACGCCACGGCCACGTGATTGGACGCCAGCAAACCCGCGCACACCGCCGCATCCCGCCCGCCCGCCACCACCGCGGCAAAATGCCGCTGTCCTGCCCATTCCACGGCCGAACGAATCTGCCGCGTTTCATCGGCATGCAACCACACCGGCAATTCCCCGCGCAGGACCGGCCCCATGGCCTCCCACGACGGCACCGATTTCCAACTGCTGGCGTTGGTCTTCGCCGCCGCGTCCTTCGCACGGTGATATGCCGACGCTTCAGCAAAAAACGCGTCCACTTCGCGCAGCCGACGCTCCCGCTCCCGGACCTGGTCTTCCGGCGATTTCCATTTGTCCTTATTGGGAGCCAGATGCTTGGGCGTCAGATCGAGTTCAAAGCTCGGCCAAAACACGTGCAACGCCGCCGCGCGCCGGATGGCCAGATCCTCCGTGGTCCAGCCCTTCAATTGAATCACGCCACTGACCCCGCTGACCGTGCCTCCGAGCGGCACCACTTGGGCGTGAGTGTAACCATTGGCGCGCGCCACCGGGATGAGTTCGGTGTCCGGGTTCACCGCCACCCAGGCATTCACCTCGGGCGTGAATTCGCCCACCTCCGTGGTATCGCGGGTCGAACGAACGCCGTCGATTTCCAGCAATCCCAGCACCGTGGTGGGCGCGATGAGTCCCGGATAGAGGTGTTGCCCCGCGAGATCCACGGTGGCATCGGCCGGACCTTCGGCACCGGGCCCCACCGCGACGATCTTTCCGTCGCGCACCAGCACGGGCACATTGGTGAGCGTGGGTCCGGACACGGTGTGAACGAGACCGCCCACCAGGCGCAGCGAGGCGGCGTGCAGCCCCGCACCCATCCACCCCAGGATCGCCAAACCAACGATCCCCGGCCACCGACCCGGCGAGAAATGACCTTGCACGGCCCTTGGGTGTCTGTTTTCAAGGACCGAGTCAAGCCAGCACCGACGAAAACTTGCCCCATCACCCACTTCTTCTCACCGCCTCCGCGTCCCCGCGCCTCCGCGTGCCACCCTTCCGCCCCCAATCCGCCACCCGCCAGTTTCGGTGATTCTTTCGGCAATTCCCCTTCCCCGCCCCCGGCGCCACGATAGAATCCCCGCCCGGCGCGGTAGCGCCCCACGTATTTGTAACGGTATATCTCAGATTATTGCGCATTCCCATGAGTGTTCTTGTCGCTGGCACCACCGCGTTGGATTCCATCCGCACGCCCTATTCCGAAAACCCCAAACTGCTCGGCGGCTCCGCCAGTCACGCGGCCGTCGCGGCGAGCTTTTTCTGCCCCGTCCAATTGGTCGGCGTGGTCGGCAGTGATTTCCCCCGCAAATACATCAATCTCTACCGCAAGCACGGCATCGATCTCCAGGCCCTCGAGGTCGTCAAAGGCGGTCAGACCTTCCACTGGTCGGGCGAGTATGAGGTCAACATGAACAACCGTCGCACGCTGGAGACGATCCTCGGCGTGATTGACGGCTGGATGCCCGCCCTGCCCGGTCCCTGCGAAACCGCCGGCTACGTGCTGCTCGCCAACATTTCGCCGCAGGTCCAGAACCGCGTCCTCGACCAACTGCGCAAGCCCAAGTTCGTCGTCGCCGACACGATGGATCTCTGGCTCAACATCACGCTCGAGGAGGTCCTGCGGCTGTTGAAGCGCGTCGACTGTCTGGTGCTCAACGACAGCGAGGCCCGCCAGCTCGTGAAGGAAGACAACGTCGTGGCGGCCCTGCCCAAGCTCCATCAGTTGGGACCCAAATACATCATCGTGAAGAAGGGCGAGCACGGCTCGATCCTCAGCTCCCCCAAGGGCCTGTTCGTTGCCCCCGCGTATCCGCTGCACAAGGTCGTCGATCCCACCGGCGCCGGTGATTCCTTCGTGGGCGGCATGATGGGGTATCTGGCGTCGAAGGGCGGTTCCGTGGATTCCCATCTCCGGATGGCCATGGTGCACGGCGCGGTGGTGGCGAGTTTCTGCTGCGAAGGCTTTGGACTCCAGGTCACCACCAAGGTTACCCAGGAAAAGATCGCCGCGCGGGTGAAGGAGTTGCTGAAGATCACCAAGCTCTAAGACGACCGCTGCCGGAGGTTCGCGGGCCCGGGCGCCCCGAACCTCCGGCTCGCTTTTTCCGTCCGTTCGCCCGCCTTTCTCCCGCCCGCGACCAGCCCTGCCGCCGAAATTCGTTCCCCCGCTCCGGCGTTCCCGTTCCCGCCGCCGGCCGCCCTGCCCCAACCCCTTTCCGGAATCCCCCGCATGCGCCTCACCGTCGTGATTCCGACCCTGAACGAAGCCGCCGCCCTGCCGACCACGCTCGCTCAAGCGCAGGCGGTCCCGGAGGTCCAAGAAATTCTCGTCAGCGACGGCGGCAGTCAGGACGCCACCCAATCGATCGCCGAAGCCGCGGGCGCCCGCTGGATAACCGGCGAACGCGGACGCGGGGCCCAACTCCGCGTTGGAGCCACCGCCGCGACCGGCGACGTCATTGTGTTGGTGCACGCGGACACCTGGCTCCCCCCAGACGCCGGCCGGTCTATCGCCGCCGCCCTAGCGCCCACTGGCAATGAGTCGGTTTCCCGCGGATCCTGCGCCCCGGTGGTGGGTGGCGGATTTCACAAGGTATTCCGCGATGCCCCCTGGCTCTTGCGCTCGACGGCCCGCTGGCGCTCCGCCGCCTATTTTCATCTGACCGGCCGCCTCTTTGGCGACCAAGCCATTTTCGTCCGCCGGGAAGTTCTCGCGGCGATTGGCGGCATCCCGTCGCTCCCTTTGATGGAGGAATTTGCGCTTTGCCGTGCCCTACAGACGCAAGGCCGCCTCGCCTTGGCCTCGGCGACGGTCTCGACCAGTGCACGCCGCTTTGAACGTCACGGCGTCCTGCGCACCTGGTGGCTGATGGCCCGCCTGCAATGGTCCTGGCGCCGCGGCGCCACCCCGGAAGAACTCGCCCGCCAATACGCCCGCAGCTCCGACCGCCACTAGCCCTCCCCCCACGAACTGGGTACCAGGTTCAGTGTTCCGGGGATAGCGTGCCCGCACACGGTGTCAGGCTCGGTGTCAGGCTCGGTGTCAGAATTAGCGTGCCAGGTTCACTGGCGGGCAGTGGCCGCCGGAAGCGATGAATCAGAGGCAAGAAGTCTTTCCTGGAGCGTGCCGCCCGCCATCTAGTGTAGTGTTTCACAAATAACTTTACTAACAACACCTTTTCGTGCCAATCTCCGGAATGGCTCGTCCAAAGCTCCCCATCGTTCTCTCCGACACCGACCGAACGGAACTGCTCCGTCGT
>CANIZL010000019.1 GCA_947471985.1 Verrucomicrobiota bacterium | reverse complement strand
CCAGCACGATCCGGAACCATTCTCCGCGACGGGCACATCAGGCACCAAACCGCAAACGGCCACACTGCCCGAGCGCCGGCGACAGTAACCCTACCAAGTTCATTGCCGCAAAACACCCCGAAATGCACCGGGGTCGGTTCTCCGCGTGAGCGCCGTCGAGACGCCCCGGCCCGGGGCAGTGGCAGGAGTGCACGGGAAGGCGTCATCGGAGACCGTCAGAGTACGGACAACCAGAAGGGTGGCGGATTCGCTTGGCTTTGGGCAGGAATTTCTCGCCGCGGGCCGGGTGGGCGGCGGGGGTGCGGTGCCGGCAGTGACAGTTTGGTTTCGGGCACAGTTGTTGACGAAGGGGAGGCGATCGGTGATGGGTAGTCGATGGGTTTTGCTTTCGCGTGCGGGTCGTTGCCGGCCGGATTTCTCCGGTCGGCTTTCTGAGTGGTCCCGTTGGAACCCTTCCTCAACTGCCCTGTGTCTGTTCCGGTTCTCAGCGAGAAATTCTTCCAACAAGCCGCGGGTTGGGAAGTGGTGATGCAGGCGCGGGCTTTGCTCGCCGCCGGCAAAGTCTTGTCCGGAAACTATACGCCGCCAGTCCTCAAGGGGGTGGTGCTCGCCGGGGAGTCGAGTGTGCGCAGCGGGTTGGTCATCAATTCGGTGTCGGACATTGAAAATCTTTGTCCCTGCCGGGACGCGCGGGAACGGGGCATCATTTGCGCCCATGCCGTCGCGATCGGGTTGCACTTGCTGAAACCCGCCGTGGCGACTCCGACACCCGCAGCGGCGCCGACGAAGGCCGCCGCCGCCCCCGCGAGTTCGTCGTCGTCGCGGCCGTTGGCGCCCACCCGGGACCCGGTGCGATTGCGTCGTTCGGAGAATGGGGAGGCGCTGACCGTGCACGTGTTGTTGCCTCCGAATCTGGCCGACGCCCTGGCGCGCGGACCGACGACCCGGATCTCGGTGGTTTTCGAAGGCGTGCAGCGGCGCGGTCGGAGCCCGCTGAATGCGCTCGTTTCGGCGGGGTCGTATCAATTGAACGCTGCCGATGCCCGCCTGCTGGACGCCGCGGAGCTGCAGACCGGCGGTGATACTCCCGGAATGGCGCAATTGGCGTTGGCCCAACTGGTGGAATTATTACCCGCGCTGGTCGGTCATCCGCGGGTGACGCTGGGGCGGAATCAAGCGGTGACGATTGCTGCCGAGCCGTTGTCCGTCCCGCTGCAGGCGCAACTGGAGGCCAACGGGGAAATCACCCTGAGCCTGAAGGGCGGGGCGAATCTGCCGCGACTGGTGCGATCGGAGAAGGGGAACCTCTGGGCGTTTGCGGGTGGTCCGGCGCCGCGATTTGCCCCGGTATCGCTGCCGCCCGCGCTGGCGGATCTCCTGACCCAACCGCGGCGTTTCCCGCGCGTGCAGGTGCCGCTTTTTCTCACGCAATTCTGGCCGGCGCTGCAGGCGGCGGGCGGAGTCACGGCGAATTTTGCGGTCACGGATTTCACCCTGCTGCCCACGGCACCCCGCTGGTTGCTGAGTTTGAGCGGCGGACTGGCCGGACTGACGGGCACGCTGCAGGCGGCGTATGGCTCGCGGATCGTCACGGTGGGCGTCACCCGACCGGAGGATGCCGCGTGGTTGCCGGATCCCACGGACATTCGGCGCTACGGAACGCGGGATCTGGCGGGGGAGCAAGCGGCGGCCGGGCGATTGCGCCAGGCGGGTTTCAACGGACCGAACGCGGCGGGCTTGTGGCAGTTGGCGGGACAGGAGCGGGTGCTGGTTTTTTTCGCCCGCGACTACGCCCGCATGCAGGCGCTCTGGGAGGTCACGCTGGACGAACAACTGGCGCACTCGAAGCAGAAACACCTGGAACCGGTGACGCCGGAATTCCGGGTCACGACGAGCGGCGAACGCTGGTTCGATCTCGAAGTGAGCTACGCCACGGCCGGCGGCGAACGCTTCACGGCGGCGGAGGTGCAGCAGTGGCTGCGGGGCGGGGGCAGCCGGCGTTTGAAGAACGGCAAGTTTGCCGTGCTCGACACCGACGCGTTGTCCGAGGTGCAGGAGGTCCTCCTCGATTGCGCCCCGGATCAATTGGGGCAGGGCGCGGAGGGCGGCAGTCGCTTTCGCCTGCCCACCGCTCAGGCGGGTTTTCTGGAGGCTTCGCTCGGAGGCGTCGGCCTGACCCTGACCGCCCCGGCCTCGTGGCGGGATCGGGCGCGGGGACAATCAGGTGAAGCCAAGCTGGTCTGTCCGCCGTTGGGGCCGCTGGAGGCGGTGTTGCGGCCGTATCAGAAACACGGCGTGGCCTGGTTGGGATTCCTGCGTACGAATGGCTTTGGTGGCGTGCTGGCGGATGAAATGGGGTTGGGCAAAACCCTGCAGGTGCTCGCGCATCTCGCCGCCCTGCGCGAAGCGCAACCGGGATTGCCGCCGTGCCTGGTGGTGTGTCCCACGACGCTGGTATTCAATTGGGCGGCGGAGGCCCGGAAGTTCACCCCGCAGTTGCGCGTGCTCGTGTTGAACGGGCCGCAGCGGCAGCGCCATTTCTCCGCCATGTCCGGGCACGATCTCGTCATCACCAGTTACGCGCTCATCCGGCGGGATGCCGACAATTATCCGGATCTGGGATTCGATACGGTGATTCTCGACGAAGCCCAGCACATCAAGAACCGGCGCACGCAAAATGCCCTGGCGGTCAAACGCCTCCGCAGTGAACACCGGGTGATCCTGACGGGCACGCCGTTGGAGAACTCGGTGTTCGATCTCTGGAGCTTGTTTGATTTTCTCATGCCCGGGTATCTGGGCCGGGCCGATGATTTTCGGGAGCGTTATGAGGGCCCGATTGCCAAGGAGCGGGACGTCGGGGCCATGGCGCGGCTGGGGCGGCGTTTGCGACCGTTCCTGTTGCGGCGTTTGAAACGGGACGTCGCGACCGAACTGCCCGCGAAACTGGAGCAGGTGGCGTATTGCGAGTTGAACGACGAACAGGCGGCGCTGTATCAGCAACTGCTGAGTGCGACGCGCAACCAGGTGCTGTCGGCGGTCGGCGAACAAGGATTGGCGCGGAGCCGCATGCTGGTGCTGACCGCACTGCTGCGATTGCGTCAGGTGTGCTGCGATCTTCGCCTGCTCGCGCCGGCGGCGACGGACTCGGACGACTCCGGGGACGCTGCTCCTAAGGCCAAGGTCCGCGAAGTTTCGGGCAAGACCGAGTTGTTCGGGGAATTGCTCGACGAGATTCTGGATGGCGGCCACCGGGTGCTCGTGTTCAGCCAGTTCACGACCATGCTCGGTTTATTGCGGGAAAAGCTGGAGGCCGACGGCACGGAGTATTGTTATCTGGACGGCTCCACGAAGGATCGCGGCGCGGTGGTGGAGCGCTTTCAACGCGATGAGTCGATCCCGGTTTTCCTGATCTCGCTCAAGGCCGGCGGCGTGGGGCTCAACCTCACGGGCGCGGATACCGTGGTTCATTTCGATCCCTGGTGGAATCCGGCAGTGGAAGACCAGGCCACGGACCGGGCGCATCGACTGGGCCAGAAACGGGTCGTGACGAGCTACAAGCTGATTACGCGGGGCACCGTGGAGGAAAAGATCCTGTCGCTGCAGCAGCGGAAGCGCGAGGTGATCGCGGCGACCCTGACCGGTGAGGAGGCGTTGACGGCGTCGCTGAGTTGGGAGGAGATCCAGGAATTGCTGAGCTGAATCCCCCCCTTGACAGGCCGCGGCCAATGGCGACATCCAAGGCCCGTCCGAGTGGCAGAAATGTGCCCGCGGGCGATACCTGTAACGGAATTTTTGTCACCCTATGAGCCAGCCAGAGCAGCATTCATTTCAAGCCGAGATTCAGCAGTTGCTGAGCATCGTCATTCACTCGTTGTACACGGATCGCGAGGTGTTCGTACGTGAATTGGTTTCCAATGCCGCCGACGCCTGCGAGAAGTTCCGGTTTCTTCAATCCAGTGGCCAGACTCCGGCCGCGGAAGGTGAAATCCCCCCGGGCATTCAGCTGAAGACCGATGCCGAGGCGGGCACGGTGACCATCACCGATACCGGCATCGGGATGACGCGGGAGGAGTTGGTGCAGAATCTGGGCACGATCGCCCATTCCGGCACCAAGGCTTTTCTCAAGGCCCTGGCCGAAAATCAGAAGCCCGACACCAAGCTCATCGGGCAGTTCGGTGTGGGATTCTACTCGGCCTTCATGGTGTCGAAGTTGGTCACGGTTTACAGCCGATCGCACGTCGAAGGCGCGACGGGTTGGAAGTGGACCAGCGACGGCGGGCAGGGCTATGCGATCGAGCCGGCCGCGGATCTGCCGCGGGGCACGCGCATCGTGCTGGAACTGAAGGACGACGCGAAGAACTTTGCGGAGGGTTCCGAACTGAAGCGGATTCTCCATCGCTATTCGAATTTCGTCACCTTCCCGCTGGAGCTCGACGGCGAGCGCGTCAATACGGTCGGCGCCATCTGGGCGCGGTCGAAGAACGAGGTGAAGGAGGAGGAGTATCAGGCGTTTTATGAGTACGTGGCGCACGACAGTGAGCCGCCCCGGTACCGGCTGCATTTCACGGCGGACGCGCCCCTGGCCATTCAGGCGCTGTTGTTCGTGCCGTCCAAGAACCACGAAATGCCCGGCATGGGCCGCGGCGAGCCCGAGGTGCACCTGTACTGCCGCAAGGTGCTGATCGAAGCGAAGCCGAAGGCGTTGTTCCCGGAATGGCTGCGGTTTCTCCGCGGCGTGGTGGATAGCGAAGATCTCCCACTGAATGTCTCGCGGGAGCGCATGCAGGATTCCGACCTGCTCAAGAAGCTCAACAAGGCGCTGACCAACCGCTTCCTGAAGTTCCTCGGCGAAGAGGCGGAGAAGGATGCGGCGGCGTACGATTCCTTTTATTCAGAGCACCACCGCTTCCTGAAGGAGGGCATTCTGTCCGAGTGGGAACACCAGGCGGCCTTGAGCAAACTGATGCGGTTTGCCTCGTCGGCGACCGAAGCCGGCAAGACCACTTCGCTGGCCGCGTATGTGTCGCGGATGCCGGAAGGGCAGAAGGAAATCTATTTCCTGCTCGCACCCGATCGCGCCGCGGCGGAGTCCAGCCCGTACTTCGAAGTGTTCCGCGCCAAAAAGTACGAGGTGCTGATCGTGGAGGAGCCGATTGACGAATTCGTGCTCGACCGACTTCGCGAATTCGACGGCAAGAAGATCACCTCGGCGGAGAAGGCCGATCTCACCGTGGAGGCCAATCCCGAGGGCGCGTTGAGCGACGAGGATGCGGGTCTGCTGGCGGCCTGGTTCAAACTGACGCTCGGCGAGGGCGTGAAGGATGTGCGGGCGTCGAAGCGTCTGGTCGACAGTCCGGTGGTGGTGGTGGAGAGCGATCAGTTCATGACCGGCTCCATGCGCCGCACGTTGAAGATGATGGGACGTGAGTCCATGATGGGTCAGGAGACCCCGCCGGATCTGGAATTGAATCCGCGTCATCCGGTGATCGTGCGCTTGAACACCCTGCGGCAGACCGACGCGGACCTGGCCGGTCTGGTGGTCCATCAGCTGCTGGATCAGGCCCGGCTGGCGGCGGGTCGGCTGGAGGATCCGCGCGCGATGCTGGATCGTCTGAGCAAGCTGCTCTCCAAGGTGGTCGGCGCCTGAGCCGAGGTTGCGTGGCGACGGTTGGCCACGCATCCTCCGCCCCCATGAGTACTCCGAAAATCGGACTGATCGGCGGGAGCGGGCTTTATCATATCGAAGGGTTCACCGACCAGAAATGGGTGAGCGTCAAAACGCCGTTTGGCGCGCCCTCCGACGAATTTCTGACCGGGAAATTGGCCGGCCGCGACGTGGTCTTTCTGCCGCGCCACGGCCGGGGCCACCGCATCCTGCCCGGTGAACTGAATCACCGCGCCAACCTCTGGGCGATGAAGAAGCTCGGCGTGGCGTTTGTCATCAGCGTCAGCGCGGTGGGTTCGCTGCAGGCCAAGTACCGGCCTTGCGATCTGGTGCTGGTGGACCAATTCGTCGACAAGACCAAGCGTCCCGCGGAGCACAGTTTCTTTGGGGCCGGAATCGTGGCCCACGTGGCGTTTGCGGATCCGATTTGTGAGGAACTGCGCCTGCTGTTGTTGAAGGCCGCTCGGGCGGAAAAGGCCCGCGTCCACAACGGCGGGACTTACGTCAACATGGAAGGTCCGGCGTTCAGCACCCGGGCCGAATCGATCGCCAATCACCAGGCCGGATTCGATGTCATCGGCATGACCAATTTGGGCGAGGCGAAATGCGCCCGCGAAGCGGAGATCGCCTACGCGTCGTTGGCGATGGTCACGGATTATGACTGCTGGAAGGTCGACGAGGCGCACGTGACGGTGGAGATGGTGCTCGCGAATCTCCGCCGCAACGCGGAGACCGCGAAGGCGATTGTGGCCCGGGTAATTCCCCAGCTGCCCACCGAGGCGACGTGGTCGTGTCACGATGCGCTTCGTTGCGCCATCATGACGGACAAGAAGCTCTGGCCGGCGGCGACGAAGAAGAAGCTGGCCCCGATCCTGAAGAAGTATCTGTAGGCCGCCATGGGGCCGCCGCCGGAACGGTGCGGCGGCCTTGAAGTGCCCGACGATTCGTGCTTCGGTGCGAACGGAGCGGCCGGACTTGGCGAAGCGCTTAGTCCTATTTGATGCCGCGGAGGCGGTCCGCCCAGATCTTGTACAGATCAACCGTGGCCCGGACATCGCGCACGCAGTACTCGGCAATCTTGCGATATTCACCCGCGGCAAGCAGATCGGCGACATCGAGCCCGGTGACGCCGTGACTCTTGGGCGATTCAATTCCGAAGGCCTTGCAGTAGAAATCCAGGTTGAACTTGCGGGCCGCGCCGTCCTTGCCGCTCACGCTGAAAAACGTGAGCTGCTCGGCCACATCGCAGTGCGGTTCGGTCTGGTATCGATAGCCCAACCAGTCGCGTCGGCTGATCGGTACGTTGAGAATCGCGGACCGCAGGTACAGGAACGGCACGTCAAAGCCGCGGCCATTGAACGTGACGATGCTGTCGTAGCGCTTGGCGACATCCCAGAAGGCGGCCAGCAGTTCCGCCTCATCCATCTGGGGGGCAAATTCGATCCCGTCGACGCTGGAATTCGCGGCGATGCCGCCTTCGCCGCCCGAACTGCCGTCGTCCTCGGACGGTTCCTCGAAATCATCCGCCTGATACAACACCTGACCCTTGCCGGAATCCGCGTTGATCATGGCGATGCAGACGACCTGGGCCGTGAAGGGCCACAGGCCGAACTGCTGCGAGATCTCCGCGCGTTTGCGGGCCTTGTCCTCCTCCGTGGGCTGGCGCTCGGCTTCGCGAAACAGGTATTCCTGTTGGGCGGCATCGAAATTCTCCAGCGGCAAGGCGGAAGTCTCGATGTCAAAAACCAGGCGTGGCATGCAGGGATTCGGGACGAAGAAAACGCGGGGAGGGCTTACTTGCCGTGGGCTTCGACGTAAGCCTTGGCCTTGTCCACGAAGCTGTCCGGGGCCTTGGCGAATTCGCCGCTGTCAGTTTCGATCGCCAGACGGCCCGTGTAGCCGGACTTCTTCAGCTCGGCAAACAGGCCGGTGTAGTTGGATTGACCCTCGCCAATGTGGGTGTCCTTGGAAACATCATCACCCTTTTCGGTCTTGGTCACGACCTTGTCCTTGAGATGGATGTCGAAAACCCGGCCCTCGTACTTCTTGTAGACGTCGGCGGCATCGAAATTGGAACTGGTGATCCAGCCGACGTCGAGGCAGACGCCGAGGCGGGCGTCGCGGTGGCCGATGACCTGTTTGACAATGGCCGGATTGCCGTAGAGGGATTTGATGCCGTGATTGTGCACGGCGACGCGGATGTCGTATTCCTTGGCGAGTTCTTCGAGGTTGTCCCAGATGCGGAAATCACCCGGTTCCACGATGATGAGCTTGATGCCCATGAAGCGGGCGAACTCGAACAGCCGGCGATTTTCCTCTTTCTTCATGCTGGTGCCGGCGACCCCAAACGTATAGGCGCGGAGTCCGGCGGCATCGAGGGCGGCCTTCTTCTTGGCCCAATCTTCCTTCGTGCCCATCGGATCAATATGCTTGGCGATGACCTGCAGGTCCTTGATGCCATGGCGGGTGGCGAACTCCACGACCTGGTCGAAGTTCAAATCGCGGAGCGTCCAGGTCTGGATGGCGAGTTGCGACGACAGATCCGCCGCGGTGGCGGACTGGGCGGCGGTGACCGCCAGCAATGCGGTGGCGAGAACGGCGGCAAAGCGTGAACGAAAACCTGTTTTCATGGGATGACCCTGCCAAGCAAATCCTGCCAACGGGCCCTCGTCCATTCTGGTTTTGGCCAAGAACCGCCGGGGTGCCCTCGGGATCGCCGCGTTGCTTCAGACGAATTCCAGATCCACGGAAGTCCGTCCGGCATGATGGAGCAGGCGCTGTCCGAACTCCTGCAGGCCCGCCTTTTCGCGGGCGCTCAGATGGTAACGGATGTACCCGCCCAAATAGGCCTGGCGGAAGGCAGCGTCGTATTCCGGACGTTGGGCGACGATCTCGGGGAGGGCGGCGAGGCCGGCGGATTGCGAGGCGCGCAAGCGGTCCGCCAACGCCGGGGGTTGATCGCGACGCAGGGCCCAAACCGCGTAGACAAAAGGCAGTCCTGTTTGTTCCTGCCACGCCGCCCCGAGGTCCCAGATCTGGTGTGTGTGCGGACGTCGACGAAATTCGATCGCGGGATTTCCGATCAGCAGCACGTTGCGGTGTGCGCCGGCGTGGGCCGTGGTGTCAAGGGTGCGAAACGCGGGCACCGGGCCGCGTTGGGCCAGCAGGACGCGCAGGAGATTCACACTGGTGCAGGAAGCCGGATCCAGGTGGATTTCGCCGAGGGACGACAGGGGATCCTGGTGGGCGAGGATCACGCTGTAGACCGGGCCGTCCGAGCAGATGCCGGCACCATCGAGCACGGTGTACTCGGGTCGTCCCATGACTTCGGTGACGCTCAGGAGGGCCGCATCGAGGTGTCCCCCATGAAGTTGGCGGGCGAGTTCGGACGGCGGCAGATACGTGACGCCCGCGCCGAGGGAATGGGTCAGGGGCACGGCGTTGAGATAGGGCACGGAGCCAATGCGAAAGGCGTTCAAGGTCGACCTCATCAACAGTCCTACCCTAGCCGCGTTCGCTCCGAGCGGCAGGAGAAATCGGGGTGGGCGAGATTTCCCCGTGTCCGGCGGTCATTCGGCGGCTATTCTGCCCCATGCATTTTTTAGTCACCGGGGGTGCCGGATTCATCGGCTCGCACGTGGCGGAGCGACTCCTGGTGGAGGGGCATCGGGTGACGGTGCTGGACGACCTGAATCCGTTTTACCCGCCCCGCCTGAAGCAGGCGAATCTGGCGGCGCTGGCGGCGCTGGCGGCGCTGGCGGGTGTCGGCGGGGAGCGGTTCGAATTTGTGGCCGGCGATATCACGGAACAGAGCACGGTGGATGCCCTGTTTGGGGATCGCCGGTTTGATCAGGTGATTCACCTGGCGGCGCGGGCCGGGGTGCGGCCCTCACTGTTGGAGCCGGCGCTGTACCAGCGGGTCAATGTTGAGGGCACGGTAAACCTGCTCGAGGCCGGCCGTCGGAACGGGGTGCGGAAGTTCATCATCGCCAGTTCGTCCAGCGTCTACGGGACGAATGCCAAGGTGCCCTTCAGCGAGGCGGATCCGATTTTTCAGCCCATTTCCCCGTATGCCGCGAGCAAGCTGGCGTGCGAGGCGCTGGGGCACGTTTACCACCACGTGCACGGCCTGGATGTCACGATGCTGCGATTCTTCACGGTTTACGGTCCCCGTCAGCGGCCGGATCTGGCCATTCACAAGTTTGCCCGGCTCATCACCGATGGACGGCCGATTCCGGTGTTTGGCGATGGATCCACCGAACGGGATTACACCTACAGCGACGACATCGTGGGCGGCGTCCTGGCGTGCACGCGGCAGGATTTCGGCTACGAAGTGTTCAATCTCGGGGAATCCCAAACCGTGCGCCTCGATCATTTGATTGCGCTGTTGGAAAAAGCGCTGAACCGGCGGGCGATCATTGATCGCCAACCGCCGCAACCGGGCGACGTACCGCGCACCTTCGCGGATATCTCCAAGGCGCGGGCGAAGCTCGGTTACCAGCCGACCACCCAGATCGCGGCGGGCATCCCGAAATTCGTGGCCTGGTTCCAGGCTCAATCGGGCGGAAGCGGCGACGCGACGCCCTCGACGTGACGCGAGAGTCGCCGCGCTGACGTCCGTACCCGGCGCCTGCCGGCGGCCCGTGAAATCGGATCAGGGCAGGGCCACACCCCGGGCGGCGACCAGCAGCCGATACCAATCGTCCCGACTCAGTGATACTTCCGTGGCCCCCACGAGAGCCTGAATATCCGCCGGTTGCATCGAGCCCACGATCGGTTGGATGCCGGCGGGGTGTTTCAGTAACCAGGCGAGCGCCAGCGTGGCGCGCGCGACGCCGTAGTTGGTGGCCAGTCGATCCAACTCCTCGCAGGTCGCGTCTGGACGGTAGCCCCGCTGCCCCGGCAGGAGTCCCTTCACTCGATCGCCCAGGAGGCCGCCGGCCAGTGGACTCCACGCCATTGGGGTGAAGTTCTCCGCCCGGCATTGATCCAGGGTGGCGTCCTCCAAGGTGGCCAGTTGCAGCAGGCTGATTTCGACTTGGTGGACGCAGAGTCGCATCGGTAGGAACCGTTGGAGCAAGGCGACCTGCGCGGGGCGGAAATTGCTGACGCCGAATTCGCGCACCTTTCCGGCCCGGTGCAGCCCGGCAAACGCCGTGGCGACTTCGGCCGGATCCATGAGGTAGTCGGGCCGGTGGAGGAGCAGGATGTCCAGTGTCGTCACGCCCAGGCGTTTCAGAGAGGCGTCGACGCTGCTGACGATATGTTCCGCGCTGAAGTCATAGCGGCCGGGCAGGGCGGCGGCGGGATTGCCGGGACGGATGCCGCATTTGGAAGCGATGACGATCCGGTCCCGCAGGCCCGGGGATTCCCGCAGGGCTTCGCCGAAGATTTCTTCGCACCGGCCACCGCCGTAGATATTGGCCAGATCGAACAGGGTGTACCCGGCGTCGACGGCTGCCTGGATGGCGCGTTTGCCGTTGTCGGAGGAGGGCTCAGGTGCGGCCCCTTCGGATCCGGCCAGACGCCAGCACCCGTAGGCCAACCGGGAAACCTTCAACGGGGAATGCCCCAAACTGATGCTTTGCATCCCGCGATTCTAACCGCCGCGAATCGTGGGGAAACCGGGAAACGAACCGGAATCGCGGTTCGCAGATTTATTGCGTTGGTCCAGCTCCCGGCGGGGAAGTCCGCATCGCCGCGCCGGTTGCGGGAGTTCCGTGGGTGCTGAGGGAGACTCTGATGGGTCGGGGCGCACGGCTTTGGAGAATGGCATTGGCGGCATCGGTGCCGTCCGCGCCGCAGGTCGGACACGCGACGGTTGTCGGCATTCGTCCATTTTCCGGCTCCACGTCGAAGCCGTACCGGGTGCCGCAGGGGCAGTCGATCTTGATGTCCATAGCCAAAAAACCGGGGGGGTAATCCCAGTCCTACCCCGGTTGGCCCGGTGATGGCAATAGCAATCGGTGGTCCGATTGCTTGCGTGGGATGGATCCGCGACGCCCCAGTGGCCCGCCGTCGGTCCGAAGGACGTTGGCAAAACCGCGAAAATGGGGCGAAGTCCCCGTGCTCCGAGCCGCGCGGGGATCGCGTGGGGAGACAGTCGACGGGGGCCTCAGTTTCCGGTGGGCAACGGCACCTGCCCCGGACGGCTGAGGTAATACAGAAGATCGCGCATTTGCCGATCTTCCAAGCCGGTCAGCAGGCCCTCGGGCATCATGGAAGTCTCCAACAAATCGAGTTTGGCCAGTTCGCTCTTGGGAATCGTGACCAGTTCATTGGGTGTCTGGAGCACGTACGCGGCGCCGTTGGAGGATTTGATGATGCCGGTCAGGACCCGGCCATCCTTGGTTTCAATCACCGATTGGCGGTATTCGTTGGGAATGACCGCGTTGGGGTAAAGAATGTTTTGGAGCAGGTAATCCAGATCCGAGCGGTTGGCTCCGGTGATGTCCGGGCCCACCTGGCCGCCGGTGTCGAAGAGATGATGACACTGCGCGCAGAGCTGATTGAAGACCACGCGACCCCGCCCGGCGTCGCCGGGCTGCGAGCCACCCGCCCAGTAGCGGCGTTTGGACCGCTCGATTTCGGCCGTCATATCGGCGTTGGGCTCCTGCATGACGCCCCACACGCGGGTGAGTTGCGTGTTGAGTTCGGTGTTTTTGAGATTGCGGAGTTGGCGAACGAGGTCGGCGCCCAACTCGGATTTGGCGACCTTCCCCGCGACGATCGCGTCGAGGAGTGGCCGGGCATACGCCACGCGGGATGCCAGCGTATTCAGGGCATCGCGGCGATGATCGGGCGGCCAATCGGGCAGACCCTGCAACAGCACGGACGCGGTTTTCGGATCGTCAAATTGGGCCAGCCCGCGGAGGGCGGTCGGACGGAGGTCGGCCTCGGCGCACAGGGATTGGAGGAGTTCCGCCAGATTTGGCGTCCGGGCGAGCAATAGCGAACCGATCGCTTGAATGCGGGCCGCGACGGGCGCGACGCGATCCGCCGCCACGGTGCGCAAGGCGGCCTGCGCGGCGGGGCTGCCAAAGGTCAAACCGAGGGATTGGGCGAGGCTGCGGACTTCCGCGTCGGGGCTCTGCGCCAGTTGCTGCTCGAGCTCAGTCCATCCGGCGGGCGCGGTGACATGCGGCCGGCCGGCGAGGGCGGCCTTGAGGCCGCGCAGAACGTCCCGCTGCAGGGCGGTATCTTGGGAATCTGCGACGACCCGCGCCAGCTCTCCCAGACCGTCCGGGGTGTCCGAATGGGCCGTGAGGTTGAAGCACAGCAAGGCGGAGGCCGCCCAAGCCAGAGGGGGGAGAACCCGCAGTGAGACCATGGCGCAGGCTAGCCGTAGCGGCGGCGCCCTCGCCAATCAGAAGCGGCCGAAACCTGCGGGTTGGATAGCAACGAAAATCAATTGAATCATTCCGGGTGACGCCTCAGTGTTGGCGGGTGGCGGGTGCCAAGAGCTCAAAGCACTATTCAAAACCATGATTCTCGACGCTGATCCTGGAGTGGCGCTGGTGTCGACCGATTGGAAAAGTATCGTGGCGAGGGATTTGTGGGTTGACTCTGGCGGGCACTTTGCCTAGAACGTGAAGACAATTCTCCCGGGCGAAGATATCCGGGGTGAGGTACGTGCAATTTTTATGAAGAAGATCCTGCAAGCCGCTGGCCTGGCGTCAGTCAGCGCCGCCATCCTCTCGACACCGACTCTCGCCGAGGGAGCTGGCAAGTGGTACACCCTCACAGCCGGCATCCGCGGCTTTTACGACGACAACATTTACACCGCGCCCAAGGGCTCGGGCCGGAAATTCTCAAGTCCGGGCGTTGAAGTCACCCCGGGAATCCAACTGACCTTCCCGCTGGAGCAGACCAAGATTGGCTTGGGATACACCTACGGGATGAAGTACTACGCGGACCGTGATCCGAACGGTGCCAGCAATCGCGACATCGATCAGTCGCACAATTTTGAGGCGGACCTGAGCCACGTTTTCAGTCCGCGGTACAAGATCAGCACCTACGAGCGGTTCGTGGTGGCGCAGGAGCCCGAACAAAGTGTCAATGCCATCTCGACGCTCGGCCGCGCCGAAGGCAATAACATCCGCAACCATGCGGGTGTGGATTTCGAAGCCCAGCTGTCGCACCTGTGGTCGACCGGCCTGTCGTACCAGAACAACTACTACGACTACGCGGACACGAGCTACGCGACCCCGCTGAACCGGATGGAGCACATCCCCGGTGTCCGCTTCAACTACCAGTTTACGCCGAAGACGGTGCTCGGGTTTGGTTACAACTACGAGATCCGGGATTACAAGCCGTTCGCCTTCGTGGACCGCGACATGAAGACCCACCGCGTTTACGCCTCGGTGGATCACTCGTTCACCGGTACGATCCAGGCGTCGGTGCGTGGTGGTGTTGAATTGAGCAGCTGGGATGCGGCCGGGGTCAAGGATGAGACCAGCCCGTACGCCGATGCGAGCCTCACTTGGAACTACAACCCGGGCAGCTTTGTTCAGGGTGGTATCCACCACGGCCGGGAAGCCACGGATGCCTACATGGGCACGGCGGTGGACATCGTCGATTCCGAAGCGACTTCCTTCTACGCGGCGCTTTCGCACGCTTTCACTCCTCGCCTCCGCGGTACGCTGAATGCGCGTTACCAATTTGGTGACCTGAAGTACAACGGTGCCGCTTCGAACATCAGCACCGACAAGTACCTCCTGCTGGGGGCGGTGGTCAGCTACAAGTTCAACCAGTACCTCAGCACCGAGCTGGCGTACTATTATGATGATGCCCGCAGCAGTGGCGGTGTCTTCATTCCCGCCTTCAACGGTCATGGTCGTGACTTTGAGCGGAACCGGGTCTACTTCGGCGTTCGTTTGACTTACTGAGTTTTGCAGCTTGCCAGTTTGCCCTGACTTGGTCATTTTTTAGTGAAGGAGGCCGGAAACCTTTTCCTGCCTCTTTTTTTTCTCACCTATGGATTACATGAGACCTGCCACGGCGTTGCCGGTGGCTCCGGCGGCTCCGGGCGCGACGTCGGGCGAGCAGAAGCTGCACTTTCTGGACTATTGGCGGATTATCCGCATCCGGAAGCTGATCATCCTCGCGGTCTTTCTGCTCGTGGTAACCGTGGTGACGGCGGTGACGTTCGCCCTGACGCCGCGGTATTCCAGCACGGTCCGCATGATCGTTCAAAAGGACTTGTTCGATCTCGATGTCATGCGCCAGAGCGGGGGCGACAACGACATCATCTTCTTCAACACGCAGATTGCGTTGATGAAGTCGCGGGAGATCCTTGAGGCGGTCATCAAGCAGTTGAAGCTCAATGATGTCTATGCGCGGCGTGAACGGGTGCCGGAGCTCACCGTGGAGGTCGCCTTTGACATCCTCAACGCCAACGTCGAGGCGGTTTCGGATCGCAACACCCAGTTGGTCAGTTTGACGGTTTTGGACAGTGACAAGGCCCTGGCGGCCGATATCGCCAATCGCATTGCCACCGTTTATAAGGATTATCGCGCCCAGTTTCGTGAGCAGAAGGAACGGAGCGGTCTGGATACCCTGAAGTCGCAGTTGAAGGAAATGCAGGCCGACGTGGGGGCCGCGCAAACCAACTTGGATCAGCTCCGCATCAAGCTGGGCATTCCCATGGACTCGGCGAACACGGCGATGTTCCCGGTGCAGACCGTGGCGGCGGCGCAAATTGGCCGGCTAGAACAGGAATTGAGCACCACGAAGCAAGCGTATACGCGCCTGTCGACGATGGTGCAGGGTTTGATCGATACCCCGAGTGAAGAGCTTCCTCAGCGGCTGGTTGCGGCCAGCCCGGGAAGTTACCAGGAACTGGCCACTTTAAACAGCCAGTTCAATGGGGCAGAGTTGCGACGCAGCACGCTGAATCCGGATTACGGCCCGGAGCATCCGGACGTCAAGAAGGTGGTGATCGCCCTCGCCAAGCTCAACGAGCAAATCAATCGCGAGGTGGCGGCGAACATGAAGGCTTTGAAGTCGCGGGTGGAGGAGGAATCCAGCGTGATTAAAACCACCGAGCAGAATATTGCCGAGCTTCGCGAGAAGCAGTCCAAAGAGGTCAACAAGTACCAGCCGTTTGTGGTCGCGCAGCGCGATCTCGCAAACCGGGAACGTATGCGCGATCTGCTCCAGATGCAGATCATGCAGGAAGAAGTGGGCGCCAAAATGGGTTCCTCGCGGGCCGTTTTCGTGACGGACCGCGCGATTCCCGGTATGCGTCCGGTCAAACCCAGCAAGAAGATCAATGTCGCCTTGGGTTGCGTCTTCGGTCTGCTGCTGGGTGTGGGTCTGGCCTTCTTCATCGAGTACCTCGACACCAGCGTTAAGACCATCGATGACGTCGAGCAGGCGTTGGGTACGGCGGTGCTCGGGGTTATCCCGCAGAACGTTACGGCCCTCTTCAAGGAGGGCCCCGACAGTCCACATGCGGAAGCCTATCGGGTTTTGCGGACGAACATTCTCTTCTCCCGCAAGGACCCCGGTGCTCGTACGATGACCGTCGTCTCCGGCGGTGCCGGTGAAGGCAAGTCGACCACGATCTTCAATTTGGCGACCGTCTTTGCACAGAACGGCGCGCGGGTGCTGATCGTTGACTCGGATTTGCGCCGTCCCAGCCTGCACAAGATCCTCGGCGTCTCCAATGCCATGGGGTTGACGAATTATCTCCTCCGGCAGAACAAGATGGAGGAAGTAGTTCAGACCACGCCAGTTCCGGGGCTCGATTTCCTTCCGTCCGGCAAACTGCCCAGCAGTTCCGTCGGCGTGCTGAATTCCGCGGCCATGCGGGAGTTCGTGCAGGAGGTGCGCAGTCGCTATGACTTCGTCTTCTTTGACTCACCGCCCATCATGGGTGTCAGCGATGCTTCCATTTTGGCAGCCGAAGTCGATATGGCGATTCTCGTCGTCCAGTACCGCAAGTACCCGCAGCAGATGACCCTGCGTGCCAAGCAGATGGTCGAGAAGATCGGTGGCAAGGACCGCTTGCTGGGTGTGGTGTTGAACAACATCAACATCTCGCAGGACAGCTACTACTACTACTACAGCGGTTACTACTACGATTACTATTCGAAGAGCAAGGACAGCGAGTCTGATTCCGACAAACCTGCGAAGGACAAAGACTCCTCCGGGAAGGCCAGTGTCGAATTGAAGAAGAAATATTGAATCCCGGCAGTCTTCGGTGTTCCAAGCAATCGTCATGAAAGTAAGTCCACGTTGGTTTCAAGTCCTCTGGATCCGCACCTTGTTGCTGGTGTCCCTCGGTGCGTCCCTATCCACCGGCTTCGCGGCGGACAAGCGCAAGCCGACGGGCGACAATGATGCCGCCAAGGCGGTGGGTACGGAATATCTCAGTGTGGGCGACAAGGTCCGGATTACCTATTCGGACACTCCCGTCATCATCCCGCCTACGGAACAGCAGATTCCGGAGACCAAAAAAATCACGCTCCACCTGAACCTTGAGGTGGAGTTCGTCGGCAAGACCAAGACCCAGTTGGAGAAGGAAATCAAGGACCTCTACATCAACAAGGGTCTCTACAAGAACATTGGAATCGTCATCGATGTTCCGGTGCGCACGATTTCGGTGGGTGGCGAGGTGCGCAGTCCCAGCACCTATGCCCATTCGGCGAAACTGACCCTGGTCAAGGCGATTAACATGGCCGGTGGATTTACGGAATACGCGAAGAAGACCAAGATCCAAGTCACCCGGGGAGACGGGACGGTGGTTTACGTGAATTGGAAGAAGGCCGTGAAGGATCCGAAGGAGGATATCGCGATTTATCCGGGTGATAGCATTCAGGTGGAGCGCTCGATTTTTTAATGATTGAACTGATCGTCCTCAACGATCGCACTCCGGGGCGGCGCTTCCAATCGGACGCCGCCCCGGTTCGTTTGGGGCGGCGAGGGGATCTCGAGATCTCCTTGCCGGATTCCGGCGTGTGGGATCTTCATGCCGAGATTCAGCTCAATCCTGCCGGCTGGTTTGATCTCCGCGGTCTCGGTCAGGCTCTCGTAACGGTGAATCAGGAGCCCGTGTCGGAACATCGCCTGCGCAACGGGGATGTGGTGGGGATTGGTTCGGTGAAGCTCCTGTTCACGCTGCGAAGCGCGCCGCAACGCTCGCTTGTGCTGCGGGAACTCGGCGTCTGGCTGCTGATCGCGGCCATGCTGGTTCTGGCCGTTACAATACTTCTCAGCATCGGGCGCTGAGTGGATCCTGGTTGGGGATCCTGGTTGGGGGGAGCCGCGGTGGTCCTCCAGCGGCGTTCCGGAAGCCAGCCAGAGGGCTGGCCGGGCGATTCTAGGGATGGAGGCCGGGTTGATTCCGACTCATAGCTTTCGAATCACGATGTTGCGGAACCAGACATCATCGCCGTGATCCTGCAGCAGGATGGGGGTGGGGAATTGGGTGC
The DNA here is from genome assembly GCA_947471985.1 of Verrucomicrobiota bacterium. GTDB lineage: Bacteria > Verrucomicrobiota > Verrucomicrobiia > Limisphaerales > UBA9464 > CANIZL01. The sequence continues at coordinate 54,463 of CANIZL010000019.1, read as the reverse complement.
CCCAGTGGGCTTCGCGACTGAACTTGCTTTGCGCCTTGGCGGCGACGAGTTCCGGGCTGCCCAAGTCATAGGATAAAACCCGCCGTCCGTTCAGCCAGTGCTCGACATGTTGCCCCTGGACGATAATTCGGGATTGATTGATCGCCCCGGCCGGGCGTATCGCGGGGTTCACCGCCGCCAGGGCATCGTAGAGTGCGGCGGTCTGTCGCTTCGGGCCCTTGAGTGCGTCCGGATGGGCGGCGTCATCAATCACCTGGTACTCATGCCCCACGGCGGAGCCTCGGGCTTCGTCGATCCAGTACTTCACGCCACTGTTGGCGGCGGTGCCGATGCGCCACTCAAACCGCAGATCAAAATCAGTGAACTTCTCCCGCGTGATCACATCGCCACCCCCGCCCTTGGCGACGTGTCGCAGCCAGCCGTTCTCCACCACCCAGCCTTGGAGCGGGAATTCCGCTTTGCCGAAGCCCCGCCAATCCTTGAGTTGGTCCGCTTTGCCGGTGAACAGGTCCTGTGTGCCGGTGGATTTGCCGGACCCGCCAGGATTCTGACAGGCGGAGAGCAGTAGCGCGGTCACGACTGCCGCCCCGATGTAACTAAACCGACGGAGCGAAGGTGGGTTGGTGGACCGGGTCTGGTGGGCGTTCATGGATTGGGACGGCGACGATGAATGCTGCGGGATTGGACGGAGTCCCCGTGTGGTCCGGCAGGCTTATTAGCGGGGAGATAGGAGCGTGAGAGGGTCGGGGTCAAGCTCCGGCGCGCGGACTGGCGGGGGGGCGTGCGGGTCACTGGAGCGTTTTGATGAACTCATCCGCCTTGCGGATGGACGCATTCATCTCGTCGATCAACCGGCCGATCTCGCCCTGGATGTTGGTGGCTTCGCCCTTCAAGGAGGCAATGGCCTGGGTGTTCAGGTTGTGCTTCAGGTACAGAACGTTGTCTTTGAGTTTGGCCAGCACCGGATCCATCCCCTGTTCGGCGCGCACCAAGGCGGCGTGCATGGATTCGTAACGGGCGCGGGTGTCGGCCAGTTTACTCCGGCTATCCGCGGCGAGGGTGGCGGTGGTGATCTGTTGAATTTCCTGTTCCCACTCCGTGAAGAGGGCGCTCGAAACCGATTCCACATCGCGAATGCGACTCTTCACCGTGGTGGCCCGGGCGTTGGATCGATCGTAGTCCGACTTCAAGGCATCGTAGGCGGACTCCAGTTTTCCGCCGCTGAATCCGTAGACGGTTTTCAGCCGGGACAGGGCGTCCTGAAACTGTTGTCCGGCGGCCTTTTGTTCGTCGCGAGCGGCGACGACGTACTTTTTGAAAAGTTCGCGCTTGGGGATGCCGAATTTCTCGAGCACGGCGTATTTGGTGCTGGCGCATCCGGCCAGGCAGAGAGCGGCGAACGCGGTGATCAGAAGGCAGCGACGTGTCATCGCCAAGACATCAGGCACCGGGGGAGCCGAGGCAAGGATGGGCCGTGCGCCAGTCGGCCGAGCGGAGGCACGGGCCGCGGTCGGGTAGGATGGCCGGGTTTTCCCCAAAATTCCGTTTGCTGCTCCCCACGGCAGCCGGGACACTGCGCGAGGTGCGGGACGTAGCTCAGCCCGGTAGAGCACTTGGTTTGGGACCAAGACGTCGCAGGTTCGAATCCTGTCGTCCCGACCATCCACCGTTCCATTCCCCTTCGTCCCTTTTCTTCCGCCGCCTACCGCGTTTCGTCAGGCTTGGGAGCGCAGGAGATAATCGATCCACGGCAAATCCGTCGGGGACGTCACCTTGGGATTGGGCGCGGATCCGGGGACCAATTCGACTGCCTGGCCGATGTAGTCGCAGGCGGTGGTGTCGTCGGTGACATTCAGTCCGCGCTGACGGACCACGGTGAGTGCCTGGCGAATGACCTCGAGACGAAAGCACTGCGGGGTTTGGACGGCCCAAAGTTTGGTTCGATCCAGATGACGGGAAATACAGCGTCCGTCCGCGGACTCCTTCATGGTGTCGACGGCGGGTTGGGCGGCCACGCTGGCGCCCGTACGTTCCGCGGCGGCCCGACAGTTGCGGATGATTTCGAGGGACGTGCAGGGGCGGGCACCGTCCTGGATGGCGACCCATTGGGTTTCCGGGCGAACGGCCGAGAGCCCGTTCCAAACCGAATCCTGTCGCTCGCGACCGCCCGGGACCAGCCGCCACGGTGTTTGAAGTGCCAGACTGGCAGCCAAGGTGGTAAAGGCTTCCTGCAGTCCCTCGCGGACCACCAGGATAATCTCGTCAAAGCCCGCGGCGTCAAAACGCTTCCAGGTGTGGGCGACGACGGGTGCACCGGCGACTTCCAGGAAAAGTTTATCCACGTCGGGACCCATGCGGGTACCCCGGCCGGCGGCGACAATAACAGCGGCAGTCACGGGCCGGAATGAGTCAGGAATCCGGGCGGGGACGAGGGGGAAGTTTGAGGAAATCCCTCCGGTGATTGAACGTTTGCCGCTCCCGCGGAATCCGAGGAAAGGGTCACGACCTCGCCGGAATGAGAAACGGCGGTGAATCTGTTTTACACGGGGACCCCGTTCCCGAATCTACGATCCGATGTTCAGTTTAACGTGCCGGCCGCGGTCGGTTGATGCCGGGGAGGAATGCGCGCCGGGAGGAACCGGGGCGCTGGCCCGATGGGTGCGCACAGCGGCCGTCGGAGCGGTGGCGTTTCTGGGCGCGGAAGCGGCGGATTTTGAGGATTTCCTCTCCCACGACTTCGGGGGCTTCACCTTCCATCCGCAATTGGATGTCTCGGAGGCGTTTACCGATAATCTGACCTACAGCCAATCGACCGCCAAGGTTGCCGACCTGCAGAGCACTTTCGCCCCGGGATTGCGGATCCTGCGCGGCGACTCCCAAGGTAACCGGGCGGCGGTGGAGGCGACCCACGATGAGATCGTTTTTCTCGACAATTCGGCGTTCAATTACCGGCAGAACCATCTCAAAGCCAATGGCTTGTTCAGTACCTCGCGGCTGACTTTCGAGCCCACCGAAAACTACGAACAACTCTCCGGGTTCCTGGGGGGCGTGATCGGTCAGGGCGGTACGATCAACTTCGCCCCCCGGCGGCGGGATGTCTGGTCGGGGACGCTGCGGACGACCTACGGCTGGACGGATCGGACGCAATTGTACGCGGATTTCTCCCATTACCAGACGGATTGGGCCAAGGACGTGGCGTTGTACGACTACAACACGCTCCGCGGGGCCATTGGGGGCAACTATTCCGCTACCGATCGCATCAATCTCTTTAGTGAGGTCTTCTACGGGCAGTCGGGGGTTTCGGCCAATCAGCTCAACCAGCCCCGCGGGGTGGCTTCCGCCACCTACGGGACGTTCGTGGGGGCTCGCGGCGAGTTCACCACCCGTTTTTCCGGGACCGCCAAGGTGGGTGTGGAGAATCGGGATTTCTTTGAGCAGGGTCGCTCGGGTATTCTGATTCCGGCCTTCGACTTGGACCTGCGTTTTCAATTCACGGAGGCAACGGCGATGCAGTTGCAGTACAGCCGGCGGACGTCCCCGTCGCTAAATTTGGGCGGCCAGAACGTGACCTCGGACGCCGTCTCCCTGATCGCCTCGCACACTCTGGATGAATCCGGGCGATGGCTGGTGAAAGGGACGACGTCGTACCAGTTGGCCGACTACAACAATACCGCCCTGACGGGTCGGCCCAGCACGGCTCGGACGGATGACTTCTCCACCGCCGAATTGGCCCTGCATTACCAACCGCGGCCGTGGGTGACGGCCTCAATGGGATACGCCTTTGAGTACTACCACGTGAATTTCGCCAATCCCTTGCTTGCCCTCCGGAGCCTGACCGGTTATCAAGCGAATCGCGTTTTTCTGAATCTTTCGCTAGGCTTCTGACTGTTTATGAAACGGATCTCCTTTTTCGGCGCCGCGCAGCGTCAGTTCGCGCGGGCCTGGGTGGGGCTGCTGCTGGTCACGGGTTGTGCGGGGACCCTGGCGGCGGAGGACGCGGCCGTGGTGACCCGGAAGGTGCAGCCGGGGGATACCTTGGTCATTCAAGTGGATGAGGCCGACATCGGGAAGGTGGAAAAGAAGGTCGATGCGGACGGCAAGATCACGTTCAACTACCTGGGCGAGTTGAATGTGAAGGATAAGAGCACCGGCGAGATCGAGAAAATGATCCGCGACGGGCTCGACAAAGATTGGATCATCAACCCGCAAGTCTCGTGCGTGGTGGTGCTCTACGCGGAGAAGGTGGTGACGGTCAACGGCTACGTTTACAAGGCCGGAACGGTGCGGCTGCCCAATGACCGGAAACTGAGCCTGATCGAAGCCGTTTCCACGGCTGGGGATGTGAATCCGCGGGGCAATCGCAAAAAAGTCCAACTGTCGCGGAAGGGTGTGGTCACCACCTACAACCTGAACGAGCTGGCCCGGATCACGGATCCGGACAAACAGATTTACGTCGAGGCGGACGATGTCATCACCGTCCCGCAAAACATCTTCTGATTCCGCTGCCTCCCATGGATAACAACTTCTCGTCCGCCGGCTCGACTTCCCGACCAGAGGAGAATCACCTGCGCGTTTCGTGGCATGTCATGCTGGAGCGGCGTTGGTTGATCATCTCGATCTTCTGCCTGTCGGCCCTCGCCTCCCTGATCTGGGCCTACCGGGCAACGCCGATCTTTCAATCCACGGCCGTGTTGCAGGTCGATCCGGAAACCGCGGGCGTATTGAATCTGCGCGACGGCATGTCGTTTCAGCAGAAGGACATCGAATACTTCAAGACGCAGGAGCAGAATTTGCGCAGCCGTTCGTTGCTGGAGCGGGTCGCCCAGAAGTTGGCCCTCAAAGATGACGAGCGATACAAGGTCGAGCAGGACTGGCTGCAGGCGGTGAGTGAGGACATTACGATCGAACCGGTCCGGCAGACCCGTCTGATCAAGATTCATGTTATCCACCCGAACCGGAACAAGGCACGGGACATCGCCAACACCCTCGTGAATATCTTTCTGGGGGAGAATCTCGACCGCAAGCGCATGAAGTCCGCCGAGGGATTTCGCATGGTCAAGCAGGAGGAAGAAACCGCGCAGACGGAACTGTCCAGCGCGCTCAAGCGGCTGGCGGATTATCGTGCCAAGCAGGGCGCGGCTTCCTTGGAAGACAATTCGGACGTGGTGACTAAGACATTCATCCTGGCGCGCGAGGCTTACGACATGCAGCGCCGCAAATCCGACCAGATCGGCAAGATCGCCGAGGGTGCCCAACGTCATCGGGCGGAGGGCAAGGACATTGCCGAATACTCCGATATCCGCGAGGACATTCAGATCGCCCGGATCCGGTCGGATTTGAACACCCAACTTTCCCTGTTTGGGGCCATTACGAATCGCTACCGCCCCAAGCACACCAAATACATTCAGGCGTCGGGCGCGATTACTTCCCTCCGCGAGGCTCTCGATAAAGAGGCCGAGAAAGTCTACCAAGGACTGATTCAGCGGGCGGAAAACGAGAAGCAGAATACCGCCCACGCCATGGAACAATTCCAGGCAGCCGAAAAGGAAAAGGAGACGCTCAGCGGTCTGAAGGTCGATTACGACGTCTATACGCAGAAAAAAGAGCGCGCCGAAGTCATTTACAAACTGCTCGTGCAAAAGGTCAAGGAGTACGACCTCGCCCGGAACGACATCCTGCAAAACATGACCGTCATCGACCCTGCGGTCTCGGGCACGCAACCGGTCAAGCCGCGCAAGCCGCTGATTATCGCCGGGGGAGTCCTGGGTGGGCTGGCGCTGGCGATCGGTCTCGCGTTCCTGATGAATCACCTGGACGATTCGGTGAAGAGCCAGGAGGACGTGGAGAATTACCTCCGGCTGCCCTTCCTGGGCTACATTCCCAACATCAAGTCGGCGTCGGTCGTGGAGCGCGACTTGCAGGCGCACCTGCATCCCACTTCAAGTGCGGCGGAAGGTTTTCGTACCTTGCGCGCCTCCGTGGCGCTGGCGCGCAATGCGGACAAACTCCGCAACATCGCCGTGTCCTCCACGATTCCCTCCGAGGGCAAATCGCTGGTGGCCTCAAATTTTGCCATCGTCACCGCGCAAACCGGACTCAAGACCCTGCTCGTGGATGCGGACCTTCGGCGCCCATCCGTCCACAAGGCCTTCGAGTTGCAGAGCCCGGTGGGACTCGCGGCGTATCTGGCGGAACGGGTGAATTCCGTGGATGAAATCATCCACAACACCGACGTGCCATGCCTCGACGTCGTCTGCTGCGGCGCCATCCCGAGCAATCCGTCCGAATTGATCAGCTCCAAGCGCATGGTGCAGTTTTTGGAGGAGGTTTCGAAACGCTATGACCGGGTGGTGCTGGATTGCCCGCCGATCTCGGCGGTCGCTGATCCGCTGGTCGTGGGTGCGATGTGCGACGGGCTCCTGTTCGTGACGAAGTTCAACAAGATCCGCCGGGAACACGCTCTGCGCAGCGTCCAACGCATTCACGACGCCGGTATTCATCCGGTGGGGCTGGTGCTGAATGACATCGATTTCGAGGGCAAGGATTCGTACTACTACAGCTACCACTATTACCAGAACCGGTACTACGCCTCCCACTACCGCAAGCACACGGCGGAGGCGGCGGAAAAGGGCGCCCCGCCGGCCAAGACTTCCAAGAGTTGAGGACGCGGGAGAACTCCGGCGGGAAGGGACGGGCGAGCTTGGGCTTCGCCTGACGATCTGCGATGGCCAAGACTGATTACGCTGAGCTGCCGGATCGCACCCGGGTCCCCATTCTGTACGAGGACCGCTCGGTGCTGGCCCTCGACAAGCCCCCGGGCTGGGTGCTGGGCCCGGACGATGAAGAGCGGATGCGGCACAATCTGCACGTCGCCTTGACCGAGGGCATCGCCAGTGCGGCTTTCTGGGCGCGTTCGCGGAATCTGCGTTTCCTGCGCTTCGTCCATCGGCTGGATGGGCCCACTTCCGGGGTCTTGCTCTGCGCCAAGTCCATCGGCGGCATCCGTCCGTACTCGGAACTCTTCGCCAATCGTTCGGTCGAGAAGGCCTATTTTGCCGTTACGGAGGGAGTGCCGCGGGAAACCCAATGGACCTGCCGCCTGGCGCTGGGGCCGGACACCGGCGACTGGGGTCGCCATCGCGTCGATGAAGCCGCGGGCAAGGCGGCGGAGACGGAATTTCGGGTGATCGCCACGGACGGAAACCGGGCGTTGGTGGAGGCCCGACCGCATACGGGACGAACCCATCAGATCCGCCTGCACCTCTTGGCCGCCGGCTGTCCGGTGGTCGGCGACGATCTTTACGGGCGTCGGGATCGGCTGGGCTTGGGTCTGCGCTCCGTGTTGCTGGCCTATCGCGATCCTTTCACGGGTCGGCCGGTGCGCATCCGGGCGCCCACCGAAGCGTGGTGTGCGCACTTCGGTTTTCGGCGCGAGACTCCGCCGGCGACGCCGGGCCCGGTCGCACCGCCCCCCGCGGCTCCGGGGACGCCTGCCGCTCCGGTAAAACCGACGGCCAAGCCGCCCATCCGTCCGCGCCGTTAGAGCAGCTTCAGCTTGGGCAGGTCCTGAATGTCCACCAGGCCCACCGGCTCGCGGCGGGCGTTGAGAACGATCAGATCGTCGATATTCCGGGCGTTGAAGATTTTCAGCGCCTCCACGGCGAGGGCGTCTTCGCGAATGTGGATGGGTTTCGCCGTCATCACCGTCCGCAGCGGGCGGGTGAGGATCTCGGGATCGTCCGCCATGTGCCGGCGCAGGTCGCCATCGGTGAAGACTCCGGCGAGTCGTCCGCGGGCATCGACCACGACGACCGAACCGGATTTGGCGCGGGTCATGACGAGCAGCGCCTCCTTGACGGTCAGGTTCAATGGGGCCACGGCGTTCCGTTCTCCGCGGCGCATAATGTCGCCCACGGTCACCAGCAGGGCGCGACCGATCGCTCCACTGGGATGGCGTTGGGCGAAATCCCGCTCCTTGAAGCCCCGCGCTTGCATCACCGCCAGGGCCAGGGCATCGCCCATGACCAGTGCCGCCGTGGTGCTGGCCGTGGGGGCGAGATTAAACGGACAGGCTTCGCGTGGTACGCGAACATCCAGTACGACATCGCTGTGGCGGGCCAGCGTCGAACGCAGGCCGCCGGTCAGCGCAATGAACTTCACCGCAAATCGTTTTAGTGCTGGTAGCAGGCTCACGAGTTCCTCCGACTCGCCCGAGTAGCTCAACGCGAGGACCAGGTCCCCATCCGCCACCAAGCCGAGATCCCCGTGCAGGGCGTCGACGGGATCCAGGACTACGGCGGGACTTCCCGTGGAGCTGAAGGTGGCGGCCAGTTTGCGGCCGATGTTGCCGGATTTGCCGATGCCGACGATCACCAGTTTGCCCCGCTGACCCAAGGCCTCAACGATCAACCGCACCGCGGTATTGAACTGTTGATCGAGCCGCCGCTGGACGGTGCGGATGGCGGCGATTTCGATGGCGAAGACCTGACGGGCGCGGGCAACCGGAGTCATGGGGAACCAATGGCGGCTCGGCTGCGGGACGGCCAGAGAACTGCCGCGTCCCAAGGTGGATCCCGGATGCCGGGGGCTTCCCGGGGGGCTTCCCGGGGGGCTTCCCTTCGGGGCCTGGCTCGCTAGATTGGGGCCTGGCCGCACACCGAACCCGTGCCGGGGAGGTGGACCGCGGCGCTCATACCCCACGCACCCGACATGGCCCAATACAATCCTCAAATCATCCAAGCGTTTGCCGACCGCCTGTACGCCCGCGCCGCGCTTTCGGTGGTGCTGTCCACGGTCTTGGGCGGGTTGATCGGTCTGGTGGCGGCTCCCTTCATTCTGCAAGCCTTGCCGGTGGCTGTGGTACTCCGCTGCCCGGAATGGGTCCCGGCCGTTTTGCTGGGGGTCATCGGATTTTTCCAGGGGGTCGAAAAGGGATTCCTGCTCAAGCTCCAGGCCCAGACCGCCTTGTGCCAACTGCAGATCGAGCGCAACACCCGCCCGGGGGATCCCGGGCCGGGGGAATAGCCGGGCGAACTGCAATTCTCTTTGAACAGACTCTTGCGCTTCTCCGTCCGCCGCCAACACTTCGTCCGGTGGGTGCCCGGCCGGTCCCAGTTTCCCGGTCCGCCTGCTCCGCCACGCGTAGCCAAGCTGAATGAATCCAGTCCCCGGTTTGCTCGCCGCTGCCAGCGGTGGTGACAAGCTATCCCTAGTCGCCATCTGGCACCTCGCCACCTTCGAGGCGAAGATCATCATCGTCATCCTGTTGGTCTTCTCGATTTTTGCGTGGTCCACCATGGCCGCCAAGGCCCTGCAAATGCACCGGGCCAAACGCCTGAACCTGCATTTCAGTCAGGAATTCCGCACCAGTCCCGCGGTGCTCGACATCTACGACCGCCGGCTCAAGGTCGAGGGGTGTCCCTTGTACTCCGTGTATCAGGACGGGTGCCAGGACATTGACGGCCGCCTCAAGCAGACCGTCGGTCCCCGCAAGACGCGTCTCTCCATCAAGGCGGTGGAACACGTCAAACGGGCACTCGAAGGCGCCGTGGCGCGGGAATCGCTCCACATGGAATCGGGCCTGGTCATCCTATCCATCGCCGTCTCCGGGGCACCGTTTCTCGGCTTGCTGGGAACCGTCTGGGGCGTCATGGACGCCTTCGGCGGCGTGGCCATCAAGGCACAGGCCGGCGGTCGTGCGGATCTGGCGGCCATGGCTCCCGGTGTCGCCGCCGCGCTCATCACGACCATCGCGGGTCTGCTCGTGGCGATTCCGTCGATGTTCGCCTACAACTGGCTGATTCATTCGCTGCGCGTGTTGACGGTGGAACTGGATAACTTCGCGCAGGGCCTGGCTTCGCGTCTGGAAACCGAATTCCTGCAAGACGACGAGTGAGCGGGCCATGAGCGATCCCACTCCCCAGCCTGCGTCGCCCGCACCGTCCCCGGCGCCTGTCCGCCGGACCGGCAACTCCGTGCTGTGCGCGGCGTGCGAGCGGCTCAATCCCTTGGGCTCCGAGAAGTGTGATCGCTGTGGCTTGGAACTTTTTGCGAATTGCCGTCATTGCGGTACCCGCAATCCCCGCACGTCCACCCGGTGCCCGCAGTGTGGTCGAAATCAGGGGAATGTGCGCCGGAGCCAGATGAAGTCGCTCTGGCATAGCCCGGTGTTCTGGGCGGTGTTTGTCGCCGGCGTCGGCGTGGTCATCGCGTTGGTCCTCCTGTTCTGGCTCGGCGGCGGACGGCTGCCGAGAATCTGAGTCTAACCGCCTCCCCCCATGCGCCGATTTTCCGCCCGTAATCAGTTGGTGACGTTGCACGAGATCAACATCACGCCGTTGCTCGATCTGGCGTTCGTGTTGTTGATCATCTTTGTGATCACCAGTCCGTTGCTGGAACAAAGTATCGACCTGCGCCTGCCCCAGGGCGGCGATCCCCGACCGGTCGCGAATGCCAAGGATGTGATCGTGGCCGAGGTGAGTCCGGGGGGCACGTACCGGCTGGCCGGCCGGGCGATCGGTGGATTGGCCGACTTGGAACGGGGGCTCGGTGTGGCCTATCGCGCCAACAGCAATCTGGTCGTGCGCATTCGGGCCGATGCCGGTGGACGTTACGAACTGCCGATTTCGATCATTGATGCCGCCCAGCGGCAGGGCATCGCGCGTTTTGACCTCGGCACGGAACCCAAGCCGGGCCGACCCTCCACCTCTCCGGCGTTTCGATGAGCAGCCCCAGCCAGCGTCGCTGTTTGATGACCTCCGCCGTGGTGCACGGCGGACTGCTGGCGGCGCTTGCCTTGCTCTCGGCCTTTTCCCCGGGCACGCCACCTCCGGTGTCTCAGCCGTATGTCACCTTGGTGCCCACGCAGGCGACCTTGACCGGTGGGGCTTCCCGCGGTGGCTCGCCTCCGGCGGGCGCGCCTGGAGAGCAGCAGCCTCCTCCGCCGGCGGATCCCCCCAAGGCGGCCACACCCGTTCCCACCCCGACTCCGCCGGCCACCCCGCCCGTGAAGAAGCCGTCGACGCCGCCGCCGACGGCGCCGGCGGAGCCCACCGTCACGCCGCCCCCGCCGACAGCTCCCAGGAATCGCGCCGCCAATCCGCCGCCGCGGGTGGTGCCGACGCCACAGAACAAGCCGCAAGAGGTCGACAACACCCGCGCGACGACGACCAAGAAGATCGAGATTTCACCCAACATCGTCCACACGCCCGCGCAGGATCGCAAAAAGCAGGAGCTGGCGGAAAAGGCCGCCCGGGAAGCGGAGGCCCGCGAGGCCCGCGAGGCCCGCGAAGCGGAGGCCCGCGAGGCGGACCGACAGGCCAAGGCGGATGCCCGCACTCGGGCCGCGTGGGAAAAGGCCGAACGCGAACGACGCGAAGCCCTGAGCGATGCGGTCAGTGGTCTGGGAAAAGCGCTCGCCGGCACGACCAAAATCGAGATTCCCGGACCCGGCGGTAATGGTCCGGTGGTGATCAGTTACGTCGATCACGTGCAACAGGTCTTCCAAGCCGCTTGGAATCGCAATCGTCCTTCCACGCTGGCCGCCAAGTCTGCCCGCTCCCGGGTGTCGCTCACCATCCGTCGCGATGGTTCGTTCACCTACCGCGTGCTTTCGATGGCCCGCATTGGGGACGTCGATGCCGCCATCGCCCGGATCATGTCCCAGCAACGGCGCTTAAATCCTTTTCCAGCCGACCTGAAAGGGGAGGATCTGGAAGTCGTTATTACGTTTAACCTCGAAAGTTCTGCTCCCGGATGAAACTGAGTGCTCTCTGTTCCCCGTCTGCCCTTCCGGCTCTGGCCGGCGGGCTTCTGCTGGCCTTGGCTCCACCCCTCACGACCGCGGCTGCCGAGTCCGATACCGGTAGTGCTGGCGCCTTTAAAATCGACGTCGTCACCAAGGCCGGGCAGATTCAACCGCCTGTCCTGATCAACGTCTCGGGATTCGCGCCGGAAGTGCTTTCGGTGCTGGATTTCCACCTCACCGTCTGCGGCTTCAAATTCGCTTCGGCGGAGCAAGCCGATTATCAGCTCAAAGGCAAGGTGGACGGGAACGTCTCGGGGACGCTCCTGAGCAAGGGTGGGCAAGCCACCTTGTTCGCCCGGGCCTTTTCCGGCGGCACGCGTCGCTCGCAGGTGCATGCCCTGGCGGACGAAGTCATCAAGACGGTCACCGGCTCCACCGGGCTGGGCCAGTCCCGCATTGCCTTCCGCCGCGTGCTCGGCAAACGCAACCTGCATAACGAAGCCATCAGCGAAATTTTCGTCTCTGATTTTGACGGTTTCGAACCCGTGCAGTTGACCGAGGATGCGGCGATCAATGCGTCGCCGGACTGGATTCCCGGCATGCGCGGGTTGGTCTACATGAGCAATCGGGGCGGCAATTCGGACATCTACAGCCACGACTTGAGCACCGGCGCCCGCGCCCCGGTGGCGCGCTATTCGGGATCCAATCTTTCGCCCTCCGTTTCCCCCAAAGGCCATCAGGTGGCCATGGTGCTGAGTCGCGGCGGCGGTGTGCATCTCTGGGTCACAAATCTCGACGGTTCGGGCGCAGTCCAGTTGACCCGCGGCCAGATCGACGCTTCCTCACCCTGCTGGTCGCCGAATGGACAGACCATTTGTTTCGCGTCGACCGGTGGCGGGCGGCCTTCGCTCTACACGATTCCCGCCAGTGGCGGCACGGCCCGCAAGCTCACGACCGGAATCATCAACGCCACGGAGCCTGATTGGTCGCCCGACGGCAAGGCGATCGCGTTCACCCGGATGGTGGGTCGCGACAACTTCAGGGTGTGCATCGTGGATGCCTCCGGAGGGGTTGCGCAGGAGGTGGCGGACGGGGAAGACCCCTCTTGGGGGCCAAATTCCCGGACTTTGGCCATAAGTTTCCGAAAAAACAACGAACGGACACTTCGTCTCCTTGACGTACCCACCCGGCAGTACAAGGATCTGCCACTGAATTCGGGTAGTTGCTCCCAGCCCAGTTGGGGACGCTGACCTCCTGGACTGCATCGCTCATCATGAAGCTCTCTCACGCCGTTCTCTACACTGTCCTCGCCGCCGGTTTGGTGGCGGGTTGCTCGCGCCGCCCCAAAAACATCACCCCGCTGCCCTCTTCCGAGCGCGTTGGAGGTGGTACGACTGGATTGACTCCCAACACCCGCCCGGTGGGTGGTGGAGGTGAGTTGGGTGATGGCGGCCGCGCTGGCCGGTTGCCCACGGGCCCGGGCACCGCTGGCACGGATCTTCCCGGTTCCACCACGTCCACTCCGTTGGGTACGGATTCGACGCCGACCATCAACAAGCCCACGACGGATCTGTCGCAACCGGATCGTGCCAAGTGGGAAACCTGGCCGCAGGATCCGGATGCCCTCCGGGCCGCCATTGTGTACTTCGACTTGGACAAGTCCGTGGTGCGCCGCGCGGACACGGGCAATGTCGCGAAGATCGCCGACTATCTGAAGAGTCACCCGGGCTACATGGTGAAGCTCGATGGCCACGCGGATGAACGCGGCACCGAAGAATACAACCGGGCGCTGGGCGAGCGCCGCGCGCTGAGCGTGCGGGAGAGCCTGCTGAACCTCGGAGTGTCACAGGAGTCCGTGGTGACCGCCACGTTCGGCGAAGATCGTCCGGCCGAGTTGGGCCACAATGAGGCGGCGTGGTCGAAGAACCGCCGCGTCGAACCCGTGGTGCTGATCCCGCCCGGAGCCACGCGCTAAGCGACCCCGAATTCACTTAAAACCCCGCCTTACCGCGGGGTTTTATTTTTTGGGTGCGCGCAGTGGCCGAGCGCCGCTCAACTCGAGAACCCGTGGGTCAGCCACGGATCCAACCGATAGATCAGGAAGAAAGCCCAGCGTTCCCGGAGCTTGGTGGTCCAGGAACGGGAGGCGGACCATCCCTTGGCCGGGATCACCTGACTGTGGGTGATCAAGTCTTCACAAATCTCCTCGGCTTGAGCCCGCACGGCCGGTTGGGTGGTGCGGATCATGAGTTCGTAATTCAGATGCAGGCTGCGCGGATCCAGATTCGAGGAGCCGGTATAAACGGCGTCATCGATCAGCCACAGTTTGGCGTGGAGGGTTTGCGGCAGGTATTCGTAGATTTTTATTCCGTGGCGATGCAGGCCGGCATACAGCCAGCGAGCGGCCAATTGGGCGAGGGGAACATCGCTGCGGGCGGGCAGAATCAATCGCACGTCCGCGCCGCGTCGGGCCGCCCGGCCCAGCATGCGGCGCAGCTTGGGTGGCGGTATGAAGTAGGGCGAGCAGGCCCAGATCCGACGGGCCTGGGGCAGGTCCTCGTAAAGGGCATCGAGCAGGCAACTCGCCTGCCGCCCGGGACTCACCGGCAGGACGCGCAGCGTCGGGTTGAGCTCCGGCATCAGTCGTTCCCGGCGCTTTTGATAGCGTGCCAGCAGACGCGGACGCAGATCGGTCTGGCCGTATTGTTGATCAAACACCGCGGCCAGCGTCTGCGCCGACGGGCCTTCGATCGCCAGACCGAGATCCCGCCACCCGCTGACCACGCCGTCACCGTTGTATTCCGGACTGACATTGAATCCGGCGATCAGCGCCAACGTGTCGTCCACCACGCAAAGTTTGCGGTGGTCCCGGATCAGGTAACGGCCGGAACCGAAGGGATTGAACCGCCGGATTTCTCCGCCTGCGGCCCGGAGGGGCTCCCAGAACTCGTCCGGCAGTTCACGGGAACCCAGGGCATCGAGCTGCACCCGCACGGTTACCCCGCGGGCAGCGACGGCCGTCAATGCCGCCGCAATCTCCAACCCCGGCGACCCGGTCCGATAAATGTACATCTCGAGGCGGACGCTTCGTCGCGCGCCCTGGATGGCTTCCAGCAGGGCGCGCAGGCCGACGCCCCCGGTAGGTAACCATCGCAGTGTATCCACGGGTCGAGTATGGAGCGCAAAGCGTCCCTGCCGAACGGTAAATTCGGGGAGGGCAGCGGGTCTCTTCGGGGGGCAGGGGGGTGTTTCCGGTCGTGCTTCCTTTCGCCCGACCCGGCTGGAGGTCCTACGGTAGCGGGCACGTGGGATTCTTTAACGACAGCTTTCGCGAACGGGTACGGGCGGCGAGTGACATCGTGGATGTCATCGGCTCGTACGTGCCGCTCAAGCGAGCCGGCGGCAATTTTGTGGGCCTGTGTCCGTTTCATAAGGAGAAAAGCCCGAGCTTCAATGTCTCGCCCAGCCGGCAGATCTTTCATTGCTTTGGCTGCCACGCCGGCGGGGATGTCTTCAAGTTCGTGCAGCAGTTTGAGAACGTGAATTTCCCGGAAGCGATTGAGCGCCTGGCGGAGCGGGCGCGGATTCCGCTGGAACGCGACGAGAATCCGGCAGCGGCGCAGGTCCGTGGGTTGAAGGATCACCTGCTGAAACTCCACGAGGCGATCTGCCAGCGGTGGCAACAGTGTCTGGCCAGCGAGCCCGCCGGAGAGATCGCCCGCACCTATCTCGCGAAGCGCGGCGTGAGCGCCGACGCCATTCGCGAATTCCGGATCGGGGCCGCCCCGGAGGCCTGGGATGACACCGTCGGGTGGCTGCAAAGGCACGGCTTCGATAAAGCTCTGGGCGAGCAGGCGGGATTGATCATTCGCAAGCCCGAGACGGGCCGGGAGTACGACCGCTTCCGGGGACGGCTCATGTTTCCGATCTGTGACGAGCAGGGCCGGGTGATTGCCTTCAGCGGCCGCATCCTGCAGGGCGACGAAAAGATTGCGAAATACGTCAACTCACCGGAGACGCCGATTTTTACGAAGGGCAGGGTGCTCTTCGCGCTCGACAAGGCGAAGCGGGCCATCCTCGACGCGGGCCACGCGGTCATCTGCGAAGGTCAGCTCGACACGATTGCTTGTCATACCGCCGGCGTGCGGAACGTGGTGGCGCCGCAGGGCACGGCGTTGACGGCGGACCATGCGCGGATCCTGAAGCGGTACGTCAACGAGGTGGTATTGTGCTTCGACGGCGACAAGGCGGGCCGGGCCGCGAGCGTGCGGTCGCTGGATGAATGTCTGCCCAGCGGCTTGGCCGTGAAGGTCGCCAGCATTCCGCCGCCCGACGACCCGGATTCGTATTTGCGCCAGCATGGCGCGGACGCCTTCCGGGAAATTCTCGGTCGGGCGCAGGGGTTCTTCGATTATTACCTCGCGCAATTGACCGCCGAAAATGACCTCGGAAGTGATCGTGGCCGCCTGGCGGTCGTGCGGGCGATGGCGGACAAGGTGAATCGCACAGGCAATGCGGTCTTGATCGACACCTATGCGCAGCGCACGGCGACGCGGCTGGGGGTGACGGCGGAGGCAGTGCGGACGGAATTTCGCAAGCAGGTGCCTGCCGCGCCCCGGCCCGTCCGGGCGCCTGCGCCTGCGCCCGCGCCCGCGCCGCCCCGGATCGACAATGCGGACGCAGCCCTGGATGCGGCGGCGGACGAAGCCGCCACGGAATCGGCCGGTGGGCCGCTACCGACCGCACCGGAGGATTACGTGGAACCCCGTGAAATGTCCCGCCCGGGACAACCGGAACTCTGGTTGCTGAAGTTTCTTCTGCTGGCGGATCACGACCTGCTGGCGTGGGCCGCGGCGCATCTGGATTGCACCTGGATTGCGCATGAGACGATCCGTAATGTGGTGGGCCTGCGGCTGGCACAGGCGGGCAGTGATCGGGCCGCGGAGTTGGGCCCGCTGTTGGAGCAGTTATCGCAGGACCCGTTTGCCGTGCAATTGGTGACGGAGGCGGCGATGGAGCAGCGGGCGGTGGCGGAGCTGGCGACGCAGTTATCGGAAGCCACCCTGCGCTTGCGCAATCTTTGGATCGACCGGCAACTATCGATATTGACCGGACAATTGATGGATGTCGCGTTGCCGGACGAACGGCGGATCGAAGTCATGCAGCAGCAATTGCAGCTGCGGGCCTGGAAGAAAACCCCGTTGGCGGAGTTGGGCGGATTCTAACCGCAGCGGTGTCCTGGACGAATCGTGGGCCGCCCCCTCAGGCGGTGGCTTCCCGCTTCGTGTGGTACAGGATGTCCACCACGTTGCGGATGTAGTGTTCGTCCGACAGTCCATCGACAATCTCCGGTGGAAACGCCACTTCCGCGCGAAAGCGATCCGCGAGATCGCGATACAATTCCAATCGGGCGTTGGGCTCAAGTTCGTCGCGGCGGAGCAGCGCCTGCAAGGCCAGGGACGCCTCGGCGGCTCCGAGACGCTGGCGCAGGCGGGCAGCCAGGTGCGGTTGCGTGCGCAGGGAATTGAATTTGCCCGCCAGCAACTGCCGCAGATCCGGCTCCGCTCCGGGCCGTTGCCGCACCACTACCGTTCCCGCGGCAATATCGCCCAGCCGCTGGCAGCGGGGCGAAAGCACGCTGGTGATTCCACCGACAAAATAAAAGGCCGGCAGAAAATCCACAGCCCGCAGCAGATTGCGGAGCACGACCTGTCCAAAGGTCAGCTTCAATCCCCGGGCATCCACCACCCGCAAACCGAAAAGGCGTTTGCCCAGGGTTCGACCACGTCCGTACCACTCGAAAAGAAAACCGTACGCGGTGGGCAGCAGGAAGAGACTCAACAGGTTGATCGATGTGGCCAGCTCCGGGGAGATGAGGCGGAACAATTCGGCGCCAAAGGTCACCACCACCACCGCCGCCAGCAGCACGAGAAAATCCACCAACCAAGCCATCAGTCGGACGACCGGCCCGGCGAGCGGCAGGGCGAACTCCACGCCTTCGGGGGTGCGAATTCGGAGGGTGTCCACGAGAAGGCAGGGGCTTCAACCACCCGGGGCGGCAGCGCGGGGCCGGGGGCGCGGCGCTCCGTCCCGGGGTTTTCCGGGACGGACGCGGCGTCCGGGCCGAGGCGACCGGATCAGGGGCGGCGCTTGAGCTTCAGATCCTGGAACTGCACCTTCATCGGCGGGCCGACGTGGATCTGGAGGGCGAGAATGCCGGACTTGGGCGCCTTCGCGCCGTCATCCACGACGTCGGCCGTGCACTTGCCGTTGATGAAATGCTGCACGTGGTTGCCGTCCGCGATGATCAGGTAGTCGTTCCACTGCTCGGAACGGATGTTGGCCTGCAGGGCGGCGCTTTCCGCCATCCGGCCGAGAGTGATCACCTTGGTGCCGGCATCGGTATCCACCACGTGGGTGCGTTGTCCGCGTTCGGCGAGGATGCCGCGGCCGCGTTCTTCGTAAAGAATGCCGCTGTAGGTGGTACCGGCTTCGAAGTCCGCCTGGTAACCGCCCACAATCATCTTCTCCGGATCCACGAGGGTGGAGCGGTATTGCACGCCGGAATTTCCGTTGAAGATCCGGTACTTAAAGCGGAGCTCGAAATTGTCGACCTTGCCGCCCGTCCAGGCGAGGAAGGTGTTGTTCTTGAGCGGATTCGCGGCCGTGGTGTAGCCGGTGATGGCTCCATCTTCCACCGTCCAATGATCGGAAAGGCCGGTCCAGCCGGTGAGATCCTGGCCGTTGAACAGGATTTCCGAGCCGGCGTCGCGCTTGGCCTGGGTTCGGGAGGTCAGTTGGCAGCCGGTCAGACCGGAAGCGGCCAGACCGGTCAACGCCGCAACGTAGATCGCAAATTTACGGGAGTGCATCGGCGGGGAGCTTGGCGTGAAATTCGGGATTTCAAATCCCAAATTTCTGCCCCTCCCCGCACGTCGGTCCGGTGCGTGACCGCACGCGATTTCCCAAAGTTGCCATGCCGCATTCCGTCCGTAGTCTCCCTTCGCGCATGAATGTCTTCGTCACCGGCGGGGCCGGATATATTGGGTCGGTCTGCGTTGAGGAACTCCTGAACGCCGGTCACAGCGTCACCGTGTTTGACAATCTGGCGGAGGGACATCGTTCCGCCGTGGATCCGCGGGCGCGTTTTTTACAGGGTGATTTCAATGATCGCTCCGCCATCGCGGTGGCCTTGCAGGCGGCGCAACCGGAGGCGGTGGTACATTTCGCCGCCCACGCGTTGGTGGGCGAATCCATGACCAATCCGTCCAAATACTTCCGCAATAATGTCGCCGGAGGCATCAATCTGCTGGATGCCTGCGTCGCCACGGGCGTGAAGAAATTCGTCTTCAGCTCCACCTGCGCGACCTACGGCACGCCGGAGAAAATGCCGATGGATGAAACGCTGCCCCAGCGGCCGGTGAATCCTTACGGCGAGTCCAAGCTGATGTTTGAGCAGGTGCTGAAGTGGTACCAGCAATTGCACCAACTCGATTTCGTCGCCTTTCGATATTTCAATGCGGCGGGAGCCAGCCGCCAGTTCGGAGAACATCACCGCGTCGAAACGCACCTGATCCCCAATGTGCTGAAGGTGGCGCTGGGACAGAAGACGCACGTGGAGATTTTCGGCACGGATTATCCCACGCCGGACGGGACCTGCATCCGGGACTACATCCACATCGCGGATCTCGCCCAGGCCCACATCCTCGCGTTGGCGCCCGGGAAATCCGGTTTCTTCAACCTGGGCAACGGGGAGGGCTTCAGTGTGCGCGAGGTCATTTCCGCGTGTGAACGCATCTCAGGCCGGCCCATTACCGCGCTGGAAAAGCCGCGCCGGGCGGGCGATCCGCCGCGTTTGGTGGCCGCCGCCGGCAAGGCGATTCAGGAGCTGGGTTGGAAGCCGAAGTTCCCGCAGTTGGAGCAGATCATCACCACCGCCTGGGCCTGGCATGAACGCCATCCGCACGGGTACGCCGACTGATGTCCGCCGCAGTCGCCGGCGTAGTTTGATCCCACGAAGGTTTGAGCCGGGCGGGTCCGGTCGGCACTCTGGCGGTCGCATGGCGACGAATCTTTTCGATCTTTCCAGTGAGGTGGCGGTGGTCATCGGTGCCACCGGTGCCTTGGGCGGGGCAATGGCCCGGGGGTTGGCGCAGCACGGGGCCGCGGTGGCCGTGGTGGGCCGCAATGCCGAACGCGGTGCCGCCGTAGTGTCGGAAATTCAGCAGGCGGGTGGGCGGGCGGAATTCTTCGCCGCCGACGCCGTGAGCAAGTCCTCCCTTGCCGCGGCCCGGGAGGCCATCGTCAGCCGCCTCGGCGCGCCCACCGTTCTGGTCAATGCCGCCGGGGGCAACGATCCGAAGGCCACCGTGACGGCGGAGCAGAAGTTTGAAGAGCTGTCGCTCGATGCCTGGCGGGGAAATTTCGATCTCAATCTGGTGGGCGGCGTCCTGTTGCCGTGCCAGGTGTTTGGTCCCGCCCTGTGTGCTGCGGGCCGGGGCAGCATCATCAATGTGGCCAGTGTTTCGGCCCACCTGCCGCTGTCCCGCGTGGTGAGTTATTCCGCGGCCAAGGCGGCGGTGTTGAATCTCACCCAATTCCTGGCCCGCGAATGGGCGCCGCGTGGCGTGCGGGTGAATTCCCTGACCCCGGGATTTTTTCCGGCGGAGCAGAATCGCAAGCTGCTGTTCAATGACGACGGGTCCCCGTCGACGCGCACCCGGTCCATTTGGGGACACACGCCGATGGGCCGCTTCGGCCAGGCCGATGAACTCGTCGGGGCGACGGTATTTCTGGCCAGTTCGCGGGCAAGTTCCTTTGTCACCGGGTCCGATGTGCGGGTCGATGGCGGGTTCCTCGCTCAGACGATTTAGTTCACCCGCCACGGAACTTCCGCCACCTTTTCCGCTCCTATGTCCCCTCTGCACTCGTCCATCGCCAGCGCCGGTTTGTTGTCGCCCGATGAGGTTTCGGCCCTGGTGGCCCAGGCCCTGCCGGTCGCGGATTATCGCGGTCGCCGCCTGTTGTTGATCATTCCCGACGGCACCCGTACGGCGCCGATCGGCCAGATGTTCAAGGCCATCTTCGCCCAGGTGGGCGAGGCGTGTGCGGCTCTGGACATTCTGGTGGCGCTGGGGACGCATCCGGCGATGTCCGAGGAGGCCATCTGCGGGCGTCTCGATATTACGCTCGAAGAGCGCCGCAGCCGTTACGCCAAGGTGCAGTTTTACAATCACGAGTGGGACAATCCGGCCGCGCTCCGTCACCTCGGGCACATCCCGGCCGAGGAGATCCGTCAGTTATCCGAGGGACGCTTCGCCATGGACGTCCCGGTCACGGTGAATGCGCGGGTGTTTGATTACGATCAACTCGTGATCGTCGGCCCCGTGTTTCCCCACGAGGTGGTGGGGTTCAGTGGCGGATATAAATATCTGTTCCCCGGAGTGAGCGGCGCGGAGATCCTGAATTTCTTCCATTGGCTGGGTGCGGTCATCACCACGGTGGGCGTGATCGGCCAGAAATGGACGCCGGTTCGCCGGGTGGTGGATCGGGCGGGAGCGATGGTGCCGACGCCGAAGCTGTGTTTTGCCCTGACGGTGAAGGATGGCGGGTTGGCGGGCCTGTTTGCCGGTGCGCCCGAGGCGGCGTGGGATGCCGCGGCCGATTTGTCGGCGCGGACGCACATCGTCTGGAAAGAGCGCGCGTACCACACGATTTTGAGTGTCGCTCCGCCCATGTACGACGAACTCTGGGTCGGGGCGAAGTGCATGTACAAGCTGGAGCCGGTGTTGGCCGAAGGGGGGGAACTCATCATCTATGCCCCGCATCTGCACGAGGTGAGTGTGGTGCACGGTCATTTGATCCGGCAGGTGGGCTATCATTGCCGGGATTATTTTCTGAAGCAGTGGGACCAGTTCAAGCACCTGCCGTGGGGCACACTGGCCCACAGCACCCATGTGTTTGGTCAGGGCACCTACGAAAACGGCGTCGAAAAGGCGCGGGCTCGCGTGACTTTGGCGACGGGTATCTCCGAGGCTGAATGCCGCCAGATCAACCTGGGCTATCGCGATTGGCGCACCCTGCGGTTGGAGGATTATCAGAACCGGGAAGCCGAGGGTGTGCTGTACGTTCCCAAGGCCGGGGAGACGCTTTTCCGCCTGAAATAGGCGGGAAGATGATCCGGGTTTCGGTTTTAAGAGGGTGATATGTCAGAATCCAAACCGCAGTTTGCGAATTTCCGCGAGGCCTTTTGCGCTTATTACCGGGTGAGTCCCGAGAAGTACTCCCGGGCGGTGCTGTGGCGTTCGCTGCCGGTTTCGCGACGACCTTTGGCGGCGCCCATCCTGGCCTTTAATCGGACCTTTTTCGCCACGGATCTGGATATCATCCGCAGCCTCGGAGCCATGACCTCCGAGGAGCAGTTCTCCTTGCAGCTGGATGAGCTTTACGCGGTCAATCGGTTGGAACGGAATATTCGGCGGGGATTTCTGGGTATTCGCGCGTCCGGAACGCGGCTGATGACTCTCTGGAAGACCGTGGCCCCTTACGTCGCACCGACCGCAGTGGTGCCGGCCGGGCGCGCGGACGAAGTCCGGGGCGGCGCAACCCCCGCGGGTGATCGGCGATCGCCCGATGGCGCGGTGGTTCCCGAGTACATCCGCACCTCGCCGGCGATCATGCGCCGGGTGGGTCGGCCATCCGGCCCGGCGACCCGGGAAGGTGAGGAATCCCGGGCGGATGTCGGTTGGGGTGCGGGAGACGCGATCGAAGGCTCGGCGGTGTTGCTGCGCCGATTGAAGCGCGCCTGTGACGACATTTCCCTTGGTTTGCCTCCGGCGGAAGCCGTCACCAAAGCGGGCCTCGATGATGTCCAGCAACTGGAGCGGCTGTTGGCGGTGAACGCCGCCAAGAATCCCTCGTTTGGCTGGATGCTCGGGCATCTGCGGTTGGCGGAACAATTACGCCAAGCGGAGGCAGAGCTGGCCCGCCACAAGCTGCTGGTGACGGAGCAGGCGGTGGAGCTCGCCCGCTGGCGTGGCTCCGGCCCGCGTCCGTGACCTGGGCCCGCGGACCGATCGATCAGCGTCGGCTGGTGGTCATGGGCCAGTCATCCGTCCGAAAGGGCGACGCCGGCAGGCCCGTGCTGTCCGCCAGATTGACCACTGGGTAATCCGACCAACCGTAGCGGACCGCCACCGGACGGGGCACTTCGGGGCTGCTCACCTTGACGGTGGTGGCGGTTTGAAAAGTCGCCTCCGCCCAATGCCAGACGCGATCTTCACCGGCGATCGCAAAACCGGTCAGCGGCCCGCCATCCAGAGAGCGAAGGCCTTTCGCCGTTTCACCGAACGTCAGGTTCACGTGACCTTCACGCGGGATGGCGCTGCGCAGCACGGGACCGTAGGCGGCCACGGGACGTTGATGGGCGATCCGTTGGGCCAACAGGGCGAGCCGCGCCCCGACGGGAGCCTTTTTCGAGGGGTGGATGTCGTCCTTGTCCCCGACGTCCGTGATGACGGCGATGCCCACGTGGGGCAGCGTGGTCACCGCGTAGTTCTGGGCCTCCCGCAGCTCCGCCCAATCGCTCTCAACCGGGGTCGCGGTAATTTCGGTCAGGCTGCGTTTCCGGTTTTTGTCCCAGGGCGCGAGTTGAACTGCGAGGAAGGGGAAATCGCCCTGCCCGAATTCTTCCCGCCAATTGCGGATCATGTCGGCAAACAAAGAGCGATATTCAAACGCCCGTCCGGCGTTGGATTCCCCCTGATACCAGATGGCGCCGGCCACTCCGTAGGGCACGAGCGGTTGCACCATCGCATTGAACAATTCCGCGGGCGTCCAGCCGAGAGACGGCCGGGGGCGATTGAAGGGAAGTTTGAGTTTTTCGGCGATGGCCTTTTCGCCTTCCCAATTGGCGAGATTGCGTTGGTAATCGCGGAATTGTTTCGGCCAGCTGCTGAGGATGTCCCGATCCAGAACGTGATTTCGCCGGAGCATGCCTTCGGTCATCCATACCTCGGCGGGGGAGCCGCCCCAGGAGGTGTTGATCAAACCGATGGGTACGTGCAGGGCGCTCTGCATGTCGCGACCGAAGTAGTAGGCCACGGCGGAAAAATCGCGGACGGAACCGGGTCCGGATTTCTGCCAGAAATGTTCGGCGGGTTTGCCGAAGTTATCGAGCGGGCGACTGGCGCGATTTTTGAGGACGGTGAAAAGACGCAGGTTGGGCAGGGTGCCGGCCTCGATGTCCGCCGCGGGTTGGAAGCTGCGGCTTAGCGGCCATTCCATGTTGGATTGCCCGGAGCACAGCCAGACGTCGCCGACGAGCAGATCCTGTCGCGTTACAATGTTCGATCCGGTGACGGTCAGCGTGCCGGGTGACGTGTTGGCGGGAAACGCGGGTAACTCGACGGACCAGCGGCCGGTGTCACCGGTGCGGGTGTTGGCGGTCTTCCCGCCGAAATCGACCTTCACGGCTTCTCCCGGGGCCGCCCAACCCCAGATCCGCAGCGGTTTATCCCGCTGCAATACGGCGTGATCGGTAAACAGCGGATGGAGTTGGACCTCGGCCTGGCCGGAAAAATGGCTCAAACACCCGGCGACCGCGGCAAAAAAGCCGGTCCGGGCCAGAGAAAACGAAAACACGCGGGAGATCACCAGGATATATCAGCGGAAACGAGCCCGGCTGGTCAAATCGAAACACACGTCGGCCGTGTGTGCGGGAGCTGCGGACGCAATCAGGCGGAGGGCGTTTTTGGGTTAGGCGGACGCGGCGCACCGCCGGCGAGGCGGCGGGAAATCGAACGCACTTGAACTATTTTCCCGCCCCCTCGAGGACAGTGAATTACTGTTAGCAAGTGCAATGCCAAGTTTTGGTCAGGTGCGGTCGATGGGTGGGTTTTGAAAGCGCGGGTTGCCGGCCGGGGGCTGGGATGTCTAACATCCGGGAGCCGAAGGTTCGGTTGGTGGCAATGAAGCATTACCTTGATTTTGAAAGACCGATCTACGAGTTGCAGGCCAAGCTCGAAGATCTGCGGGCGCACCCCGACAAGCACACCCTGGGGATCTCCTGGGAGGACGAGTTGCAGCAGCTCGAGCGCAAAATCGAGATCGCCCGGCGGGAGGTGTTCAGTCAGCTTTCGCCCTGGCAGCGCGTGCAGTTGGCGCGTCATCCCAAACGACCCTATTCCCTGGATTATTTCCGAGCGACGTTCAACGGCTTTGAGGAGCTGCACGGCGACCGTCTCTACTCGGATGACCGGGCGGTGGTCGGTGGATTTGCCCTCTTGGAAACGCGCCGGGTGATGGTCATCGGCACCCAAAAGGGCCGGGATACGAAGGAAAACATCCTGCGCAATTTCGGCTCGGCGCATCCGGAGGGGTATCGCAAGGCCCTGCGGCTGATGAAAATGGCCGACAAATTTGGGCTGCCGATCATTACCCTCATCGATACCGCGGGAGCGTATCCAGGGATCGGGGCGGAGGAGCGGCATATCGCGGAGGCGATCGCCGTGAATCTGCGGGAGATGATGCTGCTCGAGGTGCCAATCATCGCCGCAGTGATCGGCGAAGGCGGCTCGGGCGGGGCGCTGGGCATCGGGGTGGCCGACCGGGTTTTGATCCTGGAAAATGCGTATTACTCGGTGATTTCGCCCGAAGGTTGCGCCGCCATCTTGTGGAAGGATCGGAAGGCCAGCGCACAGGCGGCCGCCGCGCTCAAGATCACGGCCACCGATCTGCGGCAGCTGGGTCTGGTCGACGACGTTGTGCCCGAACCGCTGGGCGGTGCCCACAATGATCCCGCGGCGGCGGCGATGTCCCTGCGGACGGTGTTGACGCGGCATCTGGAGGAAGTGGAATCGATGGGGCCGCGCCTCCGCCAGCACACCCGCTACGGGAAATTCCGCTCCTTTGGGCATTTTCACGAACCCCAATCCAACCCCAAGGCGGCGTGAGCGCATCCGGTGTTTTCCCCGGGGGGGACCGTGGCTCCCAGCAACGCCCGCCGGATTATCCGTTGCGGTTTCGCGCGCTGCCCATGGAGCGGGTTTGGGGCGGGACGCGTCTTCGGGAACTGTTTGGCAAGGACTTCCCGGCCGACCGGCCGATTGGGGAGTCCTGGGAGGTGGCGGATCGTCCCGACGCCGTCAGTGTCGTGGTGAACGGTCCGTGGGCGGGGTCCAGCCTGCGGCAGTTGATGGCGGCTTTTCCGGCGGAGATGGTGGGTGACTCGGGGCGCCCGGACGGGCGTTTTCCCTGGCTCGCCAAAGTGTTGGATGCCCGGGAGGATCTGTCACTGCAGGTGCATCCGCCGGCGGCGTTGGCGGCGGCGATGAACGGTGAGCCGAAGACGGAAATGTGGTACGTTGCGGCGGCCCACCCCGGGTCCCGTTTCCTTGCCGGCTTGCGGCCCGGCGTGACCCGGGATGAATTCGTCCGGCGCTCCGCGGATGGAACCGTGGCGGGTTGCTTTCAGGAACTCCCGGTACAGCCCGGCGATGTCTTGTTTGTGCCCAGTGGCCGGGTACATGCCTTGGGTGCGGGGATCGTGATTTTTGAGTTGCAGCAGAATTCCGACACCACCTATCGGGTGTTTGATTTCAATCGCCTGGGGTTGGATGGCCGGCCGCGTCCCCTGCATGTGGCGGAAGCGTTGCAAGCCATCGATTTTAGCGACTTTTCACCTTCGCTGATTCCCCGTCGGGCGTCCGCGGGTCCCGTGCCCGGGCGGCGGATTCTGGTTCAGGATCCCGCATTTTGCGCGCACGAACTTCACGCCGGAGCAGGATCGCCGTTGGCCGAGGGTCGGCCCGCCGGTACCCCATCGCTCCTGGCAGTGGTGCAAGGGAGCCTGACCGTGGCGGGCGGTGGCGAATCGATGCAGCTCACGGCGGGACACTTCGCCCTGATCCCCGCCGCCTGCCGGCAGATTGAGCTGACGGCGACGACGGAGGTCGTGGTCCTGGAAATGACCGTGGGTCGGTCCTGATCCGGCCGGGCGCTGAGCGAGATTCGTTCCCGTACTGAAGCGGCCCTCGCCAAGGGCGATTTCAACCACCAGACTCCGCGGATAGAGCCCGCAGCTGCACCATGAGCGACGAAAACTACGACGGACAGTTCGACGAGAAGCATCCACCCATGGAGCGGTGGGGCAGTCGGACATTTCTTTTTCTTTTTCACGATGTCTGGTTCCGGGTGTTCGTGATTGCCGCGCTCCTGGCGGTGGTTTTTTTAAGCCTGTTTCTGCCGAAGATATGGGTGCGGACTCCGCCGGAATTCCAGCCGCCCCTCAAGGCGAGCGGCATGAATCTGGTGCAGGCGTGGCGGTTGAAGCGGGTGGCAGCCCAGCAGCATGCGGCGGGCGATATTAATCGGGCCATTGATGCCTGGACGGTGGCGGAGCTCAATGATCCCGGCGATGCGTCGATTCCGCGGGGCGCACTGGAGACATTGCTGCTGGCCACCAAATCCGATCGCGAACAGCTTTTTTACGGCTATGAGCGGGCCATCCATCTGCTGCGGCTGACCCGCACGAACTCGGCGGATTTGGAATTGGTGGCCCGGTTCTTCTTTGCCCGGAACCTGCATCAGTATCTATCGGGTTTCATTCCGCCGGGCCTGACCAATCTGGGCCCGCGAACCGCCGCCGCGCTCTTGGCCACGGCGTTTGATCGCAAGGATATGAAGGCCTTTGAGCAGTTGTGGAACCAGCACCAGGCGACCTTGGCGACCGATGTGCCCAGTCAATTGCGCCATGCCGCCTGGGCGGTGGAATGGGGGCCGGCCGGCGGCGCTGGCGTCGCCCGCCAGGCGCTGCAGACCGCTTTGGGGCAGCCTGAAAATCATGATCTGGCCAACCAGCTCCTCCTTACGGTGCACCTCCAGCGGGAAGACCTGTCCGCGTACCGGAAGACCATGCAGGATTTGATCGAACGTCACGCCGATCGCCCCCGGGATCACATCGGTCTTTGGCGCTTGATTTACCGGTCGGGCGCGAAGACCGAGGCCATCGCCCTGGCCCGGCGCCATACCGCCCCCGCCGCGAATCCCAGTGAGGCGTCGGACTATGCCACGGCTCTGAACCAACTGGGACTTGCGGATGTATCGGCGGATTATCTCAACCGGGAGCTCCCCAATTTCGGCTTCGAGGTCAATCTCTGGCGCGTTCAGGCCAAGAATTTCATCCAGCTCAAGCAGTGGGATGAGTTGCGACACCTCGCAGTGCTGATGCGGAATTCCATTCCCCTGCACGGGCAGTTGGAGGGGTTCTCCGGTTTTTGCGAAGCCTATGCCGACGCTGCCACGGATCGGCCGGAGTCGGCGGCTCCGCTGTTTATCAAGGCGGCAGGCGAGAGTTTTGGCACGCCGGATCTCGCCTTCGAGTGCGTCCTCGCGATGCGCTCCCTGGGTTATCCCGTGCCGGCCCTGCAATTGTGCGGTACGCTGACCAACCGGGTGGGCAACGATGTGGATTTCTGGTTCCAGTACACCCTGACGGCGGCGGCGGCCAAGGATCCTGCGGTCACGTTGCTGGCCGCGGAGAAGGCCTATACGATGGCACCGCAGAACTCTGCTTACGGACACAACTACGCCACGGCGCTCCTGGTAAACCGCCGGCTGCCGGCGAAGGCCCTGGAGCTTTCCGTTGCCCGTCTCCGTGAGGAGCCTCACAGCTACTCAGCGATCATTAATCATGCCCTGGCGCTGCTGCTGAATGGCTATACGAGTGAGGTGGAAAAACTGCTCAATCCACTCGGCACCCGGGAGCTCAGTCCCGACGAGACCGCCGACCTCCAGTTGGCCTGGTTTGAATATTACGTGACGACCAAACAATATCCCTTGGCGCGTGTGGCGTACGGTCGGATTGAAACACGCCGACTTTTCCCCAGCCAGGTGGATTGGATCCGGGAAGCCCTGGCCAAGTTTCCGTCCGGGGCCTGAGTGCGTTCGCTGGCAGACGATATCCCGATATCCGGCCCTCCCCGCAAGCAGGGATAGGCTATTGCGGAATCAACAGATCCCGGGATAGGCGCCCCAACACTTGTCCGGCGAGGCGACGATCTTCCGAGCCGCGTTCCGCAGTTTCGCGGCCCACGTGTCCGTCCACAAAAACCACCGCTGCCTGCGGGCCGTGACGGAAATGCACGGTCGGGTAGGTGGTCTCGAAAAAGTAGAATTCCTCCAGCATCGGCCGCTCCGGGGAGGCCGGCGCTTGAAAATCATTCACCTGCGCACAATCCGCAAAGACCGCCACCGTCGAGGGATTCGCGAGGCGATCAATCAGCACCGAAGGCGTACGGCCCATCCCTTCGGGGTCGCGGGGACCCAGATTCAGATTATAGCCGTAGCCATAGGCCGCGCCGCGGGCCTTCGATTTGAACTGCGGGTTGCTCCGATTCAGCCCCGGACAGGTTTCGACACCCCGTCCCTGAAGATACGGCCAGAGTCGTCCGGCGCGGACATCAAACTCACGCGTGCCCTCCGCGCCGTCCTGCAGCCAGCCAAACCAGTAGACCTGACCGCCATTGGTGCGGGTGATGCCTTCCGGGAAGGCACGTCCGCCGTTTTCGTCCCAATACATGCGCGTGGCGACGCCCATCTGCCGCACGTTGCTGATACAGCGGATCGTCTGCGCTGCCGCCCGCGACCGGGATAGCGCCGGAGTCAGCAGCCCCGTCAGGAGCGCGATGATCCCGATCACCATCAGCAGCTCCACCAAGGTAAATGCCCCCGCGGCCCGCTGCGGCGAAAAGGGTGGGGCGGTGGTTTGGTTCGGGGAACGTTTCATGGCTTCGCCGTGGCGCGCACCCGATAAAATTGTTGCGGGAAAAGCGCCTTGCGGAAGTCGCCCAAGGTCAGCTCGCCGCCCGTACCGTCCACCGGGAGCTGGAGTCCCGTCCACGACACCAGATCGCCGCTCGCTTCCAACTGGTACCGATATCCCGCCCGACTGTCGCACCGCACCGTTCGGCTCGCGGGATCAAAACCCAGCCGACCCAGCGGCGGCGCGCCTGGATCCGTCACGACGAGGGTGACGTTATCCAAGGTCCCGTGGGCGAGCAGCGAATCCCGCGGGGTGGCGGCTTCATTCCACACGATGATCGCCAGGGCGTCCACGGCGAAATCATCGTCGGCGGGCAGGGCCGGGTCGGTCGGCTGAACCGGTCCGGTGCCGGTGATGTCGGTATAAAACCGGCGGGTGATCGGATCCCAGCGGCACTGAATACGGTGGGTGACACCGTCGGCGAGATCGTACGGATTGCCGAAGCTATAGCCCGCCTGCTTTCCGCCAAAGGCCACCGGGGCCACATACGCCGCAGCGCCGAAGGGGCCATAATCGGCCAACGGAAAGAAGCTGAAATCCAACATGTCCTGCGCCCGTCCCGACGTCGTCCGTTGCGGATACCCGGCGGACAGGCGCGATTGACGCACCAGGGCCACGCTGAGTTGCAGGACATTGGTGCGGGGGGAATCGGGCCGCGCCCCGGCGTCGATGAGCGTCAGGTCCCACGCGAAGTTGAACGCGTTGGCGGACGTCAGGGACTGGCCCAGGGGCAGGAGACAGAAGGAGTTCGCCCGCGCCGAATCCCAGGTCACCGCCAGGTTGTGAGCGGTCGAATCCCAGCGAAACAAGTCGGCATCACCCACGACCTGCCAGCGCGCGTGGCCGGTCGCCAACGGGTCCGTGCTGAAATCGTCCTGCACATCGAGTCCGGCGAGGACGGACAGGCAGGACAGCGCCGGGGCGGCGATTTGAAGTGGAACCGAGAATCCCTTCATGCGACCTCCCGGGGTTGGTGCGCTGGATAGGGACAATGCCGGCAACCGCTGCCGCAGCAGTAACCGCGGCGGCGAAGATAGGTCTCCGTGAAAACCCAGCGGCCACTGGCATCGTAATAGTGGTCACCGGCGCCGGGCTTGGGATGGTAGGCTCGTTCCCGATTGAAAGTGGCGACGCAAGCGGGACAGATGCAGGCGCGGCCGCGGGCGGCTTCGGGCAATTGTTCCAGCAGGCCCGCGGGAATGTCGGTCTGCTCGCACCAGCACGGTCCTTTGTGGGAATGAACAGAGACCTGGCGACAGGCATTGTCGCCCTGGCACAACGGACAGTTGCCGGTCGTGGAGCAGGTGCTCATGAACGCACTGGGTGGCAGCGGCGGCCGAGGAGTACGATCCCCGTCAGTCCGCTCAACAGCAGGGTCCACGCGGCGGGCTCCGGGACGGCGCGCACGGCGGCGAAGCCATCCAGATCGCTACGGCCACTCAGCACTTCCACCCGGACGAACTCAATGTTCGACAGACTCGCCGACGTTCCGTCGGGCTTTTGTGCCCAGGCGATGTCATACCCGGTGCCCCCGCCGGACAGCTGATATTTGAGGGCAATGTCACTCAGGCTGGCCCCCGCGAAATCAGCGGCTTTAAGCGCCGGATTCACGGGAATTTGAAAGTCTCCGCTGCCCCGGGTGGGGAACAAGCCATCCGGGCTGGGGGCGCGATGCGGATCCAGTACGTAGAAGTTGATGCCATCCGCGCTGACGCTCAATCGGGTTTCGCCGAGGTGACTGCCGTAGATCGTTCCGTCCGTAATTCCGCCGCCGGAATAGTCCCCGTTGGAAATGACAAAGAAGCTGCCGCCGAAGATCTGGAAATCGAGTCCGTACGGATTGGCTGGGTCATTGTGGGCGGAGAGGGCGACGGTCAGGGAGCCGCCGCTCCCCACGCTGAGCAATTGCTCGCGGAGGTAGGGGGCGCTGAAGGGATCCACCGGGCCGCCGAACTCGCCGGGGGTGGAGCGACTGGGCTCGCCCAGGACGCTACCGGTCTGGGTGTAGCCGAGCCCGGTGCCGAACTCGGTGGCATAGCCGGTCCCGGCGGTATACTGAACAACGGCGGTGGCGTATTGGGCGTGGGCGAGCGACTGCGCGAGCACCAGCGTGGCGAGGCAGAACTTGCCGGTGACACGACCCCGAAGGGTCGCCAC
Source organism: Verrucomicrobiota bacterium (assembly GCA_947471985.1). Classification (GTDB taxonomy): domain Bacteria; phylum Verrucomicrobiota; class Verrucomicrobiia; order Limisphaerales; family UBA9464; genus CANIZL01. The sequence continues at coordinate 22,739 of CANIZL010000019.1, read as the reverse complement.
GGGCGACAGGACGTTGTGGAACATGGGACTGATCTCAAAGGATCCGCAGAACGGATCGGGTGTTGGGTTCTTGAGACCAGTGGGAAAGGAGCGATGGCGGCTAGCGTGGGACCGAAAGGACCCGCACCAACGCAAAACGCCTTCTTCCCCGGAACTGAGAATGAAGGCGTCAGAAATTTCTCTGTGCCCGGAGGGCAGAACAGGCCCTCCGGACTGGCCTCATCCTTCGCTCGGCGGCGAAGTTCCCCGGCCCATGAAGGCAGGGGAGGACGAGCACTGTTGTTGCAATATCCGGACTCCGGGCTGCTAACCTCGCCCCCGCCTTCCCAGTCTTTCGACCAGTGGCTGTTGGGGGTTCGTCACCCGATACCGTGGCGCTACCGTCCCCGAGTCTCACGGGGTTCCCGCAGTGGCAACAGTGATTTTCGATTGGGGGCACTCCACCGGAGTGCACCGCTGCAAAGAACGGCACCAGTGAACGGGGCCGGGTGGGGGTAGGGCAAGGGAAATCCCCGGGACAAAAAACACCCGCGACAGCAGGCTGTCGCGGGTGTGCAAAACCGGCTGGAACCGGGCTTCAGGGCGCGGGCGCCGGTTCAGTCGGTGCGCTGGGCTTCACCTGCGTGAAGATCAGCTTTTCCTTCTCCGCCGTCACCGTCACCGGTTCGCCGTCCAGCAGGGTCGCCCGGAGGATTTCCTCGGCGAGCGGGTCCTCCAGATACTTCTCCACGGCCCGGCGCATCGGACGGGCGCCGTATTGCGGGTCGTATCCCTTCTCGATCAGGAAGTCGCGCGCCTTGTCGTCGAGCAGTACTTTCACATTCTTGCGGGCGATCCGGGTCACGACCTTCGCCACTTCCAGCTCCAGAATCTGCGCCAGCTCGGGCCGGCCCAGCGTGCGGAAGACAATCACGTCGTCCAGACGATTGAGGAATTCCGGACGGAACGCCTTCTTGGCCTCCTCCAGAATCCGGTCCCGCATCACGGAGTAGTCGTTGGCTTCCGTGGGCTTCGCGAAGCCCATGACGGAATTCCGCCGGATCGTCTCCGCCCCGACATTCGAGGTCATCAGGATGATCGTGTTGCGGAAGTCGATGACCCGGCCGAGGGAGTCGGTCAGTTTACCCTCTTCCAGGATCTGCAACAGCATGTTGGCGACGTCGGGATGCGCCTTCTCGATTTCGTCGAAGAGCACCACCGAATACGGCTGCCGACGGACCTTCTCCGTGAGCTGGCCGCCTTCCTCGTAGCCGACATAGCCCGGCGGGGAGCCGACGAGACGGCTGACGGTGAACTTCTCCATGTACTCGGACATGTCGAGTTGGATGAGTGCGGCACTGCTGCCGAACATCTGTTCGGCGAGCGTGCGGGCGAGCAGGGTCTTGCCGACGCCGGTGGGGCCGAGCAGGGCAAAGCAGCCGATCGGGCGCTTGGGATCCTTGAGATCCGTCCGGGCCCGGCGCAACGCCTTGGCCAGCGCCGTGACGGCGTCCTTCTGGCCGATGACGATGCGATCCAGTTCCTCCTCCACGGTGAGCAGCTTCTGCATGTCCGACTGGCCCATGCGCTTCAGCGGAATGCCGGTCCATTTGGCAACCACTTGAAGGATGTCGTCCTCGGTGACGGCCACCCGGCGCTCTTCCTTGGCGATTTTCCATTCGCCCAAGGACGTCTCCAGCCGCTCCTTCGCCGCCTTCTCCTGATCGCGCAGGGCCGCAGCGCCTTCAAAGTCCTGATCCTTGATGGCCTGCTCCTTCTTTGTCTTGAGACGTTCGATCTCGACCTCGAGGTCCTTCAGGTCCGGGGGACGTTGCATCGCACCGATGCGGGCCTTGGAACCGGCTTCGTCCATGACGTCGATCGCCTTGTCCGGCAGGAACCGGGCGGTGATGTAACGATCGGAAAGGCGCACGCAGGCCGTGATGGCCTCGGACGAGAACACCGCCTTGTGATGCTCTTCGTATTTGCCTTTCAATCCATTCAGGATGGTGATGGCATCGTCGACGGTGGGCGGCTCAACCTTGACAGTTTGGAACCGGCGTTCGAGCGCCGAATCCTTCTCGATGTATTTGCGATACTCGGTGAGTGTGGTGGCGCCGATGACCTGCAATTCGCCGCGCGAGAGCGCGGGTTTGAAGATATTGGAGGCATCCATCGTGCCCTCGGCCGAACCGGCGCCGACGATGGTGTGCAATTCGTCGATGAAGAGCAGCACGTTTTTGGTGCGACGGATCTCGTCCATGACGGCCTTGATCCGCTCCTCGAACTGACCGCGGTATTTGGTGCCGGCGACCATGAGGGCGAGGTCCAGCGTGACCACGCGCTTGTTGATCAGGAGGTCGGGGACGTTGCCCTTGATGATCTCCATGGCCAGGCCTTCGACGATGGCGGTCTTGCCCACGCCGGCTTCACCCAACAGCACGGGATTGTTCTTGGTGCGGCGGCAGAGGATCTGGATGACGCGTTCGATTTCGCTGGCGCGGCCGATGACCGGATCCATCTCGCCCTTCTTGGCGATCTCGGTGAGGTCGCGGCCGAACGCCTTGAGGGCGGGCGTCTTGTTGTCCTTTTTCTTCGCGTCCTTGCCGCCCTCCGGGCCACCGGACTTGTCCTTGTTCGGGTCCTCGCCTTCGTTGGTGAGGTGCTTCTCCTCCTCGTTGCCCTCGTCTTCCCCCTGTTGGAATTCCGGGTTCAGCTCCTTGAGGATCTCCTGACGGCATTGTTCGATGTCGAGATCGAGGTTCTTGAGCACCTTGGACGCGACGCCCTCGCCTTCCTTGAGGAGGCCGAGGAGGATATGTTCCGTGCCGACGTAGGTATGGTTGAGCGCCTTCGCCTCTTTGGCGGCCAGGGCGAGCACCTTTTTCACCCGCGGCGTATAGGGAATATTGCCGCCGTTCTTCGGCTCGGAACCGCCGCGAATTTCGCGTTCGACTTCCTGGCGCACCGTTTCGAGATTGAGCCCCATCTTCTGGAGCACATTGACGGCGACGCCCTGGTTCAGCTTGATGAGCCCGAGCAGCAAGTGTTCGGTGCCCACAAAGTTATGGTTAAACCGGTCGGCTTCCTTGCGCGCCAGGGCGAGCACCTGCTGGGCTCTGGGCGTAAAGTTATTCAAGTTCTCTTCGCTCATGGTTGATAGTGGCGCGGAACTCGCGCCGGACAATCGCACCCTCTGTCTGGTGCTCTGTGGCGTCAACCTTGTTTCGCCCCCGTCGATAAAATAGGCGTGCCAGTCACAGCGGGCGCTCCTGGCACGTTCCGGCGCACTTGGCATTGCTGCGCGAAACCGCGGTGCCCGGTGGCTTTCGCTTGCGCTTTCCCGCCCGTCGTCGATTGCTTGGCGCTTGTCGGGCCCCGGGTCCGACGCTCTTTGGAAACTTTCCCTGCTGGGTGCGTGTATCGAGGCAACGTCCTTCGACCTTGTTACAACCCCGGGGGCGTCAAAGCGTGGTGATTAACGCCAGGCCTACCTATTACAGGAAGGCGGGCTTCACTCGCTGCTCCCACCTGGTTCCTTCGGTAGAAGGGACCTGTCTCCCACGGCTTTGGCGGGGTCTCTTTCGGCGGTCGCAGACGGTGCTTACGGGCACTGATTGCGGCCGCCGTTTTTCTTTCCGCGGCCAAGCCCTTCCCGATGCTCCCACCGTGGCGCAGGCCGATTTTTTTGCCCCCGCCGGACGCCCCCCGTCCGGTGCTGCTGAGCCGTCGTCGGACCCGGCGTCCGAGGCCCCGTCGGCGCCGTTCGGCACTTCTGCCGCGCCCCTGGCGGCGCGCATGCGCCCGCGCACGCTCGACGAATACGCCGGACAGTCGCACATCCTCGCCCCGGGCATGCTCCTGCGCCGGGCCATCGAGGCCGATCGCATCCAGTCCCTGCTTTTCTACGGTCCGCCCGGCACCGGCAAGACCTCCCTCGCCCAGATCATCGCCGCCCAAACCCGCGCGCGCTTCGAACGTCTCAACGGTGTGGAATCCAACGTGGCCGACCTGCGCCGCGTGCTCAGTGGCGCCACCAACCGGCTGCAGAACACCGGGCATTCCACGATTCTGTTCATCGACGAAATTCACCGTTTCAACAAAGCCCAGCAGGATGTCCTCCTGCCGGACGTGGAAAGCGGTGTGGTCAAACTGATCGGGGCCACCACCCACAATCCCTTTTTCTTCGTCAATTCCCCGCTGGTCTCGCGCTCGCAGGTTTTTGAGCTGAAACCGCTGGGCGAAGCCGACCTCCTCGGGTTGCTGCAGCGGGCCTTAAGCGATGTCGACCGGGGGCTGGGCCATTTGCGGTTGCGGGTGGAACCCGCCGCGTTGGCCCATCTGTCGCGCGTTTCCGATGGCGACGGTCGCAAGGCGCTCAATTCCCTCGAGATCGGTGCGCTCACCACGCCGCCGGGGCCGGACGGTTGGATCGTCATCGACCTCGCCGTGGCGGAGGCCTGCATCCAGAAGAAGGCCGTCGTCTACGATGGCGATGGCGACGCCCATTACGACACCATCAGTGCGTTTATCAAATCGACCCGGGGATCGGATCCGGACGCGGCCCTGTACTGGCTGGCCAAGATGATTCACGCCGGGGAGGATCCGCGGTTCATTGCCCGTCGGTTGGTGATTCTGGCGGCTGAGGATGTCGGTCTGGCCGACCCCATGGCGTTGATCCTGGCGCAGGCGGCGGCGCAGGCGGCGGAGTTTATCGGCTGGCCGGAGGCCCGCATTCCCATCGCTGAAGCCACGATCTATCTGGCCACGGCGAACAAGAGCAATTCCGCCTACAAGGCCATCGATGCCGCCCTGGAGGATGTTCGCAACGGCCGTACCCTAGAAGTCCCGTCGGCGTTGAAGGACGCCCATTATCTGGCGGCGAAGCAACTCGGGCACGGCACCGGATATGTTTATCCCCATGACCACGCGGGCCATCATGTGGCCCAGGATTATCTGGGGGCTCGGCGACGATACTATGAGCCGACGGATCAGGGGACGGAGAAAAAGATCGCCGAACGTCTCGCCAAATGGCGCGCGGCGACATCACCGCCCAGCGAAGGGTCGGCGTCGCCACCGCGACCGGGCTGAAGCCGTGATCCGTGCGGTGCCGGGAGTTACCGGGTGCGCGAATCCCGGAGGTTTTCCACGTGACCATCCAACAACAACCGGTTGCGCCCCCCAAGATGCGCCGACCAGCCGCGGATCTCTTCCGGGAGTGACGGGATGGTATTGGGAAAATACGGGTCTACGATCAACTCCACGTCGGCCGGGCCGTTGGGCGTGCCCACGGTGGGATTGTTGGCCGTGCTGAGTTGTTGGATGGCTTCGTTGACCGTCCGGCCCCAAAAATTGTCGGCGGGAATGGGATCGTCGGTTCGATCAAACCGCCACATCCAGTAGGTGACCCGAGGCGCGGCGGCGTTGGTTCCGGCGGCTTGATGGGCCTGCTCGATTCGGGCGAGTGGACCGGTGGCAACGGCCGGACATTCCCAGATTCCGCGGGTGGGCAGAATCGTCTGCAGCACCACGGCCGCCCAACCGGCGCGGGGATCACTCTTGGGCCAGGTGGTCCACGGTTGGTAACCGCCGGGAAGTGCGGACTTCAAATCGCGCCGGTCGGGAAAATGATCGGCGTGATCGTCGAGGTAAAGCTGCCAGGCGAGCCCGAGCTGGTGCAGATTGCTGACGCACGCCGACTTCCGGGCGGTGCCCTGAGCCCGGGCCAGCGCCGGGAGCAAGAGTCCCGCCAGCAGGGCGATGATACCGACCACCACCAGCAGCTCGATCAGGGTGAAGCCGGTGGGTGCGCCCCGTAAGGTGTCCTTCACAGCGTCAGGGCAGGGCGAAGGCGACGTAGGCATCACCACTCTTGGTTCCGATCTTGCCGCCGCCGCAGGCGATGACCACGTATTGCCGCCCCTTCACGGAGTACGTGGCCGGGGTGGCATATCCGGCGGCGGGCAGTGGGACTTTCCAAAGTTCGCGACCCGACTTTCGATCGAACGCCCGGAACTGTTCGTCGCGGCTGGCCGCGATGAAAACCAAGCCTCCCGCGGTTACGATGGGGCCCCCATAATTTTCCGTGCCCGTCAGCGGTATTCCCCGGGCAGTCAGCTCCGGACGCTCGCCCAATGGCACCCGCCAGACGTATTCTCCGGTGTTGAGATCGATGGCATTGAGCGTGCCCCAGGGCGGCTTGATGGCCGGATAGCCGTTGGTGTCGAGCCAGCGATTGTATCCAGTCGTGGTATAGGGAATCGTGCCCACGACATCCGCCCCCACGGTCTCCTCCCGATGCCCGTCTCCGGTGGCGGCGGCTTCCGCGGCGCCAATGGATCCCAGCAAATAGCCTACCACGGCCCGGCGCTGACCTTCACTAAGGAAATCGAACGCCGGCATCACGCCTTTGCCGGTCTTCAGCAGGGCCAGGATGTCCGGCTGCTTCAGGCGCTGCGCGATGTCCAGCAGCGACGGGACGTTTTGCGCGCGGTTACCCAAGCGGTCCAAGCCATGGCACGCGGCGCAGATCTGGCCATAGATGGCCGCGCCACTCGACTGCGGTTCACTGCCCGGGCGACGGGTCTCCACCATGTTTAAGACCCAGGGCATGTCGTTGGCGTTGACGTAGAGAATCCCCTGCGGATCGGCCGCGGCGCCGCCCCATTCCGCGCCGCCATCGAAGCCCGGCAGGATGATGGTTCCTTCGCGGCTGGGCGGCAGAAAGAGGGCGTGGGGGCGCAGTTTGACGAAGCGATCCAGCACCTGCCGGTGGGCCTCCGGCGAGATGTCGGTGATTTCATCGTAGGTGAACAGCTGGCGCGCGAAGGGGGACGGCTTGGTCGGAATGGGCTGGGTTGGCCACGCGGACTCACCGGAAAGATCCGAGGGTGGCACGGGCACTTCGCGGATCGGAAACAGCGGCGCTCCCGTCTCGCGATGGAACGTGAAGACGTGACCGGACTTCGTCACCTGCGCGACGGCATCCACGCGCCGGCCCTGGTGGGTGACGGTTAACAGATTGGGCGGCGCCGGCAGGTCGCGATCCCACAGGTCGTGCCGCACCAGCTGTTGATGCCAGACGTGCTGTCCCGTCTCCGCGTTCAGGGCGATCAGGCAGTTGGCATAAAGGTTTTGGCCGATGCGATTCCCGCCCCAGAAATCAAACGCTGAGGAACCGGTGGGGCAGAAGACCAATCCCCGCGCCTCGTCGAGCGAGAATCCCGCCCAGACATTGGCGCCTCCCATGTAGGTGTGACTGTTGGGCGGCCAGGTTTCATAGCCGGGTTCGCCCGGATGCGGAATCGTGTTGAAGCGCCAGATCAGCCGGCCGGACCGGACGTCGTACGCGCGGATATGTCCCGGCGCGGCCGGAGCGGGTCCTTCGCCGACGCGCATCCCGACGATCAGCCGGTCTCGGTAAATCCGCCCCGGCGTGTTCGCCTGCAGGTCCAGCCCGGTGACGTCGCGGCCGAGATCCAATTTGAGATCGATGGAACCGTTGGTGCCAAAGGATGGGATAAGTTGTCCGGTGCGGGCATCCAGCGCGTGCAGGTAATGGTTGTTGCCGTAGAAAATGCGCCGCTCGCGGCCGTCGCTCCAGTGGACCAGTCCGCGGTTTACCCCCGACCGGGTAAAGCCCTTCAGGGTGCTGGGATTAAACCGCCACAATTCCCGGCCCGTCGCGGCGTCCAACGCAAAAAGCTGCAAATCCGGCGACGTGCCGTACAGCACCCCGTCGATGACCAGGGGATTGCATTGGATCTGGGTGCGATTGTTGGTGCTGGCCCCGCCGGCATGGTAGGTCCACGCCACGCGGAGCTTGGGCACATTGCCGGGCGTGATCTGTCGCAGCGGCGAGTAATGACTGCTGCCGGCGTCCCCGAGATAACTGCCCCAATTGACGTCCGGGGCGGCGAGGCTGCGCACGGCGAGCAGACAGCCCAGCATCACGGTCACCAGGGACCAGGAAGACGTTCTCATTAAACCGGTAGTTAAACCGGTAGTGCGGGCGGACATGGGCCAGAATCCAGCGCCCGGGTTGTGCTGGTCAAACGCGAAATGCGTTCGCCGCTACTTGGTTGCACCCGCCGTTCGCGCCCGGAACCAGGTTCGCCAACCCTCGGTCAACTCCAGCATGAGCCAGTGCCGCAGTCCGGTCAGCACGGCGCGGCCGGTGGAATTGTCCGGCAGGAATCCGTTGAGCAGAAAACGTTGATGATCGTTCCGGCGACCAAACCGGCCGCGCCGCCGGCGTTCGCGGGCCATCGACGCCAGCCGACGATTGTACAGGCGCATCAATCGGTAAGGCCCCTCGCTCGGCGGCAGGCTGAAGACCGGTTGCAACAGGGCCGCGCCGCCCTGCTTCACCGGTTGGGAAACGACGCCGATGTAGTACAGGCTCAGGTCGAGTTGGAAGCCGACCGACATGAGTTCGAAGTCCCCCATCCAGTCGTACTTGTCCTGATAGATGGCGGCGAACCAGCGTTCGTAAGCTTGGGTAAAATCGCGATTATGGCGGTCCACAAGTGGTTTCACGGGTTCGCCGCGCAATCCCGCGAGAATCAACTGCGAACCCCGGGTGACGGTGTAACTCAACCAATCCATGCCCGGGCTGTAAAACGGATCCAGAAAGGCAGCGGCATCGCCGACCAGCACAAAACCGTCGCCCGCATAGTGCCGGCTGGAGTAGGCGAGGTTGGCCCGCCATTTGACGTCACCGGCCACGGGTTCCGCGTGCGCGAACATTTCGCGGCCGACCGGATGGGCGCAGAGAAATTCCTTCAGCCGGACTCCGAGCGGTGCGCTGTCCCGCGACCATTCCACGCGTCGCTGATCGAACACCACGCCCACGGAATAATCGCCGCCCTTCAGTGGAATGCACCAGGCCCACCAGCCATCGCCCACCAGGTGGTTGGTGGCGGTGGCGCGGATCCCCTGACACGCGGCGGACCACTGGGGAAAGCGCTGCGCGAGTTCGTGGCTGTCCCAGTCCTGCACGCCGGTCCAGCGCGCCCAACACGCGGTGGTGGGATGATCGGCGTTGCGCTGAAACCAACCTTCCTGACGCGCCAATAGGCAGGAAAAGCCGCTCGCATCGACGACCCACCGGGCGCGCAGGGGAGTGGCTGCCGGACGGTCGGGGGCCTCGCTGGATTGCCAGTCGATAACCTGCAGGCCGCCGGGTTTCAGCGTGACGCGAATCGCTTTGGCGGGGCGGTGGAGGACGGCTCCGGCGGCGGCCGCGCGACGAAGGACTTCCTCGTCCAAGGTGCTGCGATCCACCTGCCACGCGGGCAGCCGGGCGAGGTAGCGCCCGCCGATTTCGCTGCTTTCGTCCAGCTTTTGGACGTGCTCGTTGGCGAACCAGAATCGCATCCCCTGTTTGGCGAGTTGGGTCTCGTTGAGGAACTGCGTCAGGCCGAGCACGCGGCTGAGAAAATAACTGCTCACCTCCACGGTGGCTTCCCCGACGCGGCGGGGGAACGAGGTGGATTTCTCCAGGATGACCACGCGCAAGTCCGGCCGCTCCCGCAGCAGCAGCAGCGCCATGGATGCCCCGGCCAGGGAACCGCCCAGAATGGCGACATCATAAATTCCCGGATCATCAGCAGCCGTGGCGGTCCTCACAAAGCCTCAGCGTGCAGCCGTTGGCCGCGGTAGGGCAAGCCCCATCCCCCGGGGCGATTCACGGGGCGGGAACGGCGGCGTTGCTTTCGCTGAGTTTGGAATTGGCAATTGCCAAGCACGTGGGGGCGGGCGCATTCTTGGCGGCGTTCCCCGTTGAAGTCTGGACCAGAATTGCGTCCGTCGTGGCATGCGTGTGCCCTTCGCTCCCGCATTTTCGTGTCCCTCCCATGCGGGGATAGGAAGAACAACCATGCGTAAATCGTATTTCTGGCCATCGTTATCAGTGATGGCGGCAGCGTGGGTCCAGGCGGCTCCACTGAATTCCGAGCTGAGTTTCAAGGACAGTTTTGACGCCGGATCCGCCTCGGACCTCAACACCGACACCGCGTTGCGTCAGACCGGCCGCCTCGCCCCACTCAATTACGCGACCACCGCAAATCCACCCCAAATCGGGGATCCGGGTTTCCCGGGAGGTGTCCTGCTGACCTCGAATTCCTACCTGTCACCGGTCCATAATTTTACGGAGGGCCGCCGGTTCACGATCGAATTCGACGCAAATCCCGGGGTTGATGATGACCCCGGGGATGGCTTGTCCACCGATTGGTGCGCGGTGGTTTTTGGTGCCACGGCGCAGAATATTTTCGTCAATGCCTCCGATGGCGTCGGCATCCTGTTTCGCAATAACGGGGACATCCAGACCTTCGACGGTGGGGCCGCGCAATACGGCGGGCCCGGAATCACCGGCGGCTGTCCGCGCGACCAGGCCTTCCATGTCCGGATTGAAGTCAGTGCCGGAAATTTCACCGGCGCTCCGGCCATGGTGCAGATGTATGTGGACGATAAACTGGCCCAGATCGGTGCCGGCAATGCCACCACCCTGACCAAGGCGGCCGGATTCAAAAACAACTTCGTGACCCTGATGGGCTACGGTTCGCCCACACCGTGGTTGCATGGTTTTGACAATCTCACGGTGTCGGCCGTGCCCGACATTCAGGTCGCCCCGCAAAGTCGCACCATTGATAAACTGGTTTCGCCGACGAGCGATCCGATCACCGTGACCATCCCGGCCCAACTGATCGCCAACGGTGCGGCTCAGATCAAAGTGACCTCATCGGCGCCCTCGGTCGCACGGCCGACCGGTGGATCCGCGGGCGGCGTTCTGACCCTCGATTTTGCGAAGGGCGGACCGACTTCCAAGACCTTTACCATTGCCGGCGTGGCGGCCGGTGTCGCCACGTTCACCGTGGAAGGCCCCGCCGACGTCAATGTCGCGGGCGGGGTCACGGTGTTTGTCACCGATGGACTGGCCTACGACGAAGTATTGCTAACCGATTCGTTCAATTTGGCGGGTGGTAGTCTGGACGTGAATGCCGGCGTCGACACCCGGCAGGGCGGGGTCTTGAAGCCGTTGACCTATACCGAGGCTGCGGTGAGCGCGGCGGGCGGAGATGCGGACGATACCACTCAGGTGGGACCGACCGAGTATCCCAACAAGCTGGTGATCGTGAATCAAGGTGGCGGAGTTTCTCCGGCCCATAATTTCCGGGAGGGACCGGAGTTTGCCGTGGAAGTGGAACTGACTCCGGGCGCCAACGCGCCGGATCGTTCGTCCAACGACTGGGCGGCCATTGTGGTTGGGAATTCGACGCCGAATAGTTTCGTCATCAACCAGGACGGCATGGGCGTTCTGTTCCGCATCAACGGTGCGATCGAAGTCTGGGACGGTGGCACGAAGGTGTTCAGTTCGGCGGTGGGGATCCTCCCCGAGCCGCCGTTCAAGGTGAAGTTGAGCGCGAAGGCGGCCAACTTCGCCGGTGCGCCGGCCACCCTGTCCCTGACGGTGAACGGCGCGGCGGTGGCCCTGACCGACAGCGGAAACGAGTACGTCAAAGCCAGCGGCTTCCGGAATAATTACATCACCCTGGAGGGCGTCGGAGCCAACTGGCAGCATGTCTTTGAGGACCTCAAGATCAGTGCGAAGGCCTGTGTGGATTTCACCGAGCGAGGTATAGAGTCGGCGGTCGGTCGCTCCGAAACGGCCACCGTTTGGGTGCCTTCGGGTCTGGTGGCCAATGGTCCGGCGGTGGTGAAGGTGGTTTCTTCGGACCCGTCCGTGGCCAAATTGACGGGGGCGGCGGCCAATGGGGAATTGACGCTGACGTTCGCCAAGGGCGGTCCTTACACACTGCCTGTGCCGATGGAAATCAAAGGCACGGGTTCCGCGCGAATTTCGATCGTGAGTGCCGCGGGGGCCTGCATTGGTGATCCCTTCGCCGTTCGCGTGCGGTCCGGGTTGGTGAAAAATCCCAGCTTCGAGGAAAACTACAATCCCGCCTTCCCGGGCTATTCCGACGTGGCCCAGTGGGAGAAGACGGGCGGCGGCGGGGTGAATCAGTCCAACGGCCCGTTCCACGACAACAGCACGATCCCGGATCAGGCGCGTGTGGCGTTCCTGCAGGGCTCGGGTTCTTTGAGCCAAAACCTCACCGGACTGGTGGCGGGCAAGACCTATTGGGTGCAGTTCCGTTACAACGTCCGCGGCTGCTGCGGTGGCACCATGGATCTCGCCACCAAGATCGATGAAGTCGAGGTCGATCGTATCGCCAACATCCGGACGGCGGCGCCGAATCCCTACTACACCCGGAATGTCCCGTTCAAGGCCGCGGCCGATACCGCGCGCCTCAGTCTGGCTTCGACGGCGACGGGCGATGCCACCGTGCTCATCGACGGCGTCACGATTGTGCAGCGCGATGACGGCAATGTGGTGATCGCCAATCCGAGTTTCGAGGCCAGCGGCGACGTGGCGTCGGACGGAATCATCGGGCCGCGTCTGTTGTCCGGGTGGACCGGCACCGGCACCTACGGGGTCAATTTCGCCGGAGCGGGTCCGTTTGCGGACAATGGCCACGCGCCCGATCAGGATCACGTGGCGTTCCTGCAGGGGGCGAGTTCGTTGGGGCAGACGATCCCGCGGTTGACTGCGGCGAGCAGTTATCGGCTGCAGTGGAATTACAACGCCCGCAGCGGCAACACGCCGCGTTTGCGGGTCAAAGTGGGGACGACGGTCGTTTGGGAAAATGACGTTGCCCCCGTGGGTGCCGGGCAGGCCTATCGCAGCGCCTTCGTGGATTTTGTGTCGTCGGGCGTCAGCGTGGATCTGCTGTTTGAACAGGTCGCCGCGGGCGATCAGACGGTGCTGTTGGACGACATCCGGCTGCTGGGCCAATCGGTGACCCTGCCGTGTCTGGGGGTCTCACCCGGACAATTGGAGTTGTCCGCCAATCAAACGGCGTCGGTGGCGATTGCGGTGCCGGCGCAATTGATCGCTGCCGGTCCGGCGACCATCAAACTGCGCAGTTCCAATCCGGCCGTGCTCCGACTGGAAGGCGCGGCGGCCGACGGCGTGCTCAGCGTCACCTTCGCCGCCGGCGGGGAGACGTTGCAGGAGATAGCCCTGCATACTCTCGCCGTGGGCCGGGCCAATGTGGAAGTGGTCAGTGCCGCCGGCTTGTGCGTGGACAACGGGGTCAGTGTCGTCGTCAGCGGTTCGTTCGTTCGCAATCCGAGCTTCGAAGCCAATCCCGCGGGCGGCTTCCCGGGTTATGGTTCCATCCTCGCGTGGACCGGTGGTTCCGGACTGAACAACAACACCGGGCCGTTCCATGACAACGGCGTCGTTCCGGATCGGCGTCAGATCGCCTTCCTGCAGGGCAGCTCCGTCCTCTCGCAGGCGCTCGCCAATCTCGTGCCCGGCAAGGCTTACTGGCTCCAGTTCCGCTACAACACGCGGAATTGCTGCGGCGGCAGTATGGGTTTCACCGTGCGATTCAACGACACGGATCTGTTGACTGTGGAAACCGTCACGCCCGTCGGTGGGACCGCCGATTACTACGCGGCTCAGGCTGAGTTTGTGCCCACGGCCGATAGCGGCCTCCTGAGCTTCAACTCGACGGCCAGTGGCGATGCCACCTTGTTGCTCGATGGCGTAACGGTGGTTCAGCGGGATGCGGGACAGGTCGTCCTCAGCAATCCCAGTTTCGAGGCCGAAGGGATTGTGGCATTCCCGGGATACCTTCAGCCGGACGCGCTCACGGGTTGGATCGGCACCGGCAACTACGGCGTGAACGCTTATGTGGTGGGGCCGTTCGCGGACAATGGCGTGGGACCGGATCAGGATTCGGTCGCGTTCCTGCAGGGGCAGGGATCGTCGCTCAGCCAGAACGTCACCGGCCTGACCAGCGGACAAAACTACACGCTGTCCTTTGCGGTGAATGCCCGGGGTGGCAATACGCCGCAGCTCCGGGTTTCCTTCAATGGCGCGACGCTGCTGGAGGAATCCATCACGCCCGTGGGCGGAACGAATCCGTATGCCACCCGTTCGATCGTCTTCGCCGCTCCGGCGACCGAAGGCGCGCTCAAGTTCGAACAGATTGCGGCGGGGGATAACACCCTCGTGTTCGACAACGTCCAGCTCGTGAAGGGCGGCACGGTGACGCAACCCGCGCCCACGCTGTCGGCCACGCGCACGCCGGAAGGCAACCTGCGGCTCGCGTGGGCCGCGAGCTTTACGGGTTGGCGGCTCTTCGGGGCCGGTGTTGTTTCCGGCGCGTACACGGCGATCCCCTCCCCGGTGGTGGTCGACGGGGCCCAGCAATACATCGTGGTGCCCGGCAATCTCGCGCAGCAGTTCTTCCGGCTGCAGCGCTGAGTCGTTTCCCGTGGTGCCTGCCCCGGGCGCGTGCTTCGCGTCCGGGGCATTTCATTTTTGGCCGGGAGTGATACCGCGGGAGACATGCCCCACGGTCGGCGTGCTGTTCAGGCGCGATACAATCGAAGGGCGCCGGGACGCAGGTCGAAGCGGGCGGGGGTCTGGCCGATCAATTCGCCGTCCGCCACCACGTCGAGGGGTTGTGCGGCGTCGATCTCCAACCACGCGGATGGAAAATAGTTCACCGCCCGGTGATGGATGTGTGTGCCCCGTGTGAGGCGCACGAACTGACGGGCCACTTCTCCGCGGGTCACGCTGCCGATCAGGCTCACGTCAAAGGCGCCGTCATCCATCCGGGCTCCGGGCCCAAGTCGCATGCCGCCGCCCCCCGCGTGTGGTGCATTGGCGGCGAGGGCGGCGAGCAGGGGGCCGTCGTACGTCAGTCCCGGGCCACGCACCCGGAGGTGGCAGGATCGATACCGCGCCAGCGCCCGAAAGAATCCCACCGCGTAGGAAAGTGTCGGACCACACCAGGCCTTCACTCGCGGAGTGGTCTGCCGGATCACGTCTCCGACAAATCCCGCACCCGCAAACAGCAGGGCATGCCGGCACACCGGCGCGTTGTCGTTTCGACAGGAGATTTCAATGACGTCCCAAGACGTCACGGCGTTCCCGGCCAAAGCAGCGAGGGCCACCGGGAGGGCGCGGACGCCGAGCAGGCGGGCCACATCGTTGCCGGTTCCGGTGGGCAGGATCGCCAGGGTGGCGGTGCCCTGCGGGTTCTTCAGTAAACCGGAGACCACTTCATTGACGGTTCCGTCGCCCCCAGCGGCAACCACCAGGTCGACGCGGGCCCGTGCAGCGAGGCGGGTGGCGTGTCCGGCGTTTTCCGTGGTGCGGATCTCGGTGGCGAATCCCCGGTGTCGCAGTGCTTCCGCCGCGGCCGCCACGATTTTGGGAAGCGGACGGCCGGCGCGGGCGGCGGGGTTGACGATGATCAACGCTGCGGGCATGAGCGGGGACCGGAGGGATCAATCCCTCGATGGCCGGTGATCCAAGGCAGGCGTGGTTCGGACATGGTGAGCCGTTGGCTGAACAGGATGCCACAGCCGCCGACGGGGCGGAAGTTTTTGCGGGCCCGACCGGGGTCATCCCAGGACTGATTGGGGAAATTGGGCAAGCGGAGGCGCTTCCGTTAAGGTTGGGGTATGAATGCTCAACCTGCCGCCTTGCCGTCACCGGCCATTCAAATCGCCGGGGTGATCGATTTGGCGGAAGCGGAGCTGCTGGTGCGGCTCGGAGCGACTCACTTGGGATTTCCGTTGCAGCTGACCGTTCACGCCGAGGATTTGTCGGAGGCGGCCGCGGGTGAGATCATTCGACAGCTTCCGGAGACGTGTCCCGGAGTTTTGATCACGTACCTTGAACAGGCGGAAACGATTTTGGCATTCTGCCGTTACCTCGGCGCCCGCCATGTTCAACTGCACGGGAATTTGGCGCCGGCCGAGGCCCGACGACTGCGCGCCTTGGATCCCGGCTTGTTCATCATTAAGAGCCTGGTGGTGCGCAACGGCAATATGTCGGACCTGGAGGGCCTCGTGCGGACCTTGGAGCCCATGGTGGATGCGTTTATCACCGACACCTTCGATCCGCGCACCGGGGCGTCCGGGGCTACAGGGAAGACGCACGATTGGGCCATTAGCAGCCGCCTGGTGAAGCTTTCTCAGAAGCCGGTCATCCTGGCCGGGGGACTCCGTCCGGACAATGTGTACGCCGCCATCCAGCGTGTGCGTCCGGCCGGGGTGGACACTCACACCGGGGTGGAAGGCCCGAATGGCCGCAAGGACGAGCACCTGGTCCGTCGGTTCGTGGCCGAAGCGCGCCGGGGGTTCGCGGACCTGAAGTAGCTCCGCGCCCCGGCGCCCGCCGCCGGCCTCAGGCGAGTCCGTTTACCACTTTAAGCCAATTATGCGCCATGAGTGACGCACCGGCGGCCGAAGGATGGACCCCGTCACCCGCCCAATGCGCCGGCGGGGCATACTGGAGGGCTTGATCGAACATCGATTGGAAGGGCACCCAGTGGGTACGGTAGGTGGTGGCGACTCCACGAGCGGCCTTGCGATAGCGATCAAACTCGGGGAACCACGAATCGTTCACCGCCCCACATTTCAGCACGAAGGGCTCGCAAATAACGAGCTTCACCTGAGGCAGGGCCCGGAGCGTCCGCTCGATGAGCGCGTGGAAATCCTTCTCATAGGTCGCCACCGTGCCCTTGTATCCGCCGCTCAGGGTATGCCAAAAATCGTTGACCCCGATCAGGATGCTCAGGACATCCGGTTTGATGTCCAGGCAGTCCTTCTGCCAGCGCTCGGCCAACTGGAACACCTTGTGACCACTGATGCCGCGATTGAAAATCTTCAGGCCGTCGTTGGGCCGGTCGACCAGCAATTCCGCGGCCGCCAGCCACGCGTAGCCATTGCCCATGGCGGCCTGGGTGTTGGCCTGGGCGCCCTTTTCGCGACTCCAGCCGGCGTCGGTGATCGAGTCGCCCTGAAATAGAATGACCTTGTTTTTGCCCTTCAAGGCGGGGCGGGCGGCCTGGGCGACGGGAGTGCCCAACGTGAAGCCGGCGGCGCCGGCCAAAGCGGCCGCGGCACCGGAGGCCCGAACGAACGTGCGCCGATTCACGGCGGCGGGAGGGATCGATGAATCCATAAGGTGAGGACCGAAGATTAGGAACTCCGCCTCGTTCCGGCAACTGAAGCGCGAGTGATCGCCCCAACTTTTGAAGAATACTTGGCACTGCGGCCCTTCGCTGAGGATTCTTCGCGCCCATGCCAGTGCCTTTTCGCCTCCTGCCGGCAATGATCCGGATCGCCTTCCTCGGGATGGCGATCCTGGCGGGACGGACGGCACAGGCTGCCGACGCCGTTGCCGAGCGCTTTTTTGAACAGCGCGTGCGGCCGATCCTGAGCGAGCATTGCTACGAGTGCCACAGCGCCGGGAGCGCGAAACTCAAGGGCGGACTGCGTCTCGACAGCGAGGCCATGGTGAGGGCAGGGGGCGATTCCGGCCCCGTCGTGATGGCCGGGGTACCGGACAAGAGCCGGCTGATCGATGCGGTCCGATATCACAATCCGGATCGCCAGATGCCGCCCAAACAAAAGCTGCCGGATCGCGCCATCGCGGACCTGGAAGCGTGGGTATTGCAGGGCGCGGTCTTTCCAGCCCCGTCGACCAACTCCGCGTCGACCGGCACGGCGCCGTCGACCACGCCCGCCGTCCGTCCCCCGCATTGGGCCTTTCAACCTTTGCACGCGGGCAACCCGCCGGCCGATGCCCGCCTGAGGCCGGATCCAGTGCGGCATCCCATTGATCGTTTTATCCACGCCGGCTTGGCCGCACATCACCTGACCCCGTCCGCGCCGGCGGAGCGGCGGATGCTCATTCGTCGCGCCAGTTACGATCTCCTGGGGCTGCCACCCACACCGGCGGAGGTGGCTGCGTTCGTTGCCGATCCGGCGCCCGATGCGTTCGAGCGTCTGGTCGATCGACTGCAGGCGTCGCCTCACTATGGCGAACGCTGGGCGCGCTGGTGGCTGGATGTCGCCCGCTATGCCGACACCAATGGGCAGGACGAGAATAAGGTGATGGCCAATGCCTGGCGCTATCGCGACTGGGTGATCCGCGCCGCCAATGCGGATTTGCCGTTTGATCAATTCGTGTTGGATCAGCTCGCCGGCGATCTGCAGCCCACGAATGGCGTGCCGGCGCGGACGGTGCTGGATCGTTGGACGGCCACAGGATTCCTCGTGCTCGGCCCGAAAATGCTGGCCGAACAGGACAAGCCGAAGCTGGTGATGGACATCGTGGATGAACAGATTGATGTCGTCAGTCGTGCCTTTTTGGGGCTCACAGTGGGTTGTGCGCGGTGTCACGATCACAAGTTCGATCCCATTCCGGCGCGGGATTACTACGCGATGGCCGGGATTTTTAAGAGCACCCGCACAATGGAGAACCTCTCCTTCGTTTCGAAGTTCAATGAACGGCGGGTGGCCACGGCGGAGGAACTGGCGGCGATTGCGGCGAGCGATCGGGTAATCGCCGCGAAAACCAACGCCGTGCTGGCGGCGATCCGGCAGGCAGATCAAGAATGGCTCGTCGAACGTCAACGCCAGCTGGGCCGGGCACTGGTCGCGGCAGCCGGCCCGCGTTCAGCCGATGGCGCGGTCGCGGACGTTGATACGAACGTGCTGGCTCAGGTCGTGGCGGGATTGGCTCTGGATCCGGGAACGAACGCGCTGAGCCGGACGCTGCATCGACTGGTGGCAGCGAAGGATCCGGCTGTTGCACTGACGGATGCCCTGGCGGCCCCCACGAATACCACCGCGGTGGCGCTGGCTCCCGGCCGGGTGGGTGCGGCGTTTGTGGCGACCGGTTCCAATCACTTGGATCTTGCCACATCGCCGGCGCTGGATCCGGCGCACTTGACGGTCGAGGCCTGGGTGCGGGCGACGGAGTTTCCCGCCGCCGGCGATGCGCGTCGTTGGTTGCTGAACAAGAACGGCAACGAATGGGTGGAAGGGCATTACGCGCTGATGCTGGATCGGCGCCGGCCGGGCGCGTACCTGAACATTGGCGGGGGTAAGGAGAATGTTTTTGCCCTGTGGAGCGACGGTCCGGAACTGAAGACCAACCAATGGCATCACCTCGCGTTCACGTATGACGGCGGCACGCTGCGGCTCTTTGTGGACGGCCAGACCGCCGGAAGTTTGGTGATTCAACGCGCGCGGGTGCCAGGCACCAAGTCACTCACGCTGGGACGACGCCAGGATGGGTATCTCTCGTTCCGCGGTGGGTTGGATGAAGCGCGGGTTTATGATCGGGCATTGTCGGCGGCGGAAGTGCTGGCGCACTTTACCCAGCCGGATCAGGTGGATGGCGCGGGTGCGGTGGCGCGGTGGGAATTTAATGATTTGTCGGAAGCGGAGCGCGGGGCCGTGGCCGGCGTGGAAGTGCGCGATACCCTGCGCCAGCCGGGTGGCTTGCTGGCCTTGCCGACGGATTCGCGGTCCGCTTATCCCGCGGCAACCCGGGCAGCGATTGGTGCCTTGGAGGCCGAGCGCGATCAGTTGAAAGCGGCCGCTCCGCCCCCGGCCGCGTATGCGCTGGCGGTGGATGAAGCCACGGTGGTGGATCTCCCGGTACATCTTCGCGGCAGTCATTTGAACCTGGCGCGCGATCCGGTTCCCCGGGGATTTTTGCACGCAGTCCCACCCGGCGTGCGGACCGCGCTGCCGCCGGAGCGGAGTGGGCGATTGGAACTGGCACGCTGGCTCGTGCATCCGGAGAATCCCCTCACACCGCGCGTCATTGTGAATCGCGTCTGGCAGGCTCATTTCGGCGAAGGACTCATGCGGACACCCGACAATTTCGGCGTGCGGGGTGACGTTCCCAGCCATCCGGAGTTGCTCGATTGGCTGGCGCGGGAGTTCGTGTCGAATGGCTGGAGCCTGAAGGCGTTGCACCGGCTGATCCTGACCTCGGCGACTTGGCAGCAGGGCTCGGTGAATTCCGGCGCGGCGGAAACGGTGGATCCGGAGAACCGGTGGCTGTCCCATTTTCCTCGGCAACGGTTGGAGGCGGAGATGATTCGCGATGCCTTGTTGGCGGTGTCGGGTCGACTGGACCCGCTGCCGGGCGGATCCCTGGTGTCGTGGAAGAACGATGAATATACGCCGCACACCGAGGACGCGGCGCGATCGGTTCGCCGGTCGGTCTATCTGCCGATTGTGCGGGACCTGGTTTACGACGTTTTCTCCATCTTTGATTTTGCCAATCCGAGCGTGGGGGTTGCGAAGCGGGTGCCGACGGTCGTTTCGCATCAGGCGCTGTTTTTTCTCAACAGCCCGTTGGTAAAAGCGAGCGCCGAGGCTTTGGCCGAGAATCTATTGAAGTTGGCGCCGAAGGATGCGTCGGCGCGAATTGAATGGGCTTATCAGGCGACGTTGAATCGTGTGCCCACGGAGTCCGAGACGGCGCGGGCCCGGAGATTCCTGGAGGTCGCGGATGGACCGGCGGGTGCCGCGGGAGTGGCTGGAGGCGGCGATCTGCTACCGCGCTATGCGGCGTTGTGTCAGACGCTCCTGGCGGCGAACGAGTTTGTTTACCGCGATTAGCCGTGCAATCGATGGGGTCATCCGGGCGCGAGAAATCGCTTCCGCCCATCCGGGTCGGTTCTTGGACCGATCTTTTGCCCAAGAAAAAGAGTACCGCCCATCGCTGTTGCGGTAGACATTCAGCGCGGAAGTTTTTTGTATGCCCCATTCGTTGCCCGCACCTCTGAATCGCCGGCAGATGCTCCGCCAGTGTGGAGCTGGCTTTGGCCAGCTGGCGCTGATGGGTCTCCTGACGTCCCTGGAGCGAACACACGGTGCCGGTTTGGTGAATCCCCTGGCGAGCCGACCGCCCCGCTTCGCACCCCGCGCCAAGCGCGTGATTTTTCTCTTCATGCACGGGGGGCCGTCGCACGTCGATACGTTTGACTACAAGCCGCTCCTGATTCGCGATTCCGGCCAGCCGTTG
This sequence comes from Verrucomicrobiota bacterium, assembly GCA_947471985.1. Lineage (GTDB taxonomy): Bacteria > Verrucomicrobiota > Verrucomicrobiia > Limisphaerales > UBA9464 > CANIZL01. The sequence continues at coordinate 1,837 of CANIZL010000019.1, read as the reverse complement.
CCCTTTGAGAAGCCCCGCATCCAGTTTGCCAAGACGGCCAATCTGCGCCGGTCGCCGTGGGAATTTCGGCCTTACGGTCAGTGTGGCGCGATGGTGAGCGATCTGTTTCCGCTGGTGGGGGCGTGCGCGGATGATCTTTGCTTGCTCAAATCCATTCACGGCACCAACGAGGCCCACGGGGGTGCCTTGTTGAAGCTGCATACTGGGTCGGATACGTTTGTCCGCCCGAGCATGGGTGCCTGGATTTCCTACGGACTCGGCACCGAGAACCAGAATCTGCCGAGCTTCATTACCATCAATCCCACCCTGGGCCACGGGGGTGTGGGTAATTGGTCGAGTGCTTTCCTGCCGGCGGTGCATCAAGGGACGCCGCTGGGCGGCGGGATGCCGGTGGAAAAGGCGACGATTCAATATCTGCAGGATCCCGGAGGTAATCCGGGCCGACAACGAGCCCAGCTTGATCTGCTGGGTGAAATGAATCGTGAACACCTGGCGCAGGCGGGCGTGGATCCGGCTTTGGAGGCCCGCATTGAGTCTTTCGAGCTGGCGTTTCGGATGCAAACGGAGGCCCCGGAAATCCTCGACTTGAAGGGTGAGTCGGCGGCCACCCAGCGACTTTACGGCCTGGACCAACCCGCCACTTCCTCCTTTGCCCGCCAATGTTTGTTGGCCCGTCGATTCAGCGAACGTGGTGTGCGGTTTGTCCAGGTTACGCACGGCTATTGGGACCAGCACGAGGATCTTACCAAGGATCACGGCCGGATCGCGGCAGAGGTGGATCGCCCGATCGCCGGCCTCCTGCGCGATTTGAAATCGCGCGGATTGCTGGAGGAGACGTTGGTGATTTGGGGCGGTGAATTTGGCCGGACGCCGACGCTCCAAGGCAAGGATGGGCGTGACCATCACCCTCATGCCTTCACGATGTGGCTGGCGGGTGGCGGGGTGAAGGCGGGGTTTAGCTACGGTCGCACGGACGACTACGGCTTCTACTGTGTCGACGAGAAGGTCCATGTTCATGACCTGCACGCGACCTTGCTGGCGCTGTTGGGAATGGATCACGAGGCGTTGACCTACCGGCATGCCGGTCGGGATTTTCGTCTGACGGATGTGGCTGGTCGGGTGGTTTCCGAAATTTTCGCCTAGTGCCGTCGCCGGTGGCGTGCGGATTCCCTGGGTCGCTTCCCGGTCGGTGCGGCCCGGTGGTGCCTCGGACCCTTCCGTGAAAATGCCCGGTCCGAGCGCGAACCTTGAGCGATTACCCACCTTAAAAGCTCTCCCCTGTTGATAGGCGACGGTATCACAGAATCACGCGCCAAGTTCACTGCGTAAATCATCGGGCCAGGCTCCCCATTCGATCCCCCTGAAGATGGTGCCAACCTCCCTATTCGCCCAGCTTCGCGATCGTGCCAGGTTCGCTTTCATCGCCAGATAGGGAGCCAGCCTCAGTATCTTGCCCAGCGGCCTCCGCCGGCGATTCCGCGGTCGGCGGCGTGAACTTTGGGCGGTGGAATAGGACCAGGATGGGTGTTTGGGCGGGCGCTCAGCTCACTTTTGATCTTCGTGAGGCCCCGGGCGGCACGACTACGCCGGAGATCGGCAAAATTCTCCCCTTCCGGCGCGGGAGTTTCGCCGGTTCGGCTTGTGGAGGGGTCGGTTCTTTGGGCCGTCAGCCGATGGCGTCGACGCGCAGGTCGCGTAGGACGCTGATTCCGGGGAGTGGGACGCCTCGGATGGGGCGGGCCCCATCCTTCCGCTTCGGGCTGAAGCGGTCCCTGTACCGCATGAACTGCTTATCCACGAACTCCCGCGAACCCAGGACTACCCCATCGCTGAAATG
>CANIZL010000018.1 GCA_947471985.1 Verrucomicrobiota bacterium | reverse complement strand
TTCGGGACGGAGTTACAGACTTTTTTACAGGGAGCCAGCCACGATCTCCAGAGGAAGGCCGGGGATACGGAGCCTGGCACGCTATCGAACGGGTGACAGATCAGTGAACCTGCCACCCTATCTGGCGCGTGGGGGGGATAGGGAGCGTGGCACCACTTGCACCCGGCAGTGAACCTGGCCCGGTGTTGGTGGGGGTGGACTTTGAACCTGGTACGCAGGGATGGTGGTGCCGTTTCGGCACTGGCTCGACAGGGGCGCCGCTACCCTCCCTCTCGCCTGCCCGGGCGAAGCCTGGAAGGATTTGTCCCACATTCCCGGGCGGTCAGTGGTCCGTCGGGGCAACACGTCGGATTCGTCGGCGAACCAATCGGGATTTCCGTTGCTGGCGAATCACCGAAACGCGAAGTGGTGGGGTGATGTTTGAGCAGCGTTGGCGCGAGGTCGTCGCTCGATTCCCCGATCAGTGGGCCCTGACGGAGATGGATTGCGGACGCCGTTGGTCGTTTGCCGAATTGGCGGCGGCGGCGGACGCGGCGCCGGCACGGGTCCGTGGGGGAAAACCGGGTGAGGCGGAACTGGTGTGTCCCGGCGGGCGGGGACTGGAGTTCATTCTGGAGCTGTTGCGGGGGTGGCGGGCGGGTTCGGTGATTTGTCCGCTGGACACCGGACAACCAATCCCGGAGATCCCGCCGCTGCCGCGCGGAATTGTTCATCTCAAGCTGACCTCAGGCACGACTGGTGCCGGTAAAGTGGTGGCGTTCACCGCGGATCAATTGGCCGCGGATGTGGATCAGCTGGTTCCGGCCATGGACCTGCACCGCGGTTCGCCGAACGTGGCTGTGCTGTCGTTGGCACACAGTTACGGTTTCTCCAGTCTGGTGCTGCCGCTGCTGTTGCACGGGATTCCCCTGGTGTTGGCGGAGTCTGCCCTGCCGGCGGCCGTCGCTGCGGCGGTGGCGGCGCATCCGCCCGTGACCTTGCCGGCGGTGCCCGCCCTGTGGCGCACCTGGCACGAAGCCGGCGCGATCCCTTCGGGTTTGCACCGGGCGATTTCAGCGGGGGCTCCCTTGCCGCTGGGCCTGGAACAGGCGGTCCATGCGGACTGCGGGGTGAAGCTGCATAATTTTTTGGGCGCCTCGGAGTGCGGCGGCATTGCCTACGATGCCTCGTCCACGCCGCGGGCGGATGCCGCCTACGTGGGCGCGGCGATCCCGGGCCTGCGGCTGGCAACCAGCGAGGCCGGGCGATTGGTCGTCCGCGGCGCAAGTGTCGGCACCGGTTATTGGCCGGCGTCGGATTCCGCTGCGGAGACTTTTGGTGGAGGGCGCCTGGAAACCGCGGATCTGGCCGACGTGGATGAACACGGGGGCGTCTGGCTGCGTGGTCGCAGTGGTGACGTCATCAACGTGGCGGGGCGGAAGGTGGTGCCGGAGGTGATCGAACGGCTGCTGCTGACGCATCCGGCGGTGGCGGATTGTCTGGTCGTGGGGGTGCCGGACCGGGAGCATCGCGGGGAATATGTGGGGGTGGCGGTGGTGCGACGCGCGGAGGTTTCGGAGGTGAGTCTGCGGGACTTTTTGCTGACGCAGGGTCCGGACTGGCAGGTGCCCCGGCGCTGGTGGTGGGTGCCGGAATTGGAAACCAACGGTCGCGGCAAACGCTCCCGTCGCGAGTGGGCGGAACGTCTGGCGACGCTGCCCCCGGTGGGACGCTGAGGGCGCGGTCGGGTCCGTTCCGGCTTCGGGCGGAAGGTCCGGGAACTCGGATTTCCCCGGTTTTTGCGGGCGGCAATGCCGCTTGCCACCGGGGTCCGGCACGACTAACGGACGTTGGTCGGAAGTTTCTACACTTCCGGCTGGCCCGCAGTGGATAGGTCGGGGTAGGTGCCGAAGCCTTGATGAAACCACCGCTGCGTCGCGCCTGACTGGTCGGGAGCAGGTCCTTTGGATCTGTTCGGCCGCCTCTTCTCCCGACCGGTCAATTGCCTCCGGGCGGATTCCTTGATTCGCCGACGGCTGTAGCTGAATGGTTGCAGTCGATGTCGCGGTTATTGCAGTCTTCCGGAGCGGTGGGTGCGGCCACGGCGCTGAGTCGAATTCTGGGCTTTGTCCGGACCGCGGCGTACGCGGCGTTCATGGGCGATGGCCCGGTCGCCACGGCCTGGACCATGGCCGAGCAGGTGCCGAATTTATTCCGTCGCTTGCTGGGTGAGGGTGCCCTGACGGCGGCGTTTGTTCCCACGTTTAAAGCGCGGATGCAGCAGGAGGGGGAGGAGACCGCCTGGCATTCGGCTGCCGCGGTGTTTTGCGCCATGGTGCTGGTGGCGGTGGCGATCATTGCGGTCGTGACGCTGGGGGTGAGTGTGGCCTTGCACTTTGGGCATTTCACCTGGCGCATCGAACTGATGCTCCGGTTGCTGCGGGTGATGTTTCCGTACGTGCTGCTGGTTTGTTCGGCGGCGGTTTTTATCGGCCTACTTAACGCCCGCGGCCGTTTTTTTCTGCCGGCCATGGGGGCCGCGATGCTCAACGTGGTGATGATTGCCTCGGTTTATTGGCTGACACCGTGGTTTGGCACCGAACCGGAAACCCAGATCTTCGGGCTCGCCGTGGGCTATTTGCTGGCCGGGGTGGCGCAGGCGGCGTTTCAGGTGCCGACGCTGCTGGCGGAGGGTTTTCGGTTTCGCTGGGTGAATCCGTGGCGCGATCCGACGGTGCGCGTGGTGCTGGCCAAGATGGGGCCGGCGACCCTGGGCGTGGCGGCGTATCAATTGAACGTTCTGGGCACCAGTTTCTTTGCGGGCGCCACCAGCAAACACGCGGTGGCATCCTTTAACTACGCCACCCGCCTCATGGAGCTGCCGCAGGGAATCGTGGGGATCTCCCTGGCGACGGTTCTGCTGACGGAACTGAGTGGACTGGCGAATGAGAAAAAATATCCGGAGTTCCGCCGGACCCTGCGGGAGGGGTTGTTGCACATGATATTTGTGAATGGCCTGGCGACGGTGCTGTTGTGTGTGCTCGCCCAGCCGATGGTTCGCCTGCTGTTTGAACGCGGGGCCTTTACCGACGCTTCGACCTTGCGGGCGTCGGGGGCCCTGTATCTGCTGGCGCCGGGCCTGATTTGTTTTTCGACCAACAACATTCTGGCCCGGGCGTTTTATGCCTTGAACGACACCAAGACGCCGATGCTGATCAGTCTCTATTGTCTGGCGCTCAATCTGGTGTTGGTCTTTTTCCTGGCCATTCCCCTGCAACAACAGGGATTGGCGCTTGCGAATACGGTGTCCGCCGTCGGCAATACGGCGTTGTTGCTGTATGCCCTCAAGCGGGTTCTGCCCAAATTTGGGTTCCGCGATTTTGGTCCGGTGCTGTTTTCGATCGGAACTCTGGCGGCCGTGGCGGCGGTGGTGGCCTGGGGCGGAAATCGCTGGTGGGAATCCCAGTGGGGACACGCCACGTTGGTTTCCCGCCTGGTGGGGGTGTTTGGGCCGATTTTTCTCGCGGGAGCGGCGTATCTGGGATTGGGTTTGTGGCTCCAATTGGAACCGGCCCGGGCGCTTTGGAACACCTTGAGCGGCCGGTTGTGGCGACGGCGGGCCTCCCGGTAGTTCGGGGGCCACGAGGGGGTGGTTCCCGGCTATTCCGCAAAATGCCGTTTGCCGGACGTGGGTGATGAGCTATCTACGACGTCCGTTTTATGTCGCAACATAGTAGTCTTCGCGCCGCTGCCGGTACCACCGGAGCCAAGCGCAGTGTTCTCAAGCGTTTTGAGCGCGTCGCGCTGCTCAAGGATCGTGGTCAATGGAAAGCCGGCGACCGCGTCACCGGCCTTCGCAAGACCAAGCCTCCAGTCTAGGCGGTTTTTTCGGCTTTTACGAGGGCCCTGGCGGGCCTTTTGCTGGGGCGGACAGCCCATTGCGAGCGGAGTGGTCGCCGTTGCTTAAACTCGGCGACCCTTCTGCCTTTAAGACCCCCGCTCCGGCGGCCGATGACCCTGGGTCATCGGGCAGCGGTTCAATCGGCTACTCCCGGGAGACCGGTGAACCGGTGAACCGGTGAACCGGTGGCTGAGCGGGTAGGACGGGGTGCGGTGCGCTTCGTCAGTGGTTTCCTCTAGCGTTGGTATTCGGCTTTCTTCCATGGCGGCACTTCGATTGCAAAAATTTCTGGCCGATGCCGGCGTGGCTTCCCGTCGCGCGGCCGAGCGCATGATCGTGGCCGGACAGGTCCGGGTGGATGGTCAGGTGGTGCGCGAGCTGGGCACCAAGGTGGATCCCGATCACCAGGAGGTGGAGGTGGATGGCCAGCCGGTGCGGTCGCGCCGCAAGGTTTACGTGGCCCTGCACAAACCCAAAGGCTTTCTCTGCACCGCCAGTGACCCGGAGGCCCGGCGGATCGTCCACGATCTGCTGCCGCGCGAGTGGTCGAATCTGCACAACGTCGGCCGGTTGGATCGCGACTCCGAGGGGTTGTTGTTCCTGACCAATGACGGTTCGTTCAGTCTGAAGCTGACCCATCCGCGCTACGGCATTCGCAAGCGTTACCGGGCGGTGGTGGTGGGGCGGATTACCGAGCCGCAGTTGGATCGTTTCATCGTGGGCATTGAAGACGAGGGTGAATTGCTGAAGGTGGAATCCGCCCGGCTAATGAGTGCGAATAATTCGCATAGCGTAGTGGAACTCGAACTCGCAGAGGGCAAGAATCGCGAGGTTCGCCGCCTGTTTGAAGCCCTCGGCCATGAAGTCGAACAATTGGTGCGGACGCAGATCGGGCCGATCCGTTTGGGCGAGCTGCCCTTGGGCAAGTGGCGGGTGCTCAGTGCAGCTGAGGTTAAATCCCTCTTGCCCGCCACCGCGTGACCGCGGAAGTTGAGAAGTTGGTTGGGAAATTTCGGTCCGGTGTCCGTGCTTCCCGCCTTTTTTGCTAATTTGCGCATGAACCAGAGTCTCCGAGCCCTTGCGGTCGTCCTGATTGGATGGTCGGGAAGTTTTGTCCTTGGTACGGCCGCGGCCCTTCCTGTGCCCGAGGCCGCCGTGGTCGCGGGAAGTCGCGCGAATCTCCGCGCTGCCGCTTCCATCAATGCCGACGTCGTCGGCAGCCTCCCCAAAGGGCAGGTCGTCACCGTGCTCGAACAGATTCCGGTCTCGAACCCGCAGGCGGACGAACCGACCAGTTGGGCCAAGATCCGGTTGCCCGCCTCCGTGAAGGTTTGGGTTTTCGCGGCGTTCATTGATACCAAGTCCGGTGCGGTGACCTCGTCCGAACTGAAGGTCCGCACGGGTGCGGGCAAAAATTACCCGGCCGTGGGCGAATTGGATCAAGGCGATCTCGTCGTGCCCCTCCGCACGGTGGATGGCTGGACGCAGATTCAGGCTCCAGCGGCGGCCGTTGCCTATGTCGCGGGAGATCTTTTGCAGATGACGGGTGCGCCCGCGGCAGCTGCTGGCACCCCGACCTCGCCGACGACGAAGCCCCGGACTCCCGGTTCGGGAAGCGCCGTGAATCAGGTGGAACGGGCGCCCCTGTCGCAACCCGTCGCTCCGGGCAATCCGGCTCCGCCCCGGGAATTGCCGAAGGCCGAGCCGCTGACGCCCGCTTCCTCGACCAAGACGGCGACCACGGTGCCGCATAAGATCGATGTGGTGAGCCAGTCGGCCACCCCGGCGCCGGGGACGGATCGCCCGGCGACGCCGGTTTCGCCGGCGGTTCCCTCCGCTACCCCGGTGGCGGCGTTCAATCAGGTCGCGCCCACCGTTCCGGCCACTCCCATTCCGGTGGAAATCGGCGCGTCCGTGCAATACCGGCAGCCCGAACTGGTTTATGACGACAAGCGTCCGCGCCGGGTTTTGCGCGAAGGGGTGGTTGGATTGACGATCAGTCCCGACGGACCGGGATGGTATCAACTGGATAGCTTCCGTCGCGGTGAAAGCATTCTGGATTACCTGATCGTGGAGGACGTCAAGCAGACCGATTTGGCCAAATGGCGCGGTAAGCGGGTGTTCATCGAAGGCGACGAATACCGGGACCGCCGCTGGCGTACGCCGGTGTTGAAGGTGGTTTCGATTCGTCCGGCCTTCTGAGTCGGACCGCACTGTGATGTCCGACGTCCCGTCGGACGTTTGATTCCGGCTCCGCGGGCGGGAAGTCTTCGGCAGTTTCGTTCCGCTTCGTTCAGTTCGACGGCCGGCGGTGCACTTTGTGGAAGGCCGCTTGGTCGGTGGGCTTGATCACGATTTCATCGATGCAGACATGGGCGGGCCGGGTCGCCATCCACACCATCGCGTCGGCGATATCCGCCGCCTGCAGGGCTTGGACGCCCGCATAAACCTTGGCGGCGCGGGCGGTATCGCCGGCGAAACGCGTGAGCGAGAATTCCGTCTCCGCCAAGCCGGGATCCAGCGAGCCCACCCGGATCCCCGTGCCATTCAGTTCCAGGCGGAGCGCCTGGGTGACGGAACGTTCGCCGGCCTTCACCCCACAGTACGCAGCGCCCCCTTCGTAAACGCCGTGGCCCGCCACGGATCCGACGTTGAGAATCCAAGCCCCGTCGTGGTGGGGTAACAGGGGAATCACCGCGCGGCTCATGCGCAGGAGCCCCAGGAAGTTCGACTGCACCATGCCTTCCCAGTCGGCATCCTTGCCGGAGACCACGGGATCCAGCCCCAACGCGCCGCCCGCGTTGTTGATCAAAATGTCGATCCGGGGAGTGAGTTGACGGATCCATTGAACGAAGGCCTCCACACTGGGAGTGCTGGCGACGTCGAGCGGGTGGGCGGCCACGGAGGCGGCGCCCTGATTTCGGGCGGCGGTGGCGGTTTCGTTCAGTTTGTCCATTCGCCGTGCGCCGATGATCACGTGAGCGCCTTCACGGGCGAAGGCGGCCGCGGCGGCGGCACCGAAGCCGCTGGAAGCACCGGTGATCAGGACCCATTTGCCGGTCAATTTCATGCCCGCAGGATATGCGGTTCCGGGGAGGGCCGCAGCTTTGATTCGGCGACGGTTGTGCGGCGGTGTTTTTCGTCGATGCAGCCGATTCGCCATCTTGTTTGGAAATGTGTCGGCGTCCGGCACGTTGCCGGTCATGGCTAATGTCGGGACAGTTTATTTGGTGGGTGCGGGACCGGGTGACGCGGGATTGCTAACGCTGCGCGGTGCCGAGCTGCTGGCGCGGGCGGATGTCGTCGTGTACGACGCGCTGGTAAACACGGAGTTGTTGCGCCTGGCCCCCGCGCAGGCCGAACGCCTGTATGCCGGCAAGCGGGCGGCGGCCCATGCGCTGCCGCAGGAGGAACTCAATGCCCGGCTGGTGAAGTATGCCCGGGACGGCAAGACGGTGATCCGACTCAAGGGAGGCGATCCTTACGTTTTCGGTCGGGGTGGCGAGGAGGCGGAGGAATTGGCGTCCGCCGGCGTGCCCTTTGAAGTGGTGCCCGGGGTTTCGTCCTCCGTGGCAGTGCCCAACTATGCCGGCATTCCGGTGACGCATCGCGCCCATTGTTCCTCGTATCAGGTCCTCACCGGACACGAGGATCCCACGAAACCGGGAACTTCCGTGGATTGGCGGCAGGTCGCCCGGGACCCGGGAACCAAGGTGGTGTTGATGGGTGTGGAACGGATCGGAATCATTGCCCGGGAACTGGTGGCGGGCGGCTTGGCGGACACGACCCCGGTGGCGATGATTCGTTGGGGTACGACCGGGGAACAGCAAACGTTGGTGGGCACACTCGCTGACATTGCGGATCGGGTGATCGCGGCCGGATTCAGCGCCCCGGCGGTGATTGTGATTGGCAGCGTGGTGACCCTGCGGGATCGACTCAACTGGTTTGAGAAGCGTCCCATGTTTGGGCAGCGAGTGGTAGTGACCCGCACCCGGCAGCAGGCCAGCCAATTGTCGGGGCGCCTGACAGATTTGGGCGCGGACGTCTGGGAGATTCCCACCATTCGCACCGCTCCACCCGTTAATCACGGTCCGCTCGTCGAGGCCATTACGGGCATCGGCGAATACGACTGGCTGGTGTTTACCAGCCCGAACGGGGTCACCGAATTCTTTGGTTACTTCTTTAAGGCGTTTCCGGATCTGCGCTCCATCGGCAACGTGCGCATCGCGGCGATCGGTCCCGCCACCGCGGAGAAACTGAAGGAGTTGCACCTGGCGGTGGATGTCACGCCGGACGAGTACGTGACGGCGAAGGTGGCCAAGGCGATCCACGCGTACGAGAACCTGGAAAACCTGCGGGTGTTGCTGCTGCGGGCTGAAGTGGCCAATCCGGAATTGCCCGGGGAACTCGAAACGCTGGGCGCCATCGTGGATGATGTAGCGTGTTATCAAACCACGCCGGAGACCGAGGACCTTTCGGGCGCAGCGGCGCGGCTCGTGGCCGAAGGCGCCGACTGGATCACCTTCACCAGTGCCTCGACCGTGGAGAATTTTCACGCCCGCTTTGATCTGCCGGCACTCCTGACGCGGTTCCCGCGGTTGCGGACGGCCAGCATTGGACCGGTGACAACGAAGGCTCTGCAGGCCCTGGGCTTGAAGCCGTCTCTGGAAGCGGCGGACCATACCATCCCGGGACTGGTCAAGGCGATCCGCAATGCCCCGGCCCGCGCCAAGTCGGCCAGCGGCAGCAACTGATCGGCCGGCGCTGTTCAGTGGGCGGGCGGCGCTTCGCCCGCCTTGGCCGCAGCTTTTTCTGCGGCCTTCTTTTTCCACGGCATGTCGGGGAATTTCTCCGGCAATTTGAACGACTTGGGCGTGGGTTGAGCCATCTGCAGCTCGGGATCCATGGCTGCGGCGGGAGCGGCGCCGGTGCCGGCGCCGGGTGCTGGATTCGCCAGCCCTTCCTTCCACGAAGCGATCCGGGCCTGCAGACCGTGCTTTTCCGCCGTCTGTTTGTCGCCGGATTTCATGTAAAACAACGACAGATTCGTGTGCACCAATTGCTCGTTGGGGCGCATCCGCTCCGCCCGGTGACCTTCGGCAATGGCGCCGGCGAAGTCGCCCTGTCGGTATAAGCACATGGCCAGGGAGAGTTGGGCGTCGAAGAGGTCCGGATGCAGCGTCAACATGTCCCGGAAGGCGGCTGCAGCCTCGGCGTAATTGCCCTGCGTGTAGGCAAACGTGGCGTCGTCGTAGGCGGTTTGCAGCGATTCCGGAAGATCCATCAACCGGAGATTGGCGTCGTTCAGGGACACCGCAAAACGGGATTTGAAGGCCGGATCCGATTCCGACCGCAGTGGGGCGTCGGTGGTGGCGCCAAGGCCGCTTGGGCTGGAAGTGAGGGAGATGGGAGTGTCGGTCGATGATGGGAAATTGCGCCGCCACGGCGCGTGGGTGATTTTTGCGATTAGCTGGGATTCTCGCCTGACAAGGTGGGATCTGCTGCTTCCTTGCTGCTCGAAATGAGCCCAGTGCCCGCCAAGGTTCGTCTCGTCTCCACCGATTTCGATGGTACGATTCATGAGGATTTTGTGCGGCCCGGCATCCCGGCGGCGTTGCAGCGCAAGCTGTCGGCCCTGCAGCAGTCCGGAGTCACGTGGGTGATCAACACGGGGCGCGACATGGTGAGCCTGATGCAGAGTCTGGAGCAGACGGACATCCGCGTGCGCCCCGATTACGTAGTCCTGGTGGAGCGGGAGATTTTTCGCCGGGTGGGGCCATCCCAATTTGTTCCGGTGGAGCCGTGGAATACCGGTTGTACCCAGGCGCACGCCGGTCTGTTCCGAATTCTGGGGCCGCAATTGATCCGGCTGAAGGAACATCTCCGGCAGACGTACGAAGCCCATTATTACGAGGACACCTATTCGCCGATTTGCGTCGTGGCCCAGGACAACCGGCAGATGGACGAGATTGAGTTGGCGGTGCGGACATCCATGCGGCCGTTTCCCTCCAGTCAGATCGTTCGCAATTCCATTTATCTGCGCCTCGCCCATCGCGGTTATACCAAGGGCACGGCTTTGGCGGAGATTCAGCGCCTGTTGGGCATCACGGCCGAACATACGGTGGTGGCGGGCGATCATCTCAACGACCTGCCCATGCTCGATCCGATCTACGCCCGGTACCTGATTTCGCCGCACAATTCGGTCCCTCCGGTGCAGACCCAGGTGCGCTTGCACGGCGGCTATCTGGCCAGCAAAACCGCGGGCATGGGGACACTCGAAGGCTTGTTGGCGTTGGGGGTTTGATCCGTCGGTGCGGCCCGGGGTGCGGCTGAATCCTCGTCGAGTTCTGCAAACCGTGCTGGCGGATTCGGCGCCACCGGGCATCCTTTGCCTCCATGTCGTTTGGGTTTCGCTTTTTAGGGACGGGCACATCGCAGGGTGTGCCGGTGATTGGTCGGGACTATCCGGCGGCATTTCTGGCCAACCCGCGCAATCATCGCATGCGGGCGTCGATCTACGTGGAGACTCCGACCGTCCGGTTGGTGGTCGATACCACCCCGGATTTTCGCATGCAAATGCTCCGGGAGGGGCTGGGTTTTCTGGATGCCGTGATCATCACGCACGCCCATGCCGACCACATCATGGGCATGGATGATTGCCGCCGCGTCTGCGATCTGCGCCGGGGTCCATTGCCGGTGTATGCCACCCATGAGACGATGGCGGATCTGCGCCGAATTTTTAACTACGCGTTTGATCGCGATCCGGTGTCCCACAGCTATTTCAAGCCGCGCCCCCACGTGGTGACCGGGGTGTTTGAGTTGGGCGATTTGCGGATCCATCCGTTTCAGTTGCCGCACGGCAGCATCACCACCACCGGATTGGTTTTTGAGCAGGCGGGACGGCATCGATTGGCTTATTTCAGTGACTGCAAGGAGGTCACGGAAGATGCCATCGCGGCGGCCACGGGAGCGGAGGTGGTGGTGTTGGATGCCCTGCGCCGCGACCTGCATCCGACGCACATGTGTTTGGACGAGGCGTTGACGGTGGCGCGGCGATTGCGGGCGGGGCGGACGTATTTCACCCACCTGACCCATGATTACGATCATGACGTGGATCAGGCGGAATTGCCGGAGGGGGTGGCGTTCGCGTACGACGGCCTGCGGGTTCTGTATTCCTAAACGTTACGGGTTTTCTGTCATGAGCACCGGATCCTCCCCGGAACAAATGCGCGGCCTCTACTGGGTGTCGTGGTGGATCGTGCATGGCTTTTGCCGACTGTATTTTCGTCTGGAGGCGCGCGGGTTGGAGAATGTCCCGCGGCGCGGACCCGTGATCATTGCGTCGAATCATGTGAGCTACCTGGATCCCCCGGTGATCGGTTGCCTGATTCCCCGGGTGGTCAATTTCCTGGCCCGCGACACGCTCTTCCGGAACCCCATTTTTGGGGCCGTCCTGCTGAAATATCAGGCCGTCCCGGTGGATCGGGAAAGCGGCGCCGCCGGTCTGCGAGCCATCCTGGATCGCCTGCACACCGGCGGGTTGATCATTGTCTTCCCGGAAGGCACCCGTTCCCTGGACGGCAGCCTGCTGTCGGCCAAACCGGGAGTGGGCATGACGGTGCTCAAATCGGCCGCCCCCGTGGTGCCGGTGCGGGTGCTGGGTTCCTTTGAATCCTTGGGCCGGCACCAATGGTTTCCGCGTCCCCGAAAAATCATCGTGTGCTTTGGCGCGGCGGAATCCTTTGCCGCCGCCCGGGAGGAGGCGGTGACTTGTACCAAGCCTCGATTAAAGCAGATGTACCAGCAGGTGGCGGACGAGTTGATGGCCCGGATTGCCGCCTTGAAGGGCTAAAGCCGGCGGCCGAGGTCGAAAGTGCGGAGCCGATCAGGATCGGCTCAGTTGGGGAGCTCGGCGGGAGACTTCTGGCCCCATTGAGCGAGGGCAACTCGTAGGGATTCCTGGGGGAGCCCGACCACGTTGGTGAACGAGCCCTCGATGGTTTCGACGATCAGATTCCCGTGCTCCTGGGCCGCGTAGGCGCCGGCCTTGTCGAGCACATGCACCCGGGCCAGATAGGCTTCGATGGACTCGGCCGTCAGCGGACGGAACTTCACCCGGGTAACCTCGGCAAAAAGGCGCATGCGATTGGCCGACTTGTGGACCAGGCAGACGCCGGTGATCACCTCGTGCACGCGACCGGACAGCAGGCCGAGCATCCGACGCGCGTCGTCCAGATCCGCGGGTTTGGCCAGCGGGGTTTCATCCAGGAAGACCAGCGTGTCGGCGCCGAGGATCAGATGATTCGGATAACGTTCAGCCACCAGCAGCGCCTTGCGTTGGGCATTGAGTTCGCAGAGTCGCCGCGTGCCTTGGGCCGCGTCCTCGGACTCGGTGGCGTGGCTGGCCACGATCCCGAATTCCGGAACCAGTTGTCGCAATAGATCCACCCGGCGAGGCGATTGCGAAGCCAGGATGAGCGGAGGCAGCACCATGGCCGGAATCATGGCAGAAAAGTTTCCCCTGAGAACCGCAATCCCGGTGAGGGAAAACCGCGCCAACGATTTTCGGCGGTGAAGGGATCAGCGGCTATCGTGTGGCGTGGCCAGGAAATTCATGCTGATCGCCGGGGATCCGAGTGGAGATCAGTTGGCGGCGGAGTTGGTGACGCAGCTGCGTTTGCAGGCGCCCGGCGCGGAATTCTTTGGTGCCGGCGGCTCGCACTTGCAGGCGGCGGGGATGGAGTTGCTGGTGGATCTCACCCGGCACGCGGTGATTGGGTTGATTGAAGTCGTCGCTCAATACGCCCGGCTGCGACGCATCTTTCACGAACTGCTGGCGGTGGCTGAGCGACGGCGGCCGGACGTGGTGATCGGTGTGGATTATGGGGGCTTCAACCTGCGATTTGCCCGGGCACTGCGCGCCCGGGCGGCGACGATTCCGGGCTGGCGGCCGCGGATCGTGCAGTTTGTATCGCCCCAAGTCTGGGCCTCGCGGCCGGGCCGGGCGGAGGTGTTGGCGCGAAACCATGATCTGGTCCTGAGCATCCTCCCGTTTGAAAAGGCGTGGTACGCCGAACACGCACCGACACTGCGCGTGGAATTTGTCGGGCATCCGTTGGTGGATCGTCACCTTTCCCGGGGGGAGGCGGCGGGCGCTTCCGGGGCGACGAGGGAGGACGAGTCCCGACCGTTGGTGGTCCTGCTTCCGGGCAGCCGAAAAGGTGAACTGCAGCGGCACTGGCCAGTGCTCCGGGGGGCGGCGGCCCTGCTGGCGCAGGCCTTGCCGGTCCGTTTGCTGGCGGTGTTGCCCACCGAGGAACTCGCGGAGATGGCGCGTCGCGGTTCGGATCCGGTGCCGGGGTTGGAGATCACGGTAGGAGGGCTCGCCGAGGCCTTGGGTCGGGCGCAATTGGCTCTGGCTTCGACGGGAACGGTCACCTTGGAATGCGCCTGGTTCCGGGTGCCCACGCTGGCGTTGTATCGGACTTCATGGAGCACCTATCAGATCGGCCGGCGGATCATCACGGTGCCCTATCTGGCCATGCCCAATTTGCTGGCGGGTGCGGTGGTGATGCCGGAATTTATTCAGGACGCAGCCACGCCGGAGACTCTGAGTCGCGCGGCGATCGAACTCTTGCAGCAGCCGGAACGTCGCCTCGAAATGCGGCGGCAGCTCGATCTGGTGGTGGCCCGCTTGGGCGCACCGGGCGCCTGTCGGCGCGCGGCGGACTTCATCCTCGCCCTGGCGCCTTGAGTTGTTCAGGTGCGGCGCGGACCGAGGCGCTCCCAGGGGCTGCGAAGAGGCAGGCGCCAGAGCGTGCCGAGAAGAATCTGCCGGACATCCTTCCGGGAAATTTTTATCCGCTGGGAGGCATCCAAAACGTTGGCCGAGCGAAGTCGCTGCAAGGTTTGCCACCCAATCAAAACCGGCCACGCGCATCCCAGGCGCAGGCGCCATTGCGAAAACGGCAGGCGATTGGTGTAGCTCCAGGCGGCGATGAGATTGTCTTCCGCCACCGTCAGCCAGCGTTGATAAACCGGGCGCAGGCGCGGCTCGTTGGCCGGATCGAGGAGATCGGCTGGATTCAGTCCCACGCACGCCAGCTCGTCCGCCGGGAGGTAGCATCGTCCCAGGCGCAGGTCCTTGGGCAGGTCGCGGAGGATGTTGACGAGTTGCAGGCCCTGACCGTAACGGAGCCCTTCCGCCAGCAGCGCGGCCTCGTCGAGGTTGGCCTTGGGGAAGAGGTGTCGGCGGCACAATCGCGTCCAGAAGTCACCGACACACCCGGCCACCCGATACGTGTAATCATTCAGTTCGGCGGCGTTGGCCAGCGCCGTGATCCGGTTCGCAGCAGCTGCACCAAAGCGTTGCAAATCGAGAACCTGACCGCTGGTGATGGTGTTTAACACGTCGCGGACAGCGGCCCGATCGTCCGGCGTCAGATCGTTCAGCACCTGAAGCGCCTCCTCGATCCGCCCCAGGAGTGTCCGTTCGGCCGCGGTGGCGGTGTCTCCCGCCGTGGCGGGCGTCATGAACACCTGGAAATCCACCGCATCCGTCCGTTCTCCCTCAATGCGCTGACGCAATTGCTCCAGTGCGGCCAGGCGGACTGGGACCGGGACCAGGTCGGTATCCGCGAGGGTATCCGTGGCGCGGGCGAGCAGATACCCCAAACCGATGGGCCGTCGCACGGCGCCGGGCAGCACTTGGAGCGTCCGATAGAACGAACGGGAAACATCCCGCAACAGGGCCCGGAGCAAATCCCGCCCCGGTACCGGCGGTGTTGGAACCGAAGCCTTCACCAGCGGACGTGGTCGGTGAGAAACAGGTGCCCACCCTTGGCCGCGCCCGGATACGTATGGTAAAGCGGGAATCGACCGGCCGTGTTCTTGCGCAGCAGCACTTCAAAATAGAAGCGGCCCCAGGCGAAGTCGGAATTGAAATCGTAAAACTGCCGCATCGGTGCCTCGGTGGTGAGCGGCGAGAGATACAAGGCGACGATCGTTCGTTGGTAGTCGTTGATCTGAAAGAAATCCTCCGGCAGGACCGGGGCCTTGGGGGCGTCGTCGTTACGCTGATTGTCCTGGACGCGGAGGGAGATTCGGACGCAATCGCGATCGCCATACCACGCTACGGCCCAGGGAATGTCCGACATGATCAACTCGCCGGGCCCAACGAATTCGGACAGGGTGCGCACGAGGCTCGGCGCGTAGAGGGGCTCGATGATGGTATCCTTGCGCGGAGGCAGGAGGGCGGTGAGCAGCGGCAGCGAGACAATAAAGGCCACCAAGCCGAGGGCGAAATCGCGCAGCAGGAGGTGATCCCACTCAATGGCATCCACCAGCATGGCTACGAAGGCCGCGCCGAAGATCAGGGTGAGCGGCAGGACCAGGATCAGCAGATTCTCTGAATTGACCACCGGGACGAGCTGCCCCAGTTGAGTCTGGCACAGGGGCTCGACGGCAAACAACCAAAGCAGGGTGGCGAGGGCGAAGCGGTGGATTCGGCGCCGTCCGACATCCTGGAACTGGACCATGAGTCCGGCGAGAAACAACGCGACGAGCCAATTGCTCCCCAAGCGGGGCAGGGGGTTCCGCAAGGTCTCCGCGGCACCCTTCATCCACTTGGTTTTGAAACTTTCGAAATTCGGCACTTGATCCGCCAGCAGGGGCTGCTGGGTCCGTTCGAGGCGATCAACGGGGAATTTTTCGGTGAGCGTGTAGAGGGTGTACCCGGCGGTGCCAAAAGGATGACCGCAGAGCTTCAGGTTGCGGACGACCCACGGCGCGACGACCAGGGCAAAGACCCCCACGACAATGGGCGCCAGAAAAATCCGGCGGAGGCCCCCGCAGGCGAGCAGGAAACCGACGACCGGTAACAGCAACCAGCCAAAGCTGTAACTGGTCAGGCAGCCAATCCCGAGGAGGACGCCCACTCCGGTGGTGAGCCAGGCGCGGCGCCCGAAGCTGGGGAGGGTTTCGTCGCGACCAAGCTTCTCGATGGCGATCAACAGGCTCACAGCCAGCAGCATGAGGCAGAGGAGCAGGGGTGTGGGCAGGCCGTTGGTGGCGAAACGCCAGATCGCTTCCGTACCCACGAACGCCAAGGCCGCCAGTTTGCCCACGGCGGATTCAAATAATTGGGTACCCAGGCGGTAGACCAGAAAAGTGGCGAGAGCGACCCACCCCAGATTGAAGATACTGATGAGGACCTCCATTGGGGGGCGGTTGGTGTACTGATTACCGCTGCCGACCGAATTGTGGTAGCGCTCCGGAGTGAGCTTGAAAATACCGGCCAGCAGCGTGGGGTAAACTGGAGGATGTTCCAGGTCCGGGTGGGCGGTTCGCAGCATTCCAATGTCCGAACGGCCTTCCGCGCGGGCGTGTTGGGTGAGCAGATTGAGGCTGAAAGGGCGGATGTAGCGAGTGGTGTAGCCCTTGCCGGTCGCCAGATTCCGGCCGATCTGGGCCATGTCCATGGCCTCCGGGTTGCTGAAATTCCGGGCTTCCGTGAGCAGGAAGATTGCCGCGACCGCCAGCCCCAGGAACACGAAGAGGATTCGCTGCAGGACAATGCGGCCCAAGCCCTCCTCCAGCATGTAGATGTAGTCTTGGATGCCCTTGGGCGGGCCGGCTTGTTTGGCGGTGGCGGACATGGGTGAGTGGCAGCGAAGCGAGCGGGAACGGAGGCGGTGGACGCGGTGGAGTCGGGCGGAAGAAGATCAGGGAACTCGGGCAACGACCTCGATTTCGACCGCGGCACCGCGGGGCAGGGCACTGACCTGGACGGTGGATCGGGCCGGAAACGGGGCGGGAAAGTGCCGGGCGTAAACTTCATTCATGCCGGTGAATTCTGCGAGATTCGTCATGAAGACGGTACTCTTGATGACATCGGCGAATCCCAGACCCTGACTGGACAGAATCAGGCGGATATTCTCCAGCACCCGCTCCGTCTGCGCCACGATGCCGGCGGGACAGGGGCCACCGGGGTGGGCTGGATCGATGGGCACCTGGCCGGAACAAAACAAAAAGTCCCCGCTGCGGATGGCGTGGCTGTAGGGACCGAGGGCCGGGGCGGCACCGGGAATCGACGGAGCTTCTTTGATGGGCATGGGAGATGGATGCGGTGGAGGGTGCCTACTGCTTTTCCTCGTACCAAGCCATTTGGATGTTTTCGAGGACCTTTTCGTTCGAAGCCTCGGGACGATCGCTGAATCCTTCCAGTTCCAGCACCATTTTATGAAGCTTGGGAAAGCTCAGTTTGAGCGGGTCCTGATCGGGAAACTTGTCGATCAAGGCCCAGGCAATTTCTTCGTGATCCTTCCAGGAGAGTGTCATGTCACCGCCATTCGTCGCGGGGCCGATCGCCGGCGTCAAACCACCTTCAACACGACGACGGTGAGATCGTCCTGCTGCGGCCCGGGACCGCCGAAGCTCCGGACCGAATCGCAGAGCGCGTTCGCGAGTTCACGGGCCGACCGATCGGGTGCAGCCCGGATCACGTCCAACGCCCGGTCGATACCAAAACACTCCGTGCCTTCCGGATTGACGGCTTCGTCGAGGCCATCGGTAAGAAATAGGACAATGTCGCCGCGTTCGAGGAATACGGCGGGGCCGTTGGCGTAGGGTTGGTCCGGCTTTTGGCCCAACGGCGGTCCGGTCCGGCGCAGCGAGGCTTTCAGCCGGCCTTCAGCATCCAGGATGCACGTAGCGGGATGCCCGGCGCTCGCGTAATCCAACCGGCGGGTTTCCGGATGCAGTCGGGCGAGATGCATCGTGATGTAATTTTCCGCGCCCAAGTCCTCGGCCATGGCCCGATTGGCCAGGGTGAGCAGGGTGGCGGGATCCGATTCGTAGCGGGCGAGATACCGCAGGTACGCGCGTGCCTCCGCCATCAGCAGGGCGGGACCGATGCCGTGTCCGCTGACATCCGCCACGACCACGGACCACGATCCATCGGGGAGGTGCAGGAAATTGTAGTAATCCCCTCCGGCGGCTTCGGCCGGGCGGGAGATTCCGGCGAGGTCGTATCCGGGGATGGTTGGGGGTGCGGCGGGGAACAGGCGCTGCTGAATCTCGGCGGCGGCGGCGAACTCCTCTCGGTTGCGCCGCAATTCCGCTTCAGCCCGGTGACGTTCGGTGACATCGCGGCAAAAGGCGACGATCCAGCGCTCCTGGCCCAAGCGCATTTCCGTGACGGCGATTTCCACGTCGACCAGTGGGCCATCGCGGCGCCGGGCGTGCAGTTCCAGGCAGCGACGCGCCACCGGGTCCTGGGCGAGCTGCCACCACGCGCCGGCCGGAGTTTCGGCGGGTTGGAGGACGTCGAGGGTTTGGCCCACCAAGGCTTCGGGGCTCCAGCCGAAGACGCTTTCACAGGCGGGATTGGCAAAGCGGAGAACCCCCGCGAGATCGAGCAACAGGACGGCGTCGGTGGAATTCTCCCAGACACTGCGATAGCGTAGTTCGCTTTGCTGAAGGTCGGCTTCGGCTCGTCGTCGGGCGGTCCGGGTGGCGGCATCCCGCAATTCCCGCTGTACCGCGGGCACGAGCCGGCCCAAGGCACCTTTCATCAGGAAATCGTGCGCTCCCGCCTTCATGGCGGCGATGGCGACACCCTCTTCAATGCCGCCGGAGACAATCAGAAACGGCAGATCCAGTCCACTTCGCTGCACCACCGCGAGGGCTTCCGGGGCGGAAAAACCGGGCAGTTGATGATCGGCCAGTACGAGATCCCACGGTTCGGAGGCCAGAGCGGCTACCAAGGCAGCCTCATTTTCGACCCGCCGATAGGAAACGACCCAGCCGCCACTCCTGAGAAGGTTGACGAGAATCCGGGCGTCAAACTCGGAATCCTCCACCACCAGGACCCGCAGGGAGGTGGGTCGATCACTGGCGCCACTGCGTACGGGCGGCGCGCCCACGGCGGAGGCGGGAGGGGGCACCGAAGGCGACAGGTCGGCCATGCCTTCGGATTAAATGACCGGATTAGCGGTTGGCGCTGCTCGGCTTGCGGCTGGCTCGACGGCCGACCCACAGCAGGGCCACGCCCGTCACTCCGAGGGCCCAGACACCCGGTTCGGGAGTCGCGGTCACCTTGGCGTAAAAGTTACCCTTCGGATCGCCGGGATTGAAGCCGAAGTTGTACAGGGTCCAGCTGTTCGCGTCCGTGGGTTCGTCCTTCTTCCAGAAATCCTCGTAGCTGCCGATGACATCCGGCAAGGAGCCGTTGCCCGGCAAGAGGGCACCGACGGTGGCGGGATTCGCCAGCATCAACGCCGCCTGCTTACCCGCCGTGCCATCGATGCCGCTGAACGTCACGGACCACGTGAAATGATCGGGAACCACCACGTTGGGCACCGACAGACTGACGGAATTGATGCCATTGAGGAGGGACTGGGAACCGCTTTCCCACAGGAGTGAGCCCGGCCGTAGTGCCGTGGGCGTTCCGGGGAAGGCGTCGCTGCCGTCGTTGGCGTAGAAACGGATGCTGTACCCGACATTGGGCGTGTTCCCGAAATTGCCGTAGTAGGCGAAATCAAACCCGACCACCGTGCGGGCGGTTCCGGCCAAGGCGAGTTCATCACCATACTCGCGGCCAAAGGAGAACTCCGGCGTGCTGTTGACCAGGTTGGCGGTGTTGTCGAAAACGATCTGCGACTGCGCCCGGACGAGCCCCGCCGTCAGCAAAAGTGACCCGCCGGTGATGACCAAGGATTTGTAAAAGGACGCATGCATATGAGAAATTGTTTCGACTACCTCTACCGCAAGGTTCCCCTAATCCGGCAAAAGCGTCAAGCTGAGAGTTCCGGAAATTCGCTCATGGTGGTGCACGAAAACTTTTGCCCCACGAGGTGGTTTGGGCGGCTACCGACCGGGCGGGCGGATAGACCCAAACAAGGGCCGCACCGCGGGAAATTCGTCATTTTCCCGGCCCGCGCTACGCTGGGGGTATGGATTGGCAGGAACCCCTCGCGCTGGGCCTCGTGGCGGCCACAGTGGTCGCCTTTGCCTGGCGGCCGCTCCGTCGGCGGTTCGGTCCGCGGCGTTTCAGTCTGCAGCGCGATACCGCTTGCGGATGCGCCGGCGGTAATCGGAGCGGTCCGCCGCCGCCGTCCGTGAAAATTTCGGGTCGGCGCGGTGAGCGTCCGCGCATCGAAGTGCGTTGACAGAGGGCGCCCGCAATCCGTCGTCCCGGTGACTGCAGCGGGCGCAATCCCGCATTGAACAGGCCCCTTCTCCCGCTTAGTTCTTCTGCGGGTCCGCCCCTGTTGCGGATCCTCCATACCTAGTGAAGCCCACAGATCTGCGGGGAATTCTCCGCTACATCCCGCGTTTTCGGGAAAAGACCTTCGTTCTGGCCCTCGATGGCGCGATCGTCACCGATGATAATTTCCCCAACCTGCTGCTGGATATTGCGGTCCTGCGTTCCCTGAACATCCGCATAGTTCTGGTGCACGGTGCCGCCCGGCAGATTGCCGACCTGGCCGTGGAGCGTGGCGTGGTGGCTTCGGATTTTGACGGCGCGGGGATTACCGACGCCGCGACGTTGCAGCTTTCACTCACGGCGGCCAATCGGCTGACCCACGAAATTCTGGAAGGTCTTTCGGCGAACGATCTGCGGGCGGTGTCCACCAATGCGATCATTGCTCATCCGCTGGGGATTCTGGGCGGGGTCGATCACCTTTTTACCGGCAAGGTGGAGCGGGTCGATGTGGAAATGCTGCAGTCATTGCTCGCTCAGGGGCTCGTTCCGGTCATGCCCCCGTTGGGCTTCGACGGGGAGGGCAAGACCTACCGGGTCAATTCCGACGCCATTGCGCTGGCGTTGGCCGAGCAGTTGAAGGCGGCGAAGCTGATCTTTCTCACGTCGGCCATCGGGTTGATGCGCGACGGCCAGTTGCTGCATCAGATCGCGGTGTCGGAACTGAAGCAACTCCTGACTTTCAATTCCGGCTCGCTCCCGTCCACCCAATTATCGAAGGCCCGTCATGCCGTGGCCGCTTGTGAGGCCGGGGTGCCGCGCGTTCATTTGATCAGCGGCGAGGTGGACGAAGGATTGCTGGCGGAGGTTTTCAGCAACGAGGGCATCGGAACCCTGGTTTACGCCAATGAATACACCCAGATCCGCCGGGCTTTGAAGAAGGATGTCCGGACCTTGATCACGTTGACCAAGAATTCCATGGCCGCGGCGGAACTGGTCAAACGCACCCGGGCGTCGTTTGAGAAACAGATCGGGGACTATTTCCTGTACGAGATCGACAAGAATCCGGTCGGGTGTGTGGCCCTGCACGTGTATCCGGAGCAGAACGTCGGGGAGTTGGCGTTCCTATTTGTTAATCCATCCCACGAAAATCAGGGCATCGGACGCAAACTGATCACCTACGTGGAAACGAAGGCCCGGGAACTTGGCCTGGAAAAGCTGATCACCCTGAGCACGCAGGCCTTCACCTATTTCGAGCAGAAGGGTGGCTTCAGTGTGGGGACCCCGGACGATCTGCCGCCGCTGCGTCGGGAGCGCTACGACGCGAGCGGCCGCAATTCGAAGGTGCTGATCAAGAAACTGCGGTGACGGGCGGGAGGCGGTGAACCTCGCCCGCCCGCCTTATTTCTTACCCTTGGGATCGAGGTTGGCGCCCATTTGGTCCTCGCTCACGGCGACCTCCACGCCAGTGCGCGGAACTTCCAATCCGGCGAGCCAGACCAGGGCGTTGAGGAAGACTTTGCGTTGATTGGGATCGGCCCAGTTCCGGTGCGTATGACCACCGGTGAAGCCGAACCCGCGACCGCCCTTGGGGCCCACCTTGACCCACATCATGGTTTCCTTGCGGCCGGAGGCGGCGACGACGTGATCATACGGGCCGGCGGGCCAGACATAGGGTCCCTTGCGCACCGCGTCCGAGGGTGTGGCGGTGAGAATCGGGGTGATGCCCGCCTGGCTGTCCGCCCAGCGCATGTTGAAATACCATTCGTCCCGGGTGCTGAAGGGTTTCACGCCGCGGGTGACCGGGTGGGAGGGAAACGTCTCGAACTTCGGCGCCCACATCGGGTTCACGCTGTAGAGGTTTTCGTAGTAGCCGCCGATCCATTTTTGGAAGGCCCGCCCGGGATCCCCGGCGGGTACCTCGACTCCGTAGTGGGCGAAGCCCAGTCCCACGCCGTGTTCCGCCAGGGCGTCGAGCAGGCGTAGGTGATCGGGAGCCACGGCCGGATGGCCGCCGCCGCCATCGGCAAAAATAACCACGGCCGCGGCGCCCTCGAACGCGGAGTTGTCGGGGACCACTTTTCCGCCGTCCACCTTGGTCGGCCAGCCATTGGAATAAACGTCGACCTGCAGCCCGGGGAAGCCGGCGAGCGCCGATTGGAACAGCAAGGCTCCGGCGCGGAATTCGTGCATCCCGGATGGATGGGACGGCTTGCCGGCGATCAGCACCAGTCGGCGGGGGGCTTGCCGGGCCACGGCGGTGCGGCAGCCAGCGAGCAAGAGCATTGCAGTCAGACCCAGCCAGAATCCTGCGCGCCAGCGGGTGGACGTTCCGTGCGGTGATTTCATAGGATCCGCCGATGCTGGCGGATCTCGTGGCTGGAGGAAAGCAAACCCTGGCAGATCTGTAGACGGCCGGGCGGTGGCCGTCACCGAGGGGGCGGGTGGTGGTGGCGCGGGAGATCGATCTCAGCTCGGTGGGTCGGATCCGTGGGCGACTGCCCGGAGAAAGCAAAAGGGCGCAGCCCGTGAGGACTGCGCCCGGAGAGATTCGGAAGGAGCGGGAATTACTTCTGCGCCATCTTCTCTTCGAGACCGGCGAACGCGTGTTCCAGCGCCACCAGATCTTCGCCCGGCTTCAGCTGGTCGAGCATCTTCTGCTCTTCACGCAACTGCTCCGTGGTGTAGTTCGCGGCCTTGATCGACAGACCGATGCGACGATCCGAGCGATCGATCTTGATCACGCGGGCGGTCACTTCCTGGCCGACCTTGAGCACGTTCTTGATCTTGTCGACGCGCTCTTCGCTGACCTGCGAGATGTGCACCAGGCCGTCGATGTCGTTCGGCAGGCCGATGAAGGCGCCGAAGCTGGCGAGCTTGGTGACCTTGCCGGTGATGAGATCACCGACCTTGAACAGCTTGTCGATGCCGTCCCACGGATCGGTGCCGAGCTGTTTCATGCCCAGGCTGATCCGTTGGTTGGCGCGATCCACTTCGAGCACGATGGCCTCGACCTGGTCGCCCTTCTTGAGGACTTCGCTCGGGTGATTGACCTTGCGGGTCCAGCTCATGTCGGAGACGTGCACCATGCCGTCGAGACCTTCCTCGAGTTCGAGGAACGCGCCGTAGCTGGTGAGGTTGCGGATGGGGCCGCTGACCTTGGTTCCGGGCGGATACTTCTCGTGGGCGATGTCCCACGGATTGGTTTCGAGCTGGCGAAGGCCGAGGGAGATCTTCTGCTCCTCGCGGTTGATGCCGAGCACGACGGCTTCGACTTCCTGGCCCTGCTTGAGGACGTCGGAAGGCTTGGCGATGCGCTTGGTCCAGCTGAGTTCGGTGACGTGCACGAGGCCTTCGACACCGGGTTCGACTTCGACGAACGCGCCGTACGGTACCAGGTTGACGACCTTGCCCTTGACCTTGGTTCCGACCGGGAACTTGGCTTCGATGTTGTCCCAGGGATTGGCGCTCTTCTGCTTGAGGCCGAGGGAGACGCGTTCCTTCTCGCGGTTGATGTCGAGGACGACGACGTCGAGTTCCTGGCCGACCTTGAGCAGTTCGCTCGGGTGGCTGAGGCGACCCCAGGTCATGTCGGTGATGTGGAGCAGACCATCCAGGCCGTTGAGGTCGATGAACGCACCGAAGTCGGTGATGTTCTTGACCGTGCCCTTGCGGACGTCGCCGGGGACCATCTCGGTGAGCAGCGCGCTGCGGCGGGCGGTACGTTCGGCCTCGACGAGTTCGCGGCGGCTGAGCACCACGTTCTGGCGCTCGGGGTTCAGTTTGACGACCTTGAACTCGTAGGTGTTGCCGACGAACGCGGCGAGGTTCTTCGGGGGCAGCACGTCGACCTGGCTGGCCGGCACGAACGCCTCAACACCGATGTTGACCACGAGGCCGCCTTTGACGACGCCCTTGACCTTACCCATCACCGTACCGCCTTCGTTGCAGATGGTGCGGATGCGGTCCCAATTCTGCTGGAATTCGGCCTTCTCCTTGGAGAGATGGATGTTGCCTTCTTTGTCTTCAGCCTTCTCGATCAGGACGTTGATCACGTCCCCGAGTTTGACGGATTCGAAATCTTCGAACTCCGAGGCGGAGACGACGCCCTCGGACTTGCCGCCGATATCGACGAGCACTTCCTTTTTCGGGCGAATTTCGATGATGGTGCCTTTGACGATCTGACCAGACACATACTGCGGCTCATACTGCCGGAGCAATTCGGCGAACGACTGCGTGGTAGCCATTGTTACAAACAGACTTGGCTGACCGGCACAATGACCGGTCGAACCCATTGTTTACTGCGACTGGGAGGCAGTGGAGGCTTGGATGGGACGAAAATTGTCCCGACGAAGACTCCGTGGTCCCTGACCTCATGGCCAGCGTTGCGGACGCAACGGAGGTTTAAAGGTGCGGTTACGCGTTAAACGGTTTTTCTCAGCCCCAAATGGTCTCCGCTCAGCGGGACCGGGCGCCGGGAGGATAGGAAGCGGCCCCGCAGTGGCAAGGGAGGGTTTTGCGGGAAGGCTCCGAGGCCGTGTTTGCGTGATTTGCGACGAAGGTTGAGTCATCCTCCCGCGCTTCCTACTCGTTTGGCACCAAAAGGCACCCTCTTGTGAATCTCTCTCGCTTTGCTGGTTGGCTCGGATTACTGGCGCTTGCCACGTCCGGGCGGGTCTTCGCGGCCGCCCTTCTGCCGGTGGGATTGGCACGGGTGGAGATCAATCCCACGGAGCCCATCCGGTTGATGGGCTACGCGTCGCGGCACACGGAATCCACCAACGTGCACTCGGCCATCCACGCCCGGGCGCTGGCGCTGGGGGCCGGGGCTGATGTGGCGGTCTTGCTGACGGCGGACAACTGCATCCTCCCGGGCGCCATCACAGCGACGGTGCGGGCGCGGTTGCAGGCCGTCGCGGGCGTGGCTCCCGAGCGTGTGGCGATATCCGTCAGTCACACTCACAATGCGCCCACCCTCGCCGGGGCTGCCCCGAACCTTTTCGTCGAGGACATCCCGCCCAACGAATCCCGGCATATTCAGGCCTATACGCGTTTCTTTACCGATCAACTCGTGGCGGTAGCCCTTTCTGCCCTCAGCAATCGCCAGCCGGCGCGGGTGGCGTGGGGCGTCGGACGCGTGGGCTTTGCGGCAAATCGGCGGACCCCGGGTGGGCCGGTGGATCACGACGTGCCGTTGCTGCGCATTCTTTCCCCGGAAGGGGTCGTCCGGGGAGTGTTGCTCAACTACGCCTGCCATTGCACCACGCTCGGCGACTTCAACCAGACGCATCCGGATTGGAATGGGGTTTGCGCCCGGGAATTGGAGGCCGCCTGGCCGGGGGCGGTGGCCCTGGTCGCCATAGGCTGTGGTGCCGACGCGAATCCGGATCCGCGGGGAACGTTGGCGCTGGTGGAGCGCCACGGCGGCGAACTGGCCCGGGAAGCGGGCGCGCTGGTGCGGCAGGACCTGACGGAAATCACCAACGCCCCGCGGTGCCGGCTGGAAACCATTCAGCTTCCCTTTCAAACGCACTTCACCCGCGAGCAGTGGGCGGCCCGGGCGACGAATTCCGGGATCGTTGGGTACCACGCCCGCAAATGGCTCGCGCGGGTGGATCGGGGGGAATTGCCGTCGCCAACACTACCGTATCCGGTCCAGACGTGGGTTTTCGGCGATACGCTGGCGATGGTGTTTCTCGGCGGCGAGGTGGTGGTCGATTATTCCCTGCGCTTGAAGCAGGAGCTCGATCCCCGGCGTTTGTGGGTGAATGGCTACGTGAACGATGTTCCGTGCTATATCCCGTCGCGTCGGATTTTGCGGGAAGGGGGGTACGAGGCGGAATCGTCCTTGTGGTACTACGATCGTCCGCAGCAGTTGGCTCCGGGGATCGAGGATCTCATCGTGCAGACCGTGCGCGAGCAACTGCCCGCGTCGTTTTTGGCCGATGCGGGGGCGCTGCAGCATCCGCCGCCGCTGGAGCCGGAAGCGTCGTTGCAGGTGCTGCGGACGCGTCCGGGTCTGCGCATTGATCTGGTCGCCGGGGATGCCTTGGTGCAGTCGCCCGTGGCGCTGGATTTCGGTCCGGACGGCTCATTGTGGGTTGCGGAAATGCGGGATTATCCAGAAGGGTTGGACGGAAAAGGCCAACCGGGCGGACGGATCGTGCGGCTGCTGGATACCGACGGCGACGGTCGGTTCGATCAGTCTGAGACTTGGGCGGACGATCTGCCGTTTCCGACGGGGCTTATGGCTTGGGGCGACGGCGTGTTGGTCGGAGCGGCGCCGGACATTGTGTGGCTCCAGCCGCTTCCGGGGGCGGGCGCGGGCGCGGCCGTCGGTACCGGGCCGCTAAAGCAGCGGCCAACGCGGAAGTCGGTGCTCTTTTCCGGATTTGCCACGCATAATTTTCAAGCTCGCGTGAACGGATTTCGCTGGGGCTATGACGGCTGGATCTACGGCGCGGGCGGATTGTTCGGCGGCCAGATTCACGGGACGCAGAAGAATCAAACGTGGGACTGTTCCGGACGCGATTTTCGGTTTCGTCCCGAGACGGGGGAATTTGAAAGTTTGGCGGGGGTCAGCCAGCAGGGCCGCACGCGGGATGATTTCGGAAATTGGTTCGGCAACGACAACAGCACGCTGCTGGCGCAATTCCCGTTTCCGGACGCCTACACGCAGCTGAATCCGTTCGTCGCTCCCCCCACGCCGCGAGTCCCGCTGGTGCGGGGGACGGATCCCGGACGGGTTTTTCCGCGCAGTCGGACTTTGGAGCGGTTCAATGATTTCGGATCGGCCAACCGGCTGACCTCGGCGTGCGGTCCGGAAATTTACCGGGCGACGGATCTCGGTCCCGAGTATTACGGCAACGCGTTTGTGTGTGAACCGGTGCACAATTTGGTGCGGCGGGCCGTGCTGGAGGCCGAGGGGCCGTTGTTTGGCGCGCGCCGGGCCGACGGCGAACCGCGGTCGGAGTTCCTGGCGTCGAGCGACAATTGGTTTCGTCCGGTCGAAGTGCGCACGGGACCGGACGGGGCTTTGTGGGTGGTGGATTTTTACCGGTTCGTCGTGGAGCATCCGCGCTGGATCCCGGCCGAACGATTGAAGAACCTGGATCCGCGGGCGGGGGCGGGGCGGGGACGGATTTACCGGGTGGCGGCGGATCGCTCGCCGCCGCGAAAACTGCCGAATGTGCGGCAGGCGGCGGTGGCGGAGCTGGCCGCACATTTGGCGTCCGACGCCGGGCCTCTGCGGGATCTCGCGGATCGGGAGGTGCGACGCCGTTTGCAGGCGACCCGTCGCGGGGATGGATCGGCTCCCCCGCTTTCCTTGGCCGCGGTTCAGGCCGCCTTGCCCACCTTGGCTCCGGCTGCACTGGTGCAGTGGGAATGGCTCCGGGGCACGGAAAGCGCCGCGTCCGGTGGTACTTCAATGATCACCGAGGAACTGCACCATCCGGACCCCCGTGTTCGACGGGCAATCCTGCCCTTGATCGAGGCTCCGCTTTCCGTCCGTCCGGCAAACGGCGCCGACTTCGCGGCCCTGGCCGACGACGCCGATGCGGGAGTCCGTTATCAATTCGCGCTGACCGTCGGGCGGTTGCAGGGCCCGTCGCCGTCGTCCGAGTTGGTGCGCGGGATGCTGCCGCGGCTGGTGCGGCGGGAATTGACGAACTCCTGGCAACGCGCGGCCGTGGTCGCGGCACTGGGTGCGGCATCGTCCGCGGATTTGCTGGAAGTGGTTCGGCGGTCTTCGGCGGTGGCGGTCCCGGAATTCTCGGCCGACGTGTGGCGCACGGTGGCGGGGCGGGGGGACGTCGAACTCTGCCAACAGGTCACGGAGCTGCGTTTCCCGGGCGGGGAGATCGGTGCGGCGGGGGCCGAAGCGGAAGCGTTTCGCTGGTATGGACTTCTGGCTGCAGTGCCGGGATTGATGGAGCGCCTCACGGCGGCCCCGACGGCGGTGCCGGCTTGGACCCGGTGGGCGTCGACCCTGCGAAACCGCGCGCGTCCGGTGCTGCTGGATGCGCAGGCGCCGTTGGAGTCCCGGTTGGCGGCGGGTACCGTGTTGGGGCAGGAACGGACGGCGGAATCGATCAAGGACCTGGTGAATTTGTTGGGAGAGCCCTTGCCGGCGGCGGTTCATGAGCAGGTGCTGGTGGCCCTCCGGCCGGTGGAATCCTCCGACCTGCCTGCCCAACTACTGTCGGGTTGGGCGACGCTGGGGCCGGCGGCCCGGGCCGAGCGGTTGGGATTGCTGTTTTCACGGGAGGCCTTTCAGCGGGAATTGCTGGGAGCCCTCGAACGCGGTGAGGTGGCCGCGGCGGATTTGTCGCCCGGACAACGTCAGGCGTGGCGGACGAAAACGAGCCCGGACTTCCGGGCGCGCGCCGCGAAGGTCCTCCCACCGACCGCCGCGAATCGGACGGCGGTGGTCGCCGCGTATGCGGACATCGATCCGACCCGCGCGTCCCCGGAACAGGGGTTGCCGGTGTTCGAGAAGAATTGTTCGGCGTGCCACCGTTTGCGGGGCATTGGGCATCCGGTGGGGCCGGATCTGATGACGTTTCGCGCCAAGCCAGTGGCCGATTTCGTGCAGGCGATCTTTGATCCCAACTCGGCCATCGAACCCCGTTTTACCGCCCAGATTGTGGAGTTGCGGGATGGCCGGACGCTCACGGGAATTGTGGACGGCGAATCGACGGCGGGATTCACGCTGCGGCCGAGTGGCGGGGGCGAGGAGGCGCTGGCCCGGCGGGATATCCGCCGGATCAGCGCGGCGGAGCGTTCCCTGATGCCCGAGGGACTGGAGCAGGTGCTGACGCGGGACGAGGTGGCCGCACTGATCCAGTGGCTGCGGTCCACGCCCGCGCCGTTTGGCGGCACCGGCGTGGCGGCGGGATTGGTGGCTCAACGCGAACTGACCACGCAAGGCGTCAGCCGGGTCCGCCGGATGACGGTCACCGAGCCGGTGCTTCCGTATGCCTCGTGGTTAAGCCCGCTGCCCCTGCGGTATTGCCGGCAAACGGACGGACGTTCCCGGGCGCAGTGGGAAGCGCGAGCGCTGCCGGGATCAACGCCGGGTCGCCAACGCTTTCGCTTTGCCGTGGCCGCGGGCTTGGTTTCCCAACCCGCCGGGAGCTTTCGCCTGCGGGTGCACGACCAGGCGGAGGTTCTGCTGGAGGCCACCGTGGAGGACGCCGCCTGGTCCAGCACGGACGGGCGGGTTCGGGCCCGGTACGCGGTTCGCGAGCAGAACGCCGAGGACAGCTGCGGAATCCTGGAAATTGAGCTGGAGTCGGGTGGGTCCGCCGGGGCGGGGGACTGGATCCGCTTTGAACTTACCGGTGGGGCGGCGGCGAGCCAGCGGTGGTTCGGGCTCTACGAAGTCCCCGGTACCTGGGATTAGTTGGGGGCGAATTTTCACCTAAACGGACGGTGCGTCTGAGATGACGAACGCCGGGGGATCCACCAAGATCCCGGCCGACATGATTCTACGTTATTCGCGGCCCGGGATGCGGGCGATTTGGACGGACGAAAACAAGTTCCGGATCTGGCTGCAGATCGAGTTGCTGGCCAGTGAAGCCCTGGTGCAGCAGGGGATTGTCCCGGCGGCGGATTTCGCGCGCATCCAGGCGGGGGTCGACAAGTGCCTGCTGGACCTGAAGGCGTTGACGGAGCGGGCCAAGGAATTGGAGAAGACCCTGAACCATGATGTCATCGGCTTCACCACGGCAGTGACGGAACAGATCCAGCACGACGCCAGCCGCTGGCTGCATTTCGGACTCACGAGCAGTGACATTGTGGATACGGCCTTCGGCGTGCAGATGGTGCAGAGTGCGGATTTGCTGATTGCGGACGTCAACGAACTGTTGCCGATCATTGCCCGGCGGGCGCGGGAGCATCGGTTGACGCCGTGCATTGGCCGCAGCCATGGAATTCACGGGGAACCGACCAGTTTCGGTTTGAAGCTGGCGTTGATGCACGAGGAATTCCGCCGGGCGCTGACGCGACTGGAGCGGGCGCGGGACGTGGTGGCGGTGGGCAAACTTTCGGGTGCTGTCGGTACCCACGCGCACCTTTCGCCGGCCGTGGAGGCGGCGGTGTGTGCGAAGCTGGGCTTGCGTCCGGCGCCCCTGGCGACGCAGGTGGTGCAGCGGGATTTGCATGCCGAGTACATGAGCCTGCTCGCGATCGTGGCGGCGAGCATTGAGAACTGGGCGGTGGAATTCCGGCATCTGCAGCGCACGGAGGTTCTGGAAGCGGAGGAACCGTTTACCGTCGGCCAGAAGGGCAGCAGCGCGATGCCGCACAAACGGAATCCCATCACCTGGGAGCGCCTGACGGGATTGGCCCGGGTTATCCGGGGCAACTCGGTCGCGGCCCTGGAGAATGTCGCCCTGTGGCATGAGCGGGACATCAGTCACAGCTCGGTGGAGCGGATCATCTTCCCCGATTCCTGCACGCTGTTGGATTACATGTTCGGGTTGCTGGTCAAGCTGATGAACGGCCTCAACGTGTACCCGGAAAACATGACCAAGAATCTCGGTCTGAGTCTGGGCATGTGGAACAGCCAGACCGTGCTGCTGGCCCTGATCCGGAAGGGGCTGACGCGCGAGGCGGCGTACACGCTCGTGCAGCGGAATGCGATGCAAACCTGGGCGGTGAAGCACGCGGGGCGCGACGACGCGGATTTCCTCCGCCAACTGGAAGGCGATCCGGAGGTCAGCTGCCATTTCGCGCCCGGCGAATTGCGCGATCTGTGTTCCCTCGACTTTCATCTGAAGGAAGTCGCGAACCGCTTTCGGGCCCTCGGATTGGACTAAACGCCCGGGCTCGACGCCCGCCGGGCACCCCGGTTTGGGGAAACGTTTCAAACAACCGTTTGACATTTCAAACGGTTGTTTGAATTATGGGTCGCATGCGTCGCGCTGTGGATCATCCGGCCGCCACCCGCCAGCAGTTGCTGGCGGCGGGTGCGGTCGTGTTTGCGGCGCGGGGGTATCGGGAGGCCACGGTGCGGGACATCTGCCGGGAGGCGGACTCCAATGTGGCGGCGGTGAATTATCATTTTGGCGGCAAGGATGGTTTGTACGCGGAAGTGCTGGCGGAGGGGCAACGGCAAATGCACGTGCTGCCGCCGGCGAAGGTGGTCTCGGCCGACCCCGGGGAACGGCTGGAATTTTTTGTGCGGGGTTTTCTGGAGCGGGTGCTGGCCGGGGCGCCGGAGTCCAATCACGCCCAGCTGATGTTTCGCGAGATGATCGAACCCACCCGGGCGCTCGACCGGGTGGTGGCGGAATTCATTCGTCCGGCGGCGGATGAATTGGGGGGGATTGTCCGGGAATTGCTGGGACCGGGCTTCAGTGAACGCGAACGGCAGCTCGCCGGATTGTCGATCGTCAGTCAGATCCTGAACTACAAGCACTGCCGCCCGGTCATCGAACGACTTTTCCCGGATCTCCCGCTGGATGCCGCCCAGGTTGGACCTTTGACCCGGCACATTACGGATTTCTCCCTGGCCGCCCTGCGCGGAATGCGCGCGGTGCGGGCGGGCAGCCGGCGATCCAAGGCCCGGAAGAACTGAATTTTAATTAACGCTCATGCTCCACCTCGCGCTCAAGATGCTGATGGGTGATCGTGCCAAGTACCTCATGTTGGTGGGGGGCGTGACCTTTGCCTCATTGCTGATGACCCAGCAGACCGGGGTGTTTCAGGGCCTGCTGGCGTGGACGACCAGTCATCTGCGCAACATGCGGGCCTCGATCTGGGTGGTGGAGGCGCACGTGGATTACGCCAATGAAACCAAGGCGTTGCGGGACACGGACGTGAACCGGGTGCGCAGCGTGGCGGGGGTGGATTTCGCCGTGCCCATGTATCAGGGAATCCTTCGGGCCAAGACGGCCGATGGCGCGGATAAGATGGTGATGATGATCGGCCTGCACGGGGCGACCCTGTTTGGTCGGCCGCCGGTGATGCTGCGGGGGCTCCTCGAGGATTTGCGCCTGCCGAATACCGTGGTGATTGACGAGCTGGGCGTGGCTCGCTTGAGCGGCGGGCGGGCGCGGCCCATTGGTCTGGGGGACACGTTTGAGATCAATGACCGTGAGGCGCGCATCGTGGGTATCTGTCGCACCGAACGGCATTTCTTCGGCTACCCGTATGTGTTCAGCAGTTACGATCAGGCCCTGCAGTATGCGCCCCGGCAACGCAAAATGTTGTCGGTGATCCTGGCGGAACCGAAGCCGGGACTGACTCCCAAGGAGGTCGCCCTCCGGATCGAGCAGGAGACCGGCATGAAGGCGTACACGACCGCCGAATTTGCCGCGGTGACGGTCGACTACATCTGGAAGAACACCGGCATTCCGGCGTCGTTCATGACGACCATCATTCTGGGATTCATCGTAGGCATCGCGATTTGCGGGCAGACGTTTTACTCCTTCGTGCTGGAGAATCTCCGCCACTTCGGCGCCCTCAAGGCGATGGGGGCGAGCACCAGCCGGCTGGCGATGATGCTGTTGCTGCAGGCGTTGACGGTGGGAGTGATCGGTTACGGAATGGGGGTTGGGCTGGCGGCGGCCTTTGGCTTCATGGTGCTGGAATCCGGCATGCCCCCATTTGTCTTGCAGCCCGCGACGTTGTGGAAGACCGCCGGGGCGGTGCTGTTGATTTGCGTCCTGGCCGCCTTACTGGGCATCCGGAAGATCGCCCGACTGGAAGCCGCCATTGTGTTCCGCGGCTGATTTCTCCTCCCATGACCACGTCTCCAGAAATGACCACACCCCGGAACCCGTCGGCCACCACGGCGGTCCGCCTCACGCGGGTTTCCAAGGCCTTTGGACTGGGGGATTCGCGGACCCTGGCTTTGAAGAGCACGGATTTCCATGCGGGTGAAGGTGAGATGCATCTCGTGGTGGGACCTTCCGGCTGCGGCAAGACTACGATGCTGTCAGTCATGGCGGGCACGCTGAATTGGGACGAGGGCGAGGTGGAGGTCCTGGGCCAACGTTTGAATGAATTGAGTCCCCGGGCGATCACGGCGTTTCGGGGGCGGCACATCGGCTTCATTTTTCAGCAGTTCAATCTGATCCCGACCCTGAATTGTGTGGAGAACGTGAGTGTGCCGCTGTTGTTGAACGGCGCCTCCCGCGCGGTGGCCGAGAAGGCCGCGGCGGCGTTGCTGGCGGAGGTGGGATTGCCCGATAAGCTGACCAAACATCCCGGCCAACTCTCGGGCGGACAGCAGCAGCGGGTGGCGATCGCCCGGGCGTTGGTCCATGCGCCGCGGTTGCTCATCTGCGATGAACCGACGAGCGCCCTGGATGCCACCACGGGCCGGCAGATCATGGAATTACTGGCGCATGTCGCCCGGGCGCCGGGTCGCTGTGTGATCATCGTCACCCACGATTCCCGAATCTATCGCTACGCCGATCGTATCACCGAAATGGAGGATGGACGCGTTGGACGCATCCTGGTGGGTGAAGATCTCCGTCATTTTGTCAACCAACCCCACTGAGGCCCTCTCTCGCTCAACCTGTTTTCTCCCATGCTATTCAAGAAACCGAGCTTTTATCTGGCGATCGCGGGCCTGGCAGCAGCCCTGGTCCTGATTCGAAAATCCGGTCAGAAGGCCCCCGATCCGGGACCGGTGAACGAGCCGGCCCGGGCCTCCTTTGCCACGACTGTGGCGGCGACGGGCCTCATCGAAGCCTCCCGTGAGAACGTGAAAATTGCGGCTCCCAAAGGGGGCGTGGTGACCCATGTCCGGGTGAAGGTGGGCGACACGGTGAAATCCGGGGATCCGTTGTTTCAACTCGACGACCGCGAGGCGCGGGCCCGTTGGACGAACGTGGAGGCCCAACTGGTGGCGACCGAAGCGCAGCGCGGCGTCGAGCAGAACGCCCTGGCGGATTGGACGGATCAGTTGACCCGCTTCGAGCGCCTTGAAAAGGATCAGGTCGCGACGGCGGACGAGCTGAAGCGTCGGCAATTTGCCCGGGCGGGCGCGCAGGCGCGACTGGCCGCTCTGGAGGCCCAGATCGGGTCCATGAAAGCCCAGTTGGCGTTGGCCAAGACGGAGACGGAAATATTGACCATCAAAGCGCCGCGGGATGGCCGTCTGCTCCAGGTCAACGTTCGGGAGGGTGAGTTTGCGCCCGCGGCGGTGATTGCCGAGCCGTTGATGCTATTGGGCGACGTGGACAAGCTGCAGGTGCGGGCGGAGGTCGATGAGCAGAACGCGCTGCTCGTTCGCCCCGAAGCGGCGGCGGAGGCCAGTCTGAAGGGGCATGCGGAATTGAAGATGCGACTGCGCTTTGTCCGGATTGAACCCTTTGTGGTGCCGAAGCGCAGCCTTACCGGGGATAGCCTGGAACGGGTGGACACCCGGGTGCTTCAGGTGGTTTACGAGTTTGAGCGCCCGGCGTTTCCGGTCTACGTGGGACAACAGGTGGACGTGTTCATCGAACGATCCGGTATCGCCGGGGTCGCTGTGCGGTGAGTCGGCTTGCTGAAATCAGGAATTCCTACAACTCTCTATCACATGATGTCGAAAAAGGCGTGGGTACTCGGTTGGGGGCTGGTGGCAGCCCTGGTTCCGGTACTCGGCGCGGCTGAACCGATGGCGGCGTGGTCGACCGAGCCCTTGACGATGGACGCGGCGTTGACGGTCGCCCTGGCGCACAGTCCGGCCATCCTCAAGAGCCAGCAGGATTTGCAGGAGGCCCACGGGATCTCCCTGCAGCAGCGGGCTGTGTACCTGCCGAAATTGAACGCCTCCGGTGCGTTTAATGCCCAGGACGACGGAAAAATCGAGGCCGTCTCGTTCGCTCCGGGCCAGCCGGCGGTGAAATTTCAGACTGACAAAAACTGGAACGCCGGACTGCAATTGAGCCAGCCGGTGTATGCGGGCGGCAAGTTGAAGTCCGCCGGACGCGCCGCGAAACTAACCGGCGAGGCGGCCCTGGCGCAGCATCAGACGGTGGTGGCCGATGCCCTGTTGGAAGTACGGACGGCGTACCTCGACGTTCTGCTGGCGGCGGAACAGATCGGCACGCAGGAGGCCTCGGTTCGCTTGTTGGAACAGGAACTCACCGACACCCGTCGTCGATTCGAGGCGGGCACGGTGCCCCGGTTTAATGTGTTGCGCGCCGAGGTGGAATTGGCCAACGCGCGTCCCCGGCTGATCAAGGCGCGCAACGCGCTGCGCAACACCAAGAACCAGCTGGCGACCCTGCTGGGCTACCGGGTCTCGGCCGATCTTGGGGAAAATATTCCGTTGAACACGGCGGATCGGTTGACCGCCAGTGCCCCGACGGTCGAGTTGGCGGCCGCCCTGGCGCGCGGGCAGCAGCAACGCAGTGAATTGGAGGCGTTGCGTAAATTCATCCAACTGCGCAGCGAAGACATCGTGCAGGCCCGCGCCGACTACTATCCGCACCTCAGCGTGGGGGCAGGGTACGGCTCGCAGAGCCGCACCTTCGGCACGCCGGTCCCCGGCTTGAACGAAGAAAGTCACGGCTGGACTGCCGGGGCCCAGTTGAACTGGAGCATCTGGGATTTCGGTCTGACCAAGGGCAAGGTCCAGGCGGCCCAAGCGCGGAAAACCAAGGCGGATTTGGAACGGGAGGACGTGGCCCGTCGGATCGATCTGCAGGTACGGACGGCGTACTCGGGGTGGACCGAAGCGAAGGATATTCTGTCGGCGCAGCAGCGGGTGATCGAGCAGGGGGAGGAAGCGCTGCGCTTGGCGGTGGCGCGTTCCGAAGCCGGTACCGGGACGCAGTTGGATGTGCTCGGCGCCCAGACTGCGCTGACCGAGGCGCGGAACACATTCAGTCTCGCGCTGCGGGATCACGCCGTGGCGTGGGCCCGCTTGGAGCGCGCCATGGGAGATGGCGTGGTGGTCAAACGCTGACCTCGCCGTCGCCAACGGCGGCCGGCCTAAACCGCCGGCTTCGCTTCCGGTTTCGCTTCCGGCTTCCGCTTCGGACGGACGATGATCACCTTCTTGTCGCTGTCCTCAAGTTCCACGCTGTGCGTCTCCACGTCGGGATCATTGCGCAACGCCTGGTGAACGATCCGACGGTCAAAGGCACCGAGCGGTTCCAATTCGATCAGATCACCCCAGTGCCGGACCTTTTCGGCGGCGTCCTTCGCGCGCTTGATCAGTTGTTCGCGGGCGGCGGTGCGGTACCCGCCCACATCCAGGAGAATCCGCGGGGTCTTGTCGTCGCCCCGGTGGATCATGCGGTTCAGCACGTACTGGAGGTCGGATAGGGTCGCCCCTTGGCGACCGATCAGCCGGCTGGGGTCTTCGGTCTTGATGTCGAGGAGGAGATGTTCCTCCCAGGTTTGGTCGGTCACCGTGGCGTCGGTGAAGCCGAGGTGACGCAGCATCGTTTCCAGAGTTGCCTTCGGATCCATAAAATAGTTTCGTCTTTGACACCGCCGCGCCCGACGCACGGTCCGGCCGGCCTAGGATCGGACTTTGATCTCTTTGGCCGGCAAGGTGCCGTCGGGCTTTTTGCCCGAGGTCTTGGTGAGCTTGTTCTGTAGGATGGTGAGGAGGTTGTTCGCCGTCCAATAGACCATCAACCCGGCCGCATAGTTGTAGAACAGGAAAAGGAAGAACACCGGCATCCAGCGGAGCAGCTTCTGCTGGACCGGATCCATCTGCGGCGACATGGGCATCGTGTGGTTCATCCAGAGCCCGGTGCCGACGTAGAGCAAGGGCAGGATGTTGATGGGCAGACCCAGACCGAGGATGCCAATCATGGGGATGGCCCCGAGGCCCGGGATGATCATCAGGGTATCGGCGGCACTGAGATCGCTGCACCACAGGAACGGCACGCCGCGCAATTCGATGGCGGAGCGGAGCATGGTGAAAAAGCCGATGAAAACGGGGAACGTAACAAAGATCGGCAGGCAGCCGAGGAGCGGCGTGGCGCCGGATTCACCCCAGACTTCGCGCATCTTTTCCGCCTGCTTCTTCGGGTCATCCTTGTACTTCTCCTGCAGCGCTTTGATCTTGGGACCGACTTCCGCCATCTTTTTGGCGGACCGGGTGCTCATCGCCATCAGCGGCCAGAAGGCGGCCCGGATGAGGATCGTGACCAACAGGATGCAGAAGCCGTAGCCCAGGCCGAAGGTGTTGTGCAGCAGCTTCATGCCCAGAAGCAACGGGGTGGCAAAGATGCCGAACCAGCCGTAACCCATCAGACGTTCCAATTGATGTCCCAGGCCGGTCAATGTCTTGAGGTCCTTGGGCCCGGCGTAGATCGAGTAGGTGTGTTCCAGCGCCTGCCCGCGGGGGAGGGCATTGGCGGGGTACAGCATCTGGGTGGCCACGCCCACGGGGTTTTCCTGCATGAGGCGGTCGGCCTCGCGAAGCGCAGCCGTCGGCCGGGGCATGAGCACCCGGGTGCCCGTGATCTTTTCCGGCTTGATCGGGCCGGTGGGAACCGTGGCCAGGGCGAAGAATTGGTTGTGCACGGCCGCCCATTTGAAGTCGAGCGCGGCACCGGTGAAACTTTCCCGGATACTGGTCGACATGCAGAACATCCCGGGCATCGA
Source organism: Verrucomicrobiota bacterium (assembly GCA_947471985.1). Lineage (GTDB taxonomy): Bacteria > Verrucomicrobiota > Verrucomicrobiia > Limisphaerales > UBA9464 > CANIZL01. Next base: position 37,205 of record CANIZL010000018.1, on the reverse strand, counting down.
GACCCAGCCCAGTTCATTGTGGAACTTGTCGCCATCCAACCAGTCGACCCCGATCATTTCCCCCTTGTCGTGTCCGTTCATCGGGGTGGCGGTGCCGAGCGAAACTTCCAGCGGCGGCAGTGCCATGTCCGAGGGGCCCCGGTTTTCCAGCCGCACCCGGGCATTAAGGAGGAAGGAATTGGTCGTCAGGCGGAATTCCCGGATGATGGCGAGACCGTTCGGCATCACCTTCTCCGCCCGTATGCCGCCATCCGGGAGCCGTTGCAGGGTGAAATCGCCATTTCCCTCAATGGACGTTCCGTTCACGAAGGCGAGCAGGGGCTCACGTCCGTTGAGGTTCAACGTCAGGACGGCATTGGTGTCGAGACCGGCCGGACTGGTGCGGGAATGAATGAAGGCGGTGTGTCCGAGCAGCGCGGCCTGGTGCAATCCACCGCCGTGGGAGGTGAACACGAATTGAACGGCCGCATTCGACAAGGCCAGCAGCTGCTCCGGACGCCGGGCGGCCTGGTTGTCGGGAACCGGAGCCGACACGGCGGCAGTCGCACCGGGGGCGTTGAGCGTTGCCGCCGTTTCAGTGCCGGTCCCGGGTGCCAGCGGGGTGGTCAGTTTGCTTGCCGTGGGCTGATTCGTGTACGGAATCAGTTTGGGCGGAAACAGCACCCGCGAGGCGAAGAAATTCATGCCCAGCAGTGACAGCAGGGCAAAGATCAGAACAATGAGGCCTTTACGATCCATGGAGCGAGGGAGCGGTGAAGCAGGCGGCGGGAAGTAGGAAAATTAACGCCTGTTTCGGCCGCATTGAGCCGCGGAATTCGGCACGGGCCGGGTTCCACGAGCGGAGGTGGTGAAAATGAGTGAGGTCGGACGGGAGGTTCACTGGCGTGCCTCCGGAACAGGATCCCATCCCTGGCCCCCCCAAGGATGACACCGGCAGACGCGCCGGGCGGCGAGTCCCGTGCCGGTCAGCGCGCCGTGGCGCTGGAGGGCGATGAGCGCGTAGTGCGAGCAGCTCGGCGTAAACCGGCAGCGGGCCGCGTCGCCCAGGAGATGGGTCTTGAGGGGCGAAAGCCCCCAGCGATACACGTGGACGGCGCCCAGCAGAAGCAGGCGGACGCCCGATTCCACCGGTTGCACCGCCGCGGCGAGCTGGGGCGCGAATTTCATGCGGCCGGAGGGACAGCGGTCGGTACTGGTGATACCGCGGGTGCCGCCGGTGGGCCGGCGGGCGGACGCGTGGGGACACCGGAGGGGACGCCGGAAAGGCGCGTCAGCCCGGAACGGCGCAGGCATTGAAGGAAATCACGTTCCACGGCGGCAAAATCCCGGCGGGAAATGCTGGCCCGCGCCACCAGAACCATGCGCACGGGCTGTTGGAGTTCCGCCTGGTGCAGACGGAAAACCTCCCGCAACAGGCGACGGGCCCGATTCCGCTGGACCGCTCCTCCGACGCTCTTGCTGGACACCACGCCCAATTGGGTGCGGGCCAGAATGGCGGGAATGCGGTCCGGGGAATCCGGATCGGCCGGCAGGGAATCCACCGCGCCGACTTTCCAATTAAAAATGAGGCTGCCGCCCACCTGGCGTTGGCCCTCGGTCTTTAGACGCAAAAAATCACCGCTGCGTTGAAGGCGGCGGGATTTTGGAAAAGACCGGAGGACTGACGACCGGATCTTGGAACCGCCCATGGGTAGCCGCCCGGATGGGGTGGTTGGCGGTGGAAATGGTTGGCCGGAGTCTGATCGCGAGATCAAACCGGCGTAAGGCGTTTGCGGCCCTCGCGACGGCGATTGGCGAGAATGCCGCGGCCGCTCTTGGTGGCGTTGCGCGCCCGGAACCCGTGCTGGCGCACCCGGCGAATCTTCGAAGGTTGATACTGACGCTTCATGAAAATTAAAAATCCCGCCCAATGCGGGAGGGATGACACTAGGAGGACACCGGAAGCCGTCAACGAGATTCGGGAGGAATTGAAGGTGCCGGAGATTTGGGCCCCGGCGGCGCGATCGCGGGCGACCCAGCCCCTCCCTCCCACACAGTTTTCCCACGCCGGGACTCGCCAGCTGGGTCGGTGGACGCTAAATGCTTCGCCATGGCATCAACCTCGTCGCCGGTTTGGCGATTCCCTTGGGCGGCGCTCTGCGCAATTGTCGGCGTCCTGCAAACACCGTCCGCCGGCGCGGCCGAGACCTTGGATCCGGCCCGCTGGGAACGGGAAGTGCTGGTGACCGCCGCCAACGATCCCGTGTCGGTGGAGGTCGTCGCCGATGGGCGCCTTTACTTTGTGGAGCGCCTGGGGGGATTCAAAACCTGGGATCCCCGAACCCGCCTCACCACCGAGTTGGCCCAGCTGCCGACCCACGTGGCGTGGGATACCGGGCTTTTGTCATTGCTGCTGGCGCGGGATTTTGCCACGTCCGGACATTTTTACACCCTGCGCTGTCCCGAGGACAAGCATCTCGTCATGCGGGTGTCGCGGTTCACGCTCCAAGGCGGAGCGGTGGATTTGAAGTCCGAGAAAGCCATTTTGGAATGGGCCATCGATACGGAGGAGCCGCCCCATTGCGGTGGCGATTTGAAATGGGATCGGGACGGCAATTTGGTGATCGGTTCCGGCGAAAACACGCCGCCGCAGGATGTGCCGGCGTTCGATCCGTCCCCGGGCAAGGAACGTTTCGATGCCCGGCGTTCGTCGGCCAATTCGCAGGATCTGCGGGGTAAGATTCTGCGGATCACGCCGCGGCCGGATGGGTCGTACACCATTCCTTCGGGCAATATGTTTACCGACGCCAAGGTGGGGCGGCCGGAAGTGTTTGCGATGGGCATCCGTAATGCCTTCCGCATTTTCGCCGATCCCAAGACGGGCTGGATTGTCTGGGGCGATGTCGGCGGCAATGTCGATCCGACCCTGGGGCTGGGCCCGGAAGGCTACGACGAGATCAATCTGGCGAAGGCCCCGGGATTTTATGGCTGGCCCTTCATGAGCGGACCGAATGCGGCCTGGCGAACCTTTGATCCGGCGACGAAGAAGCCGACGGGCGAGCCTTTTGATCCCCGGCATGTCGTCAACGATTCGCGGGGGAACACCGGGCTGCGGGAACTGCCCGAGGCGCGGCCAGCCATCCTCTATTATCCCACCGTGGCGTCGCCGATCTGGCCCGAGCTCGGCTCCGGCGGCCGCAGCATCACCGGCGGACCGATCTATCATTTCGATCCCCAGCTCGCTTCCGAGGTGAAGCTGCCGCAGTCGCTCGACGGCTGCCTGATTTTTGCCGAATGGATGCGGAATTGGATCAAGGTGGTGCGGTTGTCGGCGGACGGGAAAATGGAGGCTTTGGAGTCCTTCATGCCCGGGACGGTTTTCCGCAAACCCACGGACCTGAAGCTCGGACCGGAGGGCGCGTTGTACGTCGTGGAGTACGGCGACAAGTTCGGTAACAACCGGGACGGGCAAATCGTGCGCTGCGTGTATCGCCGCGGAAACCGGGCGCCATTGGCCCGGGCGGCGGCAGCGGTGACGGCGGGCCGATTGCCCTTCACCCTGAAGGCGACGGCAGCCGCGTCGCAAGACCCCGATGGCGATGCCTTGACGTACAAGTGGCGGTTTCCGGACGGCGGCACGGCTGAAGGTCGTGAGGTCGAGCATGTCTTCACGAAGGCCGGTCGTTGGCTGGTGCTGGTTGAAGTGACCGATCCCGCGGGCGCCCGCAGCGTGGCCCGGTTGCCGGTGGTGGCGGGGAATTCGCCGCCGGAAGTGCGGATCACCGCGCCGGTGGACGGTGGCTTCTTCGATTGGAAGCAGCCGCTGACCTGGGACGTCACGGCGCAGGATGCCGAGGATGGAGCGCTGGCGCCGAACGCGGTGATGGTGCAGGTCGAGCGACGCGACCGCCTCGTTGAAGGCGACGCGGTGACGGGGCATCCCGGTGGCGCGCTGATGCGGAATGGCACGTGCTTTGGGTGTCACGCGGCGGCTGACAAATCGGCGGGACCGCCCTATCTGGAAGTGGCCCGGCGTTACGCGACGAATGCCGCCGCCCGGGAGATTCTGGCCAAGAAGATCATCTCCGGCGGGCTGGGTTCCTGGGGGCAGGTCGCCATGCCGCCGAATCCCCAGTACACCCCGGATCAAGCCCGGCAGATGGTGGACTGGGTTTTGGGACTGGCGGCGCGCCAGGTCTTGACCCAACCCGCGGGCCTGCACGGCGAATTCCGTCCGGCCACCGCTTTGGGCGCCAACGAGCGCAATGCGTCCGGCGTGTTGGTGTGGACGGCGGCGGCGACCGATCATGCGCAGGGCGCCGTGCCGGCGCTGCGGGGTGAATCCATCGTGGCCCTCCGAACGCGGCAGCAACGCGCCGCTCACTTCGACGCGGCGACGAAGGTTTCGTCGCAGGAGAATCTCGGTGATGGGCTCGTGACCCGGGTGGAGTCCGGTGGCTGGTTCCGCTTCGACCGGATCAATCTGGAACAGGTGCGGGAACTGCGCCTGCGCGGTCGCAATCTTACCGCCGGCGCCGTGCGCTTGGAGGCGCGGCTGGACGCTCCGGACGGCGAGCTGTGGATGCAGGGTGAATTGGCCGGCAATGCCGTGGGAAAACTCGTGAACGTGAACGGCCCCGCCGCCGCCAAGCAGGGGATCCGCCCGGTCTATATTGTGGTTCAGGGAGCTGGTGCGGGGTATGTGGCTGAACTGCTGACCGTCGGGTTTCAATGAGTTCCTTCCGGCGGCTTTTGCCGGGGAGTTTTGGGTTGGAGCGCTGTGGCCGGGTGGCCGTGGCTCTGCTGGCGCTGGTCGGTATTGGGTGCGGCGCACTCGGTGCTGGCGAGCTGCCGGCGGCGGTGGGATTGCCGGCGGGATTGCCGGATCCGCTTCGGCGAACCGACGGGACGGTGATCACCACGCCGGCGGACTGGTCCCCTCGGCGGGCGGAATTGCGGGAGCTTTTCGCCCGCGAAATGTATGGACGGATGCCGGGTAGACCCGCCGAGCTGCGTTTCGAATTGCTGGAGTCGGATTCGCGGGCGCTGGACGGCCTGGCCGTGCGCCAGCAGTTTCGGATCCATTTTACGCGGGCCGCGGACGGGCCCTCGATGGATCTGCTGTTGTATCGTCCCGCCGCAGTTTCCCAACCGGTGCCGGTCATCCTGGCCCTGAATTTTTGGGGAAATCACGCCATTCATCCCGATCCGGCGATCCGGCTGTCCCGCACCTGGATGGAATCGGGAAAGACCTATTACGCGGACCTTTCGTGCGTCACCAATCACCGGGCCACGGAGGCGTGTCGGGGACTGAATGCGCGTCAATGGCCGGTGACGGAGATCCTGCGTCGGGGATACGGCCTGGCGACGGTGTATCGGGGGGACCTGCATCCGGACTTTCCCAATGAGTTCACCAATGCGCTGCATCAGGCCTATCCGGAATTGCAGGGTCGCGGGGACAATTTCACGGCCATGGGGGCGTGGGCGTGGGGCTTGAGTCGGGCGATGGATTGTCTGGCAACGCTGCCGGCCGTGGACGCGCGCCGGGTCGGTTTGTTTGGCTGGTCCCGCCTCGGCAAGGCGGCGCTGTGGGCCGCCGCCAATGATGAGCGCTTTGCGCTTGTCTTCAGCAATGAATCCGGCGCGGGCGGGGCCAAATTGTTCCGCCGGGACACGGGCGAAAAGATCCGGCGGCTCAACACCGTATTTCCGCACTGGTACGCCGCCAATTTCCGCGCCTACAACGATCGCGATGCGACGCTGCCGTTTGATCAGCACGAACTCATTTCCTTGATTGCTCCCCGCCCGGTTTACGTGGCCAGCGCCGTGGAGGATTCCGGGGCGGATCCGGCGGGTGAGTTTGCCGCGTTGGTGGGGGCGGATCCGGTTTATCGCCTGCTGAGCGGGGACGGGTTGCCGACGAACCGGCCGCCGGCGCCGGGAGTTTCAGCGCTGGGACGTCTGGGGTATCATGTCCGCCCCGGCAATCACGACGTCCTGCCGTACGACTGGGAACAGTGCCTGGCGTTTGCGGATCGGTGGTTGCGGGAAAAGTGAAGCGGGCAGCCGCGCGAATCGGGGGAGCGCTCGAGGTTCGCCTCACGTCCGGGGTTTTCCAAAATTGCCAGCCGGGTCCGGCTGTTCCAACCTCCGGCCCGCATGTTTTCACACGTCGTTATTTTTTGGACCGATCCGGCGAATCCGCAGGCGGCTGATCAACTGGTGGCTGGTTGCCATGAATACCTGAAGACCATTCCGGGATTGCTCCAATTCCATGTGGGCAAAATGGTGGGCAGTCCGCGCGATGTGGTGGATCAGTCCTACCAGGTCGCTTTGAACCTCATTTTTCCCGACAAGCAGACCCAGGATGACTATCAGGTGCATCCGCGGCATCTGGAATTCGTGGCCAAGAACCGCCAATTCTGGCGCAAGGTGGTCGTGTACGACTTCGCCGGGCCGCAGTAAGCGGGGGTGACGGGGCGGCTTGCTTACCATGGCCCGGGAGTCGCTCCTTCAAAAGCAGGCCCGCACCGCGGCCATCGTGGACGTCTTGCGCCGGGTGTATCCCCACGCCCGGTGCGAGTTGAATTACTCCAACCCGCTGGAGTTGCTGGTGGCCACCATCCTGTCGGCCCAGTGCACGGACAAGATGGTGAACCGGGTCACGGCGGAGCTTTTCGTCCGTTATCGCACGGCCCGGGATTACGCGGATGCTGATCCCGATGCGCTCGCCGGGGACGTCCGACGAATCGGGTTGTTTCGGAACAAGGCGCGCTTCCTCCAATCGTGCTGCCGGGCGCTGGTCGATCACCATGGCGGGGAAGTACCGCGCGACATGGCGGCGCTGACTGCACTGGCCGGAGTAGGGCGCAAGACGGCGAACGTCGTTCTGGGCAATGCGTTTGGTCTCAATGTGGGTGTGGTCGTCGACACCCACGTGGCGCGTTTGGCCGGCCGTCTGCGCCTTTCGGCGGCGGGAACGCCGGAAGGGATCGAAGCCGATCTGCAAAAGCTGGTGCCGCAGTCGGACTGGACCCTTTTCAGTCATTGGCTCATCTGGCATGGACGGCGGCGATGCGGTGCGCGCCGTCCGGAGTGTGCCGAGTGCGAGATCCGGTCGTGGTGTCCCACCGGTCGCCCGCCCGGCGAGCCGGGGGCTGGTCCTGGTGCGACGGTGGCCTCGGTTTGAAAACCGGTTCGATCCCGCCAGGCACAATGGCTTTCCTTCGAATGGGGGAACGATAGGCTGCGGGCCGTTTGAAGAGCTTGTCCATGCGGAGCGTTTTGGGGGCGATGTGTCTGCTGCTGGCGGGCGCAGTCGCCGGTTGCGTCACTCATCCGTCCACCGCCCGAACACCACTGGCCCCGCCGGCGGTCTGGCCGTCGGGATGGACCGGGGGCGAGGTGGCGCCGGATCTCTCCCAGTACGCCCCGGTCAATGCGCGGCCGGGTCAATCGGCCGGGGCGACCGTGGTGGTGTGCATCTCCGGCGGCGGCATGCGGGCGGCAAATTTTGGTGCGGCCGTATTGCGGGAACTGGAACAGGTCCGGATCGAGGGACGCCCCTTCAATCTGCTGCGCGAGGTGGATTATTTTTCGACCGTGTCGGGCGGGGGCATCGCGGCGGGCGCGTACCTGGCGGCACGACAGCGGGACCGGGAACTGGGGCATGATCCGGAAAGCTTCCGTTTTGCCCGGGCGTTGTGGCGGGGTTGGGACGGCGCCGAATCCGAGTCCGGGGATAAAGCCGAGGATGCCAGCCCGCTGCGGATTGCGCTGCGGCACAATTTTCAGGCGTTCATCTGGGGGCTGCTGGATCCGCGCAATCTTGGCGTGCAGGATCGGGGCGACACCCTGCAGAGTTCTCTCGATCGGCGGCTCCTGCACGGGGCGGCGGATCGCAGTCTGAAGTTCGGCGACTTCTTTGTGCCGGCTGGAGCGACCACGCCGCCGATGATGCCCTACTGGTTTCCCAACGCCACGACCGTCGGCAACGGGGCGATCCTGCCCCTGGCGCCCGACACGCTCAGCGGACTGGGGGTCAATGGTTACAGCCACCGGCGGCACTGGCATTCGCTGTCCAACGTCTATGACTTCCCGGTTTCCGTGGCGGTCAAGGCGAGTGCCAGCTTTCCCGGCGTGATCCCGGCCACCACCTTGGGATTGCGGGCGCCCACGCCGACGTACCTGCATTTGATGGATGGCGGGGTGGGGGACAATCTCGGAGTCCTGACGGCGATGCATCTGCTCACCAATTCCGTCCATGCGCGGACGCGGAAGCTTTTGATCGTGATCGACGCGTATCAGAGGGACCCGGCGCCCTTCAGTTCCCGGCGCCTGCCGCCCCGGTTGTTGAACCAGGTGTTGAATGCCGCCAATCTGCCGCTGGAGTCCTGGCATGCCGGCTACGAGAACGAAATTCAATGGCAGGAGGATGAGATTAATCGGCTGACGCCGGAGTATCCCATGCGGCACATCACCATCGGTTTCAATGACATCGAAAACGACCGTGAGAGCACGAAGAAGCTGGCCGAATACACCCGGGAGGTGGGAACTCGCCTGAACATCTCTCCGCGCACGCAGACGCTGCTCTTCGGGGCGGCCCGACGGGCGGTGCGCAACAAGCTGCCCGCCATCGCTGACGCCGTGAAAGTGGTCCTGCCGGAAGCGGGCCGTTAACCCGCCTGGATATCGCTGGGCCCTTCACGGCCAGGGCGGAATCACCCCGGCTCCACGCTTGAATTAATCCGGTTCGATCCGCACACTGGGACATGCGTTTGGGACTGGCTTGGGCCGCGGTGTTGGGGGTCGTGTCGGGCATCGCTGCGATGGCCCGGCCGATTTCGGTCGCCGAGATCAATTACAATCCGCTCGACGGATCCGACTACGAATTCATCGAGTTGATCAATCCGGGGACCACGCCCTTTGTGCTGACGGGATGTCAGTTCACGGCGGGCATCGACTACGTCTTCGGGGCGTTGACCTTGCCGGCTGGCGGTCGGGTGGTGGTGGCCCGGGATCTGGGCAAGTTTGCCTCCCGGTATCCGGGGGTTACGGCCCTCGGTCCTTATAAGAAAAAGCTCAGCGACACGGGCGACACCGTCGTCTTCAATTCCGCCGTCGGGGCGGAATTGTTTCGCGTGAAGTACGATTCCTCCGGGGCCTGGCCGTCGCGCGCCAATGGCTTGGGCAGTTCTTTGGAGGTGTTGGATCCCAATGGCGATCTGAATGATCCGCTCAATTGGCGCAGTTCCGCGGAGTACCAGGGTTCACCAGGCCGCGCGGGCATCGGCGGGGTCCGCACCGTGGTGATCAATGAGGTGCTGCCGCACACGGATCCGCCCTTCGAAGACGCCATCGAATTCAAGAACCTCACCGATCAACCGATCAATATCGGGGGCGGTTATTTGTCCAACAGCCGGGCGGCGCCGCTTAAATACCGCCTGCCGCGGACGCTGATCGTTCCGGCACATGGTTACGCAGTGGTCTACGAACGCAGTTTCAATAGTGCGAGCCAGGGGGCTGAAGCGTTCACGTTCAATTCCGCCCACGGCGATGAGGCGGTGCTGCTGGCGGCGGACGCGGCGGGCAATCCGACGCTCTGGTTGGATGCGGTGTCCTTTGATGCCAGTGCCAACGGCGTCAGTTTTGGTCGTTACCCGGACGGCACCGGACCGCTGATCACCCTCGCCCGGCAGACCTTCGGCACCGATCTCACGGCCGCGTTCCCACCGGAGTTCCTGAGTGAATTCATTCTTGGGAAAGGTGCCAGCAATGCCGGTCCCTTGGTGGGGCCGGTGGTCTTTAATCGCATCCAATATCAGCCGCTGGCCGGTCAGGAAGAGTTTCTGGAGTTGAAGAACATCACGGGATTGACGGTGCCGCTCTACGATCCGGCGTATCCCACGAACGCCTGGCGGCTCGGGGATGGCGTTGGATTCACGTTTCCGACGGGGCATCAACTTGGGGCCGGCGAGACCGCCTGGGTGGTGCGGACCAATCCGGCGGCGTTCCGGCTCAAGTACGGGATTTCGGAGGAGGTGCAGATCTTTGGGCCTTTTACCAATGCTTTGAGCAACGCGGGGGAGCGGTTGGAGCTGTTCCGGCCGGACGCCACGCAAGGGCCGCAGCATCCGGACTTCGGCTTTGTGCCGTACATTTTGGTGGATCAGGTCGATTACAAGCCCACCGCACCGTGGCCCGAGGCGGCGGCCGGGACGGGGGCCTACTTGGAGCGGGTCAACCCCGCCGGGTACGGCAATGATCCAGCCAACTGGCGGGCGGCGACGACGACGCAGGCGCCGGTGTTGTTGCAGGCGGAGCGGTTGGCCAATGGCCGCTTGCGCCTCACGGTAATCGGCGCACGGCTGGCGCCGCTGCGCCTGGAATCCAGTCCGGCTTTGGGCGCTCCGGTTTGGGCATTGGTGGCCACGCTGACCGCCGGCTCCGGCAATTGGGTGCAGGAAGTGCTCCTCACCGATGCCGCGGCGTTCTATCGGGTGCGGTAACTGGGCGCGGCGGGTGACACGGATCATTTGAACCGGGGCGGTCCACCCCGAATGTCCACCCGCATGAAATTGCTCGTATTGGGCTCGGGTGGTCGGGAGCACGCGTTGGTGTGGAAGCTCGCGCAGTCGCCGCACGTCCAGCAGCTGTGGTGCGCCCCGGGGAATGCCGGCACCGCCACCGAATGCCTGCGCGCCACGGGCGCGAAGGTCGAGAATCTTCCCATCGCGGTCGACGAACTCACGCGCTTGGCGGACTTTGCCGCGGCGCAGCGCGTCGATCTCACCGTGGTGGGACCGGACAATCCGCTGGCGTTGGGGATCGTGGACTTGTTTCAACAACGGGGCTTGCGCATCTGGGGGCCCAATCGGCGGGCGGCCCAATTCGAATCGAGCAAAGCCTTCTCCCAGGATTTCATGCTGCGGCACGGCGTGCCGACGATGCGTTCCGGGACCTTTTCCGACCCGGCGGCGGCCCGGCGTTTCTGCGCGGAATTGGGCGGGCGTTGTGCGGTCAAAGCCGATGGCCTGGCCCTGGGCAAGGGAGTCCTCCTGACCACCTCTCCGGCGGAGGCGGAACGCGCGGTGGACGAAATCATGGTGCAACAGGCCTTCGGTGCGGCCGGTGCCCGCGTGGTCGTTCAGGAGTTGCTCGAGGGTATGGAAATCTCCCTCCACGCCTTGTGCGATGGACGCGTGGCCAAACTCTTTCCGACGGCGCAGGATCACAAGCGCGCGCTCGACGGCGATCAGGGTTTGAACACGGGCGGTATGGGGACTTATTCCCCGGCGCCGTTTCTGACGGACGCGGAACTGGCCGCGGTAGGCCGGGCGGTGCTGGATCCCTGGCTCCGGGGTTGTGTGGCCGAAGGGATTGATTTTCGCGGCCTGCTTTACCCGGGAGTGATGCTGACCGCGGAAGGCCCCCGGGTGCTGGAATTCAACGCCCGCTTTGGCGACCCGGAAACCCAGGTCTACCTCACGCGGCTCGAATCGGACCTGGTCGAACTGCTCAGCGCCAGCGTGGATGGAACCTTGGAGCGGATGGAGATGTCGTGGTCGCCGCACGCCAGCGTTTGTGTGGTAATGGCCAGCGGCGGTTATCCGGGCAATTATGTCAAGGGACTGCCGATCACCGGCCTCGAGGCGGCCGCGGCGCTGCCGGATACGAAGGTGTTTCACGCCGGAACCGCGCTCCAGGACGGACGCGTGGTGACCCAGGGCGGACGGGTGCTGGGCGTGACCGCTTGGGGCGACGGATTGCGGACGGCCCGGGATCGGGCCTACGCCGCGGTCGATCGAATCCAGTTTGAAGGCGCCCACGTCCGCCGGGATATCGCTGCCAAGGGAATCGGGGTGGCGGCCAAATTTTAGGAGTCTTCCGGTCGGCCGAGGGCGGAAATCGGGGGCGGAGGCGCCTCCGAGCCCCCGCCAATTCGTTTCCTTCGCCCTTTCCCTCGTTTGCCGGCCCCGTTACAGGTTCTCGCCTTTTTGCGTATCATGTCGAATCCGCTGCCTACTCCGCCCGGAGCTCCCCAAGCTCCCACGGCACCGCCTGTACCCCGGGATTTCATCCGGGACATCGTCGCTCACCATCTCGCCGAGCAGCGGTACCCCCAGATCGTCACCCGGTTCCCGCCCGAGCCCAACGGCTATCTGCACATCGGGCACGCCAAGTCGATCTGCCTGAATTTCGGCATCGCCCGCGAGACGGGTGGCCGCTGTCACCTGCGGCTCGACGATACCAATCCGGTGAAGGAAGACCTCGAGTACGTGGATTCCATCGTCGAGGACGTGCGGTGGTTGATTTCCGGTTGGGCGGATCAGTGCCTGGGCTTCAAGCCGACCGGTCAAAAGCCTGCGCCCGCGCCCGCCGCGAATGGGCGGGTGGATTTTCATCAGCCCGGGGTCTCGGGTGAAGCGACGCAGGTCGCCGGGATGGAGCCGTACTTCGCCTCGGACTATTTCGAAGCGCTCTACCAACTGGCTTTGCAGCTCATCCGGCAGGGGGACGCCTATGTGTGCGATCTTTCCCCGGCGGATACCGATCGGTACCGCGGCGCCCCGGATAAGCCGGGCATTCCGAGTCCGTTCCGGGATCGGCCGGTGGCGGAGAGTCTGGATCTGTTTCAACGGATGCGGGCGGGCGAATTTCCCGACGGGGCCCGGACCCTGCGGGCGAAGATCGACATGGAATCGTCCAATGTCTGGCTGCGGGACCCGTTGCTGTACCGCATCCGCCACGTGGTGCATCATCACGCCGGGGCGGGTTGGCCGATCTACCCGATGTACGACTTCGCCCACGGGTTGAGCGATTACATTGAAGGCATCACCCATTCCATCTGCACCCTGGAATTTGAAGTGCACCGGCCGCTCTATGAGTGGCTCTTGCACCGGCTCAGTCTGCCCCGTCCGTTGCCGCACCAGTACGAGTTTGCCCGTTTGAGCCTGGGCTACACCCTGTTGAGCAAACGCAAGCTCATGGCGCTGGTGCAGGAGGGCACGGTTTCCGGATGGAACGATCCCCGCATGCCCACCATCGCGGGATTGCGCCGCCGGGGCGTCACTCCGGCCGGCCTGCGCAATTTCGCCTACCACATCGGCGTCACGAAATTCAATGCCGTGACCGATCTCGCGGTGCTGGAGGGATCGATCCGCGAGGATCTCAACAAGGTCGCGCCCCGCCGTTTGGCGGTGCTTCGCCCCTTGAAGCTGGTGCTGACCAACCTGGTGCCCGGCCAGGTTATTGAGGTCGATGCGGTCAATAATCCCGAGGATCCCGCCTCCGGGACGCGCAAGGTGGCTTTTACCCGGGAGACCTACATCGAGCAGGACGACTTCATGGAGTCGCCGCCGCCGAAGTATTTCCGTCTGCGTCCGGGTGGCGAAGTGCGGCTCAAGTATGCGTGCATCATCCGCTGCGACGAGGTGGTCAAGGACGCCGCGGGGCAGGTGGTGGAAGTGCGGTGCACGGCGGATTTGGACACCCGCTCGGGCGGAACCAATTCGGGCAAGAAGGTCAAGGGAACCATCCATTGGGTGAGTGCCGACCACGCGGTCGAGGCCGAGGTGCGGCTATACGATCGTCTGTTCACCGAAGCGGAACCGGAAAAGGACGGCCGCGATTTCCGCACCGTGTTGAATTCGCAGTCGCTGCACCGGGTGCGGGCCAAATTGGAGGCTTCCCTCGCGGAACCCGAACCCAACGTGCGGTACCAATTCGAGCGGTTGGGTTATTTTTGGCCCGATCCCGAGGACAATCGGCCGGGGTGTCTGGTGTTCAATCGCACGATCACCTTGAAAGACACCTGGGCCAAAGAGGTGGTGAAGGGTTGAGTTTTCGGCGAAGCCGGCGACCGTGAATTCCCCGGCGCCGGTGCCGGTGCTGGCGGGTCCCAAGAGTCATGAATTTTGCGCTACGACACAGTCCGCTGCGGGACTTGGCCGCCCGGGTCGAGGCCGGTGAGCGCCTTACCGAGGCCGATGCCCTGCGCCTGTTCGAGTCCCGTGACCTCAATGCGCTGGGCCAGCTCGCGGATTTCGCCAATCAACGACGCAACGGCCGGCGGGCGTCGTACATCGTCAACCGGTACCTCAATTACTCCAATTACTGCATCCTGAGCTGCCAGTTCTGCGCTTTTTCCCGGAAGAAGCGCGATGCGGATGGGTTTGAATTGTCGGTCAGCCAGATGGTGGAGAAGGCCCGGGAAGCGCTCGCCTTGGGGATCACGGAGCTGCACATCGTGGGCGGATTGCATCCGTCGTTGCCGTTTTCCCATTACCTGGAGTTCCTCCGCGCGCTTAAGGCTCTGGATCCGCGGCTGCAGCTGAAATGTTTCACGGCCATCGAGATCCTGCATCTGGCGTGGCTGGCGAAGAAGTCGGTTCCGGAGACGCTCGCCGAACTTCGGGCCGCGGGTCTGTCGTCCCTGACCGGCGGGGGCGCGGAAATCTTCCGCAAAGAGGTCCGGACCGCCATTGCCAAGGGCAAGGAAAGCGCGGCGGAGTATCTGGATGTCCATCGCCAGTGGCATCAGCTGGGCGGTCGCAGCACCTGTACGATGCTCTTCGGGCACGTGGAAAGTCTGGCGGACCGGGTGGATCATCTGCGTCAGCTCCGAGACCTGCAGGATGAGACCCGCGGATTCACGGGCTTCATTCCGCTGCCGTATCAGCCGGACAATAATGCGATTCCCGTGACGACCCCGCCGACGGGATTTGACCTGCTGCGCACCCTGGCGGTGGCGCGGTTGTATCTGGATAATTTCGAGCACATCACGGCCTACTGGGTGGGATTTGGCATGAAGATGGCCCAGCTTGGGCTGAGTTACGGGGCGGATGACCTCCATGGGACCATTGTGGAGGAGCACATTTTTCACATGGCCGGAGCCCGCACGCCGCAGCTCCAGACGGAGAAGGATCTGGTCCGGGCCATCCGGGAGGCGGGCCGGGTGCCGGTGCAGCGGGATACTTTTTATCAACCGCTCCGGGTGTGGGAGGAAGCGGCCGCCGGCGCGGTGGCCGCCGAGGAGTTTGGGGGGGCGGCGAGTGCCGGTCGACAGCAGGAAACCGATCAAGCCGCCGGATGACGGCTGATCGGAGTTGTAAAAACCCCGTTGACGCCCCCCCTCGGCCCCCTAGCGTCCGGGCTCGATTTTTAAGGGAAATTGCATGGACAAAGCCCGCCGCCTGATCATTGCCGGAAACTGGAAAAGCAACAAGACGAACGCCGAAGCGATCGCCTTGGTGACTGAAATTAAACGCGACCTCCACGCCGTAACGGAAGTGGACGTGGTCGTGTGCCCGGCCTTCACGGCCCTGGCGGAGACTTCCAAGTTGATTGTGGAATCCAACCTGCGTCTCGGAGCGCAAAACCTCAGCGAAACCGGCTACGGCGCCTTCACCGGCGAGATCGCTCCCGGCATGCTGCGCGAGCTGTCCGTGCGGTACGTGATCCTGGGTCACAGCGAGCGCCGCCAGTTCCAGAAGGAGTCGGATGCGCTGGTGGCCAAGAAGGCCGCCAATGCCCATGCGAACAGCCTGATCCCGATCGTCTGCGTGGGGGAGACCCTCGCGGAGCGGGAAGCCGGCATCACCGAGCAGGTCGTGGAAGGCCAGTTGCGCGGTTCCCTGGCCGGTCTGACCCCGGAACAGGTGGAGACCACGGTGCTGGCGTACGAGCCCGTCTGGGCGATCGGCACCGGCAAGACGGCCAGCAGCCAGCAAGCACAGGACGTGCACGCCTTCATCCGGAAGGTCCTCGTCAGCCTGCACGGCGAGGCCGTGGCCCGCCGGGTCCGGATCCAATACGGCGGCAGCGTCAAAGGCAGCAATGCCCGTGAACTGCTCGGCCAGCCCGATATCGATGGCGCCCTGGTCGGCGGAGCGTCGCTGGAAGCCAAGAGTTTTGTCGAGATCGTGAAGAATTCGATCTGAACGGGGATTCCCCGCTGCTCACCGCCCAATTTATTCCCCGCCTATGAACATCTGGACTTCCCTGCTTTCGCTGATCCTGCTCGTCGATTCGCTCTTTCTGGGTTTGCTGATCCTGCTGCAACTCCCCAAGAAGGAAGCGGGTCTCGCGGCCGCCTTCGGGGCGGAGCAAACCGCCGCGATTTTCGGTGCCGGTTCGGGCAACGCCCTGACCAACATCACGAAGTGGGCCGCCGGAATCTTCCTGTTCCTGTGCCTTTTGATCTCCGTTCTGACCGCCCACTACAACCGCAATAAGGATCGTGGTTTGGGTGCGCAATTGGACAAGCTGGCCGCCACCGCCCCGGCCGTGGTCCCCGCGGCTCCGGCCCGGACGCCGGCTCCGACGAATGTCCCGGCTCCGGTCCTCGTGCCGGTTCCGGCCAAATGATCGGCGCGGGGCGAAATCGCCCCGCTTTCGCTGCTCCGCCGGGGTTCCGCTCCTTCCGAGGAATGGCTCCGAACCGCTTGGCGGTCCGTTTTCGCCTTTTTAATCCGGCCGGTCCTGCCTTTCGCTTCTTAACCCCATGGCTGCCGCCAAACCCCGCGTGCTGGTCGGGATGAGCGGCGGGGTGGATTCCTCAGCCACCGCCGCACTGCTCCTTTCCCAGGGCTACGACGTCATCGGCGTGACCCTCAAGCTGTGGCCGCAGGACTGCGTTTCCCGCGCCGAGGACAAGTGCTGTGGTCCCCAGGCGGTCATGGATGCCCGGAGCGTCTGCGCCCAGCTCGGGATTCCGTACTACCTGATCGATGAATCCGCCGAGTTTCAGCAGCGGGTGATTGGGTACTTCGCCGCCGAATACAAGGCCGGCCGCACCCCGAATCCGTGCGTCATGTGCAATCAGCACCTGAAGTTCGGCACGCTGTTGGATCGGGCGCGGCAGCTGGGATGTGATTGGCTGGCCACCGGCCATTTTGCCCGGGTCGAGCGGACGCCCGCCGGCCGGGTTCTGCTCAAACGCGGTCACGATCTGCGCAAGGATCAAAGCTATTTCCTCTTCAGCCTGCAACAGGAGCAGCTGGCGAGCGTCCTGTTTCCCTTGGGCGAAAAGACCAAATCCGACACCCGCGACGTTGCCCGCGCCTGCGCACTGCGCACGGCCGACAAGGAGGAGAGCATGGAAATCTGTTTCGTGCCGGACAACGATTACGGCGGCTTCCTGCAACAGAGCCAGCTCGTGAAGACTCATGCCGGGGATATTGTGGATCGGTCCGGCGCGGTGCTGGGCCGGCACGAGGGCATTGAGTTTTACACCATCGGCCAGCGGAAGGGACTGCGGATGAACTCGCAGAAGATGCTCTATGTAGTGGAGCTGGACGTGGCGAACAATCGGGTCGTGGTGGGCGAGGAAGCGGAGTTGAGGCGGGCCACGTTCCGCATCACGAATTGCAACTGGATCCCCTTCGAGGTGCCGCCCGCCTCGTTCGAGTGTCTGGCGAAGATCCGGTACAATCATCCCGGCACTGCAGCCACGGTCACTCCGGGGCCGAATGGCACCGCGGAAGTCCGTTTGCATGAGCCCGCGCGGGCGGTGACTCCGGGGCAGGCGTGCGTTTGTTACCAGGACGATCTGGTCGTGGGCGGCGGCTGGATTTCCCGGCTGGATTGAAGTGATAGAAGTGCGCGACGATCCCCGGCAGCCGCCGTGGTGGATTCCTAGTCCGTTTGGCCGGACCTGCACTGAATCAACCCAGGCGGTCGGGGGACAGCAGTGTCAGATCGAAATCCGGTCGTTCACCGCTCAGAATTTGCGCCACCAGTTGGCCGGTCACCGGACCCAGCGAAAGGCCCATCATGGCATGACCGGTGGCCAGAGTCAGGTTCTGGTGCCTCGTCGTCCGTCCCAAGTAGGGTAGACCGTCCGGGGAACATGGCCGCAGTCCAAACCACGGCTGGACGTCGGCAAAATCCGCTTCGGTAAACTTGGGGAAGTACCGGACCATCGATTTAATGATGCCCCGGACCCGCGCGGGATTGATGGTCTCCTTCAGGCCGGAGATTTCCATGGTGCCACCCACGCGCAGACTTCCACCCATGGGCGTCACGGCCACGCGGGCTTCCGTCAGGATGGAGCACAATTGGGGCAGTTCGCGGGGGGCGCGGAGGGTCAGGCTGTAGCCCTTGCCGGCTTGCAGGGGAATGCGCAGACCGAGTTGCTGGCCCAGACCGGGCGACCACGAACCGCCGGCGAGAACGAATTCATCGGCGGCGATTTCCGCGGCAGCCGCGTTCGTCCCGGTGGTTTGGACGGCCCGCAGTCGTGATCCTTCCCGTCGCCAACCGGTGATCTCGGTGTCCCAGACGAAGCGGGTGCCCGCGGCCTCCAGTTGGGTTTGCAGCAACGCCATGAAACGGTCCGGCGCCAGATGACAGTCCTTCGGGAAGTAGACCGCTCCCTGAATATTCATCGTGACCCCGGGATCCAGAGCCGCTGCCTGTCGCGCGTCGAGTACTTCGGCTGGGAGACCGAGTTCGCGGGCACGGGTGGCGGTGGCCGCCTCCTCGTCGAGCGTGTGCGCGGTCTGGCATAACATTAGGAGCCCGCGTTGCACCAGGCCGAAATCGTGGCCTGGCTGGGCGGCGATCGCTTCAAAAGCGGCCCGGCTGGCCAGACTCAAGTCCCGGAGCAGGGGAGCGCTGCGGCGGACGTGTTCCGGAGTAGCGGCCCGCCAGAACTGGTAGGCCCAGCGCAGCAGTTCGGGATTGAGTCGCGGTTGGATGTAAAATGGAGACTCCGGATTCCACATCCATTTGAGTCCCAGAGCGACCATTCCCGGCGCTGCCAGGGGCACGAAATGGCTGGGGACGATCATTCCGGCATTGCCAAAGGAACAGCCGTTCCGGCGGGGAGGCAGGCGATCCACCACGGTGACCGTGTGACCGCGCTGCGTGCAGTAGTAGGCGGTGCAGAGTCCGATGACGCCCGCGCCGATGACGCATACGTGTGCCATTTGCTGCTTCCAGCTGTAGCCGAGCCGGGCGTTTCAACAACCCCCGGGCGGGAAAACCTCGGCGGATTTCCCCTACCGAAGACCACTTCGGACCACCCGAAGGCGAGCCGGATGCTGCCTCACTCCACCGCGAGTACGTGGTCGAGCAATTGCGGGAGCTGATCGCACACACCGGCTTCCCCCACGATCAAACGCGCGCCGGCGGCCAGAGCGGCGTCCACCAAGCGCTGGTTCTTGGGATCTCCGTACCCGAGAAAGGGGACATGCTCCGTCTCCGGGGTGCGCTTCAACTCGGCGATGATCGGGCAAAGGTCGCCGGATCGCAGTTCGAGTTCGGCCACGACGACCAAGGGACGCTCGGAGCGTACCAGTGGGACGATGTCCGCCGCCTGCTTCGCCTCCGCGACGCGCCAGCCGAGATCTGCCAGACGATTGGCGATCCGGCTGCCGGGAAGGAGACGCTCATAAAACACGACGGCGAGGGGCTTGGTCACCCCGCCAAACGAGCGGGCGGCCGTTCGGCACGCAAAAGGAATTGTCGGCGAACCACGGACCGGAGCGCCTTGGTGAAGGGACGCGGTAAATTTTACCAAACGCGTCGGTGGTCGCGCAGCGTCATGGACTGCGGTAGTCCCCTACCGCTTTGGGCTAGGGTACGAAAATTGTCCTGGCGGGTCGAAAACAGGAATGCGGGTCCACCGGGCGGAGCGGGGGGACGACCGGCTCGATCGCCCCAGCAGTCGAGGACTGCCTCAGTCCTCGACCGCACGGTCCTCCCGTCCGCGCTCCGGACGAAAACCTCGCCTCCAACCCGCCGCCTCAATCGGCCCGACGTTGGAGGCTGAGGTTCGGAAAATTTTGTTGGGATCGCGGGTATGCCGGGGTGGTGCGGGTCGCCAGTACGCGGTTTTAGGGCTGATATGTGGCTATTTACAGGCTTTTTCCGGCGGAATTGCGCGGGAAGGGCGGGTGGATGTTTTTCTGAAAAATCTGTAAAAAGGCGTTGACGTCGCTGGACCCCATAGGCCAAGGTTTCACCACACACGGAATCAATTATCAACACATGAAGGCTAAAGCACTTCTCATCCTCGGCCTCGTTGCCGGTGGCGTCTCCGCTGCCGACGTGGTCTCTCAGAACATCGTTGGCTACGTCAACGTCACGGTGGCCGCCCAGGTGAATGGCGTCTCCAAGTACAGCATGATCTCCAACCCGCTCAAAGCGACGAGCAACAAGGTTTCGGATGTCATCAAACTCGGCGCGTCGGACGACTTGCAGTTGTTCCACTTCACGCCCGGTGGCTTCGTCTCCTCGGCGGCCTCCGGTGGTGAATGGCTCGACGGCGGCGACGTCGTCATCAATCCGGGCGGCGGCTTCTTCGCTGCCAGCGCGGGTGCGGCTGCGGTCAAGATCACCTTCGTCGGTGAAGTTGACATCGCGGGCGCGGTCGCGGGCCACAACGTGCCTGCCGGCTTGAGCATCCAGTCCTCCACGCTGCCCAAGGCCGGCCGTCTGGCTGACTTGGAATATCCGCTGGGCGCGGGTGACAATGACAGCGATAGCGTGTTCCAGTTCGTCAACGGCTCCTACGCCGGCACCGACGGATCTGCTGGCTCCTGGTTGGATGACAGCGGCAAGGGACCGAACGTCGCGGTGGCTGAAGCGTTCTGGGTGAAGCGGACCGGTACGGCCGCTCTCTGGAAGCAGCCCTCCGCCAGCGCTTTGCTCCAGTAAATTGATTCTGTAAATTGAACCCACAAAAAGCATGAATAAAGCTATCCTCGCTGGTGTGGCATTTTTTGCCGCTGCCGTCTCCGTTTCCGCTCAGGGAACATTCTCCGCGAGTTCCGCCACGGGAACCAAGCCGCGTATCACCCTCGACGGTGCCAATGTCGCTGCTGCTGACAACGTGTTCGTTCAGATCCTCGTGAACGGAGCGGCCACGATCGACCCCTTCCAGCTGACGCTGGCGGGTGCGAACGCCGGTCTCTTCTCCAAGGGAACTGTCGCCGTTGCCGGTAAGGTCGGTGGTAGCGCGGTGGACATCACCATCCGCGCTTGGGACAAGGACACGGGCGCTGACTTCGACAGCGCGAAGGTGAAGGCGTCCACGACGCTGTCCTCCTTCGTTCTCGGCGGCGTGGTGGATGCCAACGGCATCGCCGGCCTCCCGAACTCCATCGTTCCGGCCTTCACGGGCTTGACGTTGGTCACCCCTGAGCCGAGCACGTACGCGCTCGCCGCTCTCGGCCTCGGTGGCCTGCTGTTCCTCCGCCGCAAGTAAGGCGTTGGACTTTCAAAAAACGGCCGATCTGGCAACAGATCGGCCGTTTTTCGTTGGTGGATTGCTTGCAATTGCCGCCTCAGCGAACCTTCAGTTTGAGTAATTCGATTCAGGCCCGTGAACCTCAAGAATTGCCTCAACGGACTGATTCTCGTTGGCGCCGCATTTTTCGCCGCCGTCACCTCCGTCACCGCTCAGGGAACGTTCTCTGCCAGTACGGCCACGGGAACCAAGCCACGCATCAGCATTGACGGTGTGAATGTTGTCGCTGCGGACCACGTGTTCGTTCAAATCCTGGTGAACGGAGCACCGACGATCGATCCCTTTCAACTCACGCTGGGTGGTGTCAACGCCGGACTCTTCTCCAAGGGAATCATCACCGTTCCCGGTAAGCCGGGTGGTAGCACGGTGGATATCACGATCCGCGCTTGGGATGGAGACGCTGGTTTCAGTTTCGACGCTGCACTGTTGGTGAAAGCAACCACAACGTTGCACTCCTTCGTGCTCGGCGGCGTGGTTGATGCCAACGGCATCGCTGGCCTTCCCACGCCCATCGTCCCGGCCTTTACGGGCTTTGATCTGGCAGCCTACGGGCCACCGAATTGCCTGCCGATATGCCCCGAGCCGAGCACCTATGTGCTCGCCGCTCTCGGCCTTGGGGGGCTGCTATTCCTGCGGCGCAGGTAAGCAGTCGGATTCTTCGGGGCCGGGTTGCTTGGTTCTTGTGCTACTGCTAACTTTGGCTATCAGCTCAGCGCCTCAGGTCGGTGAACCCGGAATGAATATGAAATCCACGATCCTCGCGGGTGTAGTCTTATTTGCCGCTGCCGCCTCCGTTTCCGCTCAGGGAACGTTCTCTGCGAGTACCGCCACGGGAACCAAGCCGCGTATCGTGATCTTCGGCGCCAATGTGCTCCCCGCTGACAACGTCTTTGTTGAAATTATCGTGAACGGAGTGCGGGCGATGGAACCCTTTCAACTGACGCTGTCGGGGGCGAATGCCGGACTCTTTTCCAAAGGCACCGTCACTGTGCCCGGTAAGCCCGGTGGCAGCGCGGTCGATATCACGATCCGCGCTTGGGACAAGGACACGGGCGCTGACTTCAATAGTGCTTTCGTGAGAGCAACGAGAACGTTGTCCTCTTTCGTGCTCGGCGGCGTGGTAGATGCCAATGGCGTCGCTGGGCTTCCAAATTCGATCGTCCCGGCGTTTATGGGCATGAACGTCCCCGACATTTGTCCAGAGCCGAGCACCTATGCGCTCGCCGCTCTTGGCCTCGGGGGGCTGCTTTTCCTGCGGCGTAAGTAAGTCGGCGGATTTTTCGAGGCTGGATTGGCCTGAACCCAAGGGCAACCGAACATTGCCAAGTGCTGCTTCCGGGGCAACGTTTTAGGGTAGTGTCGGCAGCAAATCAGAGCCTCGCAGGTGGCTGTTTTTTGAACTGGGTCTGCCGGGACGAGTTGTTTCGGAACCCCTCATGCGTCCGTAGCTCAGTTGGATAGAGCATCCGCCTTCTAAGCGGATGGTCGCGCGTTCGAATCGCGCCGGACGCACCATTTTTATCCCCGTAACATTTTGATAGGTGGTGTTTATTCGCGCGTTGAAGTTTCCGATGCCCCGGAGTTTACCGAGTATGGATGATAGGGCTTGAGCTTAGACCTGGGTCGCTTCATGGTCGGTTTGGCTGGGCCACCGACGTGGTCTCAAGAAGGTTGACGCAGAAAGCCACGGGTCCGCACCATTGCAAACCGGTACCATGAAAAAATCCCCTCCGGAAAAGGAGTCGTTCGGCACCAGGACCGGCGAGAAAGCCCGAGCGGAGGCGAATGAATTCACGGATGAAAAGCGCGATCAATTGATGAATCGCGGGATGGCGATCATTTATGGGGCGACCAACAACTCCAACTCCAACTCCAACTCCAAAGCCAACACTCGTCGCCCTTGATACGAATGTTTTGATCGATTTGGTCAACGGTTTGGACAACGTAACGGATTGTATCTCAACGTTTCGGCAGCGGGCAAAGGTTGCCGTGTTTGTGGTTCCTCCAACGGTAATTCAGGAATTGGCTTACCTCGCGGAGGACGGACAATCAGTTAAGGAACGTAGGGCGGCTCTCCTTGCCGGCGCTGCGGAATCTGGTTAACGAATGGGGCTTTCAACCGCTCGATTGTGTTCCGGTGGGAAACGGCATTGTCGATGAAATTGGCCGGAAAATCCGGCGCGCGGGATTGCTTCCAGACGAAGAGGTTAACGACTCCTTGGTCATGCCGAATCGGCCTTGGTCGGGGCTGCCTTTTTGATTTCCAGCGACCGCCACATTCATGGAATTGACCGTGAGGGATTGCGGGTTGCGTTGGAGAGTTCGGATGTGGCGATTCCCGCGATCATCCACCCCGCGCAGGTGGTAAGATTTTTTCTGAAGGGATAGTCACTCAATTTCGCGGGTTGGGACGGAGTTTGGTGATGGGATTGTGGTCCAGGACTGCGGTGTTTTATCTCCCTTGGCGGAATCCGCCGCGTGGGGCTCCCGTGGCGTGTTTGACGGATCCATGATGACGCCCACTGTCGTTGCGGATGCTGTGTCTTGAATCTCTCGCCTCGTTGATTGCGCAGGACCCCGCGGCCTTGTCCGCCCAAGTGGCGGCGTTCGATCTGGGGGGCCGCCGGTTCGATGGCGAGGCCCGGCCGGCCATCATGGGGGTCATCAACCTTTCGGTGGATTCCTGGTATCGCGAAAGCGTCTGTGGATCGGCGGCGGCGGCGATTGAACGGGGGCACGTGCTGGCGGCCCAGGGGGCGGATATCATCGATATTGGGGCGGAGTCCTCGCTCGCCCACGCCGCCCGGGTGGATGAAGCGGCTCAGACTTCCGCGTTGATTCCGGTGGTGCGCGATCTGGCCGGCGCCGGAAAGCTGATCTCGGTGGAGACCTATCATCCCACGGTCACCCGCGCCTGTTTGCAGGCCGGCGCCCGGGTGCTGAATCTGACCGGGACCGATCGCTCGGAGGAGATGTTCCGTCAGGTGGCGGATCACGATGCGGCGGTGATTCTTTGCTACGTGCTGGGCGCCAATGTGCGGGAGGTGGGCGAATTTGATTTCACCGCCGATCCGGTGGCGGGGATGTACGAGTACTTCGCCCGCCAGATTGAAGTGGCCACGCGGGCGGGCGTGCGACGGCTCTGGATTGATCCCGGGCTCGGATTTTACTACCGGAATCTGCAGGATTCCGCGGTGCGGATCCGGCATCAGATGACGGTTTTCCTCAACACCTATCGCCTGCGAAAACTGGGATGGCCCGTGTGCCACGCCCTGCCGCACGCCTTCGAGAAGTTCGGGGAGGAAGTGCGCTGCGCCGAACCGTTTTTCGCGGTACTGGCGGCCTTGGGGCGGACCGATCTCTATCGCACGCACGAAGTGCCCCGGGTTCGGGCGGTGCTCGATACGCTGGCGCTTTGGCCGGCGGCTCGCGAACGCCCTTCCGTCTGACCGACGGAATTTCGGGATCGGGATCGATCCTCGGTGGGGCGAGCCCCGCCCGGCATTCGCCACCGACGTCCGAGTCGCGGATTCGGCGCTTACCAGCCCAGCAGGCGCCCGATCAGGTGAGTGGCGAACGCCATGCCCCAAGCGAGCGAGGTCATGTAGGCGAGCTGAAACAGCGGCCACTTCCAACCGTTCGTTTCCCGGCGCACGACCGACACCGTACTCACGCATTGCAGCGCGAAGACATAGAAGACCATCAAGGTGATGCCCGTGAGCGGCGTGTACATCGGGGTGCCATCGATCCGTCGCTCGGCCTGCAGGGCGGCCGCCAAACCCTGATGGGCATCACCGGTTTCCTCCGTGTTGCCGATGTTGTAGACCACGGACATCGTGCTCACGAAGACCTCGCGGGCGGCAAACGATGTGATCAGGCCGATGCCGATCTTCCAATCAAAGCCCAGCGGGGCGATGACCGGCTCGATCAAGTGTCCCAAGCGACCGGCGAAACTGTGCCGCAGTGCCGCGCTTTCCCCGGTCGCGACGGCGGGAATTTGCGCATCGAAGGGGACGGCCGGTATGTCGAGTTTTGGGTAGGTGGTGAGGAACCAGAGGAGAATGTTGATTCCGAGGATCACGGTGCCGGCCCGGCGGACAAACAACTTGGAACGATCCCACATGTGACGCAGCACCACGGTCCAGACCGGGCGGCGATACGGCGGCAATTCCAGCACCAGGAGCGGCGGCTCGCCTCGCAGCAGGGTGCGCTTGAAAATCCAGGCCATGCCCAGGGCGCCGACGATGCCCAGCAGGTACATGGCGGTCAGGACGGCCCCTTGTCGCAGCGCGCCCCCGCCGATGCACGCGGCGATCAGGACGGTGTAAACGGGCAGGCGCGCCGAGCAACTCATCAGCGGCGCCACCATGATGGTCGCCAACCGGTCCTTGGGGGTTTCGATCGTCCGCGCCGCCATGATGCCGGGGATGGCGCAGGCAAAGGACGAGAGCATCGGGATGAAACTCTTTCCGTGCAGGCCGACGCGGGACATCAGTCGATCCATGAGGAACGCCGCGCGGGCCATGTAGCCGGTGTCTTCCAGCAGGCTGATGAAGAGGAAAAGGAGCAGAATCTGCGGTAGAAACACCAGCACGGCACCGACCCCGCTGATCACTCCCTTGGTCAGCAGGACGTTCAAGTCGCCGGCGGGCAGCGCTTGGCCCACGAGATTCGCCAACCAGCCGATCCCCGCCTGAAGCGCCTCCATGGGATACTTCGCCAGCGAAAAAATGCTCACGAACAGCACGCCCATCAGGGCCACGAAGATGGCCATGCCCCAGATCCGATGGGTCAGGATGGTGTCGAGCCGGTCGGAGAAATTGGGGGCGTCGGAAGCCGTCTCCGTGGTGACGTGTTGTTGGATGGCCAGGATTCGGGCGTAGCGGGCTTCGATGGCGGCGCTGCGCCAATCCACCTGAGCTGATTCCAGCCGGCTGCGGGCGGCGGCCACGGCGGATTGGATGCCGGCGGGATAGTAATCGCGATGGCCGGTGAGGACATGGTCGTCGCTGAGCCACAGGACCGCTTCGGCCGCGGCGAGGCGTGAACGCCCGGGGCGATGGGCCTCCAGTTGGGGAATGAGCGCTTCAACTTCGCGACCAAAGGACTCGGGCAACTCCAGGAATTGTCGCGGTGCGGCGGAGGAGGGGACTGCCGGGCGTCGGCCCAGCGCCGCCTGCAGGAGGGCGGCGCGCAGTTCTTCCAAGCCCTGCCGCTCACTCGCCACCAGCGGCACCACGGGGACGCCCAGCGCGGTCGACAACGCCGGCAGGTCCAGGGCGTGCCCGTTTTCCTCGGCGACGTCCATCATGTTCAACCCGATCACCGTGGGGTAGCCCAATTCCACGACCTGCGTGGCGTAGTAGAGATTGCGCTGCAGGTTCGAGGCATCGACGACCACCACGACCAAGTCGGGGGCGGGGACTTCGGGCAGGCGTTGGAACAGGATGTCCCGGGCAATCTGTTCATCAAGGGACTGCGGGCTCAGGCTGTAGGTGCCGGGCAGATCCAGGATGGTGATGGGACGATCCGCGCTGGCGCCCAGCAAGGCACCTTCCTTCCGCTCCACGGTGACGCCGGCGTAGTTGCCTACTTTGGCCCGCAGACCGGTCAGCGCGTTAAACAGCGTGGTTTTGCCGCAGTTGGGATTTCCGGTCAGCACCACCGTAAAGGGTGTGGCTCGGGAGGCAGGCGGGACCGGCGATGGGGCGGAGGCAGACATTCGGCGCAGGAAAATCCCCGGTTAAACCGGTCGGACGAGGACCAACTCTGCCTCATGTTTTCGCAGCGACAAATTGTACCCGCGCAGTTTCAATTCGACCGGATCCCCCATGGGGGCGAAGCGGACCAGTTCGACAGTGGTGCCGACCAGCAGGCCCATTTCCAGCAACCGGGAGCGTTGCTGCGGAGGGATGCGGATTTCCGTCACGACCGCTTTGGTGCCGGGCGCGAGGGAGGCGAGGGGAACGGGGTTCATGGACGGCGGTGGGAAATTTCGGTTGGCACGGACGACTCAGGCCGCCAGCCGCGCCGGCGGGGTGGGGCCGGCGGGTTCGACCAGAATCGTTTCCGCCAGTTTCGCGCTCAAGCCCAGTCGGGCGTTGCACACCTGGCACAGGAGGTTGTTCTGCAAGGTGATCACCTTGACCCGCTGCTCCTCCACGAAACCCAGTTCGCGCAGGCGCTGATTAACGTCCGGTGTGGCGGTGAGCTGTCGGATGATCACCACACAACCCGCCCGCATCCGGGTGAGCGGCAGCCAGGGCCGATGGATCGGTCCGGCAGTCGGCGTCACGCCGGCGGTAGGTTCTGGTGCACTCACGTTTCCTTAGGCTACCCCGGGACCTTGGACCGGCAAGCGGTAGGTCTAGCGACAGATTGCCCTAGGTTGTCGGCGGGTTGTGGTCGGGTCGGCTTGCCGGCGGCCCTGTCTTGGTTGCTTGCGACTTGGCGGCTCCCGGTTACCGTCCGCTGTCGGTTTAATACCAATTTAAAGCTTATGCCCCACGAACTCGCTCCCCTGCCTTACGCCAAAGAAGCGCTTGAGCCGCACATCGATGCCCTGACCATGGAAATTCACCATGGCCGCCACCACAAAGCCTACGTGGACAATCTGAACAAGGCGCTGACGGGTCAGGCGGCGTTGGAAGCGAAATCCCTGGCCGCGCTGATCGCGGATCTGCCCTCCGTGCCCGACGCGATCCGGGGCCCGGTCCGCAACAACGGTGGCGGTCACTGGAACCACACTTTCTTCTGGAATCTGCTCGGACCGGCGACGGGTGGCGCTCCGACGGGTGAGTTGGCGGCGGCGATCACCGCCACGTTCGGCTCGTTCGCCGAATTTCAGGCGAAGTTTGAAGCCGCTGGCTTGGGCCGTTTCGGCTCCGGTTGGGTGTGGCTGGTGGTCAATGGTGGCAAGTTGGAGATCGCCTCCACGCCGAATCAGGACACCCCGGTCATGGGTAAAGCGGTTTCGGGTATCGAAGGCAAGCCCGTGCTGGGCGTCGATGTCTGGGAGCATGCGTACTACCTGAAGTACCAGAACAAGCGGGCCGACTACCTCAAGGCGGTTTGGAACGTGGTGGATTGGAACAAGGTGGCCGCGCTCTACGCCGCGGCGAAGTAATCGAGTCCGGCGGCGACGCCGGATTACGCGGGTACCGCTGACGCTCGAGTCGGCGGGTGGAAAAGTTGAGGGACTTCCGGTTTTGGCTCGAAGCCTTCAACACCCACGAACTCGCCGGTTGGAAAACCAGCGGTACAAACAAAAAGCGCACCGGCCGTGAGGCCGGTGCGCTTTTTTAGTCCGTCGGGGGAGGCGTGCCTCCCCGGACCGCCGGGAGTTACGGCTTCTTGACCGGCGTGAAGCTGGTCCAGTACTTCGCAATTTCGTCCGCCGGCGGAATCTTCAACGGGCGAACCACGCGGAAGCCCAGGAACTGGGCGTCGGTGAGGTACCAGCGGGACTTGGGCAGTTGCGGATCGCGCATCTTCCAGTTTTGGTTCGAAAAACGGCGGGCCGCGCTCCGCAGAATATCAGCTTCGTCATCCCAGGAGCCGCCGCGGGCGACGTGCGGGTATTCCTTCACGCCCGGGGTGAAGGGAATCACGGCGTTGTTGTAGTTGGTCGCGTACGCATCCAGCACCCATTCGGCGACATTGCCGTGCATGTCGTGCAGGCCCCACGGATTCGGCTTTTTGGTCCCCGTCTTTTGATACTTCCCGTCGGCGTTGGCGAAATACCACGCGTACTCTCCAAGCTTGGATTCGTCATCCCCGAAGCTGTACTTGGTCTTCGTACCTGCGCGGCAGGCGTACTCCCATTCCGCTTCCGTGGGGAGGCGATAGAAATGGCCGGTCTTGGCCGACAGCCATTTGCAGTAGGTCACGGCCGCAAAATGCGTCATGGAGATGGCCGGGAAGCCGCCCTTGCCCATGCCGAAACTCATTTCCACGTACGGCTTGGTCGGACGCGCCACGGCATCGGCCGTGGGGTTGATGTACGGATTCGGCTTCCTCTGATCGACGGCGGCGAACTCAATCTCCTTGTACATAAACTGCTCGTACTCGTTCCAGGTGACCTCGGTCTTCCCCATCCAGAAGGGCTCGATGGTCCGCTCCAGCTGGGGGCCTTCGTTGGGCTTGCGCTTGTCTTCGGTCTCCGGCGAACCGATCGCGAATTTTCCGGCGGGAATCGGCACCAGATCAAACTGAACTCCACCCCACGGAAGATCCTCCGTGTACGCCTTCATGGCCGCCGCGTCGGTGACGTCGTTCTTTTCCAGCAGGGCCTTGTGCATCGCGGCGATGATTTCGCCCTCGTTCGCCGGACCCGCTTCCTCCGCCTTGCGGGCGACCAGGGTCACGCCCGCCGGCCAGGGAGCTCCCTGATCAATCCACTCGCGGAGGATGTCGGTCTTTTCCGCCGGCAAGGGGCCGTTCTTCTTTTTGGGCGGCATCAGATCCTTGTGATCCGCGGCCAGAACGGTGGAGGTGAAGACGGTGGACGCTTGGGCATCGCCGCGCACGATCGCCTTGTGCGAGAAGAATTCCGGTGCGCTGTCCATGCGGAGATCGCCCTCGGGATTGCCTTCGCGATGGCAGGAAACGCAGTTGAACTCCAGGATCGGCTGCACGTCGCGCACGAAATCCACCTTCTTGCGCTGCACCAGTTTGACGTCGTCCGGCCAGGGGGCGCCCTGCTCGATCCACTCCTTCAGCGCGCCCTGCTGGGCGGCCGTGAGGCGATCACCCTTGGGCGGCATCGTGGCGTCGTTATCCGCCGGCAGGGTGGTGGACACATATAGCGGCGACTTCGCCGGATTCTTGTCCACCAGGCTGGTGCCGTTCTCGCCGCCTTTGACCGCATCGGCCTTGGTCAGCAGCCGGAGGCCACCCTTGTTCTTCTCTGAGCCATGGCAGGAGAGACAGTTGACTTCGAGGATGGGCCGGATATCGCGTTTGAAATCAATCGGCTTCGCCGCCGCAGCCAGCGAGGTGAGCGGGAACCAGCCCGCCGCCAACCAAAGGGCGGCGACGGTGGATGAACGGAGTGAGGTCTTCATCATGTCGTACTTCAAGGCACACTAGCGGATTCAAGCACCCGCCTGTCAACGCGCGGGATGACCGACGGCGTCCGGTGGGCTTAACTTCGAGGAAATATGTCAGCGCGGAGCGTCAGGTCACGAATTCCAGCGCGGAGATTGCCGGTACGACGCCCAGTTTTTGCCCCCGATCCAGAAACCGTCGGATGCTTTCACGGCCGCGATCCCCGTAATCCAAGGTCCAGTGATTCACGTACATGCCGACGAACTGGTCCGCCAGATCCCGGCCCATGTCGCGCGCCCACTGCAGGGAATGCGCCACGGCGGCGGTCCGGTGATCGAGACTGAACTGAATGCTGGCGGTCAGGATATCGCTGACCTGCTTGCGGAGCGCGGGGGCGTGGCGTTTGTGGATCACGTTGCCACCGAGGGGCAGGGGCAGTCCGTCATTTTCCCGACCCCACCAGATACCGAGATCTTCGCACAGCACCAAGCCTTCGTTGCGATAGGTCAGTTGGCCCTCGTGGATGATCAGACCGACGTCGGCGATGCCGGATTTCACGGCCTGAAAGATCTGATCGAACGGGACCACAACGAGGTTCAGTTCGGCGCCAGGCCGGTTCAGCCACAGCTGCAAGGCGAGGAAGGCGCTGGTCATGGTGCCGGGGATCGCAATGCGTTTCCGGGCGAGCTGCTCGCGGGTGAAGGGTTCCTTGGCGACGAGCATCGGTCCGTAGCCGTCGCCCATGCTGGCGCCGCTGGGCAACAGGGCATAGGTGTCCGCCACGTGGGCGTAGGCGTGGATGCTGATCGCCGAGATGTCGAGCTCGCCGCGGGTGGCGCGTTCGTTAAGGGTTTGGATGTCCTGCAGGATGTGTTCGAAGCGCATCCCGGGCGTTGGGATCAGGTCCTTCGCCAGGCCGTAAAACATGAAGGCATCATCGGGATCCGGACTGTGACCCAGGGTAAACGTCTGCATTCGTGCGGCGATTCTAGCCCGACTTTCGGTGCGGGCGCCTATTTTTGTGAGGTAACCGCGTATTCATTGGCCAAACCGTCCCCTCTCGTTCCTGGGTCGGCACTGCAAAATCAATTTCAGCCGGCCGATTCAGACCACCTTGTGCCCACGGATCTGCGGGGGCGGTTGTTCCGGAAAGGTCTCGCCATGCCCGCCAGCGGGAGTTTCACCGCAGCCTCCGGTTGCGGGTAGCGACTCAAAACCGGTTGGCGTCCATCGGGGGGCGGAAAATTCAAATCCATCATTTGAACGGCGGCCAACTGATCCAACGCCTGCCCGGGCGTCCGACCCGGTGCCAACTTCCGGCGCCAAGGTTTCAACGTTCCGTGCGAGCAATATGCGAGGAAACGGACGAAAATGGGGGCATCGATCCGGGAACCCAGTTGATGAAGCACCGGCCGGATACCCAGATCGTTTTTGAAGTTCCGGAAGACGGCCTCGATTTCCAAGAGTAACCGGTAGATCTGCCCGGGCTGCTTGAGCTGGCGATCGGCGGGTTGCGGCGCAAGAGGTAGTGACCCTTGGAGAGCTTCATCTCCAAGTACTGCTTTTGCCGATTGCGGTCGCTACGCCACAAGGCGACGCCCCCGTCCCAATTGGAATACCCCGCCCCCATCCACCGGCATCAGCGCTGGGGAGATGGCGTCTTCGGTCCCCATCGCCCCGCCCGTTGGCGAGGTGCGGCCGAATTGAGGGGCAGGTTCCCTATTTGGGCGGGATGAACCCGGTGCCAGGTTCAGAATTGCCAACGTCCGCCCACTCTGGATGGCGTGCCAGGTTCAAAATTACGCCTCGTGGGATTGAGGGTTAGATAGGGTGCCAGGTTCCTCATTCGGCCGGGGTGACTATGGGGGCAGGTTCAGGATTTGCGTCGTTCGCGCATCCCCGAATGGCGTGCCAGGCTCAGAGTTGCGCCGGGCAGGCGTGGGCCGACCCCCTCGGTACCCCCCTCCACCGAGTTTTCCGGTCGGCCCGAAAACTGTCGAAATTTTGGTCCAGTGCCGAAAGTTGGGCTAGCGGCGGACCGGCCTTTGGACAGGAAAGGCACACAGGATCCGGTCGGGCGGGGATTGATTGGGGCGTGCCGGGATTTTGATTTGCCACGGCGGGCGACACCCTGACGCTGGTTGGATGGCGGCTGTGTGGGATGCAATAGTCATCGGGGGAGGTCCCGGGGGGAGTTGCGCCGCGACGCTGCTGGCCCGGGCCGGGCGGCGGGTTCTGGTGCTGGAAAAGGAGCGGTTTCCGCGCTTTCACATCGGTGAATCCCTGCTGCCTTACAATCACCCCATCTTCGAGGAGCTGGGGGTGCTACCCAAGTTGGCGGCCGCGGGTTATCCCGTGAAGCGCGGCGCCCAATTCCATCTGGGTAATGGCGCCAAAAAGACCGGCTTCGTTTTTCGTGACGGCCAGTTCACCCGCCATACCGAGGCTTTCCAAGTGGAGCGATCCCGCTTCGATGAGCTGCTACTCCGGCATGCCGGCTCCTGCGGCGTGACGGTGCGGGAGGGCTGCACCGTGCGGCGCTTCAGTTCCGAACCGGAGGGCATCTCCGTGGATGTCCTGGGCGAGACGGGGGAAGCCGAGCGGATCCAGGGGCGGTTTTTGATCGATGCTTCGGGCCGGGGAAATCTCACCGGCACGCAGCAGGGGCAGCGGGTGCCGGATCCGCGCCTCAAGAAGGTGGCGATCTTCGCGCATTTCCACGGGGTGGCGCTGGATCCCGGAGAACAGGCCGGGGACACGGTGATCGTGCGACTGGAGAATTCCTGGTGCTGGTTGATCCCGCTGGACCTCGGTGGCGACGGGCGACCGAACAAGGTCAGCGTGGGTCTGGTGCTGGATCGCGAAGCCCTGGCAGAAGCGGGTGGAAAGGCGGAAGCCCTGCTGGCGACCGCGATTGCGGAGAGTCCTCCGTTGGCCCATCGCCTGGCGGGTGCGACCCGACTGGGGGCGTTGCAGGTCACCAGTGATTTTAGTTATCGCAACCGCTCCTTTTTCGCGCCCCGCTTGGTGCGCGTGGGCGATGCGGCGGGATTCATCGACCCGATTTTTTCCAGCGGAGTCTTTCTGGCGATGTTTTCCGCGAAGCTGGGCGCCGAGGCGGTTTTGGCGGCGCTGGTGCGCGGTGATGATGGCGTCGTAGGGTTCACGGAATACCAACGCCGGGTGGACGCCGCCATGCAGATCTATCGCGAAATGGTGAACCATTTCTACACGACCCCGTTCATGGAGTTGTTTTTGGAACCTCGCGCCAAATGGGGCTTGGCGGCGGCGGTGAATGCGGTGTTAGCGGGAGAACTGGAAGGTGGCTGGAAACTGCGCTGGCGCATGCGGCTCTTTTTCCTGCTGGTGCGCTTGCAGGCTCGTTTCCCCCTCGTGCCGCGCATTTCGTTTGCCCCCGTCGCGTGAAGACTCCGTTCCGGTCATCGATCAGCCTGTTGTTGCTGGCTGGCGCGATATTCGGCGGTGCCGGGTGCCGGGTGGTCTCGGATGCGCCCACGGATCTGAGCCAGCCGGGCTGGCAGGTCCGGGAAACCGCAGCGGTGTGGCGCCCCGCGGCGGCGGTTCCCGAATTGGCGGGCGAGTTGCTGACGGCCCGGCATTCGGACGGCTCGCTGTTCGTGCAGTTCAGCAAGCAGGGACTGCCGCTGGTCAGCGCGCGGACCACCACCAATTCCTGGTTGATTACTTCGGCGCTGCGATCGGACCGGTTTTCTGGATTTTTACGCCGATCCGGTCCGCCCGATCAGGTGCCCTGGTTCCTTTGTGCCACCCAGCCGCCGACCCCGCGGGTCGGTTCACGCTGGCGGGTTGAGACGCAGCCGGACGGTTCGTGGCGCCTCGCGAATCCGCGCACGGGGGAATGGTTGGAAGGGGTGCCGTGAAGCGGTCGGGATGGTGGGGGCTGCTCGTGGTGGTGGTGCTGGCGGGGTGGGGACTCGCACGGCTGCGCTTTGATGCCGACGCCTTGAATCTGCTGCCCGGAGATCTGCCGGTCGTCCGTGGTCTCCAGTGGCATCAACAACACTTCGCCGGCGCCCAGGAGTTGTTGATCACCCTGAGCGGTCCGGACCCCGAAGCCCTGGCCACCACGGCCCGGGAGATTGCCGGACAGCTGCGGGCTCGTCCGGATCTGGTCCGGGCGGTGCACGCGTTTCCGCCGTGGCAGGAGAAGCCGGCCGATGCGGCGGAGAATCTGGCGTGGCTGTGGTTGCAGCAACCGCCGGCCGCGGTGGACGCCCTGATTCAACGACTGGAACCCGCGACGCTCGCCCGACAATTGGCCGAGACGCGCGAAACCCTGGCCACGTCGCTGGATCCCGCGGTGCTGGCGCGGGCCAGTTATGATCCGCTGGGTTTAACCCAACTGCCGTTGTCGCGGCCGCCACCAGGGGCGGGAATGGATGCGGGGGTGGGCACGTTTCAAAACGCCGATGGCACGTTCCGTCTGATTCAAGTCGAGCCCGCCGTCGCCCGGTTGCCGTATCGAGCCGCCGCGCGTTGGCTCGCTGAGGTGCGCACCGAAGTGAATGCACTGCCGAACCTCCCCACCGTTCAGTTCACCGGCGGACCGGTTTTTCTGGCGGAAATTGCCCTGGGCATGGAGAGCGATCTGACGAGTTCCGTCGTGACCACACTGGGGGTGATCGGCCTTCTGTTCTGGATCGCCCACCGTTCCTTCCGACCCTTGGTGGGATTGGTCGGCGCACTGGCGGTGACCCTGCTGGGGACGCTTGCCTTGGGGGGCTGGTGGTTCGGGACGCTCAATGTCATCAGTGCCGGTTTTGCGGCCGTGCTGTTGGGGTTGGTCGTGGATTACGGATTGGTGGGATATCAGGAAGCGCGGGCGCATCCCGGACTTTCGTTGCGGGAGATTCGTCGACGCACCACGCCGGGCATCGCGTGGTCGGCCGTCACCACGGCGGGGACCTTTGCCTTGCTGCGCTGGGCCGGTTTGCCGGGACTCGCCCAACTCGGGACCCTGACCGCTCTCGGGCTGTTGCTGGGTGCGGTGGTGATGGTCTTCGGATTTCTCCCGTTGGCGGTGCGAGGAATTCAGCAGGCGCAGTTCCAACCCAAGCCCGTGGTGCCGTTGGAACCGGGCGCCCTCCAGCGACACGCCCGTTGGGGTTTGGTGGCCACCGGCGTTATCCTCGTGTTGGCGGGTGTGGTTTTGGCGGTCCGCGGGTGGCCGCGGGCGACCGGTTCGACGACGCCCCTGCGGCCGCGGCAAAGCCAGGCGTACACGGCGATGGAGCAATTGACGTCGCGCCTTGGCCGGACCAACGAACTGCGGTGGCTGCTCTTTCCGGGCACTTCGCCGGGCGCCGTCGCGCATACGCTCGAATCGGCGGATCGCGTGTTGGCGGGCTCACTCGCTCGAGGAGAAATTATTTCGTACACCGTGCCGCGAGATTTTTGGCCGCGCCCCGACAATGCCCGCACGAATCTCGCGGCGGCGGCGACGCTCGCCGGCGCGCGGGAACGCTTGCGGGCGGCGGCGGTGACGGCGGGGTTCACTGCGGAATCGCTCGTCCTGGACGAAGCCATGGTGGCGTCCTGGTCCGCTTGGACGGAGGCGTCTTCGCGCGGGGCCCCATTGTGGCCCACCAATGCCACCGCGGCGTGGCTGCGCCGACAATTCGCCTCCGAGGACGGACATGGTGGCTGGTTGGCGTTGGGCTTGGTGGAGCCGGGACGAACTCCCTTCGCCGCCGCCGAGTTGCCGCCCGAAGTGATCGTGAGTGGATGGGATCTCCTGGGCCCGGCGTTGTTGGAGCGCGTCTCCGGACGGGTTCGCTGGCTGACGGGCGTCATCCTGCTGGTGATCACTGTCTCGTTGGGCCTGGCGTTTCGGCGCTGGACGGAAGTGCTCCTCGGCCTGATGTCGCTGGCCACGGCTCTGGGTTTGCTGTTGGCGATGATGAGTGCGGTGGGGGCGGAGTGGAATCTCCTCAGCCTGGTGGCGATCCCTTTGTTGTTGGGTTCATCGGTGGATTCCACGATCCACGTGCAACTTGCCCTGCGGCGGGGCGGGGGATGGATCGCCCTGTGGCGGACCACCGGACGGGCCTTGGTACTGTGCGCCGGCGCCAACATTGCGGGCTTCGGTTCGTTGGCGTGGAGCAACAACGCCGGTCTCGCCAGCTTGGATATTGTCTGCGCGGGCGGGGTTTTTTGCGTGTTGCTGGTGGCCTTGGGACTGTTGCCGGCGTGGTGGTGGGCGACCGTCGGTCGGCGGCAGCTGTCGTCTGCCGGAGGAGTTGATGCGGTCGGGGACGCGTCCCACGCGGACGCAGCAAAACCCGGCGTGGCCGGTTCCGAAATTGCGGGACCTTCGGCGTTGTATTCGGCGGTGGGCTGGCGGGTGGGCGGATGGTTGATCCGGTGGCTCCCACGCGGGGTGGCGGTGGGGTTGGCGCGAGTCGTGGTGGAAGGTTACCGGCGGGGGAATCCCTCTCGCGATCAAATCGTGCGGGCGAATCTGGTGCCGTTGCTGGGGGATTCGCCGCTGGCCGTCGCCCGTTGGAGCCGGCGCAATTTTTCCGAATTTGCGATCAAGCTGGTGGACCTGTGGCGGTTTGAAGCCGGGGTGGATGTGTCGCAGCTCGTGCAACCCGGTTCGGGTTGGGAACATTTCCAGGCCGCCCAGGCAAGCGGTCAAGGCGTCCTGTTGGTGACGCCTCATCTGGGCAATTGGGAGTTTGGCGCGGTGCTGCTACGGGAACGCGGGATCCGTCCGCTGGTGCTCACGGCGCCCGAACCGGGGCGCGGGCTCACGGAACTCCGCGCCCACGCACGCGGACGGCAACACATCGACACGCTTGTAGTGGGAGCGGATCCGTTTGCGTTCGTCGAGGTCATCCGGCGACTCCAATCCGGCGGGGTGGTGGCGGTGTTGGTG